>JADHOV010000074.1 GCA_016778765.1 Paracoccaceae bacterium | reverse complement strand
ATTGCGCAACACGACATTCGGGAGGCAGCGAGGCTTGCGCAAGAAATCGAAGCCAAGGCGTTGCATATTCTGTCAGGCCTCAGTGAGGAGACGCCAGACGCATTTGAGACCTTTGTTGAAAATCTTGAATATGCGCTGGATCATTCGACTTTAAACATTGTGATTGAACCGGTGTGTGAAGAACAATTGCCCGGGTATTTTTTGCGGACCCTTGAGCAGGCCGGTCAAGTTTTGGACGCGGTCAACAATCCGCGGTTAAAAATTATGTTTGATTGTTACCATGTGTTCACCCAAAGCGGGGATCTATTGGAACATTTTTCACGCTATGTCGATAAAATTGGCCACATTCAAATTGCAGCGGCAGAGCAGCGCGCCGAACCGTTTCCAGGGACGCTTGACTACGGCGTTTTACTGCCTCAGTTTCAAGCTTTGGGATATGAGGGGGCATTCGGATGCGAATACCGCCCCAAATCCAAAACAGAGGCAGGTTTAAGCTGGCGGGATCAATTTTCAACATTGGGCGGTTAAAATGGCGCAAAAATATTCCCTAAAACCGAAAGCCAGCGTGTCTGAGGGCGATGTCAACCTATCGCCTCAACGGGCAGCTTGGTCGGCGGCCCATATTGATGCCTCAACCCAAGACCTGCTTGCGCAAGACGCGCAATATTTTTTGCATCAATCGTTATCGAGCCCCTGTTTGAACGTTTTGACGCATAGCAACGGGATTTATCTGGAAGATACCCAAGGCCGCCAAATCATGGATTTTCATGGCAATAGCGTACACCAAGTTGGCTATGGCCATCCCAAAGTGGTTGAAGCGATCAAAGAGCAGTTGGATACGTTGCCATTTTGTCCGCGGCGCTACACAAATCAAACGGCGATTGATTTGGCGCGTCGTTTGGCGGAATTGGCGCCGGGGCAGCTCAATAAAATGTTATTCGCTCCTGGCGGTACCAATGCAATCGGCATGGCCTTAAAACTGGCGCGCTATGCGACCGGGCGGCACAAAACCATTTCGATGTGGGAAAGCTTTCACGGTGCCTCATTGGATGCCATCTCGATTGGCGGGGAAAGCCTGTTTCGAAAGGATGTTGGGCCGCTTTTGCCGGGCTGTGAACATATTCCACCGCCAACGCGCGGAAAATGCCATTTCAATTGCCAAGATGAGCAGCATGAGGGCTGCCTAAACTATTTAAAATATGTGATAGAAATGGAAGGTGATATTGGGGCGTTGATCGCCGAACCCATGCGTTGGACGAGCGTTGAATTGCCACCCAAGAACTATTGGCGCCGCGTTCGTGACATTTGTGATGAACATGGCATTCTTTTGATTTTTGATGAAATTCCATCCGCGATTGGCCGTACCGGAGAAATGTTTGTCTGCGAGCATTTCGACGTGGTGCCTGATATGCTGGTGATCGGAAAAGGGCTGGGGGGAGGTATTTTCCCGATGGCGGCGTTGCTGGTGCGCGAAGATCTGGACGTAACGGGCGATCGGGCTTTGGGCCATTACACGCATGAAAAATCTTCGGTTGGTTGCGCGGCGGCTTTGGCCACGATTGACTGTTTGTTTGAGGATAGGCTTATTGAAAACGCGCGTGCGTTGGGGCGGCGTGGATTAGAGCGGCTTATAGAGATCAAAGCTAAATATCCGCTGGTTCACGATATACGGGGCTTGGGCTTGTTTTTTGGCATTGAGCTGCGGATTGATAACCAACCGGCGCTTCAAGCTGCCGAGGATATTTTATACCATTCGCTGTCACAGGGTTTGAGCTATAAAATTGGCGCTGGCTGCGTGCTGACGCTGTGCCCGCCCCTAACCATTACGGAAGCCGAGTTGTTTTCAGCATTCGATATTATTGAACAAGGCCTAAATGCCGTTGCGCCCTGCGCGTAGGGGGGTTTTCAGCGCTGTTTAACCGCATCGCCCGTCGAACACGGGCGGGCGCTGCACCCTTAGGCACGTTTTGTTATGTTATGGCGAAAGGCGGTTTGCGGCCCCTGTGCGGTAAGCGCGCTTAAGGCCAAACTGCGATCCATATTTTGCATTCGAAATTTCAACATTTGCCGCGTCAGACGGGCAAGGTCGGGGGCATAGTTCGCCTGTTCTGCTACGTTTTCAAACTCTCCCTTCTTTGCATGGTCAAACAGCAAAGGCGGCAGATCGCCGGCAAATTCAACCAGCGTGAATTGCGCATCGCGTAAAATGCTTAAACTGCACTCATCAACGGATAGTCCCAGCTGCTTTTGCCATTCAGTCGGAAAAAGGGGATGCCCAAAATTTAGCTCTGAGAAGGTGAATTTGCGCCAGTTTTCAGAAGCCTCACCTTTTATAAGGGGCATTAAAGACCGCCCATCCATTGAATTGGGGATATCTGATCCGATCCAGTCAAGAATTGTGGGGGCAATATCCACACTTTCAGTTGGCAGCTGCACTTGCATTCCAGATTGGGCCTGTAGCTGCGGTGCTCGGATAATAAGGGGCGTGTGATAGGCAGCGTTATAAACGCTCATTTTGCCCCATGCGTGGCGATCCCCCAACATCTCGCCATGATCGGCGGTGATGATCACCAACGTGTCTTCATAGTGGCCCGCTTGTTTTAAATCTGTGATCACCCGTCCGATATGGTGGTCTACTTCGCTTGCAAGCCCGAGATATACGGCGCGTAAAGCCTGCACTGTACCCTTGTCGGGCTTTAAATCAGGCATTCCAGATACGAAATCCGCTGGGGTTGCGCTGTCAAACATAGGGGCGAAAAATGGATGCACGGATTCTTCTGCAACCTGGCTTTTGAGGCGGTGGGGCAAGGGCAGTTTTTGGGGATCATAAAGCGTATTATAGGGGGCCGGCGCGACCAAAGGCGGGTGCGGGCGCAAATAGGTTAAATGCGCAAACCAATTGGGGGGTTCGCGGGTTGCGCTATCGGCTAAATAGGCATTTGTTAAAAAGGCCGTATCGCTGTCTTTTGCGGCGTAAAGCGCCGGGTCAGTGACTTTGGGGTGGGCTCCATGAGCGGCCACGGGAATGTATAAATCATCATGATTTTTGAAAATATAGCCTTGCGCTGCTAAATGCGACAGCCAGGGAATAGATTGCTCAGACCGCATTTCGAGCTGTTCTTGAAACCCGGGCATCACATATTCATAGGTTGTTAGCGCGGGATCATCTGCTGCGTGAACGCGCGGGTCCAGTGAGGTGTCAGTATAGCCATAAAGAAGCGGCAGATAGCCTGAGTTACGCAATTCGCTTGGAAGGCTTGGAATGTCATGGCGCAGCGGTGCACCATTGCGCACAGAGCGGTGGTTCATCGAATATTGCCCCGTCAAAAGCGAGGCGCGCGATGGTCCGCAGGGATTTGTGACTGAAAAATTGCGGGTAAACGTCACCGCTTCGCTCATAAACTGGCGCAAGTTGGGTAAATCTACATGCGTGGCAAGCGCCCCTGTCAGACAATCTGCCCGCAGCTGGTCAATCACGATAAACAGAACGTTGCGCGGCTTGGTCATTTGGTTTCCTTTCACGCTAGAGCGGATGATAGGTAATCCTTTTCGGGCGGTCTAGCGGGGATTGCGCGGTTTTTCCCGCAAAGTTCGGATTCTAAGAAAGCGCAATGAGGATCACGCCAAAAGCAACAACGCATGCGGCGAAGATGCGCATCAAAACAGGCCGCTCTTTAAACCAAATGACCCCGATGAGCGCCGCCAAAATAACCGATGTTTCGCGGATCGCGGCGACCAAAGCCAAAGGCGCTAAGGTTTGCGCAAAAACCGCCAAAGCATAAGACAGGCTTGAAAGAACCCCGCCTGAAAACCCCGTCAAAAATTGTTTTATACCATTTTGTCTGATCAAGGCGCGCCGAGGCATCAGCACAAATAGTGTGACACAGATTTCGGCGGTAAAAAGCCATGTTATATATGAGAGAGGCGCACCTGAGACGCGTACCCCAATCCCATCCACGATCGAATAAGCCGCCACCATCAAAGCGGTGATGAAGGCCGGAAACAGAGCTTTTTTAAGCGCGCCCGTGGCGCGGGATACGACCAGAATCGTAACGCCGCAAGAGACACCGATGATTCCGCCCCAAGCCATGGGCGATAGGATTTCCCCCGGCCAGATTGTGGCGCCCAGGGCAATTAAAACCGGCGCTGCCCCGCGTGCAATTGGATAGGCCAGTGAAAGATCGCTGTGTTTATAGGCTGCGATCAGGAAAAAGTAATAGCCCCAATGGATCACCGTTGAGGCAATAATGTAAGGCAGCGCTGCCATATCCGGCGCGGGTAGGATTAAAAAAAACGGCAGGGCGGGCACGAAATGCCCTAAAGAGACCAAGCCAATCGACAATGCGCGATCCGTGGCTCCCTTGACCATAGCATTCCATGTGGCGTGCAAAAGCGCCGCGCTTAAAGCGATTAGAATGACCCCGGTGCTTATCATTGGGCCCCAAGCACTGTTATACGGGTGCCGGCAAAGCTTTCCGTGCTAGTCACGAAATGTCAGCATGCCCGCGCCGCCCGTCACTTGTGTGTTTATGGCCATGGCAATGAATAGGTTTTGACATTTGTGAAGAATTTCATGGCTTCCAAAACCCCTTCTTTGACGCCATTCCCGCTATCTTTGATACCGCCAAAGGGCGACATCTCAATGCGGTATCCCGGTTGTTCCCAAATGTTCACAGTGCCCACATCCAACCCCTCGATAAAGGCTTGCATGCGGGTAAAATCATTCGTGCAGACGCCCGAGGACAATCCAAATTCGGTTGAGTTTGAAATCGCCATCACGGCGGCATCATCATCGGGCACGCGCACGATCGGTACGATCGGGCCAAAGGTTTCTTCCATCACCAATTCTGAGCTATGGGGCACTTTATCGATCACGATCGGGGGCAAAAGCGCTCCGTTGCGCCCCGGATGGTACAGGATTTCGGCGCCCTCTGCTTCGGCCATATAGACCCGCTTTTCAAATAATTCTGCGGCTTGAGCATGGATCACGCAGCCCAATTGCGTATCCGGATCCATCGGATCGCCAAAGCGGATGGCTTTGGCTTTTTCCAGCACCAGCGGCACAAATTTATCCGCCACGCTCTCTTGCACCAAGATCCGCTTAACTGCCGTGCAGCGCTGGCCGGAATTGCCCGTGGCACCGGCCACCGCAATCGTCGCAGCTTTTTCCAGATCTGCATCAGAGAGATCATTTAAAATAATCAATGGATCATTGCCGCCAAGCTCAAGCGCGGCGCGTTTATATCCGGCTTTTTGTGCAATCATTTTGCCCACAGGCACACCGCCGGTGAAGGTGACAATATCAATATTTTCATTGGTGACCATTTCATCGCCAATATCTTTGGGCCATCCGGTAACGATTTGGAACATCTCAACCGGCAGGCCGGCTTCGTATAAAATATCCGCCAATGTGATCGCAGTCAGCGGCGTTAACTCGGTTGGTTTGCACACAACGCAGTTATTGGTTGCAATCGCGGGGGCGATTTTATGCGCCACCATGTTTAAGGGATGATTGAACGGGGTGATGGCAGAGATCGCGCGCACCGGTTCGCGCTTGGTGAATATTTTGCGCGGTTTACCATGCGGTGTCAGATCGCAACTGAAGATTTGACCATCATCTTGAATGGCGGCCTGACCGGCCAACATAAACACATCATAAGAACGCCCGGTTTCATAAAGCGCATGCTGTTGGCAAATGCCCAATTCCAAGGTGAGCCAATGCGCGATGCTATCGCGGCGTTCACGGATCAATTCGGCCGCGCGAAACAGAATTTTCTGGCGCTCATACCGCGTTAAGCTGGGTTTATAGGCGGCGGCAATCGCAAAGGCTTGCGCCGCATGTGCTGCGGTGCCGGCCGGAACCGTGGCCACCACCTCATCCGTATAGGGATAGCGCACCTCGACCACATCGTCTGTAAAGACTTTTTCGCCCCCGATGCGCATGGCTTCGTGTCGCATTTGTTTTGTCGCTGTCATTTGGAGCCTCATTCTTCTTCACGTTGATCTATTTGCGGTCAGCGCCCTTCATCAGACAAGCGCGGTTTTCGTAAGAGGAGGGCAGTGAGGTGTTTTTTCAATCCCCTCCTTGTTTTTTAACCCGCCAAAAATCTTTGGCGGGCGCATGTTGAACGCCGATTTACTGCGCAGCCGCTTGCAGGGCATAATAAAACGCATCAAAATTTCGCAATTGGGGCGCATTTGGCAAATCCACAACCCGGTTTACGATGAACGGCACGGTTTGTTCGGTAAGCCCGCCATGGCTGCGCAAAGGTTCTTTTAGGGCGGCCAGATCATGGCGATGCTGGGAGGTGCCAATGGTCATATTTTCGGTTGACACCATAACGATATCGCCAATCCGATCTGCCGGCAGTTCAAATTCGGCCACCGCCTCTTCTTTGCTGCGCACCGAGAGCATTTCGGGCAAGGCTGCTAGGCGGGCAATGATCTCACCATGATCGCAGCCTTCGGGCAAATAGGCCGTTGCAAACGAGCCCAAAGCGCCATGATGCACAACGTAAGGATCGGTGATGGGCAGAATAACGCGCGCGGCTTTTTCACCCAGCCACTGGTCTAATACATCCTGGATATAAATCACCGCCGGTGTGCCATCGGCTTGATGCTTGGGTTTCATACCATGATCGGCGGTCACCACGATTGCGGCGCCTAATGCGTCTAATTCAGCCAGATAGCGGTCAAACATCGCATAGAAATCTTTTGCGCCTTGCTCATCAGGGGCAAACTTATGTTGGATGTAATCTGTGGTTGACAGATACATCACGTCTGGCGCCCAGGTTTTGAGAAGCTTTACCCCGGCGGCAAAAACAAATTCTGACAGATCGGCAGAATATACTTCTGGGACGGGGCGATCCATAAAGGCGC
>JADHOV010000031.1 GCA_016778765.1 Paracoccaceae bacterium | reverse complement strand
GCTTTAAAGATTTTGAATTTAATCCCGTAACAAGACTTTTAGACGACACCAGATGCCCGCTCCCGCCTTAAAGATGGCCCGCAGCTTAAATAATAGCGCCTATCTGTAAGGCGATCCAAATCTGAATTTAAGCCGTCTCCCTTACAAAAGCCTTCTACCCAACAATCGCTTTTTGCCGGTCAATATTTTATGTCACCACCGGCACAATCGGTGTGACTTTTAGCCAGACCACAAACGCCACCCGCAATTTATACAAAGCTGCCTTGCGCCTAAAACAGATCATCGCGAATGAAATGCCTCGGTTCGAACGGGTAGACACCGTAAAACCAGCTATTCTGCCGCAAGTTTGATCACAGGTTCCGTTCTTTACAGCATCGCATTGCTGAGGTGACATTGTATGGGATGACCTTTGTTCAAAATTTAATTTTTTGGAAGTGCTGTTTCGCATCGATTATCTGCCCTATGCGCTTTCCAATAGCATCTGCTCTGAAACGGACATCCGTTGGTGGGCCCCTGGCAGCGGAAACATCGCCCTTTAGCACAATGCTCTGCTTTTCAACGCTCGTATCGGCAATTGGAACAGCCATAAGCCGGGCTTGCCTATAAGGAAGATAGGGGGAGAAAATACTTTCTCTGTGGTCCCAAACTCTATCACATGCCCCAGTTATATCACCATAACCCGATCACTGAGATCGCGAATGATCAAGAAATCATGCCTGATAAAAAGGAGAGTCGTTTTCTCGCTGCGCTGACTCTCCATCAACAGATCCGTAACCGCCGCTTGAAGCGAAACATCCAAAGTCCAAACCGGTTCATCAGCACCCAAAATCCGCGCGCTACCCGCAAACGCCCCGGAGCGCTTAAGAGTGCAGATATAATCTTAATCTTGAACACCACCAAGGTGGTTCGGCATCAAACGCGGCCCGATAAGTCTCATAACCTCTTCGCTTCATCAAAGGGCTGGGCGTTCACAAAATTGCCATTGACCCGTCAGACCAAAGAGCAATGAAGCCACTTTATTGCTATGAACCCTGCTGCACAATCGTGGTTGTGGGGAAGGGGATTTCGATCTTTTGAGCATCAAAGCTGTCTTTCACCTGGCGGTTTAAGTCCAGACGCAAACTCCACAAATCGCTTGAATCGCACCAAATGCGCGCCACGAAATCAACCGAACTTTGGTTTAAGTTGCTCACTTTAATCACCGGCGCTGGATCTTTGTGAATACGCGTATCGGCCGCGATAATCTGCGCCAACACCTCTTCGACCTGTTTTAAATCGCTGGCATAGGCAACGCCAAAGGTCACATCCAAACGCCGCGTGCCATAGGCAGAAAAATTCGTGATCGGAGCGCCCCAAACTTGGCCATTGGGAACGATGATCTGCAGGTTATCCGGGGTTCCCAATTCGGTGGTGAAAATAGAAATTTCTTTCACCGTACCCGATTGCCCTGACACCGAAACATAATCGCCCCTTTTAAAGGGTCGAAATACAATCAGCATAATCCCTGCAGCAAAATTAGACAAAGTGCCCTGCAGCGCCAAGCCAACCGCCAAACCCGCCGCTCCCAACAGCGCCACGATTGACGTGGTCTGAACGCCAAAGCTATTTAAAACAAAAACACTTCCGACAGCAAGAACGACCACTTGCGCAAATTTGCTAAGAAACACAAATAACGTGTCATCAAGTTGCTCATAGCGAAAGCCAAGTTTGGCAATCCAAGATTTCACAAACCGCGAGGCGAATAGCGTGATTACAATCGCTGCAATCGCCGCCGCCAGATTGCTCAAAAACGCCATAACCGGTGCGGCCATTAAAATTCCGTTTAAATCCGCTATCGCTGTCATCAACTGCTCCTTTTAACAAGCCTATAAGAGCCTTAAATCCCATTA
Source organism: Paracoccaceae bacterium (assembly GCA_016778765.1). Taxonomy (GTDB): domain Bacteria; phylum Pseudomonadota; class Alphaproteobacteria; order Rhodobacterales; family Rhodobacteraceae; genus Thalassovivens. The sequence continues at coordinate 27,619 of JADHOV010000031.1, read as the reverse complement.
GAAACAAGCCCAACTTTGCCGTCAGATCGCTTGTTCAAAGCGTCTTATTTTGCGGCGAGGCGCGCCTTTTCCAGAAAGACCATTGAAAGTTTTGTGCCTTACCCGCAGGGGTGATATGCGTTTGCTGACACTCGTCAAGAAGCTGGAAATTTACCGAAAACCGCTTTTTGAGAGACTGAATATTATATCGCTGCACGGGCAAACCAGAACATTTAAGCGGCCCATCTTGCGCGAATGTCGCGCAGATGAAATACCCCCCCGGCGCAACAGCATCCGCCAGAACGCGGGCATAGGCGGCTTGCTCCTCTTCGCGCGTTAAAAAGTGAAAAACCGCCCGATCATGCCACAGCATATAGCGTTCACGGGCACACCAGGCGCGGATATCCGCCTCAATAATTTTGAGGCTATCACCCGCCGGGCCCAGGCGTTTTTTGGTTTTTAAAATCCCGCCGGCGGCAATATCAAGCGCCGTGATGTTGCTATATCGGGCCGCTACCATCCAATCAATCAGGCAAGACGCACCGCTGCCTATATCAATAATCGGGTCAGATTTGGCGATGCCCGCGCGGGTGATAAAATCACCACTCAGCGCCGGCGCGGTTTGAAACCAGCTCGTCTGCTCAGCTGGCTTGCTCTGCCACATCTGATCCCAATGGGCTTTTTCCGACATGTGTTTTCACCTTAATACATTGCGCAAGGGCCCATTGCCCGGCGCTATCCCCTCGCGCATTGATATCCTGCATTGGATTGGCTGGAAAGCATTTGCAGTTGTACAGCAGCGAGGTTGCGCAGCGCAGCGCATAAAAGCCGCGTGGCTTGCCGCGTGACAAGCCACGCGGCGGCAGCGTTTGGCAGCTAAGCAACCCGCGCCTTGGCGGACAATGCCGCGGCAATATAGCCTTCAATCGCTTGCCGCTGATCAGCCGAGACACGCAACCCAAGCTTTGAGCGGCGCCACAGAAAATCATCCGCCTCATGGACCCATTCCTGCCCAATGGCCCAATCCAGTTCACGTTGATAAATGCCGCTTCCAAAATCATTCCCAAGCGCCTCCGCCGAGGCCGCTTCGGCAAAAATCTGCTGCGCCTCGCTGCCATATTGCCGGATCAACCGGCGAATGGTTGACGCCTGCAGAAATGGTAAAGCCTCTGCCAATTCGCGGCGCAACTGCGCAACACCATCGACGGGAAAATCACCCCCTGGCAAAGCCACACCAGCCGTCCATTTGGCGCGGGCTCGACCAAATTCTGCATCCACCAACTCCAGCGCAGATTCCGCCAAACGCCGATATGTTGTGATTTTTCCGCCAAAGACGTTCAGCACGGGCCCACCGGCGCTGCGATCCACCCGCAACACGTAATCACGCGTGGCCGCTGTGGCTGAACTGGCCCCATCATCATAAAGCGGGCGCACCCCAGCATAGCTCCAGACCACATCCTCTGCAGTGACGTCCGCGGCGAAATACTGATTGGCGAAATTCAGCAAATAGGCTTGCTCTTCTGCAGAGCATTCGGGTTTTTGCCCCGGATCAGAATGATCAGCATCGGTTGTACCAATCAGCGTAAAATCCTCTTCATAGGGAATGGCAAACATAATACGCCCATCTTTACCTTGAAAAAAATAGCTCTTCTCGTGATCGAATAACTTTCGGGTCACGATATGGCTGCCGCGCACCAAACGCACCTTATCGCGGCTGTTCAACCGCAAGGCGCCGTTTATCACCGATTCAACCCAAGGCCCGCCCGCATTTACCAGCATTTTTGCGCTTAGGGTTTGCTGCGCGCCATCTTGGGTTTGCAGCTGAACATGCCACAGCCCATCCGCAAAATGCGCCGCAACAACTTTGCTGCGCACGTTGATCTTTGCCCCACGCACCGCCGCATCACGGGCGTTCAGCACCACCAAACGCGCATCCTCCACCCAACAATCCGAATATTCAAACGCCTGTTTCAAAAAGGGTTTCAACGGCGCACCTTCAGGATCTGTTTGCAAATTTAGACGGCTTGTCCCCGGTAGAATTTTCCGCCCCCCCAACGTGTCATAAAGGAAAAGGGCCAGGCGCAATAACCATGCAGGCCGGCGGCCCTTCATCCATGGCATGATACGCGCCAAAAACCGCGAGACAGGGGTTTCGCTGTCAAAGCGCATCGAGGCGTCATAGGGCAGGATAAACCGCATTGGCCAACTGATATGAGGCATCGCGCGCAGCAAGGTTTCGCGTTCGATCAAGGCCTCGCGCACCAAGCGGAACTCTAAAAACTCAAGATAGCGCAAGCCACCATGAAATAACTTGGTCGAAGCCGAAGATGTGGCAGAGGCCAGATCATTCATTTCAGCCAATGCAACCGAATAGCCGCGCCCCGCAGCATCACGGGCGATCCCGCAGCCATTGATACCGCCCCCGATCACAAAAAGATCCACTGGATTGCGTGTTTCAGACATATGTTTGTTCCTGTGTAATATGCAAAGCGGTTGAGGCCGCGCTAAGGCGCTGCGCAAAAGCCTGCGGCGGGGCGGACTCTAAAACGATATGATCCAATTGATTCACATCGCAGATTTTATACGGCGCAGGCACGCCAAATTTCGATCCATCGGCAACCAGAATTTTACAACGCGCATGGGCTAAGATTGCCCGCGCCACCTCTACTTCATGGTGATCAAAATCCAAAACGGCGCCCTCTTCATCCAAAGCCGAAGCCCCAATAATCGCAAAATCCACTTTGTAATGCGAGATTGCGCGCGCCGCCTCGCTGCCGATGATCGCGCCATCGCTCATCCGCACCTCACCACCGATTAAATGCAAGGATTTCAAACCCGATCCGCGAAAAATAGGCACCATATTCACGTTGTTCGACACCACCGTTAAATCGTGGTGCTGGCGCAAGGCTTCTGCCACCAATTCGGTTGTGGTGCCGATATTCAACGCCACTGAGGCGCCGTTGGGGATCAACTTCGCGGTTGCCCCCGCGATCGCTTGCTTGGCGTTCAAATGCACCATACGGCGATCTTCATAGGCCATCACCGAGGCTCCGCTGATACGTTTTGCACCGCCATGCGTGCGCAGCGCTAGACCGGCATGGCACAAGACGCCCAAATCACGCCGCACTGTTTGCGTGGCGATATTCCAGTCTTTCGCCAAGCGCTCAACTTCCACCTCTCCCTGCTGGCGCAAAAGCGATAAAAAAGATTCTTGGCGGGATGTGAAACTCATATCTTGCGTTTAACTGATCAAATGAACATTTTGCAAGCTCAAATGAACAAGTATATCCTACTGACACTGATTATACCCTGGCCAAATATCACCAAAACCGCAGAGCTGTGCCAAAAGAACCGCAAGCGCAGGTTGTTTATCGCCCCTCAAAAAATATGGCCTCAGCCCCAACAGCGTTCAGCAAGCAAAATAAATCAGCAGCGGTTGATGATCGTTTTTGAAATGAGAAGAGGATGGCCTACCTCTCGACCGCCGGTCATAGCGCAGTTTGAGGCTGTACAAGGGCGATGAGCGTTGGCCCGATAAAATAGCGGCTTTGCGAAAAATCTTGCTAAAAAATAGGCGCTGGCTGAGACGCTTGGATTATAGCGCGGGAAGCGTTCAGGCAAAGGCTAGTGCGTCGCTTCAAGCCAATTCGATCAGACCAAAAAAGCTTTTACCAGTTATCGCTTTTATTGGCAGCTGCGCAACCCGGCGCTTATTTTGGCGGCGCGGCTGCTGATCTTTGAGCGGTACAAGCAGCAGCACTGGTCTTGGCCAAAGCAACGCCCAGTCACGTCTTACATGGCCCCTATAATCTGGCCTCAGCTTTTCTTGGCACCGGCAGGGACATCTCGGCGTATGTTCAAGCCACCTTCGATCTTGATTGCCCGCTCGGGCGGCCGAACCATCCAAGCGCTATGCGGGGCGATACTGACCACGCACACCGCTCTTTTGAAGATGCGCGGGTTCACGCAGCCGTGGTTTTCACGCAGGACAGCACGTATGCATGCCCGCTTTCAACGGATCAAAACGCTCTGCCAGGTCAAACCAGCAGCGTTACAAAACATAACGGCTAAGATCGGCACTTTTGGCCAGATCCCCCAAATTATCTTCTACAAATTTGGCTGTGACCTCAACGGTCTCACCGGCGCGGTCAGGGGCGGCAAAAGACAGTTCCTCAAACACCCGCTCGATCACCGTATAAAGCCGCCGCGCACCGATATTTTCAACCGACAGGTTCACTTGCGCGGCTATTTTTGCCAACGCGGCGATCCCTTCTTCGGTAAATTTAACCACAACACCTTCCGCCCCCATCAACGCGGTATATTGTAGGGTCAACGCATTGTCGGTCTCGGTGAGAATACGCACAAAATCTTCTTCGCTGAGCGCGCGCAATTCAACCCGGATGGGCAATCGGCCCTGCAATTCAGGAAGCAGATCCGACGGTTTGGCCACATGAAACGCGCCCGATGCAATAAACAAAATATGATCAGTATTGACCGGGCCATATTTCGTGCTGACCACGGTGCCTTCGATCAAAGGCAGCAAATCGCGCTGCACACCTTCGCGGCTGACATCACCGCCACGCGCATCACTGCGCGCGCAGACTTTATCAATTTCATCCAAAAACACGATACCATTTTCTTGCACGGCTTCGATCGCAGCGCGGGTGACACTGTCATCATCTAGCAGTTTATCCGCCTCTTCCCCAACCAAAAGATCATGGCTATCAGACACTTTGATTTTGCGCTTCACCGTGCGTTGACCAAACGCTTTGCCAAACAGATCGCCTATATTCATCATGCCCATCTGGCTGCCGGGCTGACCGGGAATATCCAACATGGGCGTGGGCGTGCTGGTATCGACAACGTCAAGTTCGATCTCGTGATCATCCAGCTCGCCAGCGCGCAGCTTTTTACGGAACATTTCGCGCGTGGCCGAACGCGCATCGGATCCGGCAATGGCTTCTATTACCCGATCTTCCGCCGCCTGAGCGGCCTTTGCCCGCACATCATCGCGCATCTGCGCCCGCGTCATCGCGATGGCAGAATCCACCAAATCGCGGATGATTTGCTCTACATCTCGGCCCACATAGCCCACTTCGGTGAACTTGGTTGCTTCAATTTTTATGAAAGGGGCTTTCGCCAGTTTGGCAAGCCGCCGGCTTATTTCGGTTTTACCCACGCCCGTTGGCCCGATCATAAGGATATTTTTAGGATAAACTTCATCGCGCAAGCTGGCATCAATTTGTTTGCGCCGCCAGCGAGAGCGCAGCGCAATGGCAACGGCGCGCTTCGCATCGCGTTGCCCGATAATATAACGGTCAAGTTCTGAAACAATTTCACGCGGAGTTAAGTCAGTCATTTAATCCTCTGATCGATAAGGGGGAAGTTTAGATTTGCCGGGAAACTCTGGCAAGGCACGCAACACTGCGCCGCGCATTTGCACCCACCAAGTGCCCAATGCTGTTAATAGCAAACCGAGTATAAACACAATCGACACCCCGCCAAATGCCTCTCCCAGCGCCTGGTTTGTGATCCAAACAATCACGGCGATAAAATAGAATAAGCCCGCTGTTAAAAAAGAACGGCGATCAATAATCAAGGCAAAAACGGTTACCAATAAAAGCAGGCCCGCCATTGAAAGATAACCCGTTGTCCCGCCCAAGTTATAAAGAGAGAAAGCTGCCGTATTCACCACGGCCGGCGCGGCAAGAATATGCAGCCAAAATCCAGTTGCCGAAAACCGGCCCAAACGGTGCGGATCCTGCATGTCAAACCAAAGCCCCAGCGCCATCATCGCAAAACCAAAACCCAGCGAGGCATAGGCCACCGGTGCAGCAATGCCTAAATTGAAAAACATCTCCAGAAAATTTCCGGACGCAAGAGAGATATCGGTTAGCTCAAGCGCTACGCTATAACTCAACAGCATCGCGAACAGGCCAAATAAAAACATTGCAAACGGCAGTTTGAAAACTTTAAAATATAAAGCCATGCCCCCCATACCAAGCGCGGCCAGCGCTATAAGAGGCACTTTTTCAAAGCTTCCAAGCTCGAAAAAACCAATTGAAAACGCCGCGCTTCCATTGACCGCGGCGCCCAGCGCCAAAGCGATGCTGGGTAAGCTCATCCGGCGCATCAGCGTAAAATAGCGCGCCAAGCCTAAGCATAAAATCAGACCACAAAAATGTGCAAACACCCAAGATACAGACAACCCAATCAGCCCCAGCGCACCGCCCCATAACAGGCTTAACCCCAAAGTGACAAAAATTTCCGAAAAACCTTTAAAAAACTCAAAGGGCTCATCATCGCGCAACAGCGCGGCGCGAAACCCAAGCTCTGCTTGAAGATGTAGCGAAAGACGCGCCGCCTGGGTTTCGTTTAAGATACCCGCCCGCACGGCTGACCGCAACGTTTCAGGCGGGATAAGGGTCATTCTGAAAGATCCTCGACCGTCAATTTGCCATTCGTGTAGACGCAGATATCAGCAGCGATCGCCATCGCCTCGCGGGCAATTGTTTCCGCGTCTTTATCGCTATCCATCATGCCGCGCGCTGCCGCCAAGGCAAAATTGCCACCGGAGCCGATCGCCGCAATATTATGCTCGGGTTCAAGCACATCACCGGCGCCCGTGATCACAAAAAGCTTTTTGCCATCGGTGACGATCAACATCGCTTCCAGCTTTTGAAGATATTTATCCGTGCGCCAATCTTTGGCCAGTTCAACCGAAGCCCGCTCTAGCTGCCCAGGCGCGGCTTCCAGCTTTGCTTCAAGCCGCTCCAAAAGCGTAAACGCATCAGCGGTTGAACCCGCAAAACCTGCGATAACGTCAAAACCGCCGGGGGATAAGCGGCGCACTTTGCGCGCTGTACCTTTGATCACCGTTTGGCCCAATGAAACCTGGCCATCCCCCGCGATCACCACTTTACCCGATTTTTTAACGCCGATAATCGTCGTGCCATGCCATCCGGGAAAATCACTTTGGCTCATACGCCTCTCCTTTTTTACGCTCTGCGATATGGATGATATGCGCTGCAGTAAGGCGCATTCATAAAGGGCGGGTTTGGTGCGAAAAAGGGCACCAAAGGTGCCCAATTCAACATCACAGCATGCCAGAGAGCTTAAATGCTATCTTCTATCCAGCTTTGCAGCGCGGCTTTCGGCGCAGCGCCGGCGCGGTTCGAGATCACCTCGCCATCTTTGAAAATAAACAACGCCGGAATACCCCGCACCCCCATAGAGGCAGCGGAATTTGGATTAGTATCCACATCGACTTTGGCAATTTTAATTTTGCCGGCCATTTCAACCGACAGCTCTTCCAGCGCCGGACCGATTTGCTTGCACGGGCCACACCATTCCGCCCAAAAATCAACCACGACAGGAACGTCAGAGTTTTTTACTTCGCTGTCGAAGGTCTCGTCTGTGACGGCAACTGTAGCCATTTTCGTATCTCCTGAAACCACATTTCCAATAGCAGGAACGTAGGCATCGCGCCCCTAAAGGTCAAGGGATTGCTCGGAAAATACGTTTGCCAAGAGCGCGTCGGGCAAGGGCATCAAATGCGCCTGTTTGGTCCAGAGCAGCGCCGGGATAATCTGATGATCAGGAAAGGTGCGGGCGATAACCTCAGCATAAGCCGCCATCTGACGCAAAAGCCCCAATGGTACGTCTGCCGGGCGTTCTGGAACCTGCGCATTTGATTTAAAATCAACCAGCCAAACAGCTGCCTCCTGCACCACTAAACGATCAATAATGCCGTAAATCTGCTGGTTCTCAAGGCTCGCCACGCGGCCTGACAAGGCCACTTCTGCAAGCGCGTCCGGACCAAATAAAAATTGCAAATCGGGGGCCTTTAAAACGCCCAGAACTTCCGCTTTAAGCGCCTCAAACGTCTCTGCAGATGCGGGCAGACCTGCCTGATCCAAAATTTTCGAACTGATATCGGGCCAGTGCGCAGAATCAAGACTTGGCAACACTTCAAGCAATTTATGAATTTGCAGACCCCGCAACTTCGCGTGTTCATCCGTCTCCTCAACATCCGAATGCAGCGATTTCTCACCACCCAAATCAGAGGGGCTTAACGGCTTTGGCAGGGCTGGGACCGGCGGCGCCACCTCGTTGAAAAAACTTTCCAAAGCGAGGCTCGGCGCGCTTTGTTCTTTTTCGAGCTCTGTGCTGCACGGGCCCCAAACACCATAGTCAAAGCGGCGCCCCATACCCGTTGGAAAGCGCTGCGATTGGGCTGCAAGAGCTTCAACCCCAAGGCTGATTTTTTGATACCAAGATCGTTGGTCCGCCGCCAAATCCCCCGCAGCAGCCACGATCAGCCATTTTTCCGCCCGTGTTATCGCCACGTATAACAAACGGTCGCGCTCTTCTTCTTCCGCGCGCAGCTTGCGTTCACGCAATTCGCGCAAGCGCGGCGGCATTTGGGCGCGAGGCATTTTCCAAAACGCGCCATCTGGGGCCACCAATAAATCATCGCGCAACCGCGCGTCACGCTTTGCTGTATCGGGCAAAATAACGATGGGAGATTCCAGTCCCTTAGCGCCATGCACCGTCATCACACGGATTTGATTGCCATCTTGATCGGCTTGGCGTTTGATCTCCAACCCGTCAGATTGCATCCAAACCAAAAACCCTGTCAGGCTGGGAACCTCGCTGCGCTCATAGGCCATCGCTTGCCCTAAAAGCGCATTCAGCCCATCTTCCGCTTCTTGGCCCAAGCGACCCAAAAGCAGCTTGCGGCCCGCGTAATGTGTCAAAACGCGCTCAAGCAATTCATAGGGGCGCAAAAAATCAGCCTGCAGCAACAAATCATTCAGCATCGCAATCAAGCGTCCATGCTGATCGGTTGCCGCGCGCAAAACCTGCCATAGAAACTTTCTGCCGCGTCCCTGCGCCAAGCTAAAAAGCGTTTGCTCATCCCAGCCAACCAAGGGCGATTTCAGCACCACAGCCAAGGATAAATCATCTTCCGGCGTGGCCAGAAAAGCCAAGAGCGCCAATAAATCTTTTACCGCCATTTCAGCGCCCAGTTTCAAACGATCCGCGCCCGCAATGGGTAGGTTTTGGGCTTTGCAGGCGCGAATAATTTCTTGAAACAAATCTGAACGGCGCTGGACAAGAATCAGGAAATCCGCGGCGCGCACCGGACGCATATGATAGTGGCCGGTTTTTCCGATTTCTTCGGGTATCGCCACCTTCTGCGTGATCATATGGTCAATTTCTTCGGCAATATAGCGCGCCAATTGAACCAAGTGATTGTCTTGATCCGGTAGGTCAACGGGGCGCTCCCACGAGCGATCTTTTTGCCTTTCCACCGCCTCAAGCGCGGGCCATAGATCCACTCGCCCCGGCATCTTAGTTTTAAAGGCCAAATGTTGTTCGCCGGCAGCGCCCGCTGCAGGCGCGCCGGGCGCTGCTGGCGCAAAGAGCTGGTCTACCAATGCTAAAATGGCCGAAGACGATCGAAATGAATGCGCCAAACTGGTGTCAAATAGCGGCGTGTCCGTGGGTTTCAACCGCGCCGCAAAATCTGCCTTCATCCGATCAAACTCGGCAGGGTCTGCGCCCTGAAAGGAATAAATCGATTGTTTTTTATCCCCGACCACAAAAATCGTTCGGCCGCTATTTGACCTTGCGCCTTGGCCGCTGGTGAATTCTTGGGCCAGTTTTTCGATCACCTGCCACTGAATGGGGCTGGTATCCTGCGCCTCATCCACCAAAATATGATCAATGCCGCCATCCAAACGGTACAAAACCCAATCTGCCACAGCTTGATCCGTTAACAACCCGCGCGCCTTTAAGATCAGATCGTCAAAATCCAACCATCCCCGCGCCTGTTTTTCGCGCTCATAAGCCGGCAGAAAAACCGCGGCAAATGCATAGAGCACGGCGGTTTTCTCAGCCGCCAAAAGCCCCAGCCGTTGATCACGGGTATCTTCAACACGCGCCATCAATGCGTGAAGCGCAGGCAAATGGGGCTGCAGCGTGCCGTCTCTGAGTGCTTTGGTTGGAAAGGCGTCTATTTTTGCAGAAAACGGCGTATTTTTTGTTGTCCCTTCACCCCAAAGCAACATCTGTTCCAACAGGCCAAGCGCCTCGAGGCTAGGCCCAGACAATTTGGCGAGTTTTTCGCCATTGCGCTGATCGGTGGGAGAGCCGGTGCTCAGAACATTGACCAGCGTGCCAATCAAACTCCAGACATCCTTTGTGAAAACCCCTGCGCATAGCGCTTCGGCGGTAAGGGTAACGGGAAGGTTCAATCGCGCCCAAATCTCTGCTTTGGCGCTGCCTTTCGCAAATAACTGCCGGTGCTTCAAAACAGAGGCGATCAGATCCATAACTTCCGTTTCGTTGCAATAAGCGGCCACTGCACCGATCACCGGTTGCTGATCCGAGGCGGAAATGTCATCGAGTATCGTGCCCGCCAATAAGCGGCTCGCGCGTTCATCCATCTCATGAAATTGTGGGCTCACACCCGCCTCCAGAGGAAACCGCCGCAACAGCGCCGCGCAAAAGGAATGAATGGTTTGAATTTTCAAACCACCAGGCGCCTCAATGGCGCGGGCAAACAGCGTTCTGGCTTGACGTAGCATCGCCGCGTCAAGTTCGGTTTCAAGACCCAAGTGCTGCAACTCATCGCGCAGCGCGGCATCGGCGCGCATCGACCATGCCCCAAGCCGCTCAAAAAGCCGGTTCTGCATTTCGCTGGCAGCCGCTTTCGTATAGGTCAGGCATAGGATATGCTCGGGCAATACGCCATTCAGCAACAAGCGGGCCACCCGATCGGTCAACACTTTGGTCTTGCCCGAACCAGCATTGGCCGATAGCCATGTTGAAATTTCGGGGCGCGCCGCCGCAAGTTGGCGCGCGCTGGCGGGATCACGCGCGCTCATTTTAACACCTCATGACGGGCAGGCGCGCTGAGCGACCATTCGCCATAGCGCGACAATTGATCATAGGGTGAATAATCTTCAACGCGAAACAAAGCACGGCGGGCCTGAAACCCTGTCTCTTCGCTTTGATAGCTGGCAATTAAATGTATGAATTTATCCCAAGCTTGCGCAAGCGGTTCTTTGTCAAACGGTGCGGCTTGATATTTCTTCGCCGCCCCCAGACCGATAAACGCCGCCTCGACAACCTCGCCGGGTTGCAGGTTTTCAAATCCCCCCTGCTGCGCGATTGCGGCCAGCAAATAAAGCTGCTTGTCAAAAACCTTTTGTTGATCTGGCGTGGGCACCGCCCCGGTTTTATAATCATAGAGATAAAGCCCAGCCCCATGCGACATATCGATGCGATCCACTATCGCGCTGAGGGTAAATTGCAGCTCGGGCAGCAACACAGCCCCGCGGCCTTCAAGCACAAGCGGTTGGCCGCGCGTTTGACGACGCTCTTCTTCGGCGATAACCCAATCTGCCATTGCCCGCAGGCGGCTGCGCCAGAACGCCTGATGCGATGGCCAAGGCACTTGCGCGCATAGCAAAGCTTCTGAAATTTCCACAAAACGACGGCGCCGATCCACGGGCGCGCAATCAGGCCAGGCTTTGATGAGCTGCTCCATCAACGCATGATATATCACCCCGCGCAACCGCGAATCCGGGACAGGCTCAATCGGCTCTAACGGTCGCAAGCCCAAAACATGCTTGGCATAAATCGCATAAGGATCGCGGATCAGCGTTTTGATTTCCGTCACCGAGAGTTTTTGAGGGCGCACCGCTTTTGGCGGCGCCGGTGCCGGGCGCAAGGCCGCTGGGGCTGGCTGCCATGACTCGAAGCTTTCGACGCGTTTCAGATAGGCAACCCCGCGCGCGCGCATCGCCGAAAACGCCTGCGCGCCGCCATTTTCAGGCAATCCGTTTAACAAATTGGTCAAGCGGTTTACCCAACGCGCGGGGATTGTTTGAGCCTCCTCATTGCGCACTGAGCGGGTCAGCCAAACTTGCCCTGCAGCAATCGCTTGTTGAAAATCATGCGCAGATAACCCAATCCGACGCTCGGGCAGCAACAATCCCGCTTCATGGCGCAGGCGCCGGTTCAACCAAGGATCCGGGGGCGGCACTTGCGGCCAGACCCCTTCATTCATCCCCGCCAAAATCAACAAATCTGCGCCCTGAACCCGCGCCTCTAACGTGCCCCAAATTAAGATCTTAGGATGCGGAGCATCGCGATCGCGCACTTCATTTTGCGCAAGAACACCGTTGAATACACCCGCGTAATCAAACGGTAAAACCGCAGCGGCCGAAGCCGCTGCCGCTTGCAGCGCCTTGACCGTTTCGCGGGCTTGGCGCCCGGCCTTTTGCTGCCACAACCCCCCAGCTTCCCCGGCCTCATCGGGGCGCGATCCCCTGCAAATCGCTTCAGCATATGTCAAATGTTGCGACAGCAGATCCGCAAATGGCGCAGAATCTGCCGGCCAATGCGCCGCGCATATGTCAGACACCCAGCCGGCCCATGACAGCGCCATAGGGTTATTCTGTTTTTGCGCCCAGGCCTGCAAGCCAGCGCTTTGCGGAAACGGGATGGCTTTGGCGCGCAAATAAAGTTCTAAATCGCGGGTCAGCAATAAATGCTCATTTCGCGCGCCCCCGCTATGCGCCAAAGGGTGCTTTAAAAGCGCCAAAAGCGTTGGCGTGCTGACGCCCTGTCCCAATATGCCCAGCGTTTGGCGCAACAAACGCCCCGGAGGGCTGAGGTGTAACGGCATACCCGCGCTGTCATCCGGGATGATGCCCCATTGGCTGAGGGCAGCGTTGACTTGCCGCGTCAGACCCCGATCTGGCGTGATCAAAGCCGCTGTAAGACCTTCTTCAGCTGCCTCGCGCAGCCGCATAGCAATCGCCATGGCTTCAAGGCGGGGGCTGGGCGCTTCCAGCAAGGTCATGGCACTTGTGGCCCCCGCAATATCGTGCAGAGCCGGCCCTTCGGACAGCCAACAATCGGTAACAGGCGCGGGCCGCAACGCCAAAGACACCAAAGCGCCCCGCGCTGGAACCGGCGCCTTCACCCCTGCCCAGCGCGCCACTTGCCGCGGCTCAGCCGCCAACGCCGCAAACAGTTTCACAAAACGATATTGCGGATGATCTTCGCTGTCCAACGCATGCGCCATGTCAGACCACGCCTGCATCGGCATATCAAAATCAAACCCGGGCAAGAGCAGGACCCCCTGCGGCAGCGCGGCCACCGCTTTCATCAAAGACAGGGTTGTTCCACGCGATCCGGTTGAACCTGCCAGAATAACCGGCGAGGGGATCGGTGCAATTTGCCAGGAGGCGCTTATCTGCTCGACCATTTGCCGTTGCCGGCTGACCATATCAGGATGCGCGGCTCGCCCTGCAAGATACTCGGCTGCAATGGTTAAAAAAGCATGGGTGCGCTGCCAATGCCCGGACTGATCGCTCACGTTTAACGCTTTGAGCTCTGCAACGCCTACGCCTTCATCCTGCATTTCTTCGATCAATTGGGCGAGGCTATCGGTTAAATCGAACAGGGCAGAGCGCGCGGCCAGATCGGGCTGTTGAGCAAGCAGCTTTTCGACCAGAGCCAATAACTCGAAGCGGCTGCTCAAGGCCGGCGGCGCCGCAGGCAGCATAATCTGCGGCGCCAACCCGCTTAAATCATTTAAAACATGCAATTTAGGGTGCAGAATATTTTCTTTTGTAGCGAATAAATCAGACACTCTGCGCGCCAAACGCCGAGTGTTCACAATGATCTGCACGCGCGCCAGATCGGCGGGTGGGGCCATGGCAAACTTTGCGCAAAGCCCATCCACCAAAGCGGCGGCAAAATCAGCACCGGGGGGCAATCCAAAAAGAGTCTGATCTTTAAAATTCACCTAATTTGCCTTTGGCATATTGGAATGAGACAGCATGTTTTGGGCGCATGCCAGCCCCTCTGGATGGCCAACATCGCACCAGTTGCCCCGATACACCGCGCCATAAACGCCCTGGCGCTCTATCATCTGGGCCCATAAAAGATTGAGCGAGAAGGCGCGTTGTTCAATGGCCATCAACCCTTCCGTTTTTATAATTTGCACACCAGTGTAAACCAAGTTGCCTCCACGCTGCAGACAGCCATTCTCTGCCAGCGAAAAATCGCCAGCCCCGCTATGGCCCTGCGCACGGGTCCGCTCTATGCAGAGCAGCAGCGCCTCCATCCGCTCTGGCTGCCAGCGCGCGCGCAAAGCGGCAATCGGGTTTTCACCCTGCCAGATCGCATCTGAATTTATCGTTACCACCGGGCCCGCCCCCAATTGCGGCAAAGCCGCTTTTAATCCGCCCCCCGTCTCAAGAATATCAGGCAGTTCAAGCCGCGTTTGCACGGGCGCATCGCGCAAATGATCCGCAAGCATCTGATGCTTGTAATGCAGATTAACAAGGATCGTCTGAGCGCCGCTTTCGCACGCAATATCAACCGCATAATCGATCAACGCCCGCCCTTTTACAGGCACCAAGGGTTTGGGTTTATCTTTTGTCAGCGCCCCCATGCGGCGCCCGAAACCAGCGGCAAAAATCATAACGGGAAAAGGGGTTTTGGCCATCATGTGCATTTAAACCGTCCAATTTAAATTTGCAGGGCTGGGAAATTCTGCATCGATCAAAGCCTTAAGCCCTTGCAAACCCGGAGCGCGCAAATTGCGTTGGATATAGCGCCAGACCCGGGGCATATGTACCAGATAATTTGCTTTATTTTCTTGCAAGGCCAGCCGCGCGAAAACCCCCAAAATGCGCAGATTGCGTTGCACTCCCAAAACCGCATAAGCGCGCTGGAAGGCCCGCGCGTCTAGGCCCGCCTGCGCCACAAAATACGCGATCAAACCGGCCTCCATATTGGCGGGAATATCGCGGCGTACATCCTGCAAAAGCGACATAAGATCATAGGCGGGGTGACTTTGAAACGCATCTTGAAAATCTAAAATACCCACACAGGCCGCACCGCGGCGCGCCGGCAAATAAAGAAGATTTTCCGCATGGCAATCGCGCAGCGCCAGGACTGGCGCGCTTTGCAGCGCAGCCGCGAGCAAATCGGTAAGCGCGGCAAGCAGGGCGGTTTGATCCGCCTCACTGCGTGCTGAGCCTTTATAAAATTCAAAAGCTGGCGTGATCATGACAGCCAAATCCTGTGCATCGGGCTGCGCTAAAAAAGCCGGAGGATCGTTTGCCTGCAGCGCAAGCAGCATATCAACCGCCTTTTGGTAAATTGGATAGGCGCTTTGCGCGCCCTTTACCCAAAATCCCGACAATAAATCATCGCCCAAATCTTCAACAAGCAAAGCTCCCAAATCATGATCCGCGCCATAAATTTGCGGGGCGCTGAGATTCTGCGCAAACAAATGTGACGCAATCCGTTGAAATCGCATTGTTTCATCCACTGCACTGCGCCGCGCATCCATCAAAATAACCGATCGTTCGTTCTGCGATAAGCGGTAATACCGGCGCTGAGACGCATCCGTTTTCAGCGCTACAATTTGCGCATTATGCCATTTATGCTGCCGCAAAAACTCTTGCAGCTCGGTGGATCTACCCAGATCATTCATCGCTCAAACCCTGCAAGCGCGGCGCCCAAATAGACGCCGGACCCTGCAATTTGAGGTGCCGATCGCCCTCGCTCGCACCGCTGGAAAACGCGATATTTAACGGGCCATATCTAGATAGATCCCCCAGCCGATCCGGCCATTCAATCAGGGAAATCGAGGTTTCAAACGCCTCTTCTAGCCCCAATTCAACCGCCTCTTGATGTGAGGTCAAGCGATACAGATCTGCATGCCAAATCTCGCCGATTTGCGTGTCATAGGTTTGCACCAGCGTGAACGTTGGTGAGGGCACTTCTTCAGGACTATCTTGTACCGATTGGATCACGCTGCGCGCAAAAAAACTTTTGCCAGCGCCGATATGCCCCTCAAGCAGAAGGATATCCCCACATTGCAAGCTTTTGCCCAGCGCGGCGGCGAAGGCTTGCATATGCGCCTCAGAAGGCATGTGAAATTCGGTTGTAAATAAATTCATAAATCTAAGATGACATTGCCAGTTGCGCGAAACAAGACAGATCGTGCAGCCCGTGAAGCCTTGGTTGCGTGCAAGGCAAGCTTTGAAAGGCCGCGCAAGCCCCCAAGGCTTTAAGCGGTGATCGCAAACACTCCCCCAGCGTGAAAATGCTAAATCTTCATAGCGCGGTTTTCGCCCAGCGCAGCGGTGATTTGTTCAACCGCAGCCCTGGGCCACTGAATTTCCACGATCGCGCCGCGCGGCGTTGCTTTGGCTGCTGGTCTTTGCTGAGGATCATATCCATTGGCAAAGCTTAATTCGGCGCCGGTTCTTTCAAGCAATGTTTTGGCAATAAAAACGCCTAGGCCCATCCCTTCATAGCTCTGCCTGTTATCGCGCGCCGCACCTGTTTTGCGATGCCGCAAAAAAGGATCTCCGATGCGCCCAAGCATGTGAACGGGATAGCCCGGCCCATCATCCAAGATCCGCACGGTGATCGTATCGGGGCTCCAATAGCTTTCCACCCAGACCTCTGATTTGGCAAAATCAACCGCATTTTGCACCATATTGCGCAAACCGTGAATGATTTCCGGGCGCCGCAAAGCCAGCGGCTGACCAAGCCCGGCGCCCTCGATCGGTTCAAAAGACATATTGATTTTCACGCCCCGATCTTTATGCGGCTCGGCTGCCTCACGCAGCACTTCGCTTAAGGGCGCGCTGCGCAAATGCAGATCGTCTTTTCCTGCGCGCCCCATCGAGCGTAAAATGTCGCGGCACCGATTGGCCTGTTCTCGGATCAAGCTTGCATCTTCTTGCAGTTCCGAGCCATCGGGTAAGGCCTCTATCAATTCTGCACTGGTCAATTTTATCGTCGCCAAAGGCGTGCCCAACTCATGCGCTGCTGCCGCTACCACACCGCCCAAATCGGTAAGCTTTTGTTCCCGGCTCAACGCCATTTGCGTGGCCAATAAGGCGTTTCCCATCGCGTTCATTTCATTCGTAACGCGGCGCGAATACACGCTTAAGAACACCAACGCGATCACGATTGCGATCCAATTGCCAAAAACAAATAACTCTGGAATACGCAAAAATGCGCCCGCTTGGGTGCGTAGAGGCAAATGATAAACCGCCAAAATTGTAACCAAAACGATCGTGGTGCCACCCAGAATGAAATTTGATCGCAGTTTCAAAATTGAGGCAGAAACCGCAACCGGCGCCAAAAGCAAAATGCTGAACGGATTGTGCAATCCGCCCGTGAGATAAAGCAAAAAGCCCAATTGCAGCAGATCAAACATGGTCATCATCATGTTTTCAAATTCTGACAGACGTTTGTTTTCAGGAAAGCTGACCATGGCCACCAGATTGCCAATGGCCGACACCGCGATCGCAAGAAGGCAAAGACCCAGCTCAAGCTGCAGATTATAAGCCTCTTTGGCAATTAAAATCGCCGTCAACTGGCCCGCAATCGCCACCCAGCGTAGCAGAATTAAGGTGCGCAATCTAATCCAATTGCTGCGGCGTTGATCTGAAAATAAATTGACGTCGTGTTCAGTCATCATCTTCCTGCCGGTTGACGTGGGTTGTTAGGAAACATAGATCCCATAAAGGCCAAGCAATGGCAAATACTCTAAGGAATCCCTTATGCAGAACCGTTTCACAGTGGTGTTGGGCGCCGGGTTTGCCCTGTTACTTTTGTTTTCTTGGCTGGCGGTCTCCACATTGTTCATGCCCCGTTCAAGCGATCGCTTCGCGCAATGCCGCACCAGCGTGATTGCAGGTGGCAGCGAACAGATTGGGGGTGCGTTCACGCTAGTAAACCAGCATGGGCAGAGCATGTCGCAAGACGATGTCAGCAAAACTCCGGCTCTGCTTTATTTTGGATATACGTTCTGCCCCGATATCTGCCCAATGGATACGATGCGCAATGTTGAAGCCGTGGATCTGCTGGAAACGGCCGGACAAAACGTAACACCAGTTTTTATTACCATCGATCCGGACCGAGATACACCCCAAGTCTTGGCAGAATTTGCCGAGGTGATGCATCCAAGACTGATCGCATTGACAGGCAGCGATGCCCAAATCAAAACCGCAAGTAAAGCGTTTCGTACCTATTACAAAGCCCATGAACAAAACGATCCGTATTATTTGGTCGACCATTCAACAATGAGCTATCTGCTGCTTCCCGAGCATGGGTTTGTCGAATTTTTCCGCCGTGATTTACCCGCCGAGCAAGTGGCCGAGAAAATCAGCTGCTTTTTGAACGCAGCTTAACCACTTGTATTATTTGACCAAGGCGGGTGGCCGCATTAGATGTAATGAAAGTCAACCGCTCAGGAGGCGACCGCGTGTCAGAACGAACATATCAGGATCTGGGCGAAGACCCTTCGCTTTTGCTGGTTGATGATGATGACCCGTTTCTCAAACGGCTGGCGAAAGCCATGGAAAAACGCGGCTTTGAGGTTGAAACAGCCGGATCAGTGGCCGCTGGGCGTGCAATCGCAACGGCGCGATCTCCAGCATATGCGGTGGTTGATCTGCGGCTGGAAGACGGCAATGGCCTAGATGTTGTAGAAGTGCTGCGCGAAAAACGCCCCGATTGCAGGGTTGTGGTTTTAACCGGATACGGCGCCATAGCCACCGCAGTGGCCGCAGTTAAAATTGGCGCCACCGATTATTTGTCCAAACCCGCGGATGCGATTGATATTACCAATGCGTTGTTGGCAACGGGCGATGATTTGCCCCCGCCGCCGGAAAACCCGATGAGCGCGGATCGCGTACGCTGGGAACATATCCAAAGGGTGTATGAGCTCTGCGACCGCAACGTCTCGGAAACCGCCCGAAGGCTTAATATGCATCGGCGCACCCTTCAGCGTATTTTGGCCAAGCGCAGCCCGCGGTAAAACCACCCTGATTTGGCGCAGCAAAGCAACCCGCGCTGCCTATAATTTCGCTATAAGAGTACGGTATTTGGAAATATAATCCCGTTTTACCAGATTGGGCGGCCGCAGTTTAACCGTGAAATCTGGCACAAGATCCATTGGCATTTTGCCAAAAAACCGGTTGGCTTCTTGTTGTGAAAATCCGGCAATCTGAGTGGCCTCAAGCCAGGCGCTGCACTTATCGGCCTTTTTAATCTGCGCTTTAATTTTGGCCGGCAGTTTTGCGGGTAGCCCAAAACGGATATGAATAGCGGCGGTCAGGCGCTCGTCCAAAGCTACATAGCCTGCGCCAACGGCCGCTTTAACCGGCGAAATCATATCGCCTATCACGTATTCCGGGGCATCATGCAACAAGGCTGCCAGCTGCCATTTGGCCTCGATTTTGGGAAAAAGCCGTTTGGATAACTCTACCACCAACAAAGAATGTTCGGCGACAGAATAGGCAAACTCGCCCTGCGTTTGGCCGTTCCAGCGCGCCACAAAGGCCAAGCCATGGGCGATATCTTCAATCTCAATGTCAACTGCCGTTGGGTCAAGCAAGTCCAATCGCCGTCCAGACAGCATTCTTTGCCAAGCGCGTGGTTGCTTCATGGGTTCCTCGAATAAATCAGCAATAATATGACATGCGGGCTTTTTGCTAACAAGGGCTGCGCGTCATCTGCCACCGTTTCAAATCCAAAGAGGTCAAAATTGCCGCGTCTAAAGCGCCATGCATAAAAAAGGCGTTTGTGGTTCCTAGGCCAATTGCCGCAGGTCTCACCGAGAGCCTCTGCACATCCTTGTAGCTTGCAAATGCTTATGATAGGCGACCTCAAAGCTTTAGGAGATGCAGATGAGCACGGATTATATCGTAAAAGACATTGCGCTGGCAGAATTTGGCCGCAAAGAGCTGAACATTGCTGAAACCGAAATGCCGGGCCTGATGGCGCTGCGGGCCGAATATGGTAAAAGCAAGCCATTAAGCGGGTCGCGCATCGTCGGCTCTTTGCACATGACCATTCAAACGGCGGTGTTAATCGAAACGCTGGTTGAGTTGGGCGCAGATGTGCGCTGGGCTTCTTGCAACATTTTTTCCACTCAGGATCATGCGGCGGCCGCGATCGCCGCCGGAGGCACACCCGTCTTCGCTGTGAAAGGCCAAACGCTGACCGAGCATTGGGATTATCTCGACCGGTCTTTCATGTTTCCAGAGGGCGCGAATATGATCTTGGATGATGGTGGCGATGCCACACTATACGTCTTACTCGGCGCGCGGGTTGAAGGCGGAGAAACAGACCTTATCGCAGTGCCTACATCAGAAGAAGAAGAAGCGGTTTTCGCACAGATTAAAAAGCGTATGGCCGAAACCCCAGGTTGGTTCACCAAACAGCGCGCAATGATCAAAGGCGTATCCGAAGAGACCACAACCGGCGTGCACCGGCTTTATGAATTGGTCAAGCAAGGCCAATTGCCGTTCCCCGCCATCAACGTGAACGATTCGGTCACAAAATCAAAATTTGATAATAAATATGGCTGCAAAGAATCATTGGTGGATGGGATCCGCCGCGCCACAGATACGATGATGGCGGGCAAGGTCGCCGTTGTGTGTGGATATGGCGATGTTGGGAAGGGCTCAGCCGCCTCATTGGCCGGGGCTGGCGCGCGCGTCAAAGTAACAGAGGTTGATCCGATCTGCGCCTTGCAGGCCGCGATGGATGGGTTTGAAGTGGTTGTTTTGGAAGATGTTGTGAACAGCGCTGATGTGTTCATCACCACCACAGGCAATAAGGACGTGATCCGCATCGAGCATATGCGCGAAATGAAAGACATGGCCATCGTGGGCAATATCGGCCATTTTGATAACGAAATCCAAGTGGCAAACCTGAAAAACCACAAATGGACCAATATCAAAGACCAAGTGGATATGATTGAAATGCCTTCGGGTAACCGTTTGATTTTACTCTCCGAAGGGCGCTTGCTGAACCTTGGAAATGCGACGGGCCACCCCTCATTCGTGATGTCTGCCTCTTTCACCAACCAAGTATTGGCCCAGATCGAGCTTTGGAGCAAAGGCGATAACTACAAAAATGACGTTTATATTCTGCCAAAGCATCTGGATGAAAAAGTAGCGCGCCTGCATCTTGAACGGATCGGCGTGAAACTGACCAGATTAGAAAAAGATCAGGCGGATTATATCGGCGTAACGCCCGAAGGCCCGTTCAAACCAGAACATTACAGATATTAAGCCATCGCTTAAAAATAACGGGTGGACCGGTTAAGAAAAGCGGCCACCCAAAACAAATCTGCCCAGGCGTTTTCTCAAAATTTAAACAAATCTAATATAGTAAAAGTTTGTACCAAAGCCGCATACCAGCTAGGCTTGCAGCATGTTCGCGTCAGGATGGCCGAACCCGTTTCTGAAACCGAAGGTGCTGTGGGAGCGCATTGGGGTGACAGAGGGTTCCGCCCAAGGGCGGAACCCTATTTTTCAAACAATCAGGCCAGCCCAACACAGCCCGCTGCGGTTTCAATTTTTACCGTTTTGCCGCCGTGACACCGTTGCTTAACCCGCCGGATTTAAGCCGGATATTTCAAGAATTATTCGCCACTCTTCAACACGCACGGGCTGCACTGATAACCTTGGATTGCGCACAAGCATCATTTCAGCCAGCGCCGGTAGCGCTTTAATCTGATGCAACGAAACTGCGTTGGGCAAAGCCTGCAAGGCCTTTATCGTCACGCATTGCCATTTTGGATCATCTGTCGTGGGATCTTGCCGCGCCGCTTGGATCACCTCAACCAACCCGATAATCGATTTTTCTCCTTGGGAATGATAAAAAAAGCCGCGATCTCCGATTTGCATTTGGCGCATGAAATTTCGGGCCTGATAATTGCGCACGCCATCCCAGGCTTCGCCCGCCGCACCCTTGGCAGTTTGGTCCTGCCAAGACCATGTGCTGGGCTCAGATTTAAAAAGCCAAAACGCCATGCTTATTCCTGTTTTTGAGGGCGCGACATCAAAAGATCCACCGCCTCTGCGACCTCTATTTTATCCTCTGACAACTGAACCACCACCTGCGTGATTGGCAAATCAATTTTCTGGTCTTTGGCCAAAGCCAAGGCGGCCTTTGCGGTAGCTACGCCCTCCACTGTGATCAAAGGGTCAAATTTTTTCTGCTGCCCCAGTGCGTGACCATAGCGATAATTACGCGACTTATCCGACATGCAGGTTAAGCTTAAATCGCCCAACCCGGACAGGCTTTCCATCGCGTGATCCCGCGCACCCAAAGACGATGCAAACCGTTGTATTTCAACATATCCCCGAGCCATCAGCGCGGCACGGGCGCTATCCCCCAAACCGGCCCCAATCGTAATCCCGCACGCGATGGCAATCACGTTTTTCAACGCGCCTCCTAGCTCAGCTCCGGTCACATCAGTGCTGCGATACAGCCGCAAACTGGGAGTTGAGAGTTGCTCTTGCAGGTACAGGCCCGCAGCTGCATCCGTGCAGGCCAAGCTTAACGCCGTTGGCGAACCTGCAGCCAGATCCGTTGCGAAGCTTGGGCCGGTTAACACCGCAGCCTGCGCGTTTGGGGCCTGCGCTTCTAGCAAGGCAGAGGCCCCTTTCCCGGTTGCCAGATCGATACCTTTGCAACAGCTTACCAGATATTTAGGGGATTTCTTTTGAGGCAACGCGGAAAGAAATCCGCCAAGCTGCTGCATTGGAACAGCCAGCAGAACAATTTCGGCAGCGGCGCATTCAGCCAAATCAGCGGCAAGTTCAAGCGCCTCAGGAAACCCCATATTCGGCAATCGTTTTTGATTGCAACGCGCGGTTTGCATGTTGTGCAACTGCGCGGCATCCCGCGCCCATAACCTAACCCCGGGCCTGTGCTTGGCCAAGGCGATCGCCAAAGCCGTTCCAAACGCACCCGCTCCCAAAACCGAGATACTCATGCTTTCGGACCTTTTTTGCCTGCCCCGATCAAACTTGGCTGTCGGGTGTCCAACGGCCATCTGGGGCGGGCGGAAAGGTGCATATCGTCGCGCTGCCCAAGGCGGTAAAGCTCTGCGGCTGCATAGGCGATCATCGCCGCGTTATCGGTGCATAGCGCCAGAGGCGGCGCCACAAAGCGCACCTTCATCGCCGCAGACACCTGCTGCACAGCCGCGCAAATCTGCCTATTCGCCGCTACACCCCCGGCCATGGCCAAGCATGGTTGCGGCGGTGCAGCGGCTAAATATTCTGTCAAAGCGCGTGTGGTTTTTTCGGCCAAAACATCCGCCACCGCGGTTTGAAAGCTGGCGCTCAGATCGCGCTGATCCTGTGGGTACAGCCCCCCCTGTTCGGCCAAAAGCGCATCACGGCTTCGCGAAACCGCGGTTTTCAAACCGGAAAATGACATATCGCACCCCGCCCGATCCAAGAGCGGGCGCGGAAACGCGAAGCGTTTGCCATCGCCAAGCAGCGCCGCGTTTTCAATGGCAGGGCCCCCGGGCTGCCCAAGCCCAATCAGGCGGGCCGTTTTGTCAAACGCTTCACCGGGGGCATCATCAATGCTGCCCCCCAGGCGGTGATACTGGTCTGGACCGGAAACAATCAAAAACTGGCAATGCCCGCCAGACACCAACAGCATCAAATAAGGAAAGGCAATTTGATCCGTCAGCCGAGGGGTGAGCGCATGTCCCGCCAAATGATTCACCCCGATCAACGGCTTATCTGCGCCCAAAGCCAAGCCTTTGGCACACATCACACCCGACAATACCCCCCCGATCAATCCCGGGCCCGCTGTCACTCCAATGCCCGTAACATCTTGTAAATCGCACCCGGCTTCCTCAAGGGCATTTGCGACGCAGAGATCCAGGCGCTCAGCATGCGCGCGGGCTGCGATTTCCGGCACCACACCGCCAAATGCCTCATGCAAATTTGACTGGCCCATCACGACCGATGATTTGATCTCAACCCGCCCCCCGGACGGGCAGGAAACCACGGCCGCCGCTGTATCATCGCAGCTGCTTTCAAGCCCGAGGAAAAGCGCCGACCGCGCCGAAATGTTTTCATCCATTGTCTCAAACATGTTGGGGGGGTAACATTCTAATTCATGACAAACAATATCTTGCCTCAAAGCCCAACGCTCTTGTTGACCCGGCCCCAAAAAGACGCGCAGGCCTTTGCGCAAGAGGTTTTATCGCATCAGCCCGCCGCACAGATCTTAATCAGCCCGGTTCTTGACATAACCCCCATCGGCACCCTGCCAGATTTATCCGCCTATGCCGCGGTGCTTTTCACCTCGCGACATGCGGTCGCGTGTTTTGCGCACGCGCCTATCCCCAAAAAAATGACCTGCTTCGCCGTGGGCGAGGCCACCGCGGAGGTGGCAAAAAAATTGGGGTTTTTCGTGATAAGCAGCGCAGGAGCTGCGCAAGATCTTATCCTATTGGTGCAAAAGACAGGGGCAGCAGGGCCACTTATCCACCCGCATGGGCAGCATAGCCGCGGCCAGATTGCTGCAACCCTGACCAAAAAAGGTATTCCCTGCACTGAATGCGTGATTTATGATCAAATTGAAACACCGCTCAGCCTTCAGGCCCGCGCTTTGTTCACCCAGCCACAAGCGCTGCTAGTTCCAGTGTTTTCGCCACGCTCGGCGCGGCTTTTGCAGAGCTATGGCCCGCTTCCTAATGGCAGCGAGATCATCGCGATCAGCCAAACCGTGGCCGCGTGTTTTTCCACGCAGCCGCATATCAAAACAACTGTCGCAACTCATCCCAATCGCGGTGCGATGCTTAAGGCTGTTTTACGCCGATTTCAGGATATGATGTTGATTGAGCCCAAGAATAAAGGCACATAATGGCGCAGAAAACCAAAGGAACAAAGGCCCTATTCGATGGTAGATAACACCGAGAACGCAAAGGCGCTTTCCCCCGAAAATGCGGCAAATGAACCTGTGCCAAGCGCCGATCGACCGGATAAAAAAACCGATGATTTTCCCGAAGAATTGCCCCGAGACAAGGTTCCTGAAGCGCCTTTTCATCCCGCCGCCCCAGAGGCCGATGCTTCAAAACCACCGCCAAGCCCCGCTGATAAACAGCCCAAAAATCAAGGCCATCCTTCACGCGTTACGGCGGCGATTACGGGGGCGGCAAGCGCAGCTGCCGTGATTGCTTTGGCATTTTTATCGGGCATTTTTATCACCCCATGGACGATGCCGCCCAGTGCAGATAAAAAATTTGAGGCAGATATCGCGGCGCTGCAAAACGATCTGCGCAACCTTAACACTGCGGCAGACAAACGGCGCGCAGAGGCAGGTCAAATGGCGCAGCAAATCAAAGATTTGAGCGATTACACTGCACAAATACCGCTTGAAACGCAAAATCAAGACTCCAACGCCACACTGCGCGCGCTGCGCGATGACGTGCAAAATTTACAAACCGCCTTTGGCGCTTTAAACGCCGTCAACACAACCCCATCTGCCCCGGCAGCGGTGCTGGCCGAGCTTGCAAGCACGCTCGACGCACAGCAAGCGCGTATCAACACGCTGCAAAAAACTATTGATGATTTGATCAGTCAAGACAAACTGAGCGCCGAGCAGGCGCAAAATCAACACCAAAGCCGTGAACTCATGCATTTGCTGGCCACCCTCGAAGACGCGCTGCGCGACAACCGCCCCTATCAGCAAACCTTAATCAAAATCAGCGCTTTAAGCGATCTGGCGATACCGCCGGCGCTTGAGCTTGGCGCCGATCAAGGCGGGGTAGATTTAGAGCAATTGAAGCAGCAATTTCCCTCAGCGGCGCGGCGGGCCTTGGCCGCAAGTGACCCCGCACAGCCCGCTAGCCTCAGCGCGGCCCGGCTGGGCGCGTTTCTAAAGCGACAATTGAATGCACGATCGCTGGCTCCACAAACGGGCACAAGCACGGATGCAATCTTATCGCGTGCAGAAGCGGCTTTGACCTCGGGCGACCTATCCACCGTATTGGCAGAGATTGCGGATCTGACGCCGGCACCAGCGGCTCAAATGGCGGCTTGGAAAGCGCTGGTAGAGCAGAAACTGGCGCGCCAGAACGCGCTGCTGTCTTTACGCTGGTTGATAGAGGGTTAAGATAGCCATTATGTTAATTTCACTGACAAAGATTTTATTATTTCTGATCATTGTGGCTGCCTTAGCGCTTGGGGTTGCGTATCTGATTGATGGGCAGAACCTGATCTTAGGCAATGTGCAAGCCATCGTGGCGGGCACGGAATATACGCTCACACCGCTGCAGGCGGTGCTTGCGCTCTTTTTCTTCAGCATCTTGGTTTGGATTGGGTTGAAAATATTCGGACTGCTAATCGCCGTTTTGAAATTTATCAATGGCGATGAAACCGCCGTCACGCGCTATTTCTTTCGCAACCGCGAGCGCAAAGGCTACCAAGCGCTGTCCGAGGGATTGCTGGCGCTGGCGTCAGGTGAAGGCACGCTGGCCTTGAGCAAAGCGGTGAAAGCAGAGCGCTTCCTGAACCGCCCCGCCTTGACCAATGTGTTGGCCGCGCAGGCCGCAGAATTAACCGGTGACCAACGCAAAGCCGAAGAGATTTACAAGCAGCTCATTCAAGAACCCAGCACCCGCTTTCTTGGTATTCGCGGCATTATGAAACAAAAATTAGCCGATGGAAAAACCGATATCGCATTGAAACTGGCGGAAAAGGCTTTCGCCCTCAAACCAAAACACGTTGAAACACAAGACACGCTTTTGGCTTTGCAGGCCCAAGCAAAAGATTGGAAGGGCGCGCGCCATACACTTGGCGCCAAGCTGAAACATGGCGCTTTGCCGCGCGATGTTCATAAACGCCGGGATGCGGTGCTGGCGCTTTCGCAGGCCAAAGACGTGCTCGCGCAGGGCCAAAGCATTGAGGCCCGCGAAGCCGCGATTGAAGCCAACCGCCTTTCTCCCGATTTGGTTCCCGCTGCCGTGATGGCCGCGCGCAGCTATCTAGACGCGGAAAAGCCCAAATATGCCTTAAGGGTGATCAAGAAAGCCTGGCAAGCCCAACCGCATCCAGATTTGGCGAGTATCTTCGCCGAACTGGCCCCAGAGGAAACACCGCAGCAGCGCCTCAAGCGGTTTTCAGTGCTGGAAAAACTTGCGCCAGCGCATCGCGAAACGCGGCTGGCGCTTGCCGAATTGCACCTATATGCCGAGGATTTTCCAGCAGCAAAACGCGCCGTGGGCACCTTGCTAGAGACCGAGGCTGATGCAAGAGTACTTACCATTATGGCGGCGATTGAACGCGGTCAGGGCAGCCCAGACAAGGTGATCCGAGGCTGGTTAACCAAAGCCTTAGCTGCGCAGCGCGGCCCGCGCTGGGTCTGCGATAGCTGCCATGGGGTCAACACTGTTTGGTCCGCAACCTGTCAGCATTGCGAAGCCTTTGATACCTTAAGCTGGAGGCCCGCCCCCACAGAGGAGCTTAGCACATCAAACGGATTGGATATGGTGCAACTTTTGATGGCTGAGGCAAGTCCCGAGGCGGCTGAAGGGGACAAGCTAGACCCAGAGAAAGCGTTAGATGTTGACACCGCACCCCCTGAAAGCGCGGCAATCGCGCTATCCGAGCAAGCCCAAGAAAAGTCTGTAAATTGAGCTTTGCCTGATCTGATATATTCCTGTAAACCGCTTTTAGGGCCGGTGTAGCTCAGTTGGTAGAGCACGTCATTCGTAATGATGGGGTCGTAGGTTCAAGTCCTATCACCGGCACCA
>JADHOV010000073.1 GCA_016778765.1 Paracoccaceae bacterium | reverse complement strand
GGTGCAATTTTTCTGGATTGAACCGCAAGTGCTCATCGACCATCTGTTCAACACACAATTTTCAAAAGACGATCTACGCGTCATCAGCTGGCAAACCCGCAGCCCCGTAATGGATGTGGTGGTTCAGCGGCTTCCGCAAACGCTTTGGGTGGTAGGTATGGCCTATCTGGTGGGTATTTTGATCGCGCTGCCAATCGGCATTTATTCTGCCTATCGCCAATATTCCGTTTTTGATCAAGTTGGTACTTTCGTAGCGATGATCGGTTATTCAGTTCCGCCATTTTTCAGCGGCGTCGCGGTGATCGTTTTATTCGCCGTGCAATTGGGCTGGTTGCCCTCCACCTATAACACGTTGCATGAGGTGGTCAGTTGGGACAGCTTTATTATTCAGCTTAAACAAATGGTCTTGCCAGTTATGGTGCTGGCCTTGCAAACAACTGCCCAGCTCAGCCGCTTTATGCGGGCCTCAGTTCTGGATAACTTAAATCAAGATTATGTACGCACCGCACGGGCGAAAGGCTTGAATGAATGGACCGTGGTGATGGTGCATGTGCTGCGTAATTCAATGATCCCGGTCGTTACCGTGATCGCTTTGAACGTGCCCTCAATTTTCGGCGGTGCGATCATCACCGAACAGGTTTTTAAAGTGAACGGAATCGGCCAACAGCTTATTCTTGCGATTTACGCCAATGATCTTCCAACCGTGCAGACGCTGGTGTTTATTTTCACCATTCTAATCATTTTTTTCAATCTGCTTGCAGACTTGATTTACGGGGTTTTAGACCCGAGGATTCGCTATGACTGAGCCCATAGAGCAAACAGCCTCCACCCAATCCCATGGCAAATGGGCCGATATCTGGGCGCAGTTTAGGCATCATAAAGGCGCGTTGTTCGGCGGCGTCTTATTCATCTTAATCGTTGCAATCGTTATGCTTGGGCCATTATTTTGGTATCTTGAAGCCAATACGATCGATATTCGCGCGCGTAATCAAGGTGCCAGCTGGGCGCATCCATTGGGCACAGACCAATTGGGCCGTGATACGTTCGCGCGGCTGATTGCGGGGGGACAGACATCTATTTCTGTTGGCTTAACCGCCATGATTTTATCCCTTTTTTTGGGCAGTTTCATTGGCGTTTTGGCAGGGTTTTACAAACGGCTTGATGGGCTATTGATGCGCATGACCGATATGTTTCTCTCGCTGCCATTGCTGCCCTTATTGCTGGTTATGATGCTACTGTTTCGTGATCTGCTGAGCCAAAGCTTTGGACCGGAACGTGGCATGTTTATTTTGATCGTTTTTGCAATCGGTATAACCAGTTGGATGCCAACCGCGCGCATTGTCCGGGCCGATGTGTTGGCCATCAAAGAGCGCGAATTTATTTTGGCAGCGCGTTCGGTCGGGTTGGGCGATGCCGCCTTGATTCTGCGCCATATTCTGCCGAATGTTTTTTCACCAATAATGGTATCTGCTACGCTGGGCATCGCCAACGCGATCATCACCGAAAGCGCGCTTTCTTTTCTTGGACTAGGGTTTCCCCCCGATTTCCCCACATGGGGCCGCCTTTTGAATGACGGGGTCGAATATCTACAGCTATATCCCGGCCGCGCAATATGGCCCGGCTTGGCGATCTCGCTAACCGTTTTGAGCGTCAATTACCTTGGCGATGGCTTGCGCGATGCATTAGATCCCAGAAGCCGGGAAAGATAAGCGCATCTCTGCCCCTTACAACAGAGGGCAGGCCTCTCACAGTTTAAAAAGGCCAAATGTCTTATCTACTCAATGCGCTTGCGGATGCGCCGGATGGCCCACCAAACGAGCAGCACCACGGGCAGCGTGACGGCGGCCTTCAATGAATTTGCGCTGATTGCAAGTGGGCCTGCCAAAGGTGACATCAAATATCCGGCCAAAGACACGGCATAATAGCTGATCGCCACCACCGATAAACCCTCAACCGTTTTTTGCAAACGCAACTGAAGATCGGCGCGCGCATTCATACTTTCCAAAAGCGATTGGTTTTGAGCAGACCGTTCAACATCTACGCGGGTCCGCAATAAATTCCCCGCCCGCATCGCGCGATCCGCCATCGCTGACAGTCGCCGCTCAGAAGCTTTAACCGTGCGCATTGCCGGATCATATCGCCGCATCATAAATTCGCCAAACGTCTGCCGGCCCTTAAATCGCTCTTCGCGCAACACTTGGATACGTTGATTGACAATCGCCTCATAAGCGCCTGTGGCGCCAAAACGAAACGCAACTTGCGCTGATAGATTTTCCAATTCAGCGGAAATTTTCAACAAAGCATTTAATGTGCGCTCGGGGGATTTTTTCGCCTGTGTCATATCGGCCATCAATTCGCTGAGCTCTGCATCAATCTGCACCATCCGCGGCGATATGCTGCGCGCCGTCGAGAACCCCAACATCGACATGCTTTTATAGGTTTCAATCTCGCAAATCCGCTGAATAACGCGGCCAATGCGCCTGGGCCCCGTTTCGGCTGCGACAAATAACGCAAAGCGCTGATGACCAGATGCATCGACGCGGAAATCACCCGCCACCACGGCCGATTTATCTAAAACTTCGCTGACCGTCAGGCTTTCGGGCACGAACCACTCGGCTAGTGATTGGCTGATTTCATCATCCGAAATCCGCGTTTCAACGCGTAAATTGATCGAGGTGATACGTTCGGCACTTACAGATTGCAGCCAATCCTCCGGGAAAGCCTCAAATTCAGCGGGATCAAACGGGCGTTCGGCACCGCCTTTGCTGAACAAACTATAGGTCACAAACTCAGTATGTTGCTCCCATTTCAACTGATGCCGGCCCAAGGCGCCAAAATAATGCGTTGCATCGGGTTGCGGATGGGTTTCACCAAAGCGGTCTAATAAGGCGATCAATTGATCGCGGGCATTTAAGCGGGTAGAGTGCCCACCCTCGGTGTTTTGCGTGAAGGCAAGATAGGCCACTCGCGCCGGCGCGTCTAAAGATGGAAACGGGCGCGCGTGCAGTTCATTGGCCAGCTCATAGCGCAACGGGTGATCTTGAATAGCAGACATGCAGCCCTCATAAATAGATGAAACGATGTTCCAGGCGGGATGTATATCAGTTTACAAAGAAGGCAAAGCCTAAGGCGGCATCAAAGCGCCTTGGTTAGTACAGGCGCAGAACAAAAAAGGCCCCTGCCACTAAGGCAGGGGCCTTTTGCAAAATCACTGCCAAGGCGGGTTAATCGATCATCCCGAGAAGTTTATCGAGAGACTGTTTTGCATCGCCATAGAACATCCGCGTATTTTCTTTAAAGAAGAGCGGATTTTCAATGCCCGAATAGCCCGTACCTTGGCCACGCTTAGACACGAAAACCTGCTTTGACTTCCAACATTCCAGCACCGGCATACCGGCGATCGGGCTGTTTGGATCATCCTGCGCCGCCGGGTTCACAATATCATTTGAACCGATCACGATAGACACATCTGTTTCCGGAAAATCTTCGTTGATCTCATCCATTTCCAGAACGATGTCATAGGGCACTTTGGCCTCGGCGAGCAAAACGTTCATATGGCCAGGAAGCCGTCCGGCAACGGGATGAATCGCGAACCGCACCGTTTTGCCTTTTGCGATCAGCCGCTTTGTCAGCTCGCTCACCGCCTGTTGGGCTTGCGCAACGGCCATTCCGTAGCCCGGAATGATAATGACGCTATCGGCCTCGTCCAAAGCTGCGGCCACGCCATCTGCATCGATCGCCACTTGCTCACCCTCGACTTCCATCTGGGGACCAGATGTACCACCAAAGCCGCCCAAGATAACGCTGACAAATGAGCGGTTCATCGCCTTGCACATGATATAAGACAGGATCGCACCGGATGAGCCGACCAGCGCACCGACCACGATGAGCAAATCATTGCCAAGGCTAAACCCGATCGCGGCAGCCGCCCAACCTGAATAGGAATTCAGCATTGACACCACCACGGGCATATCCGCGCCGCCAATCCCCATAATCAAATGATAACCGATAAACAGCGCCATCAGCGTTAGGATCAAAAGCGGCAGCAACCCGCCGGAATTCAGATACCAAATCAAACAAATCACCGAGGCCAAGGCAGCGCTGGCATTCAGCGCGTGACCCCCGGGAAGTTTGGTCGCCGCCGAGGTCACTTTGCCAGCCAATTTTCCATAAGCGATCACCGATCCGGTGAAGGTAACGGCCCCGATCCAGATCCCTAAAGACGCTTCAACGCGCAAGATATTAATTTCAACGCCCGATTTCTTCGCCAGCAGCGCCGCAAAGCCGTCAAGCGTTTTCTTGGCTGCCTCATCCATCGCCATCACATTGCCCAGCTCGAAATGCGCGTTAAAGCCCACGAACACGGCCGCAAGCCCAACCAGAGCATGCATCCCGGCCACCAGCTCGGGCATCTGCGTCATTTCAACTTTAGACGCCAGTTGATACCCGATCAAACCGCCCGCGGCGATCAACACCGCTGACAGCCACCAGAGCCCAGCACCGGGCCCAATCAGCGTGGCAAGAACGGCAAGGCCCATTCCCACGATCCCATACCAAACGGCGCGCTTTGCGCTTTCCTGCCCGGATAAACCGCCAAGTGACAGAATGAACAGCACAGCCGCAACAACATAAACAGCAGTCGTAAAACCCAATTCCATGATCACGACCTCCTTAAGATTTCTGGAACATGGCAAGCATGCGCCGCGTTACAAGAAAGCCGCCAAAGATATTGATTCCGGCAAAGAACACCGAAATCGCAGCCAAGAGGATAACCAGAAAACTGCCAGAGCCAATCTGCAGCACCGCCCCCAGAATAATAATCGACGAAATGGCATTGGTCACCGCCATCAAAGGCGTGTGCAGCGAATGGCTGACATTCCAAATCACCTGGAAGCCCACAAACACCGAAAGCACAAACACGATAAAATGCTGCATGAAACTGGCCGGTGCATAGGCGCCAACAAGCAACATCAATGCGCCACCAACAGCCAGCAAAGTGACTTGGTTTTTCGTCTGCTGCTGAAAGGCAGCCGCTTCTTCGGCGCGGCGTTCTTCGGGTGTTTTTTCCGGAACCATTTCTTTTGGCTTCGCCGCGATCGCCTGCACTTTTGGCGGTGGCGGTGGGAAGGTTA
The DNA here is from genome assembly GCA_016778765.1 of Paracoccaceae bacterium. Classification (GTDB taxonomy): domain Bacteria; phylum Pseudomonadota; class Alphaproteobacteria; order Rhodobacterales; family Rhodobacteraceae; genus Thalassovivens. The sequence goes on along the minus strand of JADHOV010000073.1, from coordinate 1,806 downwards.
CCGCGCCCTCATGCGCAACCGTGGCACCACGGATCACATCATCTTCCATATTATGATGGACCTGACCGTTTTTCTCCGGCGTCAGATCGGTCATCATATGACGGATATTCGTTGCATAAAGCGTTGAAGATTGCGCCGCCATCCGGCTTGGGAAATCTGAATATCCCACGACCGTCACGCCGTTCTCGCTCACTATTTTTTCGTCTGGAACGGTTAAATCACAATTGCCACCGCGTTCAGCGGCCAGATCCACCACAACAGAGCCCGGTTTCATCGCGGCGACCATATCGGCAAGCCATAATTTTGGTGCATCGCGGCCCGGAATTAAAGCGGTGGTGATCACGATATCCACATCCGGGGCCAATTCACGAAACTTAGCCAGCTGCTTTTCGCGGAACTCTGGGCTTGACGGCGCAGCATAGCCACCCGTTGCAGCGCCATCTTGTTGAGCCTCTTCAAAATCAAGATACACAAATTCCGCACCCATAGATTCGATCTGCTCTGCCACTTCGGGGCGCACGTCAAAGGCATAGGTTATCGCGCCCAATGATGTCGCTGTGCCAATGGCCGCAAGTCCGGCCACCCCGGCTCCAACCACCAGCACTTTCGCCGGCGGAACTTTACCGGCCGCCGTGATCTGGCCCGTAAAAAAGCGCCCGAAATTATTGCCCGCTTCGATCACAGCGCGATATCCCGCGATATTCGCCATCGAGCTGAGCGCATCCATCTTTTGCGCCCGGCTGATGCGCGGCACCATATCCATCGCAATCACGCTGGCGCCTTTTCCGGCCAGTAATTCCATCTGCTCGGTATTTTGCGCCGGATAGAAAAACGAAATCAAAAGCTTCCCATCGGTCAAGCGTTTCGCTTCGGTTGCATTGGGCGGGCGCACTTTGGTTATAATATCCGCAGCTTTCCATAAAGCTGCGGCCGTTTTCACAACCTCAACGCCGGCCTCTCGATACAGCGCATCCGCAAAACCCGCCGCCACTCCGGCGCCACTTTCAACAACGCATTCATAACCAAGCTTTTGCAATTGCAAAGCGCTGTCTGGTGTCATTGCAACACGGGCCTCGCCCGCGCTTACCTCTTTGGGTGTTCCGATTTTCACGTCTCACACTCCTCTAACTCTTTATTTTTTAGCCCGAAAAAATTTCGAGCATAGGATGCGCCCTTCACGGTGAAGCCAAAAAACATTTTGCCCGCTCTGAAATAGTAGCGCCCTAAAAAGCACCGTCCAGTAGCCAAAGCAGAAACACGTGAAAGCGATGCCATCGGTTTACCGCCTGTTTCCCTGACGTCTACCCTAAAATGCGCATTTCTGCGCTAAGCCGTCTAAAAACTTCCTTATGAAAGCAATTACGGCACTGAAAACAAGGTTTTTGGCCACTTCTCTTCGATAAAACGAACCAAAAGGCGAAAATAACGCGAAGGGACGAGCGATAAAAATCCGTTTCATCGCGCAAAAATAATCGTTGCATATCGGATATTCTGCGGTGAGCACAAACCCAAATTCCCAGGTCCAGCTGCGGCGGAACACAGCGGATCTATGTTCGGTTTGCAGCAGAATTAAAAATGCACACTCAGCTTGGCTTAACCGGCAATACTGCCTAGATTGGCAAAGAATACGGCCAAAGCAGCGGGGAAAATTGCGATGAATTTGCAGAGAAAGCACGCATTGATCACCGGCGGGGGCAGCGGCATCGGGCTGGCGATCGCGCAAAAGCTAGCCGCGCAGGGGGCGCAGGTCACGATCACCGGGCGACGCAAATCTGTGCTGCAGGCCGCTGCAGGCAAAGGCATATT
>JADHOV010000072.1 GCA_016778765.1 Paracoccaceae bacterium | reverse complement strand
CGGGTATCACGAGAAGGTTTAAGCGTCGCGCATCAATTGGCGGCATTCATCGAAACAGATGCCTTGCCGGGCACCGGCATAACGCCGACGCAATTTTGGGCAGGGCTCGCGGCGGTTGTTGCGGAATTAGGGCCTAAAAACCGCGAACTTTTACAGAAGCGCGAGGATATCCAGACGCAGCTAGACAATTGGTATATCTCGCATCGAGGCGTTGATTTTAGCTTTGAAACCTATCAGGACTTCCTGAAAGAAATCGGCTATTTGGTTGATGAAGGGCCAGATTTTAAGATTGAGACGCAGGGGATTGATCCCGAAATCGCGCAGATTGCAGGGCCGCAGCTTGTGGTTCCAGTCATGAATGCACGCTTTGCGTTGAATGCAGCCAATGCGCGCTGGGGCAGCTTATATGATTCGTTATACGGCACTGACGCGATGGGGGATTTGCCGCCAGCAGGGGCTTATAACCAAGCGCGTGGCAACCGGGTCGTCGCGTGGGGGCGGGCATTTTTGGATGACAGCCTGCCATTGGCAACGGGCTCTTGGTCGGATGTAGCTTGTATTTCTCAAACACAAGACGGGTTTTGCGCGGATGGTGTCGGGTTGGCGCATCCGGAGCAATTTATCGGTCGTGTTGGCGATCGCAATGATAAAGGTGGATATATTTTCAAAAACAATGATCTGCATATCATTGTTAATGTTGATTCTGCGAGTTTGATTGGGGCTGCGGATCGGGCCGGAATTTCTGATATCCGAATGGAGTCGGCGATCTCGACTATAATGGATTGTGAAGACAGCGTGGCCGCGGTGGATGGCGCAGATAAAACTCTTGCTTATCGCAATTGGCTAGGTTTGATGAAACGGGATTTGAGCGAAGAAATCGTAAAGGGCTCTGAGACCTTCACCCGCAGGTTGAACCCTGACATCGCCTATACCACTGCGCAAGGTGCGCCAGCATATTTAAAGGGGCGCAGCTTAATGCTGGTGCGCAATGTGGGGCATTTGATGACTACACCGGCGGTGCTAGATCAAGACGGAGCTGAGATCGGAGAAGGTTTACTTGACGCGCTATGCACCACGATGATTGCGATGCATGACCTCAAATCAGACAAGGGCAACGCGATGCATGGCTCGGTCTATGTGGTGAAGCCGAAGATGCATGGCCCCGAAGAAGTGGCTTTTGCGGATGAAATCTTCAACCGCGTAGAGGATATTCTGGGCCTGCCGCATCATACGGTGAAACTGGGCATTATGGATGAAGAACGCCGAACCTCTGCCAATCTAAAAGAATGCATTCGCGCTGCAAAAAACCGCGTGGCCTTTATAAACACGGGGTTTTTAGACCGCACTGGGGATGAAATTCATGCGAGTATGGAAATGGGCGCATTCCTTCCCAAAGGCGATATGAAAACCACGCCTTGGATAAAATCTTACGAAGATCGTAATGTTGATATTGGGTTGACTTGTGGCTTACAGGGAAAGGCCCAGATTGGAAAAGGCATGTGGGCTATGCCAGACCGTATGGGCGATATGCTTGAGGCGAAAATGGGCCATCCAGAGGCCGGAGCCAATTGTGCTTGGGTCCCCTCTCCCACAGCGGCCACCCTGCACGCCACGCATTATCATAAGCTGAACGTGAAGCAGCGCCAAAACGAGCTCGCCGCAGCCGGTCCCCGTGGGACATTGAAGGATTTATTGACGGTGCCAGTTCTGCGCGGCCGCAATCTCTCGGATCAAGAAATACAAACTGAGATTGAGAATAACGCACAGGGCATTTTAGGCTATGTGGTGCGCTGGGTCGATCAAGGTGTGGGATGCTCAAAAGTGCCCGATATCAATGATGTTGGATTGATGGAAGATCGGGCAACCTGCCGGATTTCTTCGCAAGCCTTGGCAAATTGGCTGCATCATGGGGTTGTAAGCCACGCCCAGGTAATAGCCGCATTGCAAAAAATGGCAGCTGTTGTGGATCGCCAGAATGCAGCGGATGTTTCCTACAGGCCAATGGCGCCCGATTTTACGGGGTCGGCGTTTCAAGCCGCGTGCGATTTGGTGTTTAAAGGGCGGATACAGCCCTCGGGCTATACAGAGCCTGTGCTGCATGCGCGGCGCCTTGCAGTGAAAGCGGCGCAAGCTGTCTCACCAGTTGACGCAGCCTCTGCCGCATAAGCGAAAAAAACCAAAGAAATTAGACAGTTTGGGATCAAAGAATGAACGATTTAACCTTGCGTAAGGCCAAGATAATCATCCGCAAATCCTTGGAAAAAGGCAAAGAGCTTGGTCTCAAGCCTTTGAGCGTGGCCGTGTTGGACGCGGGCGGGCATTTGATCGCCTTTGAGCGCAGCGATGGTGCCGCGCCAGGGCGGGTTGCGATTGCGACAGGCAAGGCCCATGGCGCGGTTATGCTGGGAATGGCGGGGCGCGCGCAGATGGCGCGCGCTGAGCAGCAGGCTTATTTCATGCAGGCGGTGAATGGCGCCTTCCAAGGGCAGGTCGTGCCGGTTCCAGGTGGCGTTTTAATCCGCGATGCGAGACAAAACATCGTTGGCGCTGTTGGGGTGACGGGTGATTTATCTGATAATGATGAAATTTGTGCCATCGCCGGTGTAGAAGCGACCAACCTGACTGCAGAACCATAAGCGCTTATTGTCAATCTTTGAGTTTCGTCTCTATACTATGCTTATCAATCACGGGGTAAGCGATGGCACGTCCAATAGTTGGGGTGATCTGTAATCACTATATGATTAATGATGAATATCCGTCTCACGCATCGGGTGTCATCAATGGCCAGGCGATATCGCAAGTTGCTCGATGTCTTCCTATGCTTATTCCGGCAGACCCGCGGCAGGTGTCGGTGCAAGAGCTGCAGGCCTGTTGCGATGGGTTTTTATTCACTGGAGGCCGGCCTAATATCCACCCTGAAGAATATGGCCATGCTGAAACCCCCGCGCATGGCAGTTTTGATCGGGCGCGCGATGCCTTGGTGCTGCCGCTGATTAGGGCCTGTATTGCCTCAGGTCAGCCAATTTTTGGCATTTGTCGGGGCTTTCAAGAGGTGGCGGTTGCGATGGGCAGCACGCTGCACCCCGAAATACGCGATTTGCCGGGTCGGATGAATCATAGAATGCCCCCAGAGGGATCGCTCGATGAAAAATTTGCCCATCGGCATAGCGTGAAACTGACCTCAAATGGCCCGTTCCACCGCCTTTTAGGGGCGCGCGAGGTCTTGACCAATACGCTGCACGGGCAGGGGATTGACCAAGCGGGGCCGCGCGTTGTGATCGATGGAGTCGCCAAAGATGGCACGCCCGAAGCGCTTTATATTAAAGATGCCCCGGGGTTCACTTTATCCGTGCAGTGGCATCCTGAATGGCACGCCGCTCAAGATGGTGTCTCGCGCCCCCTATTTCAGGCCTTCGGTCAGGCGGTCTATCACTGGGCGGGTCGGTCTTTGCAGGTTGAGCGTGCAGGATAAGGGCGGCGCGACATGTAGGTCTAAGCGCTCAAAGGTATTTGCCGATCAATTGATGTCAACGTTGCTTTCGTTTGCCGGCGTGGTTCTTTGAGAAAGAGCTTGCGCTTTCGGATCGTTTTTAGGTTCCCAATTGACGAGATCAGGCGTCGGTTTGATTTGCGGGCGGCTCGGCTTGCCCAACCCTGATAATTTTTTCGATGCCCTCAGCTTTGCGCTTGCAAAGCCTTGACGCAGCGTGGGCTGCCTGCGACGTAGGGATGTGGCGCAACGGGTCGCACTGTTTAAGACAGATAAGGATTACTTTGAAAGGTGCCTTAGAAAATGGCTGTTTCAGCAACCGATGAGGCAAAGATATCAACCGCATCCAAATCTGCGCGGCTAAGGGATATATTCTGGGTTTTTGTCAAAATCGGCTTGTTATCCTTTGGTGGACCAGCTGGCCAAATTGCATTGATGCATCGCATTCTTGTTGATGAAAAAGAATGGCTGGATGAGCAGTCTTTTCTGAATGCACTGAATTTTTGTATGTTGCTTCCCGGCCCCGAGGCGATGCAACTGGCAACCTTTGCCGGCTGGCGCCTGCGCGGCATTTCCGGTGGTTTAATCGCCGGCGGCTTGTTCGTACTGCCCGGCGCCGCGGTGATGCTGATTTTATCGATCAGTTATGTGGCCTTTTCTGGAACGTCAATGTTATCTGGAATTTTTTTGGGGGTTAAAGCCGCGATCTTAGTGGTGGTGGTGCAAGCCTTAATAACTTTATCGCGCCGTGCTTTGACGCAGACCCAGCATTATGTGATTTCCGGGGCTGCGTTTGTCGGTTTGTTTTTTTTCAATCTGTCTTATCCGGTTATTGTGATTGCCTCTGGGGTGTATGGCGCGTTTTTCCTAAGCGCATATCACAAAGGCCCGCAAATGCTATCGCCAGAAGGTGCTCAGATTCCCCAGTTGTCTGCGTTCTCTTTCGGGCGATTTGCCATAACGCTTGGGGTGGGGCTTTGCCTCTGGCTATGCCCGCTGGTCATCGTGTTTTGGGGCATTGGCGTTCCATTTCTGGCTGAGCTTGGTTGGTTTTTCAGCAAACTTGCCCTGGTTACCTTTGGCGGGGCCTATGCCGTTTTGGCTTATATGGCGCAGGATGTGGTAGGGGCTTATGGATGGCTCAACCCAGCGCAAGTTCTAGATGGTTTGGGACTGGCCGAAACCACGCCCGGGCCGCTTATTCTGGTCACGCAATTCGTGGCCTTTGTCGCGGGTTTCCAACAGGGTGGCTATGCGTTGGCTTTGATAGCCGTCTCGCTCGGGCTTTGGGTGACCTTTGTGCCTTGCTTTTTATGGATTTTTCTTGGCGCGCCATATGTTCAACGCCTGTCAAGCCAGCCAAGGTTATGGGGCGCGCTGGGTGCGGTGACGGCCGCGGTTGTTGGGGTCATCTTAAACCTGTCGGTTTGGTTTGCGCTTCAGGTAAGCTTCGAAACGGTTTTAGAGTTGCGCATGGGGCTTTTAACCTTTTGGGTGCCACAACTCGTCTCTGTCGATTTAAGAGTGATCGTTATCGCAACGCTTAGTGCTATTTTAATCTGGCGCTTTAAGCTTGCGCTGGGCTGGGTGCTGATGGGCGCTGCCGGCGTCGGCTTGCTGTTTGACTTACTGTTTTGAAATCCAGATCGGCCACGCTCGTCAACATAATTGCTCGCTTCAGGTTACCGCGGCGCGAATTTTATAGGCGTCATTGTCCCAAAGGCGGTTTTGCATTACATCGGCAATGATATCGGTGGCCGCTCTTACGTCTTGTTGATCGATGTAAAGCGGTGTGAATCCAAAGCGCATTGTGTCAGGCGCACGAAAATCCCCAATCACACCGCGCTCGATCAGAGCTTGCATTGCAGCATAGCCTTCTTGAAAATGAAACGCCACTTGAGAGCCGCGTTTATTGGGATCCCGCGGAGAGCCCAATGTTAACATCGGGCATTTTTTTTCAACTTCAGCGATGAACAATTGGCTGAGCGCAATTGATTGCGCCCGCAACTCGCCCATATCCACCATATCCCAAATATCAAGCGCGGCTTCGAGGCTGGCCAGCGCCAGAACCGGCGGCGTTCCCACCCGCATGCGGTCGATGCCGTTTCCCGGCGCATAGCCTTGCGCGAAGGCAAATGGCGCGGCATGGCCCAGCCAACCTGATAAGGTTGGTTCAATATTATCAATAAGATGGGGCGCTACATAGATAAAACCGGGCGATCCTGGCCCGCCATTGAGATATTTATAGGTACAGCCGACGGCAAAATCTGCTTTGGCTTTGGCAAGCTCCACTTCTATGGCGCCTGCGGAATGGGCAAGGTCCCAGATGCATAAGGCCCCGTTCTTATGCGCCTTTTCGGTAAGACTGTACATATCATGCAGGCGACCGGTGCGATAATCGACTTGCGTGACCAGCGTCACGGCGATTTCTTCGGTGATATGATTGTGCAGATCTTCGGGGGCGACAAGGCGCAACTCATGGCCTTGATTAAGCGCTTGGATCAACCCTTGCGCGATATAAAGATCGGATGGGAAATTTCCGCTATCAGACAGGATCACTTTTCGATCCGGGCGCAATTGCAGCGCCGCGTCGAGCGCTTGAAAGACTTTGATCGATAACGTGTCTCCGACAACAACATGCCCGCTTTGCGCCCCGATCAGGCGCGCCAAACGGTCGCCAACCGCATTGGGTTGCGCCATCCAACCGGCTTTGTTCCAACCGGTGATTAACATCTGGCCCCATTCGGCCTTCATCACGGCCTCAACCCGCGCCGCCGCTGCTTTGGGCAGGGGCCCGAGGGAATTGCCATCAAGATATAGAATGCCGTCGGGCAGGTCGAAGAGAGATTTTGTTTTTTGAAAAATATCGCTCACTTTTAGCCGCCTGAAATTTCGATTGCCTGTCCGTTTACACTTCCTGAGGCAGAATTACAGAGCCAAAGAGCCGTTTCTGCGATTTCATCAACCTCGATCAGCCGTTTATGGGGGTTGGCGCTGACCATCATTTCAAGCGCCTGCTCTTGGGTGAATCCGCGTTTTTGGATGGCTTCTAGGTTTTGATCGATAATCGGCGTTTGCACATAGCCGGGGCAAATCGCATTAAAGGTAATCGGCCCGCCCAGATGTTCAGCCGCATAAGAGCGGATCAAACCGATCACACCATGTTTGCTTGCCGCATAAGCGCCGCCCCCCTTCAAGCCGCGCAAGCCTGCGATTGAAGAAATCGCGATCACCCGCCCCCAATCCGTGCTTGTCATTGAAGACATCGCTTCGCGAATGGTTATGAAGGCGCCGTCAAGGTTGGTTGCCATTATTTTGCGCCACAACTCCATTTGTGTTTTTTGCAAGGCCCGCCCTTCTGCTATACCGGCATTCGCCACGCATATTTGTAGGGGACCACGTTGTTTTACAGCGTTTGCGATCACCTCTTTTTGCGCGGTTTCATCTGTCACATCCATTTCTGCTGGAAATATGCCTTTGCCTGCAGCGGCCTGCAGCACAGATTTGCGTCGCCCGGTGATCGTGACCTGCGCCCCCTGCGCGGCTAGCTTTTGCGCGATCGCCAGCCCGATGCCGCTGCCCCCGCCGGTGATCAATGCGTGCTTTC
>JADHOV010000071.1 GCA_016778765.1 Paracoccaceae bacterium | reverse complement strand
GATACATCACATTCACCCGATCACAGGTTTGAGCAACGACGCCAAGATCATGGGTAATAAAAATAATTCCCATGTGAAACTCATCCACCAAATCTTTCATCAAATCGATGACCTGCGCCTGAATCGTCACATCCAGCGCCGTCGTTGGTTCATCTGCAATTAGTAAAGCAGGCTTGGTTGAAAGCGCCATCGCGATCATCGCGCGCTGGCGCATGCCGCCTGAAAGTTCAAACGCGTATTGATCAAAGCGCTGAGAAGCATCCGAAATGCCAACTCGATCGAGCATTTCGACCGAAATTTCTTTTGCCCTTGCCTTGGACATATCGCCATGCAATTGCAGCTGCTCGACCATTTGTTTGCCGATTGTAATCGCGGGCGCAAAAGAGGCCATTGGCTCTTGAAAGATCATTGAAATGGCACCGCCCCGCACCTCCTTCAAATCGCGCGGCGTTTGAAGCGACAGCACATCAACTTCGCCTCGTTCTGTATGCAAAGATACCCGCGAATCAGGGCCGTAAACTGCATTACGCGCATTTAGATGCATCAAGGCTTTCGCTGTTACCGATTTACCCGATCCGCTTTCCCCGACCAGCCCCATCACCTCTCCCTTGTTTAACGAAAAAGAGACGTCTTCTACCGCCGTAATCAGCCCTTCATCGGTACGAAACTGAAGGGTTAGATTTTTGACATCAAGCAACGCACTCATTTGTTTACCTCGGAATAAGGGTCAGCAGCATCGCGTAACCCGTCTCCGACGAAAACAAACGCCATTACAAGCGCGATAAAGAAAAGAACGGGAATGAAATACCATTGATAATTGAGCAAAACATCAGCACTGGTCACATTTTGGAGCATCACACCTAATGAATTCACCGGATCTTTTAGTCCAAGTCCGATAAAGCTAAGCGCCGTTTCTGAAAGTACCATGTAAGGGAATGAAATCACAAGATCTACGATAATATAGCTCGTGAAACTAGGCAGCAGATGTTTGCGAATAACATGGCTTGAAGACGCACCGCTGAGTTGAGCGGCCAGCACGTAATCTTGGTTTCGCTCGGTTAATAGATGTGTGCGCACTCGACGCGCCAAAGTCGGCCAGCCTATTAAACCCAAAATTAAGGAGATGAAGAAGAACCGCATCTCAGCAGACCATTCTTGAGGAATAAATGCCGCAATCGCCATAAATAACGGAATTGCAGGTACAGTTCGAACTGCGTCGGTTAACATCTGCAGAAATGAATCTAACCAGCCTCCATAATAGCCGGAGATTCCACCGATCACCAAAGCCAGTACAAAGGCAATAAACACCCCGATGCTGCCCACTTGCAGTGATGTCCAAATCGCATGCAGCGTACGCGAGAAAATATCTTTGCCCGCCGCATCCGTACCAAATAAATGAATGTAACCTACATCCATCCCAAACAAGTGCAGATCCCCGGGAATAAAACCTAACAATTTGTACTCAGCACCAGTAACGAAAAACTGCAGATACCGACGTTTATCCTCATTGACTTTTTCGACCCAGCGAAAATTAGTCTTCAAAGAACGCTCACGTTCGACAGTATGTAAAAACGGACGGATAGAACAGCCATTTTTGTCGCAGAACATTGGTAAATTTGGAGCGCCATTTAAATAATCTTTATTGCGCCCGCCTGTAGTGGGGTCATATGGCGACAAAAATGGAGCAAAAATGCCCGATAAGATCAAAACAACCAACACTATCGCTGCGATCATCGCGGCGCGCTGCTTTTTGAAGCGTGCCCAGATCAACTGTCCTTGAGACGCGGTAAAATAAGCTTCTTTTACCCGCTCATTGGAGTAAGACGTCTGGATCGGTCGTTCAGTTTTCATGCTCATCAAACCATAATGCTTTTGCGGATCCGAGGATCAAGAAGAGATAGTAAAATATCAGTTATAAAATTTAGAAAAACAATTGAAGCAGTTAGCAAGAAAATGATTGCTCCTGCTAATTGCTGATCATTTGAACGCGCCAGGGCCTCAATCAATAATGCCCCTGCATCCGTGAGGGTTAAGATCAAAGCTACAATTGGCAATTCATTGAAAACTCTATTCAAATCAAACCCGAGGCTGTTGACGATTGGGCCCAGCGAGTGTCGCGCAGGGTATCGCCATAGCAACTGCCGTCCTGCGACCCCCCGTGCGCGGGCGGCAGTAACGTATAGTTTACCAATTTCATCGGACATTAGCGCGCGTACCGTTTGAATGGCGAATGCGGTCGCCGACCAACCCAGAATAAAAATTGGCAACCAAGCGTGTTTTAACAAATCGATAAACTTGTTCCAATCCCAAGGCGCATCCCGATATTCTTTCGAAAACAGCCCTGTAAGAGTTTCACCAAACCATACGGTCGAAAACAGCATAATCATCAGCGCCAACAAGAAGTTTGGTAGGGCAAGGCCCAAATAAGAAAACAATCTTAAGCTATTATTAAGCGCCGGATTATTGGTTGCCGCAGATATAATGCCAACCGGTATCGCAACGGCATATGCGAGGGCCAGAGCAGCCAAACATATGCTCAAAGACAACCAAAATTTTGCGCCCAAGAGCTGGGCAATGTTTACCCTTAAAATACAACTATCGCCGAATTCACCTTGAAACGCGTTTACAATCCACCCGCTCCATCGCTCCAAAAATGGCCGGTCTAAACCTAAACGTCGTCTTTCGTTTTCAATATCTTCAATTGAGATATTGGAGCCTTGCGTATTTTTAAACGCCAAATAGCGTTCAGCGCAGTCGCCGGGCACAAGTTCCATTAACGAAAAAACCACTAGGGACACAATTAATAAAGTTAGCAATGCCAATAAGCCTCGCGCCAGCACAAATCGTGCAAAATTCAACATGTGCTTATCCCTTTATGCTGATCATAAGATCCGTTTGGCCGCTTTAACACGTTTGAGAACGGGCGGCGAATGCCGCCCGTTCTCAAAAGCCTCAACCAAGTAAGTATTAGGTATTACTCGTCCAGCCACCACTGCGCTGGCAGATAGGGGAATGTACGGTAATACTCATAAGACGTGGTTTTGAACTGTGTCATGTTTTTAAGGTCGTTATTGTGAACCAGGGGAGCCAACGCACGCACTGTGCCAATAAACAACATTTCATCCACCATCTTTTGCGCCATTTTTATCGCTAGCGCATTTTGTTCAGAGGAGCCCGTCGGTGAGGATTGGAACGCATTGATATCTGAGATCATTTCATTCACCCATGCAGGTGGTTCAACCCCAGCAGAGCCACCAGATTCAATGTATTCAGCCCAAAGCATGCCAGTCCGGATGTCAAAATACCCGTCAAACGGTGGTACCCAATATGTGTTATCACCTAAGTGCAAAGCCAAAGGCTGACCTTTCCGCCAGATCAACACATCAAGTTTATTAGAAGATTGAGCCGAACGATATTCATCCGGTGTGACTTCCTTTACGGTAGTTTGAACACCCACATCTGACCAGTTTTGAGCAACCAACTGCGCTAATTCACCAGGTGCACCCTGTGTTGCGAATTGTAGATTTAAAACCAACTTATCGCCATTGGGCAGTTCACGAAAACCGTCACCGTCAGTATCGCTCATCCCAACTTCATCAAGCAAGCTTTTGGCCAGTGATGCATCGTACTGCGCGTATGCTTGCTCAAGATCACCCGGCATAAAATCAGGCATGGGTGAGAACCCCGTGTATTGTAAAGGCATCCCCTGTCCATAGAAAGCAACTTCGTTAATCTGTTTACGATCCAAAGCCACCGACATCGCACGACGGAAACGCACATCACCAAAGACAGCGCGTTTGGCAGGGTCTTCAGAAGTAACGTTAAAAGCTAAAGTTGGCGATGCAATATCAGGGTTCAGTTGCACCGTGTAATTGCCCTTCTCTTGGTTCTCTAACAACAACGGTGCTGCCGCAAGTTGCAAAGATTGAGCCTTATAATCGACATCACCATTAATCACTTTCAGAAGTCGGACTTCATTATCATTCGCATAAACTTCATCTTGCTCTGAGATGTAAGGCAATTGTTGGCCATTTGTATCAATCTGAAAAAAGTAAGGGTTTGCCACCAAATGACGACCTTCGGTGGTATCAGTCACGTAAACATGACTTTCAAGTGTTGGCACCGTGTGCTTTTCCAGGTTTTTCAAGATATCAGGACGAGACAGCATTGGTGAAGGAGTGTCCGTCCAGTCTGAATTTCCGTAATAAGCTAAAATTGCATCATAACCCCCTTCAAATCCCAGCGATTTTGCATAAGCATCTGCATCAGGGTTCAAATCGGGATGAAATTTGCCCAAGAAGTGTTTTGGTTGGAAACCTTGTGCATAAGATGTTGCGAAATGCGCCAAAAGGCCCGGTTTTGGAGACGGTAAATTAAATACCACCGTTGTTTCATCTGGCGTATCAACGGTCATCGTTTCACCGCCAACGGTTATGTAATCTTTGGGTGTTTCAAAGATGTTTTTATCCAACATTATGTTGTCATGATAAAATTTTATATCAGCGCTTGTAAAAGGTGCGCCATCTGACCATTTGTGTCCCTCCCGAAGATGGAAGGTCAACTGTGTGAAATCACTGTTCCAGTCCCAGCCTTTGGCAACATTTGGCACGATTGTTTGCAGATCATCTGCATAACGAACTAGGTTGACGTGACGCACGGATAAAAAGTCTGAAGTACCAGCTTCAGTCGCATTCGACAGAACGTCAAGCGTGCCCCCATACTCACCCACTGACGCATAAGGCACTACCACAAGAGGTTCAACAGGAATACGCTCCGCAAGTGCTGGTAAATCTGGGTTACCATGGATCCTTGCATTCAACATTGCAATTTCAGGGTTGGTTGAAAAAGACATTTCGCAGCTTGCAGCTGCTTCAAAAGCTGATAGCTCATATTGCTGTGGGTAATCACCCACCGCTAGTCCCATCGGATTATCAACGGTCACCGCTGGGCAATTGGCCATCGCTACAGCCGGAAAGGCCATCAGCGCTATGCCGGAAAGTAAAATTTTCTTCATAATCACTCCTTAGTTTTGTTTACAGTTATACCTCACGTGTTCTGAGCCCGCTTTGTAATAAATTTATTACACTTTTTTAATATCGCACTCAGATTATCCTTACCACCTGCTTGAGATCCTACTTTTCGAAGCTTTTATCTTTTATCAGATATATTTAAATCTTTCTATCTCTTTAAAGTTTGTAGGCAAATACAACGTGAAATGTCCACCCGCGCTATTAATGATAGCAAGATACAAGGCGCTGTCGGAAGAAATTGAAAAAATCTAATAGGAACCTGTTAGTTTGAAAACACAGCGATGGAATGCCTTTCGACAAACTTTTATATACTCGTGACAATTGGGGGCTTTTAGACTTTCATATCGGTCTCGTTCTATCTACCGCAAAGCTTAATCCGCAAATACGAACTCAACTCACAGACCAAGAGATTTTATCTATACCGATGCTTCGCTGGTCTCAATCGCTCTAATTTTCCACGAGAAATTCGATATCAAAGCGTGCATAAATTTAAAAATTTTGGCTTTTTCTTGGAAAATAGACTACTGGGTCTGCCGTCTTGGAGTAATGCAGCGCAAGAAAGCGCGAATCATGGGCTGATCGCGGCGGATGGATAAAAACACCAAAGATTCTTTCATGCGCAGCGTTGCACCCGAAATTGCGACAGCGCGAATATCAGACGCATTGCCCAATTCGGCGCGCGAGACAAATCCGATACCCGCCCCCGATGCCACCACCTCGCGCAGAGCCTCACGTCCGTCAACTTCAATCACCGGGCGCAAACGCAGACCGCAGGCCTGCGCCTCTGCTTCGATACAGCGCCGGGTACTTGATCCTTTTTCACGGAATACCAATGGCCATTTTACGAGCTGCTTAAACGCAAGCTCTTGAACCGTTTCTGGTAAAAAGCCTTGTGCGATAATTGCGACAATTGGCGCATCCCCGATTGGAATTTCCACCAAATCGGGTGCGGAGGGGCTATTACCCACCACGCCAATCTCTGCATCATAATGGCGTAAGCGCTGCAGCACATCTTCCGAATTTCCCGTTCGAACCGACACGAAGGTTTTCGGGTTCGCCGCGCGAAAAGCGCTGAGCGACGCCGTGATATGCAAAGCCGAATCTGCCACCACACGCAACTTGCCCCGCAACTGGTGTTGGCGCTTGCTTAAACAAAGCCCGATTTGTTCTTCCACATCGAAAAACTGCCGCGTCAGCAAAAACAACTCATCCCCGGCTTCGGTAAGCCGCACATGTTTTTTTTCACGATGGAACAAAAGCGTATCATGCAGCTGTTCCAATTGTCGCACGTGATCGGATAGGCTTGGCTGGCTTAGGTTTAACGCGCGCGCAGCGCTGGAAAACCCGCCATGCATTGCAACAAAGTGAAAGGCGCGAAGCTGGGTATATCTCATCTATAAGTTTTTCCGATTATTTAATATGATTAATTTATTTTACTTATAGCATAATGCGGCGCATTTAGGGAACGTAAATTGGGAGAGCCCATATGCCAAACACCGACTGTTTAGAAAAATTACCCAAGCCCGCGCTTGGCGAGCCATATTTGTTAACGCCAGGTCCGCTCACTACGGCCTATGATGTAAAACAAGAGATGCTCAAAGATTGGGGCAGTTGGGATGATGATTTTCGAGCTATGACAGCGCAAATACGAACAGGTTTGCTGGCGCTGATTGGCCCAAAAGCCGATCTTTATGATTGCGTGCCAATGCAAGGCCCTGGATCTTACGCGGTTGAAGCCATGTTGGGCAGTTTTGTGCCCCAAGATGGCAAGGTTTTGGTTTTGGCCAATGGCGCCTATGGCATGCGCGCTGCCGCCACATTAGACTATCTTGGCCGCGATAAAATCGTTTTAGACAAAGGCGATTATATGCCCCCTCGCGGCGCTGAAGTGGCAGAGATTTTAGCAAAGGATCCGGCGATCACCCATGTGATGGCGATCCATTGCGAGACCTCGTCCGGAATTTTAAACCCGATTGAAGAAATTGCCGAAGCAACCCGCGCCGCGGGACGCAAATTGTTAATTGATTCGATGTCAGCCTTCGGCGCGCTTCCGCTGCACCCCGCCCAGCTTGGATGCGCGGCCTTCGTTTCCTCGGCCAATAAATGTATCGAAGGCGTACCC
>JADHOV010000005.1 GCA_016778765.1 Paracoccaceae bacterium | reverse complement strand
TATTGATAAGCGCGCGCAAACGACTTTCAAAAAAAATATCATTAGAAGTGTTTTCAGGGCTGCGGCTAAAACGCCACGCTGATGCCTCTTTTGGCTTTGCTCTCAAGCTTCTGGACGCAATACCAAGAGATGGTTCGCGGCCTAAACAAACGGAGAGTTTCATCGAAATCTTTTCCACTTCAAGCATTATGCCTTTGATCGAAGAAGATCGAAGCGCATATTTTGAAAATACACCAAGTTTCTTGAAAAGAACTTGGGCTGATTATATGCGCTTCTAGCGGTCTGCTATCTTGCGGAAGAAAGGCGTCTTATATCAAAATGTTGCTATCTGATTGCAGCTGAAGTTGACGGGTTCCGGTGCATATAGGCATTTATGAACCAACCCTCACAGACGTGCGCAAGCCTTTGCGTGATTTGTGCCATGACCTTGCAGGCGGACGTAATGCTTAGCCGTGGCTATATCTCTAAGTCTTTGAGCGTGTTTCCTTTTTGAATCAATGCCTCTACCCAGCGTGGCTTTCGACCTCGGCCCGTCCATGTTTGGCTTGGATCTTCGGGATTGGCATATTTCGCGGCTACTTTTGATTTTACGGGCGCGCTTGCCACAATTTCATTCAAAGAAAAGCCTAATGATTTAGCCTTTTCTTCTAATTCTTTGCGTGCGTTTGCGATCGCACGGCTTTTATATGTGTTAATAGCCTGATCGACCTGTTTTTTGATTTTTTTCAAATCTTCCAATGAGTAGTCATTTATATTTTCTAGCATAGAAAAGTCCTTTTTATTGCATATTTAAATACTTAATCATTTGATTTATTTATATGTCAATAACCTTTTTCTTATTTACAAGGCTGGTGCCAGATAAATTGAAAGGCATATTTTTAATTTTAATATCAAAATTATATTAAGTAATAAATTTAAACAGATTTAATTAGTTTCAAGTGCTTTTTAATTTCATGGTGTATCATCTCAATAAATGATTATTAATTTATTCAGAATTTACAAATGTTCTATCTGTGATTGAATTTCGGGATATTTTGTGAAGTTGGGCTATTGTCTATTTTAGATATATAGGATCATTTAATAACTTCAAAATATTTTTATATCAGGTAACAAAGCTCAATGGTTTCTACAGTTGAAACATTAACCATTAAGTCAGAATTTTAAAAAAATACCATATAGATACTTTACTGAATAGTTCGAAAAGATTTGTTTATTTTAGGATTTTTTTATAAATTCAGCATCATCGAGCATTATCTAAAAACTGTAACTGCGCCTTATGTAAAGCAAAATATTTGGATAAGTCTTAAGTGGTATTTTTAAAGTTTCTACTAGTGGGCCTCTGCTTTTTTGCGTTACCTCACGGCATTCAAGCAAAGGAAAAAACCAAACTGCTTGGATATGGCCTTTTGTTTACAAATGATTTCTTTGGGGATGGAAGGGATCGATGGCGCACGGGGTCGCTAGTGTCCAGCCGCGTTTTTGGTCGTCCGGAAATGACACGGACATTGCGGCGCAGAGAGGCGCTTAATGAACTTAGATTGTTTAGCCAGATAATAGCTCCGTCAGATTTATCGCGTAATCCTGACAGGTCTGACGCCGGTGAAAAGGCGGGCTTGATGGAAGATATAGACAGGGCTTATGTGGGCCATTTGTCGATCGGTCTGCACCGTCACTTTCAAGCGGGCGGCTTGGCCTATAACTTTGGGGTAGATGCATCATTGTTGGGCCCACAAACCGGCCTCATGGGGTTGCAGCAAACGGTTCATTCCGAGCTTGGCCAGCCCTTTCCGTCAGATTTTGTAAGAAATACGCAAGTGTCCAATAAGTTTGTCCTTGGAAGTTTAATAGAGGTTGCGCAGCCTAGCGCACTATCTCCTTCAACCAATATTCGTCCGTTTGTCGAAGTTCAAACAGGGGTCGAAGACCTAATCCGAATTGGAGTAGATGTAGGATTGTTTGGGGATTTGTCCGAAGCATTTTTTCAAGAGCGCCCGTTTCGGGGCAGCGTTATAGCGTTGTAGACAAAAGGGAGGACGGGTTTTTACTCAGCGCAGGCGTGGATTTGACACGTGTTATTGGCTCACTGATTTTATCCGGCAATGCCTTGCGCGCTTCTAAATATCGCGCGCGCGCAAGGGTTGGTTTGAATTATGTACAGGGCCGTTGGAGCAATTTCATTGGTTGGACCTATCTTACCCCTGAATTTGAACAGCAACATACCGGCCAGTTGCTGGGATCTTTTTTCATTAAGGCGCGATTTTAGCTTGCCAGCGTGTCTTAGTTTGTCGGCTGGATCCAAGCCCGTAAAAGCGCCTGCGCCGGCGCACTGGCCCAATCGGCCTCTCCTCGTAGCCGCGCAACTTCTTTGCCCTGGGGTGAAATGAGCAGCGTCATGGGCAAACCCAGCACGGCCATGTCTTTGGCAAGTTTCTGTTTCGGATCTCGATATAAAGGCAAGTTTTTGATCTCAAGAGCGTCAAAAAACGCCTGCATGGCTTTTGGTGCGTTTCGGCCTGTTGCGATGGTAACGACTTTAAATCGCGCATCGCCCAGCTGCGTTTGTAAGGCTGACAGGCTTGGCATTTCTTTGCGGCAAGGGGCGCACCATGTTGCCCAAAAATTCAGTAAAACATATTGCCCGGCAAAATCTGACAAACGCCCCTCATCTGCGCCTTGCGTTAAAAAAGCGCGCTCTGAAATTTCTTTTGGCGTTTCGTGCAACACCAATTTCTTCATATCTCCTTGCTTTAACGCCTGTAGATGGTCCGTGCTATTTGCCGCCGCCAATGTGCTATTTGCACCCAGAATAAGAGCAGTATAAACAAAGAGTGAACGAATAAATGCCATGTGTCCTCCGAAAGGTAAATTGATGTCTAACACGCCCTCAAATCAGATGTGGGGAGGCCGCTTTGCAAGCGGTCCTGATGCGATTATGGAAGCAATTAATGCATCAATCGGATTTGACCAGCGCCTTGCCACCCAAGATATAGCCGGATCGCGCGCGCATGCGGCGATGTTGGCGGCACAATCCATTATAAGCGATAGCGATTTTGAAGCGATTGAGGAAGGTCTGATCACCATTTTGTCAGAGATCGAGAGCGGGAAATTTGTGTTTTCAAGCAAGCTGGAAGATATTCACATGAATATCGAAGCACGGTTGAAAGATCTGGTAGGGGCACCTGCCAGCCGGTTGCACACGGCGCGCTCGCGCAACGATCAAGTTGCAACTGATTTCAAACTTTGGGTGCGTGACCAATTAGACGCCTGTGAGGTTGCATTAACGGCTTTGATTCACGCGCTTATCGCGCAAGCAGAACAGGGTGCGGATTGGGTAATGCCAGGGTTTACGCATCTGCAAACCGCGCAGCCAGTGACCTGGGGGCATCATATGATGGCCTATGTCGAAATGTTCGGGCGCGATTTAAGCCGCGTGCGCGATGCCCGCACGCGTATGTCTGAATGTCCCTTAGGGGCTGCTGCCTTGGCCGGAACCTCGTTTCCGATCGATCGCAACAGCACCGCCGCAGCGCTGGGCTTTGATCGCCCGGCCGCCAATTCGTTGGATGCGGTCAGCGATCGCGACTTTGCGTTGGAATTCCTGGGCTTGGCAAGCATCTGCGCGATGCATCTCAGCCGTTTCGCCGAAGAGCTTGTAATCTGGTCCTCCGCTCAATTTCGTTTTGTCAGCTTGTCGGATCGGTTCTCAACCGGATCGTCTATCATGCCGCAGAAGAAAAATCCCGATGCGGCTGAATTGATCCGCGCAAAAATCGGGCGTATTTTTGGTGCCAATGTTGCCTTGATGATGGTGATGAAGGGCCTGCCTTTGGCCTATTCCAAAGATATGCAAGAAGACAAAGAGCAAGTGTTTGGCGCGGCCGATAACCTGATGCTGGCCTTAGCCGCGATGCAGGGCATGGTGGCCGATATGCAGGCCAATAAAGCTGCCCTTTGCGCGGCCGCAGGGGCCGGGTTTTCAACCGCGACCGATCTGGCAGATTGGCTGGTGCGCAGTTTAAACATGCCGTTTCGCGATGCCCATCATGTCACGGGCAGTTTGGTGGCGCTGGCCGAGGCCGAAAAATGCGAGCTACAAGATTTAAGCCTGACGCAGATGCACTCTGTGGATCCCACGATCACCAAAGAGGTTTATGATGTCTTGGGCGTAGAGAATTCGGTAGCCTCGCGCATCTCTTACGGCGGCACTGCGCCCGCGCAGGTGCGCGCGCAGATCCTGCGGTGGAAACAGGAGCTGGAAGCATGAAATTGGTTTGGATCGCGCTTTCTGTGATGTATGTGGTTGGATTGCCCGGATGCGGCGTTGATGGCCCGCCCATGCCTCCAAAAACGGAAGACGTAAAATAAATGCGGCAAATCTCTTGGGTGTTTTTGGGCTTGGCGGTTTGGGGTGCTGTGCATCCGATGTATTATTTCACCTCTTGGATGGCCCAAAATGAGGGCGGTCTTGGCGCTTTGATATCAGCTTTTTTCTCAACCCAGGCCAGCGCGGGCTTGGCGTGGGATTTGACCGTTGCTGCCATTGCTTTGGTGGTTTGGATCGTGTTTGAGGCCTTTCAAAGGCGTAACTTTTCAGGGCTTATCAGCATTCCCCTTATCTTATGTATTGGGCTGGGATGCGGATTGCCGTTTTATTTTTTTATGCGGCTACGCATGCAAAAGGACATCGAATGACACAATTAAAATTTGCCGATAGTATTTCTCGGCTTGGAACAGAATCGGCCTTTGTGGTTCTGGCGCGCGCGCAAAAACTGGCGGCAGAGGGACGGGATATTATCAACCTGGGAATTGGCCAGCCAGATTTTCGTACCCCGCAACATATTGTCGATGCGGGGATAAAAGCCTTGCAGGACGGCCATCATGGCTACACGCCGGCCAATGGCTTGCCGCAATTGCGGGCGGCGGTGGCAGAGGATTTAGAGCAGCGTCACGGGGCTGCGGTTCATCCCGATAATGTGATTATCGTGCCCGGTGGAAAACCCACGATGTTTTTTGCGGTTTTGATGTTTGGTCAGGCAGGGGCTGAAATTATTTATCCTAACCCGGGCTTTCCCATCTATGAATCGGTTATTCGCTACAGTGGCGCCACGCCGGTTCCGATGGCTTTGTTGGAAGAAAACGGCTTTGCTTTTGATGCAGAAACGGTCTTGTCTCAAATCACCGATAAAACCCGTCTGATCATCATAAACAGCCCCGCCAACCCAACCGGTGGGGTCACCCCAAAGGCAGAGATTGATAAATTGGTTGCGGGGCTTGGCGCACATCCCCATGTCGCCATTCTCTCTGATGAGATCTATAGCCAAATGCTCTATGATGGCCGCGAGCATGTGAGTTTATTGACCTATCCGGAAATTCGGGACCGTCTGATCGTTTTGGACGGCTGGTCAAAAACCTATGCAATGACTGGTTGGCGCATGGGCTATGCGGTTTGGCCAGATGCGATGGTTGAGCCGGTGACGCGGTTGTGCATCAATGATCACTCATGCGTGAATGCTGCCGCGCAATTTGCAGGGCTCGCCGCGCTGACCGGACCTAAAGATCCGGTTTATGACATGGTTGCACAATTTGATGCGCGTCGAAAAATTATCGTTGAGGCGTTAAATGATTTGCCGGGGGTAAGCTGCGCGGATGCTGCCGGGGCATTTTACGCATTTCCGAATATCAGCGGCATCGGATTAAACGCCAAGCAAACCCAAGATTTGTTTTTAGACAAAGCGGGCGTGGCCACGGTTGCCGGCACCAGCTTCGGCCAGTTTGGCGAAGGCTATGTACGGTTTTCCTATGCCAATAGCAGCGAGAATATTCTGCGTGCGATTGATCGCATTCGCCCGCTATTGTCTTAAAGCGCGGCGGAAACTCCAAGCAGCACAACGGTCATCATTGCGGCTGCCATCGCATAATTTATCCGCTTTTGCGTTGTCTCGGCGAGGTCGAGGCGATGTAATGCGCTGCCCGCATAAAGCCATATCAAATGGATTGGAAACCAGACCGCATTGCCTATAAGCAGTTTCAATAGGGTTTCCAGCAGCAGGTTGTCGGGCAGAAACGCAAAACCCGAATAGAGCGCCGAGTTCACTGCATAGGCTTTTGGGTTGATAATTTGTAAGAATATTCCGTCTTTTATCCCGGGCCGTCGGCGCGCATCGATAAAAGCCAGTTTTGATCCAGCCAGCGCGATCCGGCCCGCCAAATAGACCAAATAGGCCAGCGAGGCCGCCATCAGCAGGCCCCGAACCACAGGAACGCTGAACACGATTGCCGCGAGACCGCTGATCACGGCCAAGCCCACCAAATTTGTGCCGATAAAAAGCCCCATCACATAGCGCATGCCGGGTTGAAACCCATAGGCGGCACCCACGCCCGCCGTGGACAACACGCCAGGTCCTGGCGTTATGATCAGTAAAAAAACGGCAAGTGCGAAGGTCAGCATTGATACGTCCCGTAACGATATCCACCTAGAAGACGCAGCCTAGAGTGTTTGTCAAACAGAAGTTCCGGCCATTTTGCGAATTTATTTTTCTCGAGCAGACGCCGCCATAATCTAGAACAGGGCAAAGGCTTTTCATCCCGTGGTCGATAGGGTAATCGAGCTTTTAAAAATAGATAAAAGGCCTTTGGGTAACCATGGATCACTTTCAGTATAAGAACGGCATTCTTCATGGCGAAGGGGTTTCGCTGGCAGAGATAGCAGCGCAAGTTGGCACGCCATTTTACGCGTATTCAAGCGCCACCTTGACCCGCCATTTCCATGCGGTTGATGCGGCGCTGCAAGGCATGGATCACCTTGTGTGTTTTGCGATGAAGGCCGCATCGAACCAGGCCATTATCAAAACCCTTGCCGGGTTAGGCGCTGGGATGGATGTGGTGTCAGGGGGGGAATATCGCCGCGCTATTGCCGCCGGCGTTGCCCCAGAGCGGATCGTATTTTCGGGGGTAGGGAAAACCCGCGAAGAGATGGCTTTCGCGCTGCGCGGCGGTTTGCGCCAATTCAATGTGGAAAGCGAAGCCGAGCTGGAAGCCCTCAATGAGGTGGCAGTGTCTTTAGAAACGGTTGCGCCAATCACCATGCGGGTGAATCCCGATGTGGATGCGAAAACCCATGCCAAGATTGCCACCGGCAAGGCAGAAAATAAATTTGGCATTCCGATTTCGCGCGCTTCTGAAGTCTATGCGCGCGCGGCCAGCTTACCCGGGCTCGAGGCGGTGGGCGTCGATGTGCATATCGGTAGCCAGTTGACGGAGTTGGCCCCTTTCGAATTGGCGTATCGCAAACTTGCAAGCGTGACCCAGCAATTGCGGGCCGAGGGGCATGATATTCGTCGGCTTGATCTGGGTGGTGGGCTTGGTATTGCCTATCAGGCCGATTCTGGGCCTTTGCCCAGTTTGCAGGAATATGGAACAATGGTTCAGCGTGAATTGGGCCATTTAGGCTGTGAAATAGAAGTCGAGCCTGGGCGCTTGATTGCGGGCAATGCTGGGGTTTTGGTCAGTTCAGTGATCTATGTGAAATCCGGTGAAGACCGCGAATTTCTGATTTTAGACGCGGCGATGAACGATCTTATCCGCCCCGCGATGTATGAGGCGCATCATGATGTGGTGCCTGTGCAAGCGGCCAGCGCGGATCAGCCAACAGCCACTTATGATATTGTGGGCCCCGTGTGCGAATCTGGAGATACATTTGCCAAAGGCCGGGCTTTGCCGCGCCAAAGCGCGGGCGATCTTGTGGCGTTTCGGTCGGCCGGCGCTTATGGGGCCGTCATGGCCAGCGAATATAATACCCGCCAATTGGTGCCCGAGGTGATGGTGCACGGCGATCAATTCGCGGTGATCCGAGCCCGTCCGACATTTGACGAAATGATTAATCGAGATATGATTCCCTCTTGGTTGTAGAAAAAACAGCCAAGAGTTGGAGGTTTAATCTGGTCTTTTCACGCGTTCAAAACTGGTTTTCAGCGCCGCAGCCGGCTGTCTTTAAAACGCTTATTGGGTTGATCTGTGAGCGTGGCTTAAACGCGTTTTGGCCGCTTTTTTCAGTTGGTCTGATTGGGTTTAGCTTGCCGATGTGGCAAGGGCCGGCGATTGGCCAAATCGATGTTCTTACGCTGGGGGTTGGTATTGCTGCCGCGGGGTCTTTTGCTGCGTTGCTTTGGGGGATCAAAAGATTTCGCATGCCGCGTTGGCAAGACGCCAAGCACCGCGTGGATCGCAGCCTGGCACCGCGCCCCTTGCAAGCGCTAAGCGATGTTGCGAGCATCCGAGATGAAGATCCGGTGACGCAAGCGCTTTGGCAGCGCCATCAATACCAAATGCAAGCGCTGGCCAACCAGGCCTTATCGGTTCCCCCTGATCTCACTCTGATGAAAGCTGATCCTTTTGGCTTACGCCTCTGCGCGTTATTGGTGTTTTTGGTCAGCGTAAGCTTTGGATCCTCGTCCAATTTTGCGGCGCGTTTTGCACCGCCGCTGCCTTCAACCCTAAAAACGGTTGAGGTTCAAAGCTGGGAGGGGTGGGTGACACCGCCACCCTATTCCGGTTTGCCCAGCCTTTATTTGCCGGATCTGTTCGGGCAAGCTGATTTAACGCTTATGAGCGCCAGTCGGGTTGATTTGCGGTTTTATGGCCCGGAAGGCAGCTACCAAATAAATCAATCCGTTTCACCCAACCCTCCGGCCACGTCTGCCGCGGATGGCGTGCAACACAGCTTCGCTGTTTTACAAGAGGGTGTGTTGGAAATTTTGGGACCATCCAACGCGGTTTGGTCTGTTACGCTGCTTCCTGATAAACCGCCCAATCTGCAATGGAGCGGACGCTTTGAATCCGATTTTTTTGGGATCAGTCGGTTCAGTTACGCCGCGCAGGATGATTTTGGCATCACCGCAGTACGCGCGCTTATCGAAGTGGATTTGGAGGCATTAGATCGGCGTTATGGTTTGGCGATTGACCCAGATAGCGACGCGGCCTTGAGCTTTGATTTGCCGATGCCGCTTGATGGGCGGTATCGAGATTTCTCGATGGATGTAACCGAAGATTTTTCGAAACATATGCTCTCAAATCTACCCGTAAGCGTTTCTTTGGAAGCCAAGGATGCTTTGGGTCAAAGCGTCGTGACCCCCGCGCGCGCCATGATGCTGCCCGGCCGCAGATTTTTTGATCCCTTGGCTGCGGCCTTGATTGAACAGCGGCGCGATTTGATGTGGCATCATGAAAACGCTGGGCGGGTCGCGCGTATGCTCAAGGCAATCTTGTTTGCACCAGGATCGAAAATCCGCAACGAGGGTGATTATCTACAGCTGCGTTTCATAAGTGGTGAGCTGACAAAAGCGCTTTCGCAAGGCGCGCTGGAACAAGCGCGCGTTGACGTTGCGGAATTGCTATGGGCCTTGGCGATTGATCTTGAAGACGGGAATGTTGATGATGCGCTAGAGCGCATGCAGCAAGCGGAAGAGCGATTGTCGCAAGCGATGAAAAACGGGGCATCTGAGGCAGAAATTGCCGAATTGATGCAAGAATTACGCGAGGCAAATGAAAACTACCTGCGCCAGTTGATGCAACAGGCCGAACGACAAAAAACCGCTCCTGAAAACGGCCCGCGTTCAACCAAACCGCAAAATAGTGTGGATTTAACGCAAAATGATCTTCAGGCCATGATGGATCGTATCGAGAAATTGATGCGTGAGGGGCGCATGGCCGAGGCGCAGCAAGCGCTTCAAGAGTTGCAGCAGATGATGCAAAATATGCAGATTGCGGAAGGCTCTTCGGGTGAAGGCGCTCCGCGCGAACAAGCGTTGCAAGGCTTAGAAGAGACGCTGCGGGGTCAACAAAACCTATCCGATGAGGCGTTTCGCAATCTTCAGCAAGCACCCAGCCAATCGCCCGGTGAAGGTTTGGGCCAACAAAGCCCGGGTGAAACAGGCCCGTCTGAGGATGCAACGCCGCCCTCTGCGCAAGACTTGGCGGATCGCCAGCGGCGCCTGCGAGAGGCTCTGGGCAGGCAACGCCAAAATCTGCCGCTTGATCCAAACGGTGAAGGTAGCGAAGGGCCCACAGCGCAGGCTTTGGATGAAGCAGAAGAGGCTATGCGCCGAGCTGAACGGGCTTTGGGCGAGAATAATTTACCAGAAGCTTTGGATCAACAGGCGGATGCTTTGGACGCGCTGCGGGATGGTATTCAGCAGTTAGACCAGGCATTTGCCGAAGCCCAGCGTTTAAACGAGGCTGATCAGGGCAGCGTAGCTCAAGGGCGCGGGCGCGGCGAGGCAACCGATCCGCTGGGGCGTCAGCAGGGCCGGCATGCGGGAGATGATGCGATGTCAGAGGCGCAGGAAAGGCAGGCTATGGAGCGCCAAGCGCAACAGCTGCTTGAGGAGATCCGACGTCGTATGGGCGAGCGCGATCGCTCAAAACCCGAACGCGACTATTTAGAACGCTTGCTCGAAAAATTTTAGGGCCAAGGGCTCAAAACACCTGCTTAACCTGCGCGAGAACCCACAGAACGCTTTGGTCGATCAATGGGTCTACACGCTGGCGCTGGGCATCCACCCATAACGTATAAAGATCGGCATAGGGTGTCAGGCTTGGGGCTGCGCTGCTGAGTGTTTCTGCGTAAAGGTAAAAAAGCAAAGCGGCCATCACCGCCGCAACCCCGATTATGAAGCCCAGCCTGCCCGAGCTATAAGATGGCGCATCCGCATTTCGGGCGGTGTTGGGTTTGGGCGCAGGCGCGGTTTCCTCAGCTTCAAATTGATCCGACTCGCTGGCCGCCGCGAGGGGTGGCGCTGAGGGAAAGGCGTTTATTGGCGCCGCCGGAGTGGCCTGCAAGCTGCTTTGCGCCGTTTCTAGAGCCGCTCGGGTATCGGCCTCACGCGGGGCTTGATCTTCTGCGAACACGGAGGCCGCGCGCACTCTTGCTTCTCGATCCGCCTCCTGCCGCAACACTTCCGCGACAGCGGGTGCGATCGGGGGGCGTTGAATCGCGGTTGGATTGTTGAAGATAGGGCTCTGTGCCTCGCGGTTGCCTGGTTCAGTCGGTTGAGACTCGCTGTTATGCTCGATCGCGCCCTTTATATAGGCAAAGTCTTGCAGGCGCTGATCACCGCGGATATTTTCAATTGGAAAAGTGGCTTGCGGGTGCGTTTGGAACCAGGTTTCACCACAGGCCGAACATTGCACCTCGCATCCCGTCTCTGGAATAGCGTCTTCGGGCACTTCATATTGGGCTTGGCAAATTGGGCAGGCCAGAAGCATGGCAAGATAAACCTATCGTATTTAGATCTTTGGCGTGTATTTCTAGACCAATATGCGCCTAAAAACCCAGAGAGAAAATGGCTTTCTGCAAAAAATCATTCTGCAAAAGGCGAATGATAGATTGCAACGATGGCTGCACTGGGGCAAAACAGCGGTGCGGGGCTTTAAAAGATAGCAGCAGGATATGCTTTGATAGATTTGGAAAATGCAGCCTATTCCTATAGTGGAAACGAGCTTTTATCGGGGATGTCTTTCTCGATAACACCGGGCGCGTTTTATTTTCTGACAGGGCCCTCAGGGTCTGGAAAAACCACTTTTTTGAAACTGTGCTATGGCGCTTTAACCGCGACATCGGGCATCGTGTCTTTATTTGGAACCAGTCGCGCGTCTATGTCTCGGGATGAAATTGCAATCGCACGCCGTAAAATCGGCGTCGTGCATCAAGATTGTCAGTTTTTGGATCATTTGAGTGTGATTGAAAATATAGCGTTGCCGCTGGAAGTGGCGGGGCAGGATCGCCTTTCGGATCAAATGAACCTCAAAGAGCTATTGGCTTGGGTTGGGCTGAACAAACGCGCCGAGGCTTATCCACCCGAGCTGTCCGGCGGCGAACGCCAGCGGGCTGCTTTGGCCCGCGCGATCATTATGTCTCCGGATATTATTTTGGCGGATGAGCCCACCGGGAATATCGATTGGGAAATGTCTGAGAGGTTATTGAAGCTCTTGGTCGAACTCAACCGCATGGGCAAAACGATTGTCGTTGCGAGCCATGATTTAAGCTTGATTCGCGCCGCAAAAACGCAGGTTCCGGTGCGCGTTTTGCGGATTAACAATCGGCAAGTGCAACTTGCGGGGGCTGATTTATGATCGCCCCTATGGCAAATTTTCTGGCGATGATTTCAGGAGATGGGCGTCGGAATAAAGTTGTTCCGCCCACAGGTTTTACGGCAACTCTTAGCACGGCCACATCTGCAATCATGGCGTTTTTGGTTGTGTTCGCGCTGGTATTGTCTTTAGCGGCTGATCGGCTTGCAGCGCGCTGGAGCACGGCCTTATCTGGCAGTGCAACATTGCGCGTATCAGCCTCGGCAGACCAGCTAGAGGCGCAGGTGCAGCAGGCTTTGCAGGTTTTGCAAACCACCAGCGGGATCGCCTCGGCCCGTGTGATGAGCGCCGATGAACAGCGCGCTTTGCTGGAGCCTTGGTTTGGGCCCGATATGCCGCTTGAAGATTTAGCCCTGCCTCGCTTGATCGATATCCAAGAAACCGGTGCGGGGTATGATGCACAGGGTCTTCGGCTGCGTTTGGCGGCAGAAGTGCCGTCTGCGGTTTTGGATGATCATACGCGTTGGCAAAAGCCGTTGGCGCGGGCCGCGCAGCGGTTGTGGTTGTTGGGAATTGTGTCAATTATATTGATGATAGCGGCAAATGCGGCGATGATCACGCTGGCCGCGCGCGCATCCATGGCGGCCAATGCGCAGGTGATCGCGGTTCTGCGTTTGATTGGAGCGACGGATAATTACATTGCCTCAGCCTTTGTTGGTCGGTTTACATTTCGTGCATTTGTGGGCGCCTCCATCGGCATCGCACTGGGCGCGGTGGTGGTGTATCTTATCCCGTCGGAAGAGCCGCGCAGCCTAATTTTAACAGGGCTTGGCTTGCAGGGGCTGGAATGGCTATGGCTTATTTCTATTCCACCGTTTTCGGCAGGAACGGCTTATCTTTCGACGCGCCGCGCCGCCCAGCAGGTTTTGGCAGGGCTTGCGTAGATGTCTGTTCTCAGATGGATCATGAGCGCGGCCTTTGTGTTTCAAATGTATCTGATGATGGTGGTATTGGGTATTTTATTTCTACCATGGGCCCTGTTTGAACGGCGTGGTGCTTACGCGGCAGTGCGCTCCTATTCAAATTGGGTGCGCTGGAGCGCCCGCTGGATGATCGGCCTGCGTTCCGAAGTGCGCGGAAAAATTCCGGAGGGAGAAGTTCTTATCGCCGCCAAGCATCAAAGCTTTTTTGATGCGATTTTGATTGTGAGTGCGGTTCCAAAACCCAAGTTCATCATGAAGAATTCGCTGAAATATGCACCTGTTCTGGGCTGGTTCGGTTTGCGGATTGGATGTATTTGTGTTGAGCGCGGCAAACGGACGCAAGCCATAAAATCAATGGTGGCTGCGGTCAATTCAGGCAATTCGCCTGCAGGACAGTTGATCATTTATCCGCAAGGCACCCGGATCGCGCCTGGCGCATCGGCGCCGTATAAGATCGGTACTGCGGTTCTTTATCAAGAAACCGGTCAAACCTGCATCCCCGCGGCAACGAATGTTGGCGTTTTCTGGCCCAAATATGGCATCCTGCGACAGCCCGGTCTGGCGGTGGTTGAGTTTCTACCTGCCATTCAACCCGGGTTTGACAATGAAGAGTTCATGCATAGGCTGGAAGAGATGATTGAGCAAAGCTCAAACGCTTTGTTGGAAGAGGCGGCAGCAGATAGATTTTATCCGCTTGGTCGAGACACTTGAGGCACTGTATAGCAAGGCGAGCCTGGCAAGCCTGCGCAAAGTTGCAGATCATCTGACACCGTTATATCAAGCTTGGATTGGGGCCGGGCGCTTTTGCGTGCTGTCAACAATTGGCCCCTCCGGTACCGATGGATCCGCGCGCGGCGATCTAGGATCGGTGGTGCGGATCCAAGATGATAAAACGCTTTTTTTACCCGATTGGCCTGGCAATAACCGTTTGGACAGTTTGCGTAACATTGTTGAAGATGGCCTTATATCATTAATGTTTATGGTGCCGGGCGCCGATACGATGGTGCGGGTAAATGGCCATGCATCCTTGACGGCGGATCCGGATCTTTGCGCCAGTTTTATAGACGTTAAAGGAATCCCGGTTTGCGTGATGGTGATCACTGTGCAAGAGGTTTATATTCAATGCGCAAAATCGGTGAAACGCGCAGCATTATGGCAAACGCGCAATGCGCCGCTTGTGCCGAGCCTTGGCCAGATTTTACACGAAGCCACTGATCTTGAGGCTGGTGCGTCATCTTAGGTTGGACTTTTAACCCATATCAGCAGATTGAAACCGCGTCGCTTTCGACGCGTTAAGGCGAGCCTGTCCATACCCGCCATTTTAGCAAGGGACACAAACCGCGCTAAGGTCGCGGGCCGGCCAAAGCGCAGCTTCTAGGCGCATCGCCCGATATCAAAGTCTGCACCGTGCTTATGATAGGCGCTTGTGCTAAGCTGGAACCTTAGTTTCGGATGCGAAACTTTCGACGTCTGTGCCGCCGCAACAGATCCCGAAAATGTCGGAAACACCGTCTTTACGGAGATGTAAGCGGGCTATAGCCCAGAGAGATAAAATCGGACAAACCGATAGGAGGGAAGGCCATGAGTTATAAATCTGATATTGAAATCGCCCGCGAAGCACAGAAAAAACCGATCCAGGAAATCGGTGCAAAGCTTGATATTCCCTCAGAACACCTTCTGCCTTATGGCCATGATAAGGCCAAAATCAGCCAAGAGTTTATCAATTCGGTTCAAGCGAATAAGAGCGGAAAATTAATTTTGGTAACGGCCATCAACCCTACTCCTGCAGGTGAAGGGAAAACAACAACCACGGTTGGTTTGGGCGATGGTCTGAACCGGATTGGCAAGCGCGCTGCGATTTGCATTCGAGAAGCGTCTTTGGGCCCGTGTTTCGGAATGAAAGGTGGCGCTGCCGGGGGAGGATATGCCCAAGTGGTTCCGATGGAGGAAATGAACCTGC
This sequence comes from Paracoccaceae bacterium, assembly GCA_016778765.1. GTDB lineage: Bacteria > Pseudomonadota > Alphaproteobacteria > Rhodobacterales > Rhodobacteraceae > Thalassovivens. The sequence goes on along the minus strand of JADHOV010000005.1, from coordinate 87,511 downwards.
ATTTCACCGGTGATTTCCACGCGATTACATCGGCGCATAACTTGCTCTCGGCGATGCTCGACAATCATATTTATTGGGGTAATAAGCTTGAGATCGATCAACGCCGCGTGGTCTGGCGCCGCGTGATGGATATGAATGACCGGGCTCTGCGTGATATCGTAACATCGCTGGGTGGCGTGTCGAATGGGTTTCCGCGACAAACCGGATTTGACATTACCGTGGCCTCGGAAGTGATGGCTATTTTATGCTTGGCCAATTCGCTTGACGATTTGCAAAAGCGTCTGGGTGATATCATCGTGGCGTATCGGCGCGATAAATCACCGATTTATTGCCGCGATATCAAAGCCGATGGCGCGATGACCGTGCTTTTGAAAGATGCCATGCAGCCCAATCTTGTGCAAACCTTGGAAAACAACCCTGCCTTCGTGCATGGCGGGCCATTTGCCAATATCGCGCATGGCTGTAACTCTGTGGCTGCGACAACCACGGCGTTGAAACTGGCTGATTACGTGGTGACAGAAGCCGGTTTTGGTGCCGATTTGGGGGCCGAAAAGTTTATGAATATCAAGTGCCGCAAAGCCGGGATTGCCCCTTCGGTTGTGGTTGTGGTTGCCACGGTCAGAGCGATGAAGATGAATGGCGGTGTTGCCAAGGCGGATCTTGGACCAGAAAACGTGGCCGCGGTACAGGCCGGGTGCCCTAATCTAGGCCGTCATATTGAGAATGTCAAAAGCTTTGGGGTTCCAGTTGTGGTGGCGATCAACCATTTTGTCACCGATACGGATGCAGAGGTGCAGGCCGTCAAAGATTATGTGGCCGAGCAAGGCTCGGAAGCAATTCTGTGCCAACATTGGGAAAAAGGCTCGGAAGGCACTGAAGTGCTGGCGCAGCGCGTGGCTGATATTGCAGATGCGGATACGGCTAATTTTGCGCCTCTTTACGCCGATGAGCTTAGTTTGTTCGAAAAAATCGAGACTGTTGCCAAGCGTATTTATCGCGCCGAGGAAGTTTTGGCCGACGCTAAAATTCGCACGCAGTTGAAAGATTGGGAAGAGGCCGGCTATGGGCACCTGCCTGTGTGCATGGCGAAAACGCAATATAGTTTTACCACGGATCCAAACCGACGCGGGGCGCCTTTGGGGCATTCGGTGCCTGTGCGCGAAGTACGCTTAAGCGCGGGCGCGGGTTTCATCGTGGTGATCTGCGGAGAAATTATGACGATGCCAGGTTTGCCATCTGTGCCAGCTTCGGAAGCGATCATGCTGAATGATTTAGGCCAGATTGAGGGGCTTTTCTGATAGAGTTTGGCCGCGTTTTGGCGCATATAGCCCCGAGGGGCATAATTTTTAGGTAAAGGAAAAACCCAATGGCAGCGCAAGTGATTGATGGCAAAGCCTTTGCGGCGCAAATTCGGGTACAAGTGGCCGAGCATGTGGCGCGGCTGCAAGAACAGCATCACATCGTGCCCGGATTGGCGGTTGTGTTAGTGGGGGAAGATCCGGCCAGTCAAGTTTATGTACGCTCAAAGGGTAAGCAAACGCTTGAGGTGGGGATGAACAGCTTTGAGCATAAGCTGGATGCTGATACATCACAGATCGATTTATTGGCATTAATCGAGAATCTTAACGCCGATCCCAGCGTGCATGGTATTTTGGTGCAATTGCCATTGCCAAACCATCTTGATGAAGATTTGGTGATAAACTCTATTGCCCCTGAAAAGGATGTGGATGGGTTTCATATTTCAAATGTGGGATTGCTGGGCACTGGGCAGAAATCAATGGTGCCCTGCACGCCTTTGGGATGCTTGATGATGCTGCGTGCGCATCATGGGTCTTTGTCTGGATTGAATGCGGTGGTGATTGGCCGCTCCAATATCGTGGGTAAACCGATGGCGCAGTTGCTGTTGGGGGATAGTTGCACCGTAACCATCGCGCATAGCCGGACCAAAAACCTAAAAGATGTGGTGGCGCGCGCGGATATCGTGGTTGCCGCGGTAGGGCGTGCGCAAATGGTGCCAGGAGATTGGATCAAACCGGGCGCCACGGTAGTCGATGTTGGAATCAATCGGATTGAAAAACCTGAAGGTGGCACCCGCTTGGTCGGAGATGTGGATTATGACAGCTGCGCCGCGGTTGCCGGCGCGATTACCCCGGTTCCAGGGGGCGTTGGGCCGATGACGATCGCTTGTTTACTGGCCAATACGCTGACGGCCTGTTGCCGCAGCAATGGGATTGACGAACCGCAGGGGTTAACCGCGTAAGCGCATCAAGTTCGTTTTTCTAGGCAAATTTCAGGTCGCTTTCGCGCGCGGCATTGGAATGGGCTGCGCGTTCTTGCCGGTTAAAATGGCAAGGCCGGGCTTTTTTATCAGGCGGTCTAAGGTGGGGTGATCGCAGCGTAAACCGCCTGTATAAGTGCCATAGGCGGGCAGGATCAACCGCGTTTCATCCAGCAAGAAACAGGCAAAACTGCGCGCGCGTCCGCGCAAGGAAATCTGCGCTTTTGGGTGATAATGCCCCGAAACCTCACCAGATGATGCGGGATCGGCGATATGGCGAAACAGCAGCGGGCCGCAGGCGAATTCGGCCATATGCTGGCCGCCCAAATGAATTGGCCCCGGATCGTGATTGCCTTCGATCCATATCCAACGCCGCCCTGCCTGAAGCCGCGCTATCCATAATTGTGCATCTTCAGGAAAGGCACGCTCTGCGCTGAGATCGTCAAAGCTATCCCCCAAGCAGATCACCGTGCTTGCGCCCGTCTGTTCGATGTCTTGTTCTAGCCGTCTCAGGGTGTCTTGAATTTCATAAGGCGGCAGGTTCGCGCCGCCTTTTCGGCTGATCCGTTCCGCTTTGCCCAAATGCAAATCTGAGACGCAAAGCAATTCGACCTCGGGCCACCATAAAGCGCCGGAGGGCAATGCGAGCAGGGCCGCGCCTGATAACATAAAGGGAAAGCCGTTCAGGAGGCGGCACTGGCTAGAGCTTTGCAGGTTTGGCACGTTAGAATTCCAATCCGGCTTCTGCCATTAGGGCGGTGGCTTCCTCAGCCAGCAACCGGTCCATCGCCTGGCCCTCAACGGGAACGCGGCCAGCTTCCAAAAACAACGGTGCCGCCATTGGCGAGACATGCGGCAAGGCACAATGGACAATCCGTGTTGCGCGCGTTTCAAGCAATTCTTTTATCCGGTCAAAATCCACCAAGCCTTGCCGTGCTTCGCTTCGAGTGATGACGAGCAAGATGTGCTCAGGATCATATTTGCGCAAGGTGTCATAGAGAATATCAGATGAAAATGTGGCTTGGCGCCCCGATTTACGTTGGCCTGGTAAATTGCGTTCGATCAATCCGGCGATGGTGGCAACAGCACGAAAGCTGCGTTTCATAACGGCATTTTCACCCAACCAATCCGCAAGGCCTTTTTCCAAATCCGTCAGATCAAACAGCGTTTCAGGAGCGGTAATCTTTTCAAGCCCCCAGATCAAGGTTGCGTAATCGGTGGCCACAAACCCAAGCGGGGCCAAGCCCTGCGCTTCCAGTTGTTTGGTGATCAGCAACCCCAAAGTTTGCTGCGCATTGCGCCCTGCAAAGCCATAAATAACCAAATGCTGCTGTCCGCGGCGCGGAAACGTTTCTAGCAACAGGTAGTCGCGGCTTGGCAGGCGTGAAAGCGTTTGCTGTTGAAACAGCCATTTTTGGGTAAAAGCGGGCAAGCCCCGAAAGTTTTCTGTGTCAAAGCGCTTTAAAATGCGCTTGGAAAGCTGCGTTGATGTGGCAAATTTAGTGCCCGCAAAGGTGGCGATTTTGGGTTTTTTATGCCCATGTCGCGAGACTTCGACGACCATGTCGCGCAGGCTTTCAAACCGCACCACTTGCCCTCCGATCAAGAAGGTATCGCCCGGGGCAAGCGTGGCGGCAAAGGCCTCCTCCACCTCGCCCAGCGGTTTGCCCCCGCGCCGCTTATGCAAACGCACTTTCAGCGTATCACTGTCTTGGATGGTGCCAACATTCAACCGCAACCGGCGGGCGCTGCGCGGATCACGCAATTTAAAATCTCCATTGGGATTTTGCTGTAAACGGTGCCAGTGCTCATAGCGGCGCAGCGCATAGCCCCCGGTCGCACAAAACTCAAGGCAGGCGTCAAATTCGCGGCGCGTTAACGCGCTATAAGGGCCAGCCTGTTTGATTTGCCCGAATAAAACGTCTGGATCAATCGCACCGGCGCAGGCGCAAAGCAAAATATGCTGGCACAGCACGTCCAAGCCTCCGGGGGGACGTGGTTCGCCATCCAAATCGTTTTCCTGCACAGCTTCTAATGCGGAAAGGCATTCGATCACTTCAAAGCGGTTGGCGGGCACGATTAGGGCTTTAGAGGGTGCGTTATAGCGATGGTTGGCACGGCCAATGCGCTGCACAAGCCGTTTCACATTTTTCGGAGCTCCGATTTGAATCACCAGATCGACATCGCCCCAATCGATTCCAAGGTCCAAACTCCCGGTGCAAACGATCGCCCGCAAGGCCCCGGCTGTCATCGCGGCCTCAACCTTTTGACGCTGTTGGCGATCCAAACTACCGTGGTGAATCGCGATCGGCAGCGCGTCTTCATTGGCCAGCCATAAATTATGAAAGAAAAGTTCGGCTTGCGCCCGCGTATTGTGAAAAATCAAGGTCGTTTTATGGGCTTTGATCTGGGCAAGCACATCTGCAATCGCATATAGCCCGCCGGCACCGGCCCATGGCGGCGTGCCAGAACCGGTGAGCATTTGAATATGTGGCGTTGGCCCGGCATCTGCGATTAAAATCGGGCAGGGCGGCGAAATGGGAGATAGAAAGCTCGCGATGTCGGTAGCCTCTTTCACGGTGGCAGATAGGCCGATGCGGCGCATATCCGGGCAGAACGCCTGTATGCGGCTGAGCGCCAGCATCAATTGATCGCCCCGCTTGCTTTCGGCAAGGGCATGAATTTCATCGATAATCACGCGTTGTAAGCCAGAAAAGATATTTGCTGCCTCGGGATAAGATATTAAAAGCGCAAGGCTTTCCGGCGTGGTAAGCAGAATATGGGGCGGGGCGCTGCGTTGGCGCTTTTTGATATGCGATGACGTGTCTCCAGTGCGGTCTTCCACCGAAATATCCAGTCCAAGTTCATCGATTGGGCTAATCAAATTGCGTTTTATATCGGCGGCTAAAGCCTTAAGGGGGGAAATATACAACGTATGCAGCCCCCGCGACGGTTGCTCGGCCAGCTCGATCAGGCTGGGCAGAAACCCTGCCAAAGTTTTGCCCGCCCCAGTCGGCGCGATGAGCACCTGCGCGGGCAGGTCTGCTGTTTTAAGCATTGCAAGCTGATGAGGGTGTAAAGCCCAGTTCTTGCGGGTCAGCCATGTTGCGAATTTATCTGGAAGCGTGGTCATAGCAAAAGGATAGCGGTCTAGGCGCAATGGGCAATGGCCAAGGGGCGCGTTTCAAAATGAACGAGGCCGCCCGTGCATGGCCGGAAGACATGGTTTTGGCCCCAGCCCTTTAAGTGAGGCGCATGATTTTGAATGATCTGCTTATTCTGGCGCTTTTAAGTTTTTATTTTACAGCAATTTGGGCGGCCATGAGCCCAAGCAGATGCGCGCGGTCTTCTCGATAGGCCTAGGCAACAATATTGGCCTGCGTGGCGGCACGCAACTCTTCCCGGCTGACGCCGTCTGCGCATTCAACGATCTTCAAGCCGCCTTCAACCACATCTAAAACACCCAGATTGGTGATAATTCGATCTACCACGCCGGTTCCGGTCAGGGGCAGGCTGCATTGCTTCAAAACTTTACTGTCGCCATGCTTGTTGGTGTGGTCCATAACAACCACAACGCGGCCAACACCGGCCACCAGATCCATCGCGCCTCCCATGCCTTTGACCAATTTTCCCGGAATCATCCAATTGGCCAAATCGCCGTTTTCGGCAACTTCCATGGCGCCTAAAATAGCCATGGCTATTTTGCCCCCCCGGATCATGCCAAAGCTGGTGGCGCTGTCAAAATAAGCGGTTTGCGGCAATTCGGTGATGGTTTGCTTGCCCGCATTGATCAGATCGGCATCTTCTTCGCCCTCGATGGGAAACGGGCCCATTCCAAGCATGCCATTTTCAGATTGCAGCGTGACTTCAACGCCTTGCGGAATATAGTTGCTGACCAAAGTTGGAATACCAATGCCCAAATTGACATACATTCCATCTTCCAGTTCCAACGCCGCCCGTGCGGCCATTTGATTGCGATCCCAAGCCATAGTGCGCGCTCCTTATGCTGCCGGGCGCGTAGTGCGCTGTTCGATACGTTTTTCATGGGTGCCTTGAATGATGCGGTGCACATAGATTCCCGGCAGATGTATTAAATCAGGATCCAACGATCCTGTGGGTACAATTTCTTCCACTTCAGCCACACACACCTTGCCTGACATTGCTGCAGGTGGATTAAAATTGCGCGCTGTTTTGCGAAAAATCAAATTTCCGGTTGCATCGGCCTTCCAAGCTTTCACGATGGAGAGATCGGCGAAAAGCCCTTCTTCCATAATATAGGTCTCGCCGTTGAACTGTTTATGTTCTTTGCCCTCGGCGATCACTGTTCCAACGCCGGTTTTTGTATAAAATCCGGGGATTCCGCAGCCGCCTGCGCGTAAACGCTCGGCCAAGGTGCCTTGTGGGTTAAACTCTAACTCTAACTCTCCGGAAAGATATTGGCGCATGAATTCCGCATTCTCGCCCACGTAAGAGCTGATCATTTTTTTGACCTGCCGCGTCTGAAGTAAAATTCCGATCCCAAAATCATCGACGCCTGCATTATTAGAGGCGAAAACAAGGTCTTTTGTGCCTGTCTCTTTGATCGCTTGTAGAAGAAGCTCGGGGATACCGCACAAGCCGAATCCGCCAGCCGCAATGAACATCCCATCGAATAGAAGCCCGTCTAAGGCCTCTTGTGCAGACCCATATATCTTTTTCATCGCAACCGCTCCTGACCGATCAATTTGCTCTTATCTGGCCGAGGGAGGCCTTAGAGTCAATTCTTAGGCATCGCAAAACGTGAAAATCTTGGGGCGCTGGTACGCGTTTATTTTTGAGCCGTGCAACGCTCACCTGATTGACGTCAAATGAGATTATAGTCAGGCTGCGGGTTTCTTCTTTGCTGGGGTTTTCTTTTTGGCAGCCGGCTTCTTTTTGGTTGCGGGCTTTTTAGCGCCCTTTTTGATCTTTGCTTCGATCAATTCAAGCGCTTGCTCTAATGTAATGCTTTCCGGTTCCATGTCTTTGGGCAAGGTGGCGTTGATTTTCGCAAATTTCACATAAGGGCCGTAGCGGCCCGCCATCACTTGAATTGGCCCGCCTTCGCTGGGATGTTCGCCCACTTCTTTCAGTGGTTTGGCGGCGCTGCCGCGCGCTCCGCCGCGTGAAGCAGCTTTTTTAGCGAGCTCTTCCACGGCGCGGTTCATGCCGATGGTAAACACATCCTCTGCCTCTTTGAGATTGGCATAAAGTCGGCCGTGTTTGACAAAAGGACCATAGCGCCCAATCCCAGCCTCGATCATCTCGCCATCTTCAGGATGCGGGCCGATTTCGCGCGGCAGGTTCAGCAAAAGCAAGGCTTTTTCAAGATCCATTTCACTCGCAGCCCAGCCCTTGGGCAGGCTGGCACGCGGCGGCTTTGGTTGCTCTTCGGTCGCTTCTCCCCGCTGAATATAGGGACCAAACCGGCCTTTTTTCAGGCTAATTTCATCCCCGGCATCCTCGCCCAAGACGCGATCGCCCGTATCATCAGCATCGCCGTTCATAGGCCGCGTGAAGCGACAATCTGGATAATTCCCGCATCCGACAAACCCCCCCGTGCGCGAAGTTTTTAGATGTAGCACGCCCACGCCGCATTTAGGGCAGCTGCGCGGATCGCTGCCATCGGCGCGGGGGGGATAGAGTTGCGGCGCAAGAGCGTCATCCAGAACATCCAACACTTCGGTGATCCGCAATTCTGAGGTTTCGGCGATTGCGGCCGAAAAATCACGCCAGAACTTTCCAAGCAAATCTTTATAATTCGCATTGCCTGCGCTCACATTGTCAAGCTGATCTTCCAGGCCGGCCGTAAACTCATATTCTACGTATTGTTTGAAGAAATTTAGCAGAAAAATGGTAACGATGCGGCCTTTATCTTCGGGAATTAGGCGGTTTTGTTCTTTGCGTACGTAGTCGCGTTCTTGGATCGTGGTCACGATGCTGGCATAGGTCGAGGGGCGGCCAATTCCAAGCTCTTCCATCCGCTTGACCAAAGTGGCTTCCGTGTAGCGGGGCGGAGGCTGGGTGAAATGCTGTTCGGGGGTGACAGCATTGGTTTGCATCGCTTCGCCCTGCATCAATTGCGGCAGGCGTTTGTCATCGCCATCGCCTTGGCCGTCATCGCGGCCTTCTTCATAGACCTTTAAAAACCCGTCAAACAAAATGACCTGACCGTTTGCGCGCAGGCCCACCTGAGCATCTGCGCTGCCGATTTCAACCGTAGTCCGCTCAATTTTTGCGGCTGCCATCTGGCAGGCGATCGTACGTTTCCAAATTAAATCGTATAATTTGCGTTGATCTGCATCGGTCAATTTTAAACTGGCCGCATCGCGCGTTGCGTCTGTGGGGCGAATACATTCATGCGCCTCTTGGGCGTTGCGCGCTTTGTTTTTATACATTCTCGGGCTGTTGGGCAGATAGGTTTCACCATATCGGTCTTTGATCGCATCGCGCGTTGCCATTACGGCTTCGGGCGCCATATCAATGCCATCGGTTCGCATATAGGTGATGTGACCCGCCTCATAGAGGCGTTGCGCGGCACTCATTGTTTGGCGCGCGCCCATGCCAAATTTACGCGAGGCCTCTTGTTGCAGGGTCGAGGTCATAAACGGCGCTGAGGGGTTGCGATTGCCGGCTTTGGCTTCCACCGATTGCACCGAAAGCTGGCGGCTTGAAATCGCCTGAACGGCAAGCTCTGCTTGCGGTCCGTTATTTAAATCAAACTTGTCTAATTTTTTGCCCGCAAGGCTGACCAATCTGGCGGTAACGTCTTGGCCGCGCGGTGATTGCAGCAGGGCTTCGACGCTCCAATATTCCTGCGGTCTAAACGCTTCTATTTCCAGTTCGCGCTCGACGATCATGCGCAAACATACCGATTGCACGCGTCCGGCTGATTTCGCCCCTGGCAGTTTGCGCCATAAAACCGGAGAAAGATTGAACCCAACCAAATAATCCAAGGCGCGTCGGGCGAGGTAGGCATCCACCAATGGCGCATCGACTTCGCGCGGGTTGTTCATCGCTTCGGTCACGGCTTTTTTGGTAATCGCGTTGAACACCACCCGGCTGACGGGTGTATCTTTTTTCAACACTTTGCGTTTGCGTAGTGTTTCCTCTAGATGCCAGCTGATCGCTTCGCCTTCGCGATCCGGGTCAGTGGCTAAAATCAACGCATTGTCTTCTTTCAGCGCATCGGCAATGGCTTTGATATGTTTTTTGCTGTCAGCACCAACTTCCCAGATCATATCGAAATTGTTTTCGGTATCGACCGAACCGTCTTTTGGGGGCAAGTCTCGAATATGCCCGTAAGAGGCTAAAACGGTAAAACCCGACCCAAGATATTTGTTAATCGTCTTAGCTTTGGCCGGTGATTCTACGACGACAACGGGCATTCAACTTCCTTTCGACTCGGTCGGATCTTTATGACCGGAGACCATGATGCTGAAAAGACCGGCTTGTCAATCCAAGGAATTTAGCAGCTTTAATTTTCGTTAAGGTGGAGTATGCGCGCTTCTAAGCCCGGCCGGTTTATTCAAGTTATGGTATCAAAGACACATGGCCGCCGGCATGCCGGAGCAGTTTTTGATCCAGCTCAAGCTCGATGATGGCCGCATTGCATTCCGCCACCGGCCGCGCAAGTCTGCGGATCAGGTGATTTTCTGAAATCGCGGTGACGCTCAACCGATCCAAGATATCTTGTTGCAGCTGTGATTTGGATGTCTGCGCGGGTTTATCCGCTGCGCGACCGCCCATGACCGGCGGCTGACAAGGGGCGCCGTTAAGCTGGGTTTTATCATTTTCGGGGGATGTTACGTTTTGCCTCAGGTCAAGCACGTCTTGCGCGTTGCGCACCAAAGCAGCGCCATCGCGGATCAGCGCATTGCATCCAGCCGCCCGCGGATCCAACGGGTGCCCGGGCACGGCAAGCACATCGCGGCCCTGATCAAGCGCGTTTCTTGCGGTGAGTAAGCTGCCGGATTTCAACGCCGCCTCAACAATGATGATTTGCGTCGCCAATCCCGAAATCAAACGATTTCGAATGGGAAAGTGATGCGCTTGCGGGCGCAGATTAAGGGGTTGTTCTGAAAGCAGGAGCCCCTGTTGGGCGATGAGGGCGGTGAGGGCTTTATGTTCGGGGGGGTAAAGGGTTTTGAGTCCACCGGCCAAAATAGCGATCGTTCCGGTTTCAAGCGCAGCCTGATGCGCAGCAGCATCGATGCCTCGGGCGAGCCCAGACACAATGCAATCCCCCGCCTGCCCCAAATCATGCGCGAGCCGGCGCGCCATCTGGCAACCCAAAGCCGAGGCGTTGCGCGCGCCCACAAGCGCCGTCACCGGGCGTTTTGCTAAACCTAAATCTCCGCGCGCCCAGATCAAAGGCGGTGCATCTGAAATTTGGCCCAGTTGTTTCGGATAGTCGGGTTGGCCTCTAAACACCAATTGTGCGCCATATTTGATGCCTTGCGACAATTCTCTCATCGCGTCTTTTTGCGAACAGGCACGATAGCCAGTTAACCCGCGCGATTGGGCAATATCGGGCAAATGCTCCAATGCGTTTTGGGCTGTTCCATGTTCAGCCAGCAAACGGTAAAAGGTGCTTATTCCCACCCGCCGCGAGCGTAAGAGACGAAGCCAATCCAGTTGATCATCTTCCGTTTTGGGTGGGAGTAGGGGGTGAGAGGAAGAAAACAAATCGTCGACCATCACAACTCCGCCGCTTACGAGAACCCTTCTACAGGAGAAGTGGTTAATTCATCGTAAAGCACGGGTGCATGATCGGATTATTCCGCCGATCCGCCCACCGTAAGCCCGCCAATCATCAAGCTGGGCTGCCCAACCCCCACCGGAACCCATTGCCCGGCCTTGCCACAATTGCCCATACCCGGATCCAAGGCCATATCCGATCCGACTGCACGGATTTGTTTCAGCGCGGTGGCACCATCGCCAATTAAAGTGGCACCTTTCACCGGTGCGCCGATTTTGCCGTTTTTCACCTGATAGGCCTCGGTGCAGGAAAAGACGAATTTGCCATTGGTGATATCAACCTGACCGCCGCCAAAGCCCACGGCATAAAGGCCATCTTTGAGGCTGGCTACAATATCTTGAGGCTCCGTTTCACCGCCCAGCATATACGTGTTGGTCATCCGCGGCATCGGCATATGGGCATAGCTTTGCCGGCGGCCATTGCCGGTGGGTTTGACGCCCATCAAACGTGCATTTTGGCGATCTTGCATCAACCCGGTTAATATGCCGTCTTCGATCAGGGTCGTTTTTTGCGCGGCTGTGCCCTCATCATCGATATTGATCGATCCGCGCCGGTCGGGCAGCGTGCCATCATCCAGAACGGTCACGCCTGGCGCTGCGATCCGTTGCCCCATAAGTCCGGCAAAGGCGCTGCTGCCTTTGCGGTTGAAATCGCCCTCAAGCCCGTGCCCGATGGCCTCATGCAGCAAAATTCCAGGCCATCCCGGCCCTAACACAACATCCATCATCCCGGCTGGGGCGGCAATTGCGTCTAGGTTGACCGTTGCAATTCGCAGGGCCTCGCGGGCTTTAGGCTGCCAATCTTCAGGGTGGATCAATTCGGAAAGAGAAAATCGCCCTCCCCCCCCTGCGCTGCCACTTTCACGGCGCCCATTATTTTCTAAAATCACCGAAATATTGACGCGGCTCATGGGGCGCAGATCGGTAAAAACCTCGCCATCGGGACGCATAATCACTACCTCTTGCAGACTGGCGGCGATAACCGCACTGACTTGTACAACGCGTTTGTCTAAGGCGCGCAGATAGGCATCTATCTGTTTTAAAATATCTACTTTTTGAGCAAAGCCGATCTCTGAGGTTGGATCAAAAGAAGCATAGAGGCTATTATTGCTGCGTTGCGGCGCGTCAGCCCATTGGCCGCTCTTATCCGCCACGGCCGAGGAAACCGTGCCCATGGCTCTTTTTATCGCGGCCTCTGAAATCTCGCTTGAATGGCCATAGCCGGTTTTTTCGCCCCGCACAGCGCGCAGTCCAAACCCTTCGGAGGCATCGAAATTAGCAGTTTTTATGCGTTGATCGTCCAGAATCAACGTTTCTGATCGGCGGCGTTCGAAAAACAACTCGCCATCATCCGCGCCTTGCGTTGCGGTTTGCAACAAATTCAAGGCGATGTCCTTATCTAGGCTGAGCGCAAACGGGTCAAAGATGTCTTCGTGCATAGTATCCTCATTTGTCTCTGCGCCGTGATGCTCAATTTTTGAAGCAGGGGCGTCCGTTTGCCGCAAGGTTCTGACTTTATCTCTGACGCAGAATATGATTTTAAGCGCGATAAAGACAATGGGATTCTATCAGGTCGTTTGGCCGCCGTGTTTCCTTTAAAAACCGCCGCGTAACGGAGTAGGGTGATTGATGCGTATTATAAGTAAAATTTTTGGCGTGATTGCTGGGATGTCCGCCATGCCGGCTTTGGCTCAGGATGGCTTGGAAATTATTGGCGTTCCGATAGATCGGGGCCTTGGGTTCCAGCCAGCTGTTACGGAATTGGCCAGAGATTTGCAGTGGTTGGATGCGATGATCTTATATATCATCACAGCGATTGTGGTGTTTGTGACGGCGCTTATGGGCTATGTAATCATACGCTACAATCGCCGCGCCAACCCAAATCCGGCAAGCTTTACGCATAATTCGCCCGTCGAAATCGCATGGACGGTTATTCCGGTTTTGATCTTAACCGTGATCGGTGTGTATTCCCTGCCAGTTTTGTTCAAACAACAAGAAATACCGGAAGCGGATTTGACCATCAAGGTCACCGGTAACCAATGGTATTGGGGTTATGAATATGTCGATCATGGGTTTGGGTTTGACAGCTTCATGATTGGCGATGGCAAAGTGCTGAATGATGAAGTTGAGGCCGAGCTGGTTGCTGCGGGCTATTCGCGTGACGAATTCTTATTGGCGACCGACACAGCTGTTGTGGTGCCGGTTGGGCAAATCGTCGTGATGCAATTGACTGGCGCGGATGTGATCCACAGCTGGACCATCCCAGCCTTTGGCGTCAAACAGGATGCCGTGCCGGGTCGTTTGGCGCAGCTTTGGTTTAAGGCCGAAAAAGAGGGCGTATATTTCGGTCAATGCTCCGAACTTTGCGGGAAAGACCATGCCTATATGCCAATCACCGTGAAGGTGGTCAGCCAAGAGGCCTATGAAGAATGGCTCAGAGATGCAATCGATGAATACGCGATGCTCGCCCCGCATGCAGCGCGTGTCATCGCAGGATAAACCGGCCGAAAAGCCGAGCTGGCGCATAACCATGGAAATGAGTTTTCAATGACCGACGCAACACTGGACGCACCGCAAAATGAAATGGAAGCCAGCTTTGGTGATTATTTCGCGTTGCTCAAGCCACGGGTTATGATTTTGGTGGTGTTTACGGCTTTGGTTGGGCTGCTTGCAGCCCCAGTGCCGCTACACTGGGTGGTGGCATTTGCCTCTATTCTTTTTATTGCTGTTGGGGGCGGTGCCTCTGGCGCGTTGAATATGTGGTGGGATGCCGATATTGACCGGGTGATGCGGCGCACCCAAAAGCGCCCTATCCCTTCTGGCCGTGTGAGCGCAGATGAAGCCAAAATTCTGGGTTTTGCACTGGCAGGGTTTTCGGTTGTTATGCTGGCTTTGGCGGCCAATCTGTTCGCAGCCGCGCTGCTGGCATTCACAATTTTCTTCTACTTGGTGATCTATACAATTTGGTTGAAACGCTGGACCCCTCAAAACATCGTGATTGGTGGTGCGGCAGGGGCATTCCCGCCGATGATTGGTTGGGCCTGCGCAACGGGCTCGGTATCGATTGAAAGCGTTTTGATGTTCGCGTTGATCTTTATGTGGACGCCGCCGCATTTCTGGGCGTTAGCGCTGTTTATGCGCAATGATTATGACGCGGCAGAGGTGCCTATGCTCACGGTAACGCATGGCCGTCGGGTCACGCGCAACCATATCTTGGCTTATACCGTTCTGCTTGCGATTTTGGCGATTGCAGCGGGATTTACCAGTATTGGCGGCGCTGTGTATCTTTTGGTGGCGGTGGTTTTAAACGGTGCGTTTCTGATCGGAGCTTGGAAAATTTGGCGCCGCGATGAGGAGGATAGCGAGCTTGACAATTTCTTGGTCGAACGCAAATTTTTCAAACTCTCACTGATATATCTTTTCGCCCATTTTGGGGCAATTTTGATTGAAGCCGTTCTATCACGGGTTGGGATAGGGTTGTGGGCATGAGCTTTCAAAAAGAACATGAGCTGCACAAACGCCGTTTCGGGCGGAATCTGGGTGTGGGTCTTATTCTGGTGGCCTGCGTGGTTTTGGTTTTTGGGTTGACGGTTGCAAAAGTCACGCGCGGAGATTTTGAACGCGCCACCGCCCAAATGGATCAATAATGTCGTCGCGGGCCTATCAGAGAACCGCAGCAAAAGCCGTTGCGCTTGTGGTGGTTATGGGTTCGTTGGCTTGGGCATCGGTGCCGTTTTATGATTGGTTTTGCCGCACAACGGGCTTTGGCGGCGTGCCGAGCATCGTTGAGGCAGATTCTGACGTGATCTTAGAGCGCACGATGAAAGTGCGGTTTGACGCTTCCTTGGAGCGCGGTATGCCCTGGGAATTTACGCCGGTTGAGCGCGAAATGGAGCTTCGGATCGGTGAAACCGGCTTGGCATTCTATGAAGCATATAATCCTACCGACCGGCCCGTTGCCGGGTCTGCCAGTTACAATGTTACCCCATATGAGGCGGGTGGGTTTTTCAACAAGATTGCTTGTTTCTGTTTTGAAGAGCAGATTTTGCAACCTGGGGAACGGGTGCAAATGCCGGTAACTTTTTATATTGATCCGGAACTGGCAGAAGATCGCGATGCGCAATTTACAAAGGTGATCACTCTGTCTTATACGTTTTACGAACTTGATCTGCCATTAGGCTCTGCGTCTGCAGGAAATGATCAGCCACAACCTGTTTATTAAGAAGGCCAACGAGGGAACCCAATGGCACACGCAAAAAATCACGATTATCACATCCTTAACCCCTCTTTATGGCCGCTTGTTGGCGCGCTGTTTGGGTTCATCATGCTTTTTGGAGCGGTGTTGTTCTTTCATGACAAAGGCCCCTATTTGCTGCTTATCGGCTTTGTTGGCGTTTTATACGTAATGTACGGATGGTGGGCCGAAACGGTCAACGAGAATAAAGAAGGCGATCACACACCCGTTGTGCTGATCGGCCTGCGATACGGGTTCATT
This sequence comes from Paracoccaceae bacterium, assembly GCA_016778765.1. Taxonomy (GTDB): domain Bacteria; phylum Pseudomonadota; class Alphaproteobacteria; order Rhodobacterales; family Rhodobacteraceae; genus Thalassovivens. The sequence goes on along the minus strand of JADHOV010000005.1, from coordinate 71,960 downwards.
CTGTTTATTATGTCAGAGGTGATGTTCTTTCTGGCGTGGTTCTGGACGTTTTTCAAACATGCAATGTACCCAATGGGAGAAATGAGCCCGATCGTTGATGGGGTCTGGCCGCCCGTTGGTATTGAAACCTTTGATCCTTGGCACTTGCCGCTGATCAACACGCTTATCCTGCTATGTTCAGGCGCGGCTGCGACATGGGCGCACCATGCTTTGGTTCATGAAGATAATCGTGAAGATGTGAAAATGGGCCTTATCATCTCGATTGCGCTGGGCGCCATCTTCACCGTGTTTCAGATTTATGAATATAGCCATGCCGCCTTTGGCTTTGCGGGCAATATTTATGGCGCGAGCTTCTTTATGGCCACTGGCTTCCATGGCTTTCACGTCTTGGTTGGAACGATTTTCCTCTTCATCTGCCTACTGCGGGTGCGGCGGGGTCATTTCAGCCCTCAATCCCATTTGGGGTTCGAGGCAGCCGCATGGTATTGGCACTTTGTAGACGTGGTGTGGCTGTTTTTATTCGCTGCAATTTACGTGTGGGGCGGTTAAGTTTTACCACGAGCGGTGCGAATACAGCTTGATCGATTGAATAAAAGCGCGCGCATGTCGGGCGCTTTTATTTTTAAAAGAGCAGGGTTTAAGGTGTGAAACGGGTTTTATTTGCTGTCTTTTCACTTGCCGGTACTGCCGTTTTATTATGGCTTGGGAATTGGCAATTGGACCGTCTTGCTTGGAAACAAACGGTGCTTGAGCAGATAGATCAGCGTATCGCCGCGCCGGCTGTGCCGGTGCCGCCAATACCGGATCCGTCTGAAGATACGTATTTGCCGGTCTTCGCTGAGGGGCGCTTTGGGCAAGAGTATATCCGCGTTTTGGTCAGTCAGAAGCGCATTGGAGCGGGTTATCGTGTGATCTCGGTTTTTAAAACCGGGGAGCGTCGCATTTTGGTGGATCGTGGTGTTATCGATTTGTCCAAGAGCCTCGATGAGCAAGCAGATCAAGAGGTGGTGGTGCAGGGCAACTTGCATTGGCCAGATGAGGTGGATGGCTTTACGCCTGCGCCCGATCTTGAGAAAAATATCTGGTTTGCCCGCGACGTGCACGCGTTATCCGAGGCGCTAAAAACGCAGCCTATTTTAATCGTGGCTTCACAAATTTCTCCGCCAAATCAGAATATAGAGCCCTTACAAATTGACTCTTCAGCGATTCCGAATGATCACCTGCAATATGCGGTGACTTGGTTCTCCTTGGCCGCTATTTGGATTATGATGTCAGGTGCGTTCTTATGGCGTTCGCAAAAAAAGAAAAAAGGCTAGAGCATATGAAGTATATTTCAACGCGGGGCGCAGCACCGGTTCTGAGCTTTGAAGAAGCGATGCTCACGGGTTTGGCGCGCGACGGTGGATTATATTTACCCGAAACGGTGCCGCAGCTATCGGCGGATGAGATTGGCGCAATGGCAGGCCTGTCTTATGAAGAGATTGCGTTTCGAGTGATGCAGCCCTTCTTGGGTGATGCTTTTTCTGAGGATGAGTTCAAACAAATAATTGGCAAAGCTTATGCAGGGTTTCAGCATGCGGCTAAGGCTCCTTTGGTTCAATTAGACAGCAATCACTTTCTTCTCGAGCTGTTTCACGGCCCGACATTGGCCTTTAAAGATTTCGCGATGCAATTGATCGGGCAATTGTTCCAACTATTCTTGCAGCGCCGCGGCGAGCGGGTAACGATTGTTGGGGCAACGAGCGGCGATACCGGCAGTGCGGCGATTGAGGCATTCCGCGGGCTTGCCGGCGTGGATGTGTTTATTCTTTATCCCCATGGCCGAGTGTCTGATGTGCAGCGCCGCCAAATGAGCACGCCGCGCGAGGGTAATGTGCATGCGATTGCGGTTGATGGTGATTTTGACGATTGTCAGGCACGCGTGAAAGATATGTTTAACGATTTTGAATTTCGCGATTCTGTGCGTTTGGCGGGGGTAAACTCGATCAACTGGGCGCGAGTTTTGGCGCAAGCGGTCTATTATTTTTCTTCCGCCTTAGCTTTGGGCGCGCCGCAACGTCAGGTTAGCTTCACGGTTCCAACGGGTAATTTTGGTGATATTTTTGCGGGCTATATTGCCAAAAAAATGGGGTTGCCGATTGACAAATTGGTTGTCGCAACAAACCAGAATGACATTTTGCATCGGTGTCTGACGCAGGGCGAGTATAAAACAAGCGGCGTTATTCCGTCGATCAGCCCCTCGATGGACATTCAAGTGAGCTCGAATTTTGAACGGCTCTTGTTTGAGGTCTATGCGCGTGATGGGGCCGCGGTCAGTGCTTTGATGGCGGCGTTGAAAGCCGAGGGTGGTTTCAGCCTGTCTCAAGGGGTTTTGGAAACGCTGCAACGCGATTTTCAATCGGGGCGCTGCGGTGAAGAGCAGACTCGTGCGCAAATTGGGCAAACCTTGAAAGGCTCGGGCGAATTGCTTTGCCCGCATTCGGCGATCGGCGTGCATGTGGCCGAGCAACAAATACAGCCCGAGACGCCGATGATCACTCTGGCCACGGCGCATCCGGCGAAATTTCCAGACGCAGTTGAAGCTGCTACGGGTCTGCGCCCTGATTTGCCGCCCCATTTGGCGGATCTCTTCGAGCGCCCCGAGCGGATCTCCAGGGTTGCCAATGATTTGGACGCGCTGAAACAGTTTATCAAAGAACGGATATCACTTTGACGGTTCAACACACCACGCTTGCAAATGGGTTTCAAATCGTTACCGAGCCTATGGCGGGGCTGCAATCGGCCTCGATTGGAATATGGGTGCAGGCGGGCGGGCGCCATGAAACCTTAGATCAAAATGGCTTGGCGCATTTCCTAGAGCATATGGCGTTTAAAGGTACAAAAACGCGCAGCGCCTTATCCATTGCCGAAGCCATCGAAGATGTAGGCGGGTTTATCAACGCTTACACCTCGCGCGAGGTCACGGCCTATTATGCGCGGGTTTTGCAAAATGACGTCCCCATGGCCTTTGATATTTTGGCAGATATTTTACAAAACTCGATTCTGGATGCCAAAGAAATCGAAATAGAGCGCGGGGTGATTTTGCAAGAGATCGGGCAATCTCTTGATACGCCAGATGATGTGATTTTTGATTGGTTGCAAGAAATTGCCTATCCCAATCAAGCTCTGGGGCGCAGCATTTTGGGTCCAAGCGCACAAATCACCGGCGTCCAGCGCGAAGATTTGGTGACGTTTATTTCGCAACATTACAGCCCTGACCGGATGATCCTCGCGGCGGCGGGCGCCGTTGATCACGATCAATTGGTGCGCATGGCGGAGGCGAGTTTCGGCGCAGTGGCGAAAATAACCTCAGATGGGTTTATGCCTGCGCGCTTCCAAGCGGGTGATCTGCGGCGTGAGAAAAAGCTTGAGCAAGCGCATATTGCGTTGGCCTTTGAAAGCCCCAACTATCTGGATAAACAAATCCATACGGCGCAAATTTATGCGCTGGCGCTTGGGGGTGGCATGTCCTCGCGGCTGTTCCAGAAAATTCGCGAGAATTTGGGCTTGTGCTATACAATTTTTGCGCAGGCCGGTGCTTATAGTGATACGGGTATGACCACGATTTACGCGGGCACCAGCGCCGAACAATTGCCCGATTTGGCGACTTTAACGATTGATGAGTTGAAACGCGCGGCAGAGGATATGAGCGTGGCAGAGCTTGATCGCGCAAGAGCGCAAATGAAGGCTGGTATGTTGATGGGGCTGGAAAGCGCGTCAAATCGCGCCGAGCGTCTGGCCAGAATGGTACAGATTTGGGGCTATGTGCCCAGTTTGGATGAAACCGTTGCGCGTATTGATGCCGTCGGGCTGGCCGATTTGAAAGCCTATGCAGAACATATGGCGGTGGCGGCGCCGGCAGCGCTTGCGCTTTACGGACCGGTGGCAAAGGCGCCAAGCTTTGACATGCTTGAGAAACGGCGCGCTGCCTAATGTTATTCAGGCGGCGCAGTGTTTCGATCCTGACCGCGCGATTGAGCCTGCGCCTTCCTGAACATCGTGACTTTCGAGAATGGGCAAAACTGCGCCATGAGAGCAAAGCTTTTTTATCGCCTTGGGAGCCAATTTGGGCGCCTGATCATCTGTCGCGTGCCTCTTTTACCAATCGTGTTTATTGGTCGCAGCGGGCGGTGAAAAATGGCAATGCGGTGCCGCTTTTTGTCTTTCATAAAGAGGCTGGTCAGTTGGTTGGAGCCATCACTTTGGATAATATTCGCCGTGGCCCTTCTCAGGTGGGCACAATCGGGTATTGGGTGGGCCAGCAATATGCCCGGCAAGGCTTTATGAGCGAAGCCATTATTGCGATGGTTGCGCATGCATTCGGGGCCTTGGATTTAAGCCGGGTTGAAAGCGCGTGTTTGCCCGATAATCTTGCCTCGCGCGGCTTACTGGAAAAGGCTGGGTTTAAATATGAAGGGGTTGCGCAATCCTATATTCAGATCAATGGGCGCTGGCGGAATCATGTGCTATATGCCGCGTTGCGCGGCGATCGGCGCGGGCGCAGCACCGCGGGTTAAGCTGGCGGCTGGCGCTGGGCGAGCTATCTGTTGGAAAGCCAGCAAAAAGGAATGAAAATGCAGTTGAACCCGGCCGATCACGGTTTTCTTGAAACATTATGCGCGGCGCTGCCCACGCATTTGTTCCGGCAGGCTGAGCCGCGGCATTTAGAGGAACCTCGTGGCCGTTGGGCCGGGCAGGCTGCGATTGTGGCCATGCCAGAAACCACCGAGCAGGTTAGCGCTGTGATCGCGGCGGCGCATCGATCACGCGTGGGGGTTGTTCCCTTTGGAGGCGGCACGGGTCTGGTTGGCGGGCAGGTTAAAACCGAGGGTCCGGCGCCTTTGATTTTGTCGCTTGAACGAATGAATGCTATTCGCGCCATCTATCCCGAAGAAAATATTTTGGTTGTCGAGGCGGGCGCGATCCTAGCAGATATTCAAGCTGCAGCGGCGGTGCAGGAGCGGATGTTTCCCTTGTCATTGGCGTCTGAGGAATCATCGCGCATCGGTGGCAATTTGGCCACCAACGCGGGCGGCGTGAATGTTTTACGCTATGGAAATGCGCGCAATCTGTGCATCGGGATCGAAGCGGTGCTGCCCGATGGGCAGATCTATCAAGGCCTGACGCGGCTCTATAAAGACAATACGGGCTATGACCTGCGCAATCTGTTGATTGGCTCAGAAGGCAGCTTGGGGATAATCACTGCAGCCGCCTTAAAACTGAGCCCCAGGCCGCGCATGCTGGGCACAGCGATACTCACCGTGCCATCACCTGCCGCTGCGTTGCGTTTGCTGTCTTTGGCCCGCGCTCAAATCGGAGAGGGGCTCAGCGCGTTTGAATTGATGCACCGGCAGGGTCTGGATTTTCTGTCAGAGCATTTGCCCGAGGTGCGCCAGCCTTTCAAGGTTGCGCCCGAATGGATGGTGCTGATTGATTTGGGGCTCAGCGCGCGCGAAGATCCCCAGCAGATACTGAGCGATTTATTCGAATGCGCGTGCGAGCAAGGATTGGTGCAGGATGGGATAATCGCGCAATCTGAAGCGCAACGCGCGGATTTTTGGGCGGTTCGCGAGCGGATGCCCGAGGCCAATCGTTTGGTTGGCGCGGTGTCAAACCATGATATTAGCTTGCCGTTATCCGCTTTGCCCGCCTTCATCGAAGCGGCCAATCAAACGATTGCCCGTATCGGTCCGTTCCGGGTGAATTGTTTTGGCCATTTGGGGGATGGCAATTTACATTACAACGTGTTTCCAGATCCGGGAAAAACGCGGCAGGATTATGAAGATCTACGCCCGCGCATCAAAACTGACCTGCATGATCTTGTGCATGAAATGCATGGCTCGGTCAGCGCCGAGCATGGCATTGGCCGCCTGAAGATTGAAGATTTGGAACGCTATGGCGACCCAGCTAAATTGGCGGCCATGCGCGCTATAAAAACCGCGCTGGACCCCCATGGTATTATGAATCCAGGCGCGGTGTTGCGGGCAAAGACCCTTTAGCTCATCCTTCGAAAGCTGCTTGGTCTGCGCCAACCTTAGGATAAGAGTGCCATGCTGTAGGTATTTTAAGCCCGCGCCGCCGTTGCGGCGATTCGCAGGTCGCGCAAGTGGCTGAGGGTCGGCTTTGTATGGAATTTGGTGGTCGCAGCCCGCCGAGTAAGGCCAGATCGCTTGCGCAAAGGGCCAGGTGAGCGCATGAGCCTACGCTAGCAGCTTTTTGCGTGCCTTTCAGGTTACGGCTTTACGCGCTGGCCCCAAAGATCATACGCGCCCGCCTCATCCACTTTTACCGTGATAATATCGCCAATAGTTAAATCTTCAAAATCTGAATCTATAAACAAATTCCCATCAATTTCGGGCGCGTCAGCCATTGTGCGGCAGGTTGCAGCCTCTTCATCAACTTCATCCACGATCACCTGCAGCTCTGTGCCGAGCTTTTTGGCCAATTTGGCTTCTGAAATCTGTTGCGCCTTCTGCATGAACCGTTCCCAGCGGTCTTGTTTGACCTCTTCGGGCAGATGATCGGGCAAGGCGGTTGCGCGAGCGCCCGCGACATTTTCATAGGTAAAACAGCCAACGCGGTCAAGTTGTGCGACTTCTAACCACTCCAATAGGGTTTGAAATTCGGCCTCGGTTTCACCGGGATAGCCGACAATAAAAGTAGAGCGCAGGGTGATCTCTGGGCATATTTCGCGCCATGCGGCGATTTCATCTTGTGTTTTGGTGGCCGCTGCCGGCCGCGCCATGCGCTTTAAAGTATCTGGATGGGCGTGCTGGAATGGAATATCCAGATAAGGCAGGATGAGGCCCTCTGCCATCAGCGGGATTAAATCGCGCACGAACGGGTAGGGGTAAACGTAATGCAAGCGCACCCAAGCGCCCAACCCGCCCAAATCGCGGGCTAAATCTACGATATGTGCACGATGGCCCTTGGCTTCGGCATGTTTGATATCCACGCCATAGGCTGAGGTGTCTTGGGAAATAACCAGAAGCTCTTTTACGCCACTTGACACCAGTTTTTCCGCCTCGCGCAAAATAGCATGGGCTGGACGGCTTTGAAGCTTTCCGCGCATATCTGGGATAATACAAAATTTGCAGCGATGATTGCAGCCTTCGGAAATTTTGAGATAGCTGTAATGGCGCGGCGTTAGGCTGATATTGGCGGCAGGCAACAAATCGATAAAAGGATTAGGTTTTGCCGGTACCGCCTTATGAACCGCGTCCAAAACCTGCTCATATTGATGGGGGCCGGTCACCGCCAGAACGCTGGGATGCGCTCCCGAAATATATTCAGGATTGGCACCCAAACAGCCTGTCACGATCACTTTGCCATTCTCGTTCAGCGCTTCCCCGATCGCCTCGAGGCTTTCAGCTTTGGCGCTGTCCAAAAAGCCGCAGGTGTTTACAATCACCGCGTCAGCGCCGGAATAATCGGGCGACACGCCATAGCCCTCGGCTCTCAGCCGGGTTAGAATCCGCTCGCTATCCACAAGCGCTTTTGGACAACCAAGAGACACCATGCCGATGGTCGGTTGACCATCGCGAAGATTTTTTTGCAGCTTTGCACTGACCAGATCAGGTCGCAAGGATGGGGGGTTTGCAGACATAACGCGCCTATAGCCTATGCCAACGGGCTTGAAAAGCTGGCTTGGACATTCCGTTGGTGCTCAGTGATGCACTCTCTGCGCCGACCGCTCTTAAACGCTGGCGGTCATCGCGTGTTCAGCCTCTGAGAGCGCATGCTTTTCCTGCCTCTCTAAAGCCGGCGAAGTCCGGCTTAGCGACGGCGATCTCTGCGCGTGCTGAGCGGCTGAAACGCCACGCCTACATGCGCTTCACAATACGGTTTGCCGGTTTGGGTGGGCAGGCCACAAAACCAGAAATCTGAGGTGGCAGGATCGCCAATGGGCCATTTGCACGTACGCTCGGTCAATTCCATCAGAGATATTTTTTTCGATTTCTTTTCAACTTCGGATACTTTTGCCAAAGCTTCCGGGCTGATTTCATTGGCAGAAGGTTGCGGTGGCAAAGGCTGGCCGGCCGGAATGATCTGCCGGCGTGCTGGCGAAATCGGGGCTTTGGCTTCAGGCTCTTTGATCGCGGCTTCGCTCGGCGCCGCAGATTTCACCTCTTCCTTGAGCGCTGATTTTACTTTTGCATCCGGCTTTGCCGTGCTCGTGGCGCGGTTCGAGAGCCCCAACCGGTGCACTTTGCCAATCACCGCATTGCGGGTGACGCCGCCCAGTTCTTTTGCTATCTGGCTGGCCGATTGGCCTTCGCCCCACATTTTAGTCAGCAGCTCTACCCGCTCATCAGTCCACGACATCGGTTTTTCCTATGCAAAAAGCGGCCATAAACTGGGGCCGCCCTTAAAAATTCAACAAGCCCCTATTCTAAGCATTGGGTCCCGAGTTACAAGACATCAGAATCAAAGATTGAGGCGTTTACATGCAGATTGACAATAAAATTGGCGTCCGGCGTTTCGGTTTGGTGAATTGGATCGGGGTTACGACGCTAGTGAAACGCGAAATTATGCGTTTTCTGGCCGTCTGGAACCAAACCATCGCAGCGCCCATGGTGACATCTGGTTTGTTTCTGTTGATTTTCAACATCGCGGTTGGCCCCAATCGTGGTCTTGTGATGGGGTATTCTTATATTATCTTTATGGTGCCCGGAATTGTGATGATGAGTATCATCCAAAACGCGTTTGCCAATACCTCATCTTCGATTATGACATCGAAAATTCAGGGCAATATTGTCGATACGCTTATGCCGCCGCTGTCAGCGGGGGAAATGCTAGCAGGCTATGTGCTTGGCGGGATTGCCCGGGGTCTGTTTGTGGCGATTGGGCTTTGGCTTGGATGCGCGTTTGTGCTGGGCGTTGAGGTGGCGCATCCGCTTTTGGCGCTGGCATTCACCATTGCAGGGGCGGGCTTCTTGGCATCTTTGGGATTGCTTGCGGGTATTTATGCGCAGAAATATGATCAGATGTCGGCGATTACAAATTTCATTATCACCCCATTGGCTTTTTTGTCGGGCAGTTTTTATTCGATCACTGCCTTGCCCGAAGTTTTGCAAAAAATCGCCTTATTCAATCCAATTTTTTACCTGATTGATGGCCTGCGTTTTTCGGTTTTAGGGGTGTCTGATACCCCCGTTTTACCAGGTTTGATGATTTCGTTGATATGTTTTTTTGCCACGGGCTTTGTGGCCTGGTGGATGTTGCTGCGCGGGTATCGCCTTAAGCCTTAGAGGCTGGGGTGATTTGTTGAAACAATCCTGCCGTTGCAAGGTAGATTGATGTGATGACCAGCCCCCAATGGGCCCAGCTTTGGGGATGGAAATCCACCCAAGCGGCCCATCCTGCGAAAACAACCCACGCCATCGCCATTGGAAGCGTAACCGCCCGCCAGCGTAGCGTACGCACGGGATGCACAAATTTAACCGGTAAAAACATCGATATAGCCAAGAGGCTGATCAGTGCCAGAATAAACCAAAAGTTTGGAGAGAGCGCGAACAAGACGATAACCACCATATTCCAGCACCCCGGAAACCCGTGAAAGCTATTGTCTTTGGTTTTCATATTGCCATCACAGAAATACATGGCCGAGGCGAAGGTGATGATAATAATCGCGATCCAGCCCGTCCACCCTGGCAAAAGCCCTGATTTAAAAAGTGCAAAGGCCGGGATAAAGACATAGGTCAGATAATCGATAATCAGATCCAGAAGCACCCCGTCAAAGCGCGCGGCATTGGTTTTAACGTCATATTTGCGCGCTAAGGGTCCATCGAGCCCATCCACAAAAAAAGCGACGATTAACCATAAAAACATCAGGCTCCATTTTGCGTCAGCAGCTGCCAGCATGGCCAGCATTGCAAAAACAGCGCCCGTGGCGGTGAATAAATGGACGCTCAGCGCCTTTGTTTCTTTTGTCATAGTCCCGTCATGGCCCAGTTTCAGCAGGAATGCAAATTTCTATTCTGCCTTGGGATGTGTTTGTGAATAGACCTCCATCAGGCGGGCCGTATCAACCGCCGTGTAGGTCTGGGTGGTTGAGAGGCTGGCATGTCCAAGCAGCTCTTGAATGCTGCGCAAATCTGCGCCCGCGCTAAGAAGGTGGGTGGCGAAACTATGGCGCATCGCATGGGGCGTGGCATTGGCCGGTAGCCCCAATTGCAAGCGCGCCTGCTGAACCGTTTTTTGCACCAGCCTAGGGTTCAGCGGGCCGCCGCGCGCGCCTCGAAAAATTTGATCCTGCGGCGATAAAGTAAACGGGCAAAGATGAAGGTAGCGCGCCACCGCCTCTGCAATGAGGGGTAAAATCGGCACCAGACGTTCCTTACCGCCCTTGCCGGTGATCTTCAGGCTATTGCCAAGAGGGGTGGAGCGGGTCCGCAAATCCAACGCCTCTGATATGCGCAAACCACAGCCGTATAGCAGGCTTACAATGGCCAAGTCGCGCGCGGCTATCCAAGGTTCAAGGCTTTGCTGCGGCACGGTTTCTAACATTTGCAAGGCGCTTTCCTCGGATAGGGGGCGTGGTATTTTTGATTGGAATTTTGGCGCTTTAAAGGCCAGCACAATGCTGGGATCAAAATTCTCTCTTTGCGCGAGCCATCGATAATAGCTTTTAAGAGAAGAAAGCTTTCTGGCGATTGAACGACTGCTCAGCTCGTTTTTGCGCAGCGCGGCCATCCAGGCACGTAAATCGCCAACGCGTATATGCGCCAGCGATTTAACAGCTTGTCCGTTGTTTAAATGAGCCGACATAAAGCCAAGGTAATCCAGCAGGTCGCGCTCATACGCGCTGACTGTATGAACCGAAAGGTTCTCCAAGGCGGCTTTCGTCGAAAGCCACTCATACATTGATTTGAGAATCGCGGGTGACAGCGGGCTCATGAAAGCCAGCGTATCATCATTCTTTCAAAAACATTGCCAAAAAATGAGAGCAATTCAGTGCCCTGCTGGGCGGTGAACAGATAAGGGTCTTCAGCCCCTAAAACGAGCATTCCGGGCAATCTGCCTGGCCCCATATCCAAGGGCAAAGCCGCTTCAGAGCGAATGAATTTTGCCGTTGTGCCGAACACTTGCTCAGAGCCGCGATGAACTTGTCGCAAAAGAATATATGAAGCCGGGGCATTGCGCCCTTGCGACAGATAAATATCAACAAAGCCCGGCGCCACTAAGGTTATAGTGTCGTTATATTGTTCAAGCGCATTGCGCGCTGGTCCGTCATTCTGGCGGGTTTCTAAGACCATCCTCAGCGACTGAACGCGCAGAATATCGGAGACATCACCGGTGATCGCCTCCATGAAGGCGGCAAAATCCGGTGCTTCCAGCAATCTTAAAACAGCGCGCTGAATTTGATTCGTACCCGCCATATTTTCATAAGCGGCTGCAATGACGCCGCGATGGGTATTTTCCAACCGGTCAAGGCGGCTTTCCAAACGATCCATCGCAACCCCGCGCAGATCAACAATATTTGCACCCATCGCGGTTTCATTGGCTGCAATCAGCGCTTTCATAACATCAGGATCGTCCAGAATCACATCTGGGCGATCAATAATTTTTTGCCTTAATATGCTGTCTATTTTTGACGTTACGCGCATCTCGTTCTGGCCATTCTACCAATTTGGGATTGCACGATAACACGATTACAGAATTGTTTGTCCAGTTTTTTTGATATCTTCCAAAAAGCTGGCCAAACCCTTATCGGTCAAGGGATGGTTGGCCAGGTTTTTGATGACGGCCGGGGGGGCAGTTATGACATCGGCGCCGATGCGCGCGCTGTCGAGCACGTGATTTGCGGTCCGGATTGAGGCCGCCAAAATTTGCGTTTCAAAGCCGTAATTGTCATAAATGGTGCGGATATCTTCAATCAGCTCCATCCCATCCAAGTTGATATCGTCCAAACGGCCGATGAAGGGGGAAATGAAGGTTGCGCCCGCTTTTGCCGCTAATAAGGCTTGGTTGGCGGCAAAACATAAAGTGACATTGACCATTTTGCCTTCTTGGCTCAGTACGCGGCAGGCTTTCAAACCATCCCATGTCAGGGGAAGCTTTACGGCGATATTGCTGGCCAGTTCCGCCAGTTTGCGTCCTTCTGCGATCATTTTATCTGCGTCAATGGCTGTGACCTCGGCGCTGACAGGACCAGATACAATGCCGCAAATTTCTTTGGTGACTTCCAAAATATCGCGGCCAGATTTTTTGATCAAAGACGGGTTCGTGGTCACGCCATCAACCATTCCCAGATCGTTCAACTCAATAATTTCGGAAACTTCGGCGGTATCGACAAAAAATTTCATGACGTAATCCTTGCATGGCTAGGGTGAGGCGTGATTTGGCTTTACTGTAACTTTCAGCTATGGAAAACCCCAACATGGAGTAAAAAGTGCAGGCAAAAGAGTTTTTCAGTGAAGGAGAGACCGTCTGCGTTCTAACGAGCCAACCCATTGACCGGCTTTTAGACTATCATGCGCCCGCAGGCGGGTGCCGGCTTCGCGCTTTTGTTGAAGTGCCGTTGGGGCCGCGAAAAGTACTGGGCGTGATTTGGGGCGCCGGCACCGGTGATTATGATCGCACGAAACTGCGCGCCGTCAACCGGGTGCTGGATGTGCCCTTGATGCAAGCAGAATTGCAAGAGTTCTTGATCCGCGCAGCGGATTACACGCTGACTCCGCTGAGTGCGATGTTGCAATTGGCAACCCGCGTGGAGGGGTTGAGCGATCGCCAGAAAACTGAGAAAATTTATCGGTTGGCGCCAGAGGGGCCGGTAAAATCCACAGCGGCGCGGTTGCGCGTGCTCGAAACGCTAAAAACCTTTGGTGGCGCGGGGCTTTCGCTCAGCGAGCTGGCCGAGGCGGCGGCTGTTTCGCCCTCGGTTTTAAAAGGGCTGGTCTCTGCGGGGGCCGTGCTTGAGGATGAAATTCCGCGCGATCGCCCCTTTGCGCAGCTCAACCCAGGATTTGGCGCCAAGGCGCTGAACGAAGATCAAGACAAAGCCGTGCAACAGCTTTGCGGCGCCTTAAACCGGCAGGTCTATGGCGCCAGCTTGTTGCGCGGGGTAACCGGCTCGGGCAAGACCGAGGTTTATTTAGAGGCGGTTGGCGATATTTTGCGTGCAGGCGGTCAGGCATTGGTGTTATTGCCCGAAATCGCGCTAAGCGCTGAATTCATCAATCGGGTCGAGGCACGGTTTGGCGCACGCCCGGCGGAATGGCATTCGGGGATCACGCCGCGGGAGCGGCGCCGCTGCTGGCGAATGGTGGCGCAAAACGGTGCGCAATTGGTTGTGGGTGCCCGCTCTGCCTTATTTTTGCCTTTTCGCAACTTGCGCCTGATTATCGTTGATGAAGAACATGACAGTTCCTACAAACAAGAAGATGGGGTGATTTACCATGCTCGGGATATGGCGGTTTTGCGGGCCTCTATCGCGGGGGCGCATGTCATTCTGGCCAGCGCAACGCCCAGCTTAGAAAGTTGGGTGAATGCCACATCAGGCAAATACCAGCGCATTGATCTGCTAAAACGCTTTGGGCCTGCCAAAATGCCCAAAATGCAGGCCATTGATATGCGTGTTGAAACCTTGCCCAGTGATCGTTGGATTTCCCCGAGCTTGCTTGCGCAAATTAAACTTCGATTGGAAAAAAGAGAGCAATCCTTATTGTTTATTAACCGGCGTGGATACGCGCCGGTCACGCTTTGCAGGGCCTGTGGAGAGCAGGTTGGCTGCCCGCATTGCGACGCGCGCCTTGTTGAGCACCGGTTTTCTAGGCGGCTGATGTGCCATCAATGCGGCGAAACGCAGCCGTTGTTAGACGCATGCCCTAGCTGCTCGGTTGCGGGGCGCATGGCCGCGATTGGGCCGGGCATCGAAAGATTGGCTGATGAAATTGCAGCGCTCTGCCCCGAGGCACGCATTGCGGTTTTATCCTCGGACCTATTTGCCTCGGCGCGGGCGTTAAAAGAAAAAATCCAAGAAATTGGCGATGGCGCAGCGGATATTATCGTTGGTACACAATTGGTGGCAAAAGGTCATAATTTTCCAAATCTCACATTGGTTGGGGTGATTGATGCTGATCTTGGGTTGCAGGGGTCTGATTTGCGGGCGGCGGAGCATACATTTCAAATCATGCGGCAAGTGGCGGGGCGGGCCGGCCGCGCGCAAAGGGCAGGATCTGCCTATTTGCAAACGCATCAGCCAGAGCATCCTGTTATACAAGCCATTTTAAAAGGGGATGAAGAAGCGTTCTGGAATGCGGAAGCACAGATGCGGCAAAGCGCATTGGTCCCGCCCTTTGGCCGGCTTGTTGGCTTGGTGATCAGCGCTGTCGCGCAAGAAGAGGCGATTGAATACGCTCAGCATTTGGCGCGCAATTCTAGGCCACTTACCGAGATTGGGGCGGAAGTTTTCGGCCCTGCGCCGGCCCCAATCGCGCGGGTGCGCGGCCGTTTTCGGGTGCGTTTGCTGATCAAGGCGGATAAAACAAGCCGATTGCAGCCGGCGCTTCGGCGCTGGCTGAAGGTAAAACCGAAAGCTGGCCTGCGGGTGCATGTCGATATTGACCCGCAAAGTTTTCTATAAGGCTACAACCGGATATACGGTCGGCGGCCTATGCAGGGTGTAATTTGATCTCGTCAAAGCCTTGGAAAGCCAGTAGAAAACTGAAATGCCTGATCAAGTCCCGCTTTCAGATGCTGCGCAGCTCCCCTCATGGCAGCAACCCAAAACCCTGCTATTTGCGCTGGCGGTGGCCATGCCCTTGGCGTTTTGGGTATGGTCCGCCTTATTGAATAATTTTGTGATCGAAGTGGGCGGGTTTGATGGCGCGGATATTGGCTGGCTGCATACGATAAGAGAAATTCCAGGATTTTTGGCGGTTGGCGTTCTGGCGCTTTTGTTGTTTTTTCACGAACAAGTGTTTGGGCTGATCGCGCTATTCGTGCTTGGAGCCGCCACCGCCGTTACGGCCTGGTTCCCGTCAATGGCGGGTATTTTGACCGTCACATTGATCAGCTCAATCGGGTTTCACTATTTTGAAACCGTAAATCAATCGTTGCAGTTGCAATGGATTGCCAAAGCAGAGGCGCCGCGGGTTTTGGGGCTTCTAACGGCCACTGGTGCGGGCTCGGCTTTGTTTGCTTATGGTATGATTTTGATCGCCACGCAGGTTTTTGATCTCTCTTATAATCCTATTTATATGGCTGGCGGCGGAGCAACCATGCTGATTGCCATATTGTGCTATATTGGATACCCGCGATTTCGAGCCGCCAATGTTCAAACCAAAAAAATGGTTCTGCGCAGGCGCTATTGGCTTTATTATCTGCTTCAGTTTATGGCCGGCGCTCGGCGCCAGATTTTTGTGGTTTTTGCCGGCTTCATGTTGGTAGAGCGGTTTGGATTTGAAGTGCATGAAATGGCTTGGCTGCTTCTTGTGAATTTGCTCTTGAACACGGTGCTTGCGCCTTTTGCCGGGCGCGCGGTCTGCTATTTTGGGGAACGCTCCACATTGGCTTTTGAGTATCTGGGCTTGGCAGGCGTGTTTTTGGCCTATGGGGGCATTTATTATTTTGGGTGGGGGCTATCTTTGGCGGTTTTATTGTTTGTGCTTGACCATTTGTTTTTCTCGCTTGCTCTGGCGTTGAAAACATATTTTCAAAAAATTGCGGATCCGGCCGATATTGCATCCAGCGCGGCGGTAGCCTTCACGATCAATCATATTGCGGCAGTTTTCTTACCGGTGGCGCTTGGATTTTTTTGGCTATATTCACCCGCTGGGGTTTTTGTGATTGCCGCAGCGATGGCATTCGCATCCTTGGTTTTGGCGTTGATGATCCCGCGCCATCCGCGCTCTGGCTGCGAAACGATTTTCAGCTCGGCACCCGCAATCAGCTAGACCGCCGAGTATTTTAATGCTCTTTGAGTGCGCGCGGCGGCAATGCCTTTGGCCGTTGCAAGCCCTTTGTAACTTGCGTCGCGTGAAGGCATCGGGGGCATATTTTCACGGCCAAGTGGGAGGGGTTGAATTTCTGCCTTTGGATGTTTGCAGATCAAGGCTTGACCTAAGCGCCATCGCCCCCTACCGCCAGTTGCATGATTTTGGAGGTTCTATGTCTACATTTACAGCGCTTACAACGTTAAACGGCCCTGCGCAGGCCGAGGCCCTCGGCGAGGCGATGGAGCGGCTTGATCCGCCACCTGAGGGTGTCGGCGTGTTTGAGCTTGAGGATGGGTCGGGGCTTTGGGAAGTTGGAGGGTATTTTACCGAGGTACCCGATGCCGTCGCGTTGGCTTTGCTGGCGGCTGCGTTTGATGCGGTGCCTTTTGCGGTGTCGGAATTGCCCGAAACCGATTGGGTGTCCAAAGTGAAACGCGAATTGGCGCCGGTTAAGGCGGGACGATTTTTTGTCTATGGCAGCCATGATGCAGAAAAAGTACCAAGCGATGCAACGGCTTTATTGATCGAAGCAGCGATGGCTTTTGGAACCGGCCATCATGGAACAACATTGGGCTGTTTACGGGCGTTAGACCGCCTGTTGGATCAAGGATTTAAGGCCGAAAAAGTTGCTGATATCGGATGCGGTACGGCAGTTTTGGCGATGGCCGCAGCCTCAATTTGGCAGGGTGAGATAGTAGCCAGCGATATCGATCTGGTGGCGGTTGAGGTCGCAGAAGCCAATCTTGCTGCCAATGGGCTTTCAGGCCGGGTTACTTGCATTGAAGCCGCCGGGTTTGATCATCCCGCTTTGGCGGCGGCGGCCCCTTACGATTTGATTTTTGCCAATATCTTAAAGGGCCCTTTGATCGATCTTGCCCAGGATTTCGCGGCGCATATTCGCTTAGGCGGAAAGCTTATCCTATCTGGTTTGCTGGTTACGCAGGTACAGGATATTCTGGCGCAATATGAAAAATATGATCTTACTCTTGAATATCGAGAAGATATTGGAGAATGGTCGGCGCTAACGCTTCAACAGCGGGGATAAACGATTATGCTCGCTTGCTGATTTGTGCGCATTGAGGGCTTATTTTTTATTCAAATACCGAATAGCCCACGCGCTTAGCTTGTTAAAAGGCCGGGGAGAAATCGCCTAATATGTAAGTTTCACTGGTGCGTTTTGGGTCGCTTTAGAGGATCTGTCACTTTCTGATTGGCTTATGTTCACGTTTCGTGCTAACGCTTTTTAAAAAATAACAGGGCAGTGAAGATGCGGGTATTAGGTGTCGATCCGGGGTTGCGCAATATGGGCTGGGGCATCATCGACGTGGCCGGTAGCAAGGTTTCGCATGTGGCCAATGGGGTATGTCATTCAAAAGGCGATGATTTGGCGCTGAGGTTGCTTTCGCTCTACGAGCAGCTGCGGGCGGTCATGCTGGCGTGGGAGCCGAGCACCGCGGCTGTTGAGCAGACTTTTGTTAATAAAGACGCGGTTGCAACGCTGAAATTGGGTCAAGCGCGCGCGATCGCGCTGCTGGTGCCGGCGCAAGCGGGCCTGAGCGTAGCGGAATATGCCCCAAATACAGTTAAAAAAACGGTCGTGGGTGTTGGCCATGCCGATAAGGCGCAGATCGATCACATGGTACGGTTGCAGCTGCCGGGTGTGCAGATAAAGAATGCGGATGCAGCCGATGCTTTGGCGATAGCGCTGTGCCATGCACATCACGCCCGCGCATCGGGAAAACTTGAACAGGCCTTGGCCAAGGTGGCGGTATGATCGGTAAATTATCAGGCCGCATAGATTATCGCGCCGAGGATCATATTCTGCTCGATGTCAAAGGTATCGGATATTTGGTATATTGCTCTGAGCGAACGATGATGGGCATGCCTAGGCCGGGCGAGGCGGTCGCCCTTTATACAGATCTGCTGGTGCGCGAAGATCTGCTACAGCTGTTTGGGTTTTCCAGTCTGGTTGAAAAAGAATGGCACCGGTTGCTAATGTCGGTTCAGGGGGTTGGCGCTAAGGCGTCACTGTCCATTTTGGGGGCATTGGGTGCAGATGGTGTCAGCCGAGCCATTGCTTTAGGCGATTGGAATGCGGTGAAAGCCGCCAAAGGGATCGGGCCAAAAACGGCGCAACGCGTGGTGATTGAACTGAAAGATAAAGCGCCCAGCGTCATGGCGATGGCCGCGCAGAACAGCGGGCCTGTATTTGTGTCGGCCGCGTTGAGCGATGAGGCAGAGGTGATGGAGCCAATTGAAACGACGCCAGCTTCTGGCGGGCCGGCAAAGCAACCAGATCCCAGCGTGCAGGCAGATGCGCTGTCTGCATTGACAAATCTGGGATACGCGCCCGGCGACGCGGCCAGCGCGGTGATGCAGGCGTTGGGCATGCTGCCCGAGGGGGACAGCGCTGCAATCATACGCGCCGCTTTGCAGCTTTTGGCGCCGAAAGGATAGGGCATGGAAGATCGCGATCCTATTTTAACTCCCGACGCGCAACCAGAGGATAATGACCGAGCGTTGCGTCCGCAGGGATTGGATGAGTTTATCGGGCAAGCTGAAGCCCGCTCGAATCTAAAAATCTTTATCCAATCGGCGCGCCAACGCGGCGAAGCCATGGATCACACGCTGTTTTATGGCCCGCCCGGCTTGGGAAAAACCACGCTCGCCCAAATTATGAGCCGCGAGCTGGGGGTGAATTTCCGTATGACCTCGGGCCCTGTTTTGGCGAAACCTGGTGATTTGGCGGCCATTCTTACGAATCTTGAAGCCCGCGATGTTTTGTTTATTGATGAAATCCACCGTCTAAATCCGGTTGTCGAGGAAGTTCTATATCCGGCCTTAGAGGATTTCGAACTGGATTTGGTGATCGGAGAGGGCCCCGCCGCGCGCACCGTTCGGATTGAATTGCAGCCCTTTACCTTGGTTGGAGCCACCACACGGCTGGGATTGCTGACAACGCCGTTGCGTGACCGTTTTGGCATTCCGACCCGGCTTGAGTTTTACAGCGAGGATGAATTATTTCTGATTGTCAGCCGTAACGCGCGCAAATTGGGCGCCCCTGCAGATGAGGCCGGAGCGCGTGAAATTGCACGGCGCGCCCGCGGAACGCCGCGGATTGCGGGGCGTCTGTTGCGCCGGGTTGTTGATTTCGCTTTGGTCGAGGGGGATGGCACCGTCACGCGCGACCTGGCCGATCATGCGCTGCATCGCCTTGGCGTGGATAATATGGGCCTTGATGGCGCGGATCGGCGCTATTTGATGCTGATGGCCGAGCATTATGCGGGCGGGCCGGTGGGCATAGAAACCCTGAGCGCGGCGCTTTCGGAAAGCCGCGATGCTTTGGAAGAGGTGATCGAGCCTTATTTGATGCAGCGTGGTCTGGTGCAGCGCACGCCGCGGGGCAGAATGTTGGCACAGGGCGGCTGGGCGCATTTGGGTCTAATCCCACCAAAATCACAAGGTGATCTTTTGATTTAACCGGCTACGCGGGTATTTGAGGCCGCTATCGCCAGATCAGAAGACTTTGCTATCGGTGCAAAGCTTGCTATCGCAAAAGGGCAAAAAGCGACGGAAAGGATGCAGAATGAACGCGGATGAGGTAGAGGCCTATTTTACCCGCAGCGAGGGCGCGTATAAATTCGCCCGTTGGGCGCGCACGCTGGCGCCAATTGTTTTTGGCGTTGATGACGCAACTTTGCCGGTGGTGAAGGGCGCTGTGCAGGCAGTCGCGGCGCTGGCAGGGATAGAGGTCAGCGAAACCGACCCTGAGCTGGGTTCCAATTTGATGTTTTTCTTCTTTTCCGACTGGGAAGAGCTTTTGGAGGTACCAAACCTTGATAAATTGGTACCCAATTTGTCGTCATTGGTGGCGCAATTGGCTGCTGCAGAGGCCAATCAATACCGGTTGTTTCGGTTTGAAAAAAGCGGCGGGATCAAAGCCTGTTTCGTGTTTTTGCGTATGGATGCAGTTCTTAGCGAATTGCCCGCTGAAACGCTATGTTTGACGCAGGTTGTGCAATCTATTCTACTTTGGTCAGACCATGCGTTTCTGAGCCAATCACCGCTGGCGATTTTGCCCGATGGCCGGGCGGTGCTGCGGCCTGAAATTGGCAATCTGATCCGCGCCTCGTATGATCCAACTTTACCCGAGCTGGCTGAAGATAAATCGCATGCGCTGCGCGTGTCCGCGCGCCTGTCACAGATGTCGGTTCAATAAGGGGGCGCTTATGCATCAGTTTTCATTGAGAGTGTATTATGAAGATACGGATATGGCCGGGATCGTTTATTACGCGAATTACCTCAAATATATTGAACGCGCGCGCAGCGATTGGGTGCGCAGCTTGGGAATTGATCAAAACAGGTTGAGAACTGCGCAGGGATTGGTGTTTGCGGTGCGCAAAATTACGGCTGATTATCTGCAACCGGCGCATTTCGATGAGCCGCTTCAAATCACAACAGAAATGACTAAGCTGACATCGGCGCGGTTATATTTGCAGCAAAACCTTTATCGAGATTTGGATCTGTTATTTCAGGCGCAGGTGATTTTGGTTGCGCTGAACGCGGCGGGAAAGCCCACGCGCTTGCCAGCGGAATTTCGCCTCAATTCATTTGTGAAGATCACAGATTTGTAAACGCTGTTGTTACGGCTTGGTTTTGAAGCGGCAATAGGTTAAAAGCCATGATAATAAGTCGTAAATCGACCAATTATTGAAGAGCAGGAATATGGAAGCAGAAACGCTGGCACTGGCGCAAGAGATTGATTTCTCATTTTGGGCCCTTTTCGCGCGGGCAACATTCACCGTAAAAGCAGTTATTTTAATGTTAATTGCGGCTTCGTTCTGGTCTTGGTCGGTGATTTTTCAACGGCTTTGGGTTTTGCGTTTGGCGCGTGGCGAAGCGAAACGCTTTGATCGTGCGTTTTGGTCAGGCGAGCCTTTGGACGGGCTTTTTGAAAAGCTGGGGCCTGAACCCAAAGGCCGCTCGCAAAAGATATTCGCGGCTGGGATGACGGAATGGCAACGCTCGCATCGCTCTGATGGCGCGCTTATCGCCGGTGCGCAGGCGCGGATTGACCGGTCTATGGATGTGGCCGTTGCCAAAGAAGCCGATAGTTTACAAGCGGGCTTGGCGGTTTTGGCGACGGTTGGATCTACGGCGCCGTTCATTGGTCTTTTCGGCACAGTCTGGGGCATCATGAATGCTTTTATCGAAATAGCCGAACAACAAAACACCAATCTGGCGGTTGTTGCACCCGGCATTGCCGAAGCGCTTTTGGCCACGGGGCTTGGCCTTTTAGCCGCGATTCCGGCGGTGATTTTTTATAATAAATTAAGCGCTGATAGCGAGCGGATTATCTCTGGCTATGAGAGTTTTGCGGATGAGTTTTCGACCATCCTTAGCCGCCAGTTGGACAGCTGAAGATGGGGGCAAGCATCGGCCAAAACACCTCTCAGCGCCGGCGAGGAAAACGCCGCCGCCGGGTGCCTATGGCCGAAATCAACGTCACGCCTTTTGTGGATGTTATGCTGGTTTTGCTGATTATTTTCATGGTGGCGGCGCCGATGTTGACCGTAGGCGTGCCCGTTGAGCTGCCCAAAACAGCCGCCAATGCGCTGCCCAGCGAGAAAGAAGAACCTCTCACCGTGACCCTAACCGCATCGGGTGAAATTCTGATCCAAGAAACCCCTACTCCGGCGGGCGCCTTAATCCCAAAATTGCAAGCGATTGCCTCGGAGCGGAGCAGTGATCGGGTGTATTTACGCGCAGATGGTGCGATTTCTTATGAAGCGGTGGTGCAGGTTATGGGCGCGCTAAATGCAGGTGGCTTCTCAAATATTGGTTTGGTTACCGATGTCGGGGGGCCAGCCTTGGCCGACCCGGACGGCTGAGCCGCCGACGATGCATATCGGTAATTATCTCTCTGCCACGCTGCATATTGGAGTGCTCAGCTGGGTGCTGCTGGGGGGTATTTTTCAACCTCAGCCAGTGCCTTTTGAGGTGTCGAATGTGGCCTTGATCACGCCGCAAGAATTTGCAGATTTGGTGCTCTCGGATACGGCGCCGAGCGCCGCGCAAGTTCTGGATGATTTGGATCCGCTTGCGGTGCAGGCGGAAGACAGCCCTGCCGCGCCTGATCCTGAGCAAGCCGTGGAAAAGATGCCTGCGCCCACGCAAAACGAAAGCCCCGAGCTTCCCGCAAAAGCGCCAAAAACGCCTGAAGCTTTGAAAATGCCCACGCCTGATATTCTGGATACCAGCCCACAATTTGCCCCCCCTGCTCAGGAGAATTTGCCGCAGGCCAGCCAGATGAGCGACCGCCCTGTTCCGCGCTCCGCGCAGCGCGTGGCGCTGGAAGAGGTGGCTCCACCGCCACCAGAGGTCAACATTGATGATCTGCGGCAGGAAGCGGCAATTCCAGATGATTTGAACGCGCCGGTTGCGCCGCCCAAAGAAGAGGCCAGCGCGCCAGAGGCCGCAAGTCGGGAAATCGTAACAGAAGCAGAAGAAATGCCATCTTTTGCGCCCCTGCAATCTGCTCGACCGCTAAAGCGGCCCGTCGCGCCGGCTCAGCCTGAGGTGCCCGCTCCAGAACCAGAACCGCTGCCCGAGCCAGCGCCGCTGCCCGAGCCAGAGCCCGAAGTCGATCCCACGCCAGAGCCAACGCGCAGGGCCGAGACAGAGGCAGCCGTGGCCGCTGCGCTGGCTGATGCAATTGGCGAAACCGCGCCTTTGGGGCCGCCTTTGACCCAAACCGAAGAAGATACATTGCGCGTGGCCGTGCAAAAATGTTGGGTGGTTGATATTGGAAGTCCTGCAGCCAATGTCACGGTTGTTTTGGGCATGCAAATGACACCAGAGGGCAAGGTGAAACCGGGCAGCTTGCGTCTGGTGTCAAGCCAAGGGGGCGCCGACTTGGCGGCAAAAACAGCCTTTCAAGCGGCGCGCAGAGCGGTTTTACGTTGCCAGAAAGGCGGCTACAATTTACCAACAGAGAAATATGAACACTGGCGGGAGATCGAAATGACGTTTAACCCCGAGAAAATGAGATGAAGATGATGCGCTATTTTGGCAAAGGCACGCTCCTATTTCGTTTGGTTTTGCTCATTCAGCTTGCCTTTTTTGCGACTCTTGGCGCTGCGGCGCCGTTGCGTTTGGAAATAACCGAAGGGGTTGTTGAGCCTTTGGCCTTCGCGGCGCCCGCCTTTATCGCTGAGAATGCAGGTGGGGCGGACTATGCCAGCCAGTTGGCCGAGTTGGTGGTGCAGGATCTCACCAGCAGCGGGTTGTTTCGCGCTATCCCAAGCCGCGCGCATATTTCAAAAATAACCAGTTTTTCGTCTCCGGTACAATTCTCGGATTGGATGGCGATCAATGCGCAAGCGTTGATCGCAGGCGCGGTAACGGCGGAAGCCGGTGGTCAAATAACGGTAAAATTTCGCGTTTATGATGTGTTTGCTGGCCAGGAAATGGGGCAGGGGCTGCAATTTACGGGGCGCGCCGATGGGTGGCGCCGGATCGCGCATAAAGTGGCGGATGTAGTCTATAGCCGGATCACAGGTGAAACCGGCTATTTTGACAGTCGCGTGGTGTTCGTGTCTGAATCTGGGCGCAAGGGGGCGCGCAAGAAACGTTTGGCTGTCATGGATTATGATGGCGAAAATGTGCAGTATTTGACGGACAGCTCTGCGCTGGTGCTTGCGCCACGTTTTTCCCCCAGCGGAGATAAGCTTTTATATACCAGCTATGAAAGCGGATTTCCACGTATTTACCTGATGGATGTTGGCTCGGCGCGCCGCCGTGTTTTGCAAAACTCAAGTGGCACAATGAGCTTTGCGCCGCGCTTTTCTCCGGATGGCAGCTCGGTCGTATACTCGTTAGAAAAGGGTGGAAATACTGATATTTATATCATGAGCCTGTCCTCGGGAAAGCAACGGCGTCTCACCAACTCGCCCGCGATTGAAACCGCGCCCAGTTTCTCACCAGATGGCACACAGGTCGTGTTTGAAAGCGATCGCTCGGGGGATCCGCAGCTTTATGTAATGCCCGCGCGCGGCGGCAGCGCCAAGCGTGTCAGCTTTGGAAATGGCCGGTATGGAACGCCAGTGTGGTCGCCAAGGGGCGATATGATTGCTTTTACAAAGCAAAGTAAGGGGCGCTTTCACATCGGGGTTATGCGCGTTGATGGATCGCAAGAGCGCTTGTTAACAGCATCGTTTTTGGATGAAGGGCCGAGTTGGTCGCCAAATGGCCGGGTGATCATGTTCGCCCGTGAAACCCAAGGTGCAAATGGGGCTTCCAGCCTCTACTCTGTGGATGTTTCGGGGCGAAATCTAAAGCCCGTTCGTACGCCGGATGGCGCGTCTGATCCTGCGTGGTCTCCCTTGGGTGGGTGAAATACCAAAGCCGTCGTGACATATTGTTGATCAATGATTTTAAATGTTTTCTGAATATGCTAGGCACAGAAAAAAGCGAGGGGCAAATGTGATGAGACGATGCGCGCGTTGGTTTATTTTAACGGGAATTCTTTTCCTCGCCGCCTGTTCTGAAACCGGAACAGGAGGGTTTGGCAGCGGATCAAGCTTTGGCACTGATCCTGCCGGCGCGGTTGGGGATCCAACCTCACCCGCCTATTTCCAATCTGCAATTGGAGATCGGGTGTTTTTCGAGATTGATCAGTCAAGCTTGACCGAGGCAGGGCGCATTGTTTTGGATGGGCAGGCGGATTGGTTGTTGGAAAATGGTGATTACTCAATTCTGGTTGAGGGGCATGCAGACGAGCAAGGCACACGCGCGTATAATCTCGCGCTGGGTGCGCGCCGCGCCAATGCTGTGCGCGAATATCTTTCGGCGCGCGGAGTCGCTGGATCGCGCATTCAGACGGTGAGTTTTGGCAAAGAGCGCCCGGTTGAGCTTTGTAGCAGAGAAAGCTGCTATTCTGTGAATCGGCGCGCTGTCACCTTGTTAGATAATCTGGGGTCATAAGCCGATGGCCGGCCCCCTGTTTCGTATTTTGTTATGGGCTTTTTTGCTGTGCTCTGGGGCGGTATTTGCTCAAGATAAAGACCAGTCGTTGGCGGATATCCGGCAAGATCTCGGCGTGCTTTACATTGAGATCCAAAAATTAAAGCGCGAATTATCGACCACGCAGCTGCCCAGCGGCTTGCAGTCGGGCGATAGTGTTTTAGAGCGGGTGAATGCGATAGAATTGGAATTGCAGCGATTGACCGGGGCAACGGAACAGTTAGACCATCGGCTGAAGCGCGTGGTTGAAGACGGAACAAATAGGATCGGTGATCTTGAGTTTCGCCTGATTGAACTTGAAGGCGGCGATATTTCAAACTTGGCCGACACCACGACCTTGGGCGGCGAGTCAGAGCCTCAGGAACAAACGGTGCCCATTGAAGCCCCCCCTGAATTGGCTGTCGGAGAAGAGGCCGATTTTGATCTTGCACAAAGCGCATTTGACGCGGAAAACTATGTTGAAGCTGCAGAAATGCTTAGCCGTTTCAGCCAGGCCTATCCCGATAGCCCATTGATCGCAGAGGCCTATCTGCTGCGCGGCAAAGCCTTTGAAGCGGTAGAAGATTATAAAGCCAGCGCGCGTGCTTATTTAGAAAGTTACAACACGCTCAAATCTCCAGATGCGCTGCAAAGGCTGTCTAATTCTTTGATCAGCTTGGGGCAGATGGAGACCGGATGTCAAATGTTGTCGCAGGTTGAACTGTTGTTTCCGGGCACATCCCAAGCGGCAGCTGCGCAAAGTGAAATGCAAAGGCTGCAGTGCTTTTGAGCGATAGCAGCGCGTTGAAAAGTGAATTTTCATCTGCGCTGGTTAGATTATTAGGATCCCATAAACCCAGCCATATTGCGCTCGCCGTTTCTGGAGGGGGCGATAGCATGGCGCTGATGGTGCTTGCGGCGGAATGGTGTCACAGCCAAGGCGTGCGTTGCAGCGTGATCACCATCGATCATGATTTGCGTGCGGGCAGCGCCGATGAGGCAATTTTCGTGGCACGGCAAGCTGAAAAAATGGGCCTGTCGCATCGGGTCGGGCGATGGCATGAGCGCGTAGATGGGGGGAATTTGCAGCAAAAAGCCAGGGTGGCGCGCTATCGTTTGATCGATGAACTGCGCGATGGTGCCGATGTCGTGCTCATGGCCCATACGCTGGAGGATCAAGCTGAAACCGTCTTGATGCGTTTGCGCCGCCCCGCCGGGATAGATGGTTTGGCCGGAATACCACAAAAGCGGCGGGTTTTTTCCCAGCAGGGTGATTTTTGGCTCTTGCGCCCCTTATTGAAAAGCTCGGGCGTTAGGTTGCGCGCATTTTTAAACGATCAAGCAGTGGATTGGGTTGAGGATCCGTCAAACTCTGACAGAAAATATGAACGCGTGCGAATGCGCCAGTATCTTCCTGAATTAGCGCGCCAGGGCATCTCCGCCCAAGATTTATCCAATATTGCCGCAAAAATGGCGAAATCGAAAATGCAATTTGACGCGCAAGTTCATCAGGTGGCAGAGATGTTAACCGAAGAATATAGCGGGGATCTAAGATTGCGCTTATCCGCCTTTTGTGGCCTGCCCTCGTTGTTACAAAAGCGTTTGTTTTCAAAAGCTTTGTGCTGGGTGTCTGCGAACCCGTATCCGCCGCGGCAGGCGGCGCGCGATCAGGCATTGGACTTGCTGCTTTTGGGCAAAGCCCAAACGCTTCATGGTTGCTTGATGTTTTTGTGGAAAAACTGTCTTTACATCACGCGGGAAGCGCAGGCGATTGCGGCCGAGCCCGTGGCGCTGCGGCCAAAGATGTTATGGGATAATCGCTGGCGCCTCACAATGTCGCAGGCCTTAGAATCTGACGCGCTTTGGGTGGCAGCGCTCGGACCTAAAGAGGCGGCGAAACTCCGCCCGAATCTTGATATTGACCTGCCGTTTAAAGCGTTGGTGGCGCAGCCCGCTATTTTTAATCAAACAGGATTTTTGTGCGCACCCGCTTTGCGCCCGCATTCTGGCCTGCAAGCCCAAATATGGCCCAGAGATTTCATTGAATCTCTTAGGCCCTATTGAACCTGCGCGTTTGATGGCTATTTAACTCGTAACAGCGCCGTGTTATGCACGGGGGTAATTTTTTTTGGAGAAGTTCCTTGGGCAATAACCGCAACATAGCGTTCTGGGTCGTTTTGTTTCTATTGATCGTTGTTTTATTCAACGTCTTTAACTCTGGAAGTGGCGCGATGCAAAGCCGCGAGATGAGCTATTCCGATTTTGTCCAATCGGTGGAAAGCGGCAATGTTACCGCGGCGACATTGGATGGCGAAAAAGTGCGGTTCATCGGTTCTGATAATGCCGAATATATCACGATCCGCCCAGATGACGCGAATGTCACCGATTTATTGATTGCAAATAAAGTCGCAATTCGGGCCGAACAACAACAACAATCAGGGCTGCAATCGTTTTTGGTGACGCTGTTTCCATTTTTGCTGCTTATTGGGGTCTGGATCTTCTTTATGAACCGCATGCAAGGCGGTGGCAAAGGCGGCGCAATGGGGTTTGGGAAATCTCGTGCCAAAATGCTGACAGAAAAGCAGGGGCGCATCACGTTTGACGATGTGGCCGGTATCGATGAAGCCAAAGAAGAGCTGGAAGAAATTGTTGAATTTCTAAGAAACCCGCAAAAGTTTAGCCGCTTGGGAGGCAAGATCCCAAAAGGGGCTTTGCTTGTGGGCCCCCCGGGTACGGGTAAAACATTGTTGGCACGCGCTATTGCGGGTGAGGCGGGCGTGCCGTTCTTTACGATCTCTGGATCGGATTTTGTAGAGATGTTCGTTGGCGTTGGGGCAAGCCGCGTACGCGATATGTTTGAGCAAGCCAAGAAAAATGCGCCTTGTATCGTGTTTATCGATGAAATTGACGCTGTCGGGCGAAATCGCGGCGCGGGTTATGGCGGCGGCAATGATGAGCGCGAACAAACGTTGAACCAGTTGTTGGTTGAAATGGATGGGTTTGAAGCCAATGACGGTGTGATCATTCTGGCTGCGACCAACCGGCGTGATGTGCTTGATCCTGCATTGCTGCGCCCGGGTCGATTTGACCGCCAAGTGACGGTTCCAAACCCTGATATCAAGGGACGTGAGAAAATTTTAAACGTGCATGCGCGCAAAACGCCCCTTGGTCCGGATGTAGATCTTCGATTGATTGCCCGCGGCACGCCCGGGTTTTCGGGGGCTGATTTGGCCAATTTGGTCAATGAAGCTGCTTTGATGGCTGCGCGGATTGGCAGATCCACCGTTGCGATGTTGGATTTCGAAAATGCCAAAGATAAAGTGATGATGGGGGCCGAGCGGCGCAGCATGGTGCTGACCGCAGACCAAAAGGAAAAAACGGCGTATCATGAAGCCGGCCATGCGGTTGTGGGAATGGCCCTGCCGCAATGCGATCCTGTTTATAAGGCAACCATTATTCCGCGCGGCGGAGCCTTGGGGATGGTTGTATCCTTGCCAGAGATTGATCGGTTGAACTGGCATAAATCTGAATGCGAAGAAAAAATGGCAATGACGATGGCTGGTAAAGCCGCTGAAATTATCAAATATGGCCCCGAGAATGTGTCAAATGGGCCGGCGGGAGATATTCAGCAAGCCTCGGGTTTGGCGCGGGCCATGGTGCTGCGCTGGGGGATGTCTGATAAGGTTGGTAATATCGATTATTCTGAGGCGCATGAGGGCTATTCGGGTAATACGGCGGGTCTGTCCGTTTCTGCCAATACCAAAGAGATGATTGAAGATGAAGTGAAGCAGTTTATCGCAACCGCGTATGAGAAAGCCCATGCAATCTTGATTGAACGCAAGGATGAGTGGGAACGCTTGGCGCAGGGTCTGCTTGAATATGAAACATTGACGGGCGATCAAATCAAAAATGTGATGCGCGGCGATCCCCCTGAAGCCGATGATGATGCGGGCAGTGCGGCAGGGGATGAAAAACCAGCCTCCATCACCGCTATTCCCAAAACCAAACCGAAAGCCAAACCATCCGCAGATGGGGATATGGCACCTGAACCAACCTAGCCGCGCCAATTGGGTAGAACCTCCGCGCTATCGGGCGCTATGGTTAGCGGCACCGGAGCGCGGCCTGCGCAGGGTGGGTTCAGATACGGCCTTACGGCATCTCAATTAAAAAAAGGTGATCTAACTGTTAGATCACCTTTTTCTTTTGCCGCGTGCATTTATTTGGCCAACGGGCGGTTGGCAGAGTTTCGGAAGGCCTAGACCGATGCCAATAAGCGGATTTTAGGCGTGAATGGCGCCATCGCCGCATGCCAGAGCGGCCTCGCGCACCGCTTCTGAATATGTGGGATGGGCGTGGCAGATTAAGGCCAAATCTTCGGCGGATGCGCCAAATTCCATCGCAACGCAGATTTCATGTATTAAATCTCCGGCCGAGGGCCCTATAATATGCGCGCCCAAGATGCGGTCGGTTTGCGCATCGGCCAATAATTTGACAAAGCCGTCTCCGGCAAAATTCGCCTTGGCCCGGCCATTGCCCATAAAGTTGAACTTTCCAACTTTATAAGCGCGGCCCTGTTCTTTCAGCTGTGCCTCGGTTTGGCCCACATTGGCAACTTCAGGATGCGTATAGATCACGCCTGGGATCACATCATAATTCACATGCCCATGCTTGCCGGCGATTACTTCGGCCGCGGCCATACCCTCATCCTCGGCTTTGTGAGCCAGCATTGGTCCATCAATCGCATCACCAATTGCATAGATGCCGGAAATATTGGTTTGCCAATGTGAATCGGTTTTGATCTGACCGCGCTCGCTGACCTCTATCCCAAGATCGGCCAAGCCCAACCCATCCGTAAACGGCTTTCGCCCCGTTGCCACCAAGACCGTATCTGCGTCTATCTGGTGCGCGCTGTCATCTTTGCGCAAAGTATAGTTAACTTTGGCTTTGGTTTTAAGCTTTTCAACGCTGCTTACAGCTGCGCCCATGATGAATTTCAAGCCCTGCTTTTTCAGAATGCGCTGAAAGGTTTTTTGAACCTCAGCGTCCATTCCCGGTGTGATCGCGTTTAAAAACTCTACCACGGTCACATCACTGCCGAGCCGCGCGTAAACCGATCCAAGCTCTAAGCCAATCACCCCCGCACCGATCACCACGAGTTTTTTGGGAATCTTGGCCAAGCTTAAGGCCCCGGTTGAGCTGACCACGGTTTTTTCATCGATCTCTATGCCGGGCAGGCTGGAGGGCGTGGAACCGCTGGCAATAATAATATTTTTCGCCTGATGCCGTTCATTGCCCACTTTGACCACACCGGCCTCGGGAATGCTGCCCCAGCCTTTCAGCCAGTCGATTTTGTTCTTCTTGAAAAGAAATTCAATACCTTTGGTGTTGCCTTCGATCGTGTCGGCTTTATGGGTCTGCATCTGCGACCAATCTACCGTTGGCGATTTGGCATTGAGGCCCATTTTTGCAAAATTATGTTCGGCTTCATGAAGCATATGTGAGGCGTGCAGCAGCGCTTTGGACGGAATACAGCCGACGTTAAGGCAGGTGCCGCCCAAGGTTTCTCGGCCCTCGACACAGGCTGTTTTAAGCCCCAGTTGAGCGCATCTGATCGCCGCAACATAGCCTCCGGGCCCGCTGCCAATCACAATTACATCATAGCTCGCCATTTGTTATTTCCTTTCGCAGCGCGGAGTTTGTTTCCCGCCTAAGCTGTCAGTTTTGGGCTTCACCCTAAAGATCCATCAGCAAGCGCCGGGGATCTTCAAGCGCTTCTTTGACGCGGACTAAGAAGGTTACGGCGCCTTTACCATCCACGATCCGGTGGTCATAGCTGAGGGCCAGATACATCATCGGCCGGATTACCACTTGGCCATTCACAGCGATGGGGCGGTCTTGGATTTTATGCATGCCGAGGATCCCCGATTGCGGGGGGTTCAAAATGGGAGAGGACATTAATGAGCCATAAACCCCGCCATTGGAAATGGTGAAAGTGCCGCCTTGCATTTCTTCCATGCTCAGCTTGCCGTCGCGAGCGCGCTGCCCCTTTTCGCTGATCGCTTGCTCGATGGCGGCAAAGCTCATCGCATCAACATCCCGAATCACGGGCACAACCAAGCCGGTTGGCGTGCCAGCCGCGATGCCCATATGGACAAAGTTCTTATAAACGATATCGGTGCCATCTATTTCGGCATTGACTTCGGGAACCTCTTGCAAAGCATGGCAGCAGGCTTTGGTGAAGAAAGACATGAAGCCAAGTTTGACGCCATGCTTCTTTAAGAACAGATCTTTATATTCTGATCTTAGATCCATTACGGCGCTCATGTCGACTTCGTTATACGTTGTCAGCATGGCGGCTGAGTTCTGGCTGTCTTTTAAGCGCCGCGCAATAGTTTGACGCAAGCGCGTCATTTTCACCCGCTCTTCACGCGCTGCATCACTGGCCATAACGGGGGCGCGCGGCGCGGCTGGTGTTTGAACGGTTGTGATTGGGGCTTGCGCGGCGGCGGCAACAGCCCGTGTTACATCTTCTTTCATTACACGGCCATCGCGGCCGGTGCCTTGCACCGTGCCGGGTTTAAGACCCGCCTCGGCCATGGCTTTTTTTGCGGCTGGCGCGTCTTCCACCGAGCTGGCTTTGGCCGTGCTTGAAGCGGCCTCTGGAATGGGCTGCGCGGCGGGCGCGTTGCCTTCCTCCTCTACTTTGCCGATCACGGCCAAAATGGCGGTTGCATCCACTGTGCTGCCTTCCGCTGCGATGATTTTTTTCAAAACCCCTGCGCTTGGCGATGGAACTTCCACGCTGACCTTATCCGTTTCCAGTTCGCATAGGATCTCATCGCTTTTAACGCTGTCGCCTGGCGCTTTGAACCAGCTGGCCACGGTGGCTTCGGTCACGCTTTCCCCCAAAGTTGGTACGGCAACCTCAATATCAGATGAGTCTGCTGCCGCGTTTGACGGCGCTTTAGGGGCTGGGGTTTTGGCGGCATCCGAAGCCTCGGCATTGCCCGCGCCGCTGGCAATATTGGCCAGCAAAGCATCAACTCCGACGGTTATGCCTTCTGCTGCAACGATATCGCTGAGAACGCCTGCGGCCGGGCTTGGCACTTCGACGGTGACTTTATCGGTTTCTAACTCGCATAGCATTTCGTCCAAAGCCACAGCATCGCCCGGTTTTTTAAACCAGGTGGCCACCGTCGCTTCTGTGACAGATTCGCCCAAAGTCGGGACGCGAATTTCCGTTGTCATTGGTTATTTCCCTTCGATCGTCAGCGCTTCATCGATTAGCGCGGCTTGTTGGAATTTATGTTGTGCGGCTAAACCAGTGGCCGGTGAGGCGCTGGCCGAGCGGCCCACATAGCGAAGACGGTTATGTTTGGCTTTCATGCGTTCGAGCACCCATTCCAAATTGGGCTCCATGAAGCTCCAGCCGCCCTGGTTCTTAGGTTCCTCCTGACACCAAATCATTTCGGCATTTTCAAAGCGCTGAAGTTCCTTCAATGCTGAGATGGCCGGAAACGGATAGAATTGCTCAAAGCGCATCAGGTAAATATCATCGAGACCGCGGGCATTTCGTTCTTCTAAAAGATCATAATAAACTTTGCCCGAGCACATCACGACGCGTTTGATTTTGGCATCTGGTTTAAGCTTATGCGCCGAGGTGCTGGCTTCCGCATCATCCCATAGAACCCGATGAAAAGACGAGCCGGTGGTGAAATCTTCAGCTTTTGAGACGGCTAATTTATGTCGCAGCAACGATTTTGGCGTCATCAGAATCAATGGTTTGCGAAAGTTCCGGTGCAATTGGCGGCGCAAAATATGAAAATAATTGGCGGGCGTGGTGCAATTGGCTATGATCCAATTGTCCTGCCCGCACATTTGCAAAAACCGTTCGAGGCGCGCAGAGCTGTGTTCTGGTCCTTGCCCCTCGAATCCATGGGGAAGCAACACCACCAGACCGGACATGCGCAACCATTTGCTTTCACCAGAACTGATGAATTGATCAAACATGATTTGCGCGCCATTTGCAAAATCACCGAATTGGGCTTCCCAAAGCGTAAGAGCGTTGGGCTCGGCCAGCGAATAGCCATACTCAAACCCAAGAACGGCATATTCGGACAGCATCGAATCGATCACATCATAGCGCTTTTGTCCGGCGCGAATATGATTGAGCGGGTAATAGCGCTCTTCAGTATCCTGATTGATCAAGCCAGAATGGCGTTGGCTGAACGTGCCGCGGGTACAGTCTTGGCCGGACAAACGCACCGGAAAGCCCTCGCATAATAGGGACCCAAAGGCCAAGGCTTCGCCGGTGGCCCAATCGAAGCCTTCGCCGGCGGCGAACATTTTCTTTTTGCTCTCAAGCATTCGTGCGACGGTTTTATGAAGCGGAAACCCATCTGGCACGCGGCTCAAGGCAGTGCCAATATCTGCCAGCGTTTGGGCAGAAATTGATGTTTCTCCGCGCTGATATTCCTCTCCGCGGCGATCCAAATGCGACCAGCGGCCATCCAGCCAATCGGCCTTATTGGGTTTATAGTCTTTTCCGGCTTCAAATTCTTCGTTCATTTTGGCTTGGAAGGCAGCTTTCATATCTTCAATTTCGCCTTCGGGTATCAGCCCATCCTTGACCAGCCGTTCGGTGTAAAGCGAAAGCGTGGTCTTTTGTCGTTTGATTTGATTATACATTAAGGGGTTTGTGAACATCGGTTCATCCCCCTCATTATGCCCAAACCGGCGGTAGCAGAAGATGTCGATCACCACGTCTTTTTGGAATTTCTGGCGGAATTCCGTGGCCACTTTGGCTGCATGCACAACGGCTTCTGGATCATCTCCATTCACGTGGAATATTGGGGCTTCTACCATTAAGGCGATGTCGGTCGGATAGGGCGATGAGCGGCTAAAATGAGGCGCCGTGGTAAATCCAATCTGGTTATTGACCACAACATGGATTGTTCCGCCCGTGCGATGGCCCACCAATCCAGACAGCCCAAAACATTCCGCCACAACACCTTGGCCGGCAAAGGCCGCATCGCCATGCAGTAATAAGGGCAAAACCTGCGTGCGATCCGCATCGCCAATTTGATCTTGTTTGGCGCGCACTTTGCCAATTACAACCGGGTTAACAGCCTCTAAATGGCTGGGGTTTGCGGTGAGTGACAGATGCACGTTATTGCCGTCAAATTCACGGTCGGAGGATGCGCCGAGATGATATTTCACATCGCCAGAGCCGTCTACATCTTCTGGCTTGAATGACCCGCCCTGAAATTCGTTGAAAATCGCCCGATACGGTTTTTGCATCACATTTGCCAATACAGAAAGGCGGCCGCGATGCGGCATGCCGATCACAATATCGCGCACCCCAAGCGCGCCACCACGCTTGATGATTTGCTCTAGCGCGGGGATCAGGCTTTCTCCGCCATCCAAGCCAAAGCGTTTGGTGCCGGTGTATTTGACGTGCAGAAATTTCTCAAACCCTTCGGCTTCAACCATCTTATTCAAGATTGCTTTGCGCCCCTCACGGGTGAATGTGATTTCTTTATCGCGCCCCTCGATACGTTCTTTAAGCCATGAGGATTGCTCGGGGTCCGAAATATGCATGTATTGCAAAGCAAACGTGCTGCAATAGGTGCGTTGCAGAATATCGATGATTTGGCGCATGCTGGCAAATTGCAAGCCAAGCACATTATCAATAAAGATTGGCCGATCCATATCGGCTTCTTCAAAACCATAAGATTTTGGCTGTAACTCAAGGTGCTGTCCGGTGACTTGAAGTTTCAAAGGATCCAGATCTGCGGATAAATGCCCACGGATGCGGTGGGCTCGAATGATCATCAAGGCGCGGATACTGTCTAAAACCGCGCGTTTCACAGCCTCTTGGCTGACCGTACTGTCGAGCTCTTTGGCCTTTCCAAGGATTTTTTCCTTGGCCGCTGCGGCCTCTTGCGGCGGCGGCATCCATTCACCAGTGAGGGCGGCGGTTAGATCATCAGTGGGTTGAGGGGGCCAATCTTTGCGGGCCCAAGACGGGCCAGAAGCGTCTGCTTTCACGTCTAAATCCGCATCCCCCAACGCCTGAAAGAAGGCTTGCCAGGCGCTATCAACTGTATTGGGGTCATGGGCATATTGCGCGTAGAGTTGCTCAAGATAGGCCGCGTTATGCCCCTGCATGAAGGAAGAGGCGTGAAACTGTTCATTCGCAGACTGATCGGTCATGTTAGATCCTCTTAAGATGTTCAAAGTAAGGGGCGCTTATCAAGGGTGTTTTGGAATGGGGTGGCGTCAAAAATGGCTGCGTCAAGCCTTGTGGATAGGGAGCTTTGCCCTGCCTATTGCGCGGGGTGAGACAAGGCAATTTAGCCCTGATATTTTTGCTGATATGGCGCATTAAACGTTACCCGATGGCTTTAAGAACCGCTTCACCCAATCCGGCTGGGCTTTCAGCAACCACGATGCCCGCGGCTTGCATGGCTTCAATTTTATCTTCTGCACCACCTTTGCCACCTGCAACAATGGCACCGGCATGGCCCATGCGGCGGCCCGGAGGGGCTGTGCGTCCGGCGATAAAGCCGGCCACGGGTTTGCTGCGCCCGCGTTTGGCCTCATCTTTTAGAAATTGGGCGGCTTCTTCTTCGGCGCTGCCGCCAATTTCACCAATCATAATGATTGACTGCGTTTCCTCATCGGCCAAGAACCATTCAAGCACATCGATATGTTCGGTGCCTTTGATAGGATCCCCGCCGATGCCCACGCAGGTGGATTGTCCCAGCCCAACATCCGATGTTTGCTTGACCGCTTCATAGGTTAATGTGCCCGAGCGCGACACGACCCCGACAGATCCACGGCGGTGGATATGCCCCGGCATGATGCCAATTTTACAAGCATCAGGCGTGATCACACCGGGGCAATTTGGGCCAATCAGCACGGAATTACTGGTCTCTAAAGCCCGCTTTACTTGCATCATATCCAACACAGGGATGCCTTCTGTGATACAAACTATCAGTTCAATTTCGGCATCCAGTGCCTCTAAAAGACTGTCTGCAGCAAAGGGCGGAGGGACATAAATCACCGTGGCATTTGCTTGGGTGACGGCTTTGGCCTCATGCACCGAATTGAACACAGGCAAATCAAGATGCACTTGGCCGCCTTTTCCGGGCGTAACGCCGCCAACCATTTTGGTGCCATATGCGATGGCTTGCTCGGAATGAAAGCTGCCTTGCGAGCCGGTAAACCCTTGACAGATCACTTTGGTATTTTCGTTTATGAGAATTGCCATGTCTTACCCCTTGACCGCCTTTACAATTTTTTCGGCGCCGTCCTTAAGATTATCGGCTGCAATCACATCCAATCCTGATGTGTTGATGATCTTTTTGCCTTGT
Organism: Paracoccaceae bacterium; assembly: GCA_016778765.1. Classification (GTDB taxonomy): domain Bacteria; phylum Pseudomonadota; class Alphaproteobacteria; order Rhodobacterales; family Rhodobacteraceae; genus Thalassovivens. The sequence goes on along the minus strand of JADHOV010000005.1, from coordinate 35,599 downwards.
TCGACATTGGTGCCTTCCAACCGCACCACCAGAGGCACTTTCAAGCCTACTTCCTTTACCGCGGCCACTACCCCTTCGGCGATCACATCACAACGCATAATACCCCCAAAAATATTGACCAAAATGCCTTTTACATTTGGATCTGAGGTGATGATTTTGAAGGCTTCTGTAACTTTTTCTTTGGTTGCCCCGCCACCAACATCTAAGAAATTTGCCGGTTCTGCGCCATAAAGTTTGATAATATCCATCGTCGCCATCGCAAGGCCTGCGCCGTTGACCATGCAGCCAATTTCGCCGTCCAAGGCGATATAATTCAGATCGTATTTTGAAGCTTCGAGTTCTTTGGGGTCTTCTTCGGTAGTATCTCTGAGCTCGGCGATATCAGGGTGACGGTAGACGGCATTGCCGTCGAACCCCATTTTTGCATCTAAACATTTCAGATCGCCGCCATCGGTCAAAATCAGAGGATTGATTTCCAGCATCTCGACGTCTTTTTCGATAAACAGGCGATAAAGTGTGCCCATTAAGGCCACGCATTTTTTGATTTGTTTGCCCTCTAGCTTCAGCATGAAAGCAATTCTACGGCCATGATAGGCTTTATATCCAGTGGCTGGGTCAACCGAAAAAGACAGAATTTTTTCGGGCGTGTCGGCTGCAACCTCTTCAATGTCCATGCCACCCTCCGTCGAGCAAACGAAAGACACGCGACTGGTTTGACGATCGACCAATAGGGCCAGATAAAGCTCACGCTTGATGCTTGAACCATCTTCGATATAGATGCGGTTGACCTGTTTGCCGGCGGGGCCGGTTTGGTGGGTGACCAAGGTGCGACCAAGCATTTTTTTGGCTTCTTCTGCCGCTTCGGTGGCCGATTTGGCCATGCGAACGCCGCCTTTTTCGCCCGCATCAGCTTCTGTGAAGTGGCCTTTGCCGCGGCCACCAGCGTGAATTTGCGCTTTGACAACCCAAAGAGGCCCATCCAGTTCACCCGCAGCCGTTTTTGCATCGTCTGCCTTGAGCACAAAGCGCCCTTCTGACACCGGGGCGCCATAGCTGCGCAACAAGGTTTTCGCTTGATATTCATGAATATTCATCGAGTGTTCCTACATGACTCAAAGTTTGCGCCATTTAGTCGCATCGAGCCGGCGGTTATAAGCATTTTTTGAAAACTTTTATCGATTTTTACGTTTTTTAATGCTTTGTGATCACAGATTTTATAGGTGTGATCACAAAATAAAATTTGACGAGTGTTTGAGAAAGGTTGCTCCTGTGGATGGTGGCTTCATGCTTGCCCTCGGCGCCCCATTTATTGGGATAAAAGATGGTTCTCTTGCTGAAAATAAAAAAGCCCGCATGCGTGCATGCGGGCTTTTTTCGCAGGGTAAAAAGGCCCGACAGGCACGCGTTAGCGCACCGGCGCGCATCCTTTAGGCGAGGCTGTCATCAATATTTTTGCAAGCGGCGACTAGTCCTTTGACGGCCTCAACGGATTTATCGAACATGGCTTGCTCGTCTTTCGTCAATTTAATGTTCACGATTTTCTCAACACCGTTTTTGCCAATGATTGTTGGCACGCCGACATACATATTTTTTAGGCCAAATTCACCATTGCAATTTGCGGCGCAGGGCAAAAGGCGTTTTTGATCCTTTAGATAGGCTTCTGCCATTTCAATGGCCGATGTGGCGGGGGCGTAAAACGCCGAACCGGTTTTCAACATACCAACAATTTCTGCTCCGCCATCGCGGGTACGCTGGATGATTGCATCCAGCTTCTCTTGCGAGGTCCAGCCCATTTCAACCAGATCTGGCAGCGGAATTCCGGCCACGGTGGAATAGCGCGCCAAAGGCACCATCGTATCCCCGTGCCCGCCAAGCACAAAGGCGGTGACGTCACGCATCGAAACCTCAAATTCCAAGCTTAAGAAGTGGCGGAAGCGAGCTGAATCTAAAACGCCGGCCATTCCGCAAACTTTGTGATGGGGCAGGCCAGAGAATTCCCGCAACGCCCAGACCATCGCATCGAGCGGGTTGGTGATGCAAATTACGAAGGCATCAGGCGCATGATCGCGAATACCTTCTCCGACAGATTTTATCACTTTCAGGTTAATCCCCAACAGATCGTCGCGGCTCATTCCAGGCTTGCGGGCGACGCCGGCGGTAACGATACACACATCTGCGCCGGCGATATCGGCATAAGATTGCGTGCCCGACACATTTGCGTCAAACCCTTCGGCCGGGCCAGATTCTGCGATATCGAGCGCTTTGCCATGTGGAATGCCTTCTGCAATATCGAATAAGACAACATCGCCCAGCTCTTTCATGGCGGCCAGATGCGCCAATGTTCCACCAATTTGTCCGGCGCCGATCAGTGCTATTTTGGGTCGTGCCATAGAAGTTCTCCCGTCTCGGTTTTGTTTCGCATTCGGTTACTGCTTTCTGATAAAATTAGCAAGTGTGCTGCATTGCAGCGCAAAATAGCGTTTGTTCTGAGCCTGGTGCAAAAGGTTGAACCGCCCGGTTCTAGACCATAGGCTATTTCATATGCAAAGTGGTTTGCGCGGGCCCATTTGATAAGAAAGATGGCTGTTTATGGAGGCTTGGATGTTTGCCCTGATGGGGGCCGCTGTTCTGTTTACAGGCATTTCCAAAAGTGGATTTGGCTCTAAGGTTGATTTCTTGGGGGTCGTGATTTTGGCCGGATTGATGGATCCGGGAAAAGCCATCGGAGTGATGTTGCCGTTGCTGATGGTGATGGATCTGTCGAACCTGCGCGCCTACTGGGGGGAATGGTCGCGCAGCGATGCCCTGACCTTAATTCTTGGCGGCATTCCTGGGGTTATGCTGGGGGCGCTGTTTTTCACGCAGGTCAATCAACAGGTGCTGCAATTTCTGATTGGCCTGATTAGCCTTTTGTTTTTAAGCTGGTTTTGCGCCTCACACCTATCGGCAGTTTTCTCAAGAATGGGCCCGTTTTCACGCCGGGTTGGGGGGCTTGCGGGTCTGGTCGCGGGGTTCACCAGCTTTGTCAGCCATGCTGGTGGTCCGGCAGCAGCGGTGTATCTTCTGTCAAAAAATATGTCCAAAACAGAATATCAAGCCAGTACGGTTTTGGTGTTTTGGGTGATAAATATTTTAAAAGGTGGGTTTTACGCGGGGCTGGGTTTGCTAAGCCGTGAGACGCTCGTGCTTGACCTGATGCTGTTGCCCTTTGCGTTATGCGGCGTTTGGCTGGGGCTGCAGGCGCATCGTAAAATACCTGAAAAAGCATTTTTTGTTTTGATGTATGTTGCTTTGGCGGTTTCCGCTGTGCGCCTTATCTGGTTGTCTTTGGCTTAGGCCGCGCCGAACGCTTTGGCATCATAGACGCCGGCAATGGCCTTTGGGCTGGGGCAATTCTCGCATGATAACGTTTTGGCCTTGAACTTTTCGACAAGAGATGCGCATTGATTTCGTAATATTATTGCGGAAGCTTCTTATGACCCTATCTCATCGCCCTCTTCGATCTGCGCTTTATATACCAGGTTCCAAGCCGCGGGCTTTGGAAAAAGCGCGAAACCTACCCACCGATAGCATTATTTTTGACCTTGAAGATGCCGTGTCTGCGGAGTCGAAATCCGAAGCGCGCGCAATCCTGCACGCAGCTTTGGCGCAAGGCGGCTATGGCGCGCGTTTGAAAATTGTTAGAATAAATGCGCTTGATACACCTTGGGGCGAAGCTGATCTTCAGGCTTTGGATGGGCTTGATCTTGATGCTGTGCTGCTGCCGAAAGTAAATAGCGCGGGTGATTTGGATGCGCTGGCGGATGTGATGGGAGAAAAATGGCCGCTTTGGGCGATGCTGGAAACCCCGTTGGGCATTTTAAACGCGGGCGAAATTGCGGCTCATCCACTGCTGCAGGCCTTGGTGGCCGGCACGAATGATTTGGCAAAAGACCTAAAGTGCCAACTGACGCTGACCCGAGACAGTTTACAAATGGCGCTGCAAGCGCTTGTGCTTGCCGCGCGGGCGCATGATGTGGCTTTGCTGGACGGAGTGTATAATCAGTTTCACGATGAAGAAGGGTTGATCGCGCAATGCAGGCAGGGCCGCGCTTTGGGCTTTGATGGCAAAACGCTTATTCATCCGGCGCAGTTAAGCGCTGCAAATCGCTGTTTCGCGCCTTCAGCGGATGAAATTGAATTGGCACAGCGCCAAATATCTGCTTTTGAAGAAGCAGAAGCCGCTGGACAGGGTGTTGCTGTGCTTGATGGAACGATCATCGAGAACCTGCATATCGAAACCGCGCGGAAAACCTTGGCAATGGCGCAGGCGATTGCTGCAATGCAGACGGAGTAAAAAATGGTTTTATTGATAGCGGGTGTTGCGCTGTGGTTCGCTGCGCATGGTTTTAAGCGTCTTGCCCCAGAACGGCGTAGCGCATTGGGCGAAAAAGGAAAAGCTCCGGTTGCAATCGGAATTGCGCTTGGATTGGTGTTGATGATTATCGGTTATCGGCAAGCGGCTTTTATCGAGATTTGGTCACCTCCTGAATTTTTAATTCATGTCAACAATTTGATCATGGTGGTCGCCGTGGCTGTGTTTGCGATGGCGCATACCAAAGGTCGGATGCGTGGCCGGATGCGCCATCCAATGTTGACCTCAGTGAAAATGTGGGCCGCGGCGCATTTGTTGGTAAATGGTGACTTGGCGTCTATCATTCTATTTGGCGGTATGTTGGGCTGGGCTGTTTGGACGGTGGTTAAGATCAACCGTGCAGAAGAGTGGCAGCGGCCCGAGCCCGGCGAAGATAAGCGCGATTGGAAATTTTTAGCGGTGACCGTGGTGACCTTTGCCGTGATGGTGGGTTTGCATTTGTGGCTGGGCGTATCGCCCTTTGGGGCTCGGGGCGCATGACCCAATTATATCGATTGCTGACCGGTGAAGACGGATCTGCGTTCTGCCATAAAGTCACTTTGGCTCTTTCAAATGGATGGCGGCTTTATGGCGAGGCACAGTATGTTTTTGATCCAGACAGCCAGAAAATGCGCTGCGCGCAGGCAGTGATAAAAGACAGCTTAAATGCCTATGATCCAGACCGAGCGCTCGGAGAACAATGAATGAGCAAGTCGAATATTGGGCGTTTTTTTGAAGATTATTCACTTGGCGAAGTGATCGCGCACGCTGTTCCTCGCACCCTTACCGAGGGAGAGCGTGCGCTTTATCATGCGCTTTATCCTGCGCGCCATGCATTGAATTCGTCGGATGAATTCGCCCGAAATTGCGGTTTGCCGCGCGCCCCTATAGACGATTGGGCCGCGTTTCATATGGTGTTCGGCAAAACTGTACCGGATATTTCACTCAATGCCGTGGCTAATTTGGGTTATGCAGAAGGGCGGTGGCTGGCCCCAATCTTCACGGGTGATACGGTGCGGGCGGTGTCAGAAGTCATCGGGTTGAAAGAAAACACTAATGGAAAAACCGGCATCGTCTATCTGCGCACGCGCGGGGTAAACCAGCACGGCGACAGCGTTCTTGAATTTGTGCGCTGGGCAATGCTGCGCAAAAGACAGATCAGCTCGCCAGCGCCACAGGCTGTTCTGCCCGAATTGGCCGGGGCGGTAGATCCGGCAGATCTCTGCGTTCCAGAGGGGCTGGATTTTTCCAATTATGCGTTTGATCTTGCCGGAGAGCCATATCATTTGTCTGCGTATGAGCGCGGCGAAGTGATTGATCATGTTGACGCAATCACCATCGAAGAAGCCGAGCATATGATGGCAACGCGGCTGTGGCAAAACACTGCCAAAGTGCATTTTGATGTGACCAGCCGCGCCGATGGCAAGCGCCTGATTTATGGCGGGCATGTAATTTCTTTGGCGCGGGCTTTATCCTTTAATGGCCTGGCCAATGCGCAAATGATTGTCGCTTTGAATAGCGGCGCGCATGCCAACCCTTGTTTTGCAGGCGATACCATTTCGGCTTGGTCTGAAGTGCTGGACATAGCGCAAACCCGCGTGCCAGGTATTGGTGCCATGCGTTTGCGATTGGTGGCGCAAAAAAACCAAGCGGGACCGGGGCCGCTGCGCGGGGAAGACCAACGCTACCTTCCTCATATTCTTCTTGATTTGGATTATTGGGCCTTGATACCCTCGTAACCAGAGGAGAGGTGATGCGGATCAGATTATTGGCTTTAATGGTGCTTTTTGCGGGCGGGTTGCTCCCTGCTTTTGGCCAGTCAAACGCGGAGAAGATCGACGCGCGAGACGCCTATTTATCCTCTAACATTGTGTCCATTTTTTATCATGAATTGGGGCATGCAATTATCGATAAGATGTCGGTGCCGATTTTTGGCCAAGAAGAAGACGCAGCGGATGTTTTATCCATTTTAATGATCGATCAAGTTTATGACGAAGAGCCGGCCCAAGATATTGCTTATGATGCCGCGCTCAGTTTTTTAGCAGATGCAGAACAGGCGGAAGAATTGGCGTTTTGGGGGGTGCATGGGCTTGACGAACAACGGTTTTATAATCTGATTTGTTTGTTCTATGGAGCCAACCCAGCCGATCGGATCTTTTTTGCCGAGGATCTTGGGTTGCCAGAAGAACGCGCTGATAGCTGCCCCGAGGAATATGATCAGGCGATTCTAAGTTGGGGAGGAGTGCTGGATCAGATGTTGGCCCTGAAAGGAAAAATAATATTTGAGGGCCCTGTTGAAAGCTTGATTGGCCAAGTGGTGGCCGAAGAAATCGCTTTTTTAAATGGGCAATTGGGCTTTCCTTTTGATTTTGCATTGTTGATAGAAACTTGCGAGGAGGCTAATGCATTTTACGATCCAGCAACCGGTTCGGTGACGCTTTGCGCAGAATTTGAAACCTATTTAAGCCGGCAATTTGAAAACATGTGATCACAAATAAAAACTCTGTGATCACAACATTGCATTTCGTCAAGAGACAGGAAAGAATATCGTTTCTGGGGCTGTTATTACCTTCAAATCAAGATAAAAGAATCCTATCGTATCGGCGAATGGCTGTGGAGGCTTCGCTTTAAAAAGATCGTAAGGGAATTTTAATGGCTGATGTAAACCGGGGCAATCGCCCTTTGTCACCGCATTTATCAATCTATCGCCCGCAGCTGACCTCGATTACGTCAATCTTGACACGGATCACGGGCAACGCATTATTGCTGGGCACTATTCTGGTGATTTGGTGGTTATTGGCGGCGGCAACTTCGCCAGCCTATTTTGACCTGGTCAACGGGTTTGTAACCTCGTGGTTTGGAAAGCTAATCCTATTGGGATCGATCTGGGCGCTGTGGTATCATAGCTTGGCCGGTTTGCGGCATCTGATTTGGGACAACGCTATTGGTTTGGACGTGCCGACAGCCGAAAAACTTGGCTGGGGTGTTATCATAGGTTCGCTGCTGCTGAGCGTCATCACCGTTATGGTCTTATAGAGGCAAGGGACAGACATGCGTTATTTAACGGATCGCAAACGTGCTACGGGCCTGGGCAGCGCCAAAACTGGCACCGCGCATTTTTGGGCTATGAAAGTGAGCTCTGCAGCGCTTTTGGTGCTGGTGCCCTTATTCGTCTATACGCTTGGGCGCGTTATCGGTGAAAGCCATCAAGATGTGATCGCGCATTTTACCCGGCCCGGGCCTGCCTTGATTGTGGCGCTGACGCTGATCGTTGGTCTTGAGCATTTTAAGTCGGGCGCGCAGGTTTTAATTGAAGATTATGTCCATGGGACTGCACAGAAGATCTGGATCATCGCGGTGATTTGTATGTCCTATGCCTTGATGGCAACAGGGCTTTTTGCGATCGCGAAGATGGCACTTTAAAGGGCGAAAGCAATGTCAGAATATACGTTTGAAACCCATGAATATGATGTTGTTGTTGTCGGCGCTGGTGGCGCTGGCTTGCGGGCAACTTTGGGCATGGCAGAGCAGGGGTTGCGCACCGCCTGCGTCACCAAAGTGTTTCCAACCCGCTCTCACACGGTTGCGGCGCAAGGCGGGATCGCGGCCTCGCTTTCAAATATGGGTCCAGATCATTGGCAATGGCACATGTATGATACCGTCAAGGGATCCGATTGGCTTGGTGATACGGACGCGATGGAATATCTGGCGCGCGAAGCGCCGAAAGCTGTTTATGAGCTTGAGCATTATGGCGTGCCATTTTCGCGCACCAAAGAAGGTAAAATTTATCAGCGGCCATTTGGCGGGCATACTACTGAGTTTGGCGAAGGCCCTCCCGTACAGCGTACCTGCGCCGCAGCCGATCGAACGGGCCACGCGATTTTGCACACGTTATATGGCCAATCGCTGAAGAATAACGCTGAATTTTATATCGAATATTTTGCCATCGATTTGGTTATGTCTGAAGATGGGGTGTGCACCGGTGTTGTCTGCTGGAAGCTAGATGATGGCACGATGCACGTTTTCAACGCTAAAATGGTCGTCTTGGCCACGGGTGGCTATGGGCGGGCTTATTTCAGTGCAACCTCTGCGCATACCTGTACCGGGGATGGTGGCGGCATGGTGGCGCGGGCTGGTTTGCCGCTGCAGGATATGGAATTCGTACAATTCCATCCGACGGGCATTTATGGATCCGGGTGCTTGATCACCGAGGGCGCGCGCGGCGAAGGGGGCTATTTGACCAATTCAGAGGGCGAGCGTTTTATGGAGCGCTATGCACCCCATTATAAAGATCTTGCGCCGCGCGATTACGTCAGCCGCTGTATGACGATGGAAATCCGTGAGGGGCGCGGCGTTGGCGCAGAGGGTGATCATATCCACCTTAATTTGAGCCATTTACCCCCCGAGGCTTTGGCCGAACGCCTGCCCGGAATTTCGGAAAGCGCGCGGATTTTTGCCGGTGTTGACGTGACCAAGGAAGCAATTCCTGTTCTGCCCACCGTGCACTATAATATGGGCGGAATTCCGACCAACTATTGGGGAGAAGTTCTAAACCCAACGGCGGATAATCCAAACGCAGTGGTGCCCGGGCTCATGGCTGTGGGTGAAGCAGGCTGCGCATCGGTGCATGGCGCAAACCGCCTTGGCTCAAACTCTTTGATCGATCTAGTCGTGTTTGGGCGCGCAGCCGCGATCCGGGCTGGTCAGGTTGTCGATCGGGCCGCACAGATCCCCAGTTTGAACGCTGCTGAAATTGATAAGGCCTTTGACCGTTTCGATGGGTTACGTCATGCCAATGGCGCGGTGCCAACCGCTGAGCTGCGCCTTGAGATGCAAAAGACCATGCAATCCGATGCGGCCGTATTCCGCGCCTCGGACACATTGGCAGCCGGCCTCAGCAAAATGACCGAAATCGCCGCAAAAATGGATGATATCAAAGTGACTGATACCAGCCTCGTGTGGAATAGCGATCTTATGGAAACGCTTGAATTGGGCAATCTAATGCCCAACGCTTTGGCCACCATCGCCGGCGCCGAGGCGCGTAAAGAAAGCCGCGGCGCGCATGCCCATGAAGATTTTGCTGATCGAGATGATGCGGCTTGGCGGGTGCATACATTGGCGGTGATTGACGGCGCCAAATGCGATCTGAGCTATCGGCCGGTCGTGTTGGATCGCCTCACGGATGAAGATCAGGGTGGCATATCGCTTGAGAGAATCGCGCCTAAAGTGCGTACATTTTGAGTGCGGCTGTGGAAATAAAGACGGGATATAAAGACCAGATGAGGGCAATATGGTTCAGCTAACGCTTCCTAAGAATTCACGGATCCGCACTGGAAAAACCTGGCCAAAACCAGCAGGTGCAACCAATATCCGCAAGTTTTCCATCTATCGGTGGTCGCCAGATGATGGAGAAAACCCCAGCGTTGATACTTATTTCGTGGATATGGATAGATGCGGCCCGATGGTCTTGGACGCGCTGATCAAAATCAAAAACGAAATTGATCCCACCTTGACCTTTCGCCGCTCGTGCCGGGAAGGTATTTGTGGCTCTTGTGCGATGAATATCGATGGCATTAACACGCTGGCTTGTATTTATGGCATGGATGACATCAAGGGCGATGTGAAGATCTATCCCTTGCCGCATATGCCCGTTATTCGCGATTTGATCCCTGATCTAACGCATTTTTATGCCCAGCATGCCAGCATCATGCCTTGGCTGGAAACCAAAACCAACCGTCCGGCGAAAGAGTGGAAGCAATCGATCGAAGATCGCAAAAAACTGGATGGGCTGTATGAATGCGTGATGTGCGCCTCTTGCTCAACCTCCTGCCCGTCTTACTGGTGGAATGGCGATCGCTATTTGGGGCCAGCTGCCTTGCTGCACGCCTATCGCTGGATCATTGATTCGCGCGATGAAGCTACAGGCGAGCGGTTGGATGAATTGGAAGATCCGTTTAAGCTCTATCGCTGTCATACGATCATGAATTGTGCCAAAACCTGCCCCAAAGGGCTTAACCCGGCTAAGGCGATCTCAGAAATTAAAAAGATGATGGTTGAGCGGACAGTCTAGCGCGCACAGAGCGGCCTGTTTACAGGGTCATTTTGTATAAGGGTGGTCACATGTTGGAAATGCCTGAAGATGGCGCTGCGCGCCAAGCTATAAAGCCCGTGATTTGTTATCCGGTTGAAAGCTTACCCAAGCCCGATATGGCGGCTTTGAAGACATTGCGCCAGTTCGCCGTAAAATCCGATGAAGTGATTATTGCACCGCGCGATGCCAGCTGTTTTGATGCGCCGGCGGGCTCGTTTTTTCGCATTTCTTCTATCGAAGGCGCGCAGGTTGGTGATCTGAATTTGTGGAACGCCCAAAATCTGCATGAACGGTTTTATTCTGGGAAAACCCGCGCTCTGCATGGCACGCATCTCACGCAGGAAGAGCGGATGTGGTCATGCTTTCCCTATTTGAGGCCGATGGCAACGGTATTTGAAGATACGCTTGCATGGTATGGAATCGATGCATATGGGGGCTCGGTGCATGACGTGATTGGAACCCGCTGTGATCCGTACACGCATGGTTTGCTTTCGGGCGGTGAGGCCTATCACCACTGCTGTCATTCCAACTTAACCCGGGCTTTGGCGGGCAGGCTGGCACGGCCCGTGCGCGAGGTGGAAGAGATGGTGCATGATGTTTTGAACGTGTTTATGTGCACGGGGTTTACCCGCGATACGGGGCAGTATTTCATGAAAGCCAGCCCTGTGCGCCCGGGTGATTATCTTGAGTTTTTTGCGGAAATTGATCTTTTGGGGGCGCTAAGCGCCTGCCCTGGGGGGGATTGTTCCTCGGAACATTCCAGTGATACCGCGATATGTCATCCGCTAAAGGTCGAGATCTTTAGCGCGCCCCCGGATGCCCTGGCGGATTGGCAGGGCTGTGCACTGTCGAGCTATGATCGCGGCCACGGGGTGTAATCACGCGGGCGCGAGCCCAAGCAAAACCTGTGAGAGCGGCAAAGGCGCGCGCCGTGCCCGGCTTTGCTGGGCCTTGTTATACGTCAAAAGCTGCATGCAGCGCGATTTCCACCATATCTCCAAAGCTTTTTTCGCGCTGATCCGCCGGCAGCGCCTCGCCGGTTTGCAAATGATCTGAAACGGTCAAAACGGCCAGAGCCCGAACGCCATATCGCGCGGCAAGATTGTATAATTCGGCCGCCTCCATTTCGACACCCAAGATGCCATGGCGGGTCATTTCTTGGTTTAGGTCGGGACGCTCATCGTAAAACACATCTGACGAGTAGATACCGCCAATATGGGTTGCGATGGCTTTGGCTTGCGCGGCGCGGGCTGCCGCCTCTAACAAAGCATAATCGGCGCAAGGGGCAAAGTTGAATTCTTTAAAAATGCCAAGAGACGGGGTGGAAATGCTGCTGGCGGTCATTGCCAGAATGATATCGCGTATCCCAACATGTGGTTGCATGCCGCCACAGGATCCAATTCGGATGAGGGTTTTGGCCCCATAGTCTTTGATCAGCTCATTGGCGTAGATGGATAAAGATGGCATGCCCATACCCGATCCTTGGATGGTCACCCTTTGGTCTTTATAAAACCCGGTAAATCCCAGCATGCCGCGCACTTCGTTCACAAGCGCGACGTCAGATAGGAAGGTTTCCGCCGCCCATTTCGCGCGATAGGGATCGCCGGGCAAAAGCACGGTTTCTGCGATTTGATCTGGGGTGGCACCGATATGGATTGTCATGAAAAGCCTCTATCGTGTATATTTTATGAAAGGGGTAAGCTGGCCGACCTGATCATATAGATGGCGGGCTTGGTGATTGAATTCTTGCGTCATCCAATAGACGCTTGGGCACCCGGCCTGATCGCTGGCGTGATACACGGCGTTGATTAAAGCTTTGGCAACCCCTTTGCCGCGTTGCTGCGGTGCGGTGAATAAATCTTGCAGATATACCACATCTTCGACCCGCCAATTATGCGGATGAAAAATATAATGCACCAAGCCCACCATTTCACCGCCCAGTTCGGCCACGATTGCGTTTTGCGTTGTGATATCGTTTGAACAGAGGCGCTCAAAGGTGGTGCGATATACGTTTTCCGCCAGCTCGGTTTCATAAAATGCCAGATACCCCCGCCAAAGCGCCTGCCAGGCGTGATAGTCGTTGGGCCGTAAGCTGCGCGTTGTGATCACCGCGTGTTCCTTTATTTGCTCTTGGCGAAAATCTAACGAAGCCTGCCAGACAAGGCCAGCCTTGTTCTTCGGAGGTTGTGATTTTTTGGGGCCTGCGGCCGCGTTACTCTGCGGCTAAATCGGTTGGATCTGCAAGACTGACGATATCCATCATAATGGTGTTCAGTTCGAAATCTTTCGGGGTGTATATTTTTGCAACGCCCATCGCTGTCAGACGGATCATATCCTCTTGTGGGATAATGCCGCCAACCACCACGGGAATATTATCAAGTTGGGCCAGTTGCAGGCGTTTCATCATATCTTCTACCAAAGGAATATGGCTGCCCGATAAGATTGACAGGCCGATCACATGGGGCTGGTGCTCTTGAACAGAGGCAATCAGTTGTTCGGGGGTTAAGCGGATGCCATCATAAGCAATCTTCATTCCGCAATCGCGTGCGCGGGCGGCGATTTGCTCGGCCCCGTTCGAATGGCCGTCAAGCCCGGGTTTGCCCATCAAAAAGCCCAAGCGGCGCCCCAGCTTCTGACTTACAAGATCGACCGCATCGCGAATTTCATCCAGCCCTTCGCTTTGGTTGGACACGCCATGCGCCACGCCGGTTGGCCCTCTGTATTCGCCATAGATAAGCCGCATTTGCGCCGCCCATTCGCCGGTTGTTACGCCGGCTTTGGCCGCAACGATAGAAGCGGGCATGATGTTCTCACCTGCCCGCGCCGCCGCGCGTAAGCTGCGCAGCGCGGTTGCAACGGATGCGTCATCGCGGGCGCTGCGCCAAGCGTTCAACCGGTCCACCTGATCTTGCTCAACGGCGGGATCAACCGTCATTATGCCACCATCTCCGGCGGTAAGCGGCGAAGGCTCTCCCGTGGTGAATTTATTGACCCCAACCACGGTGGTTTCTTTCGAAGCGATCTTGTTCAGCCTTTGCGTGTTGCTTTCCACGAGGCGCGATTTCATGTAGCCGATCGCTTCGATTGCGCCGCCCAGCGCATCAAGCGATGCCAGCTCATGGCGCGCTTCGTCTTTCAAACGCGCAACCTTGGCCTCGATGGTGGGGTTGCCGTCGAACAGGTCTTCATATTCCAGCAGATCCGTCTCAAAGGCCATGATCTGCTGCATCCGCATCGACCATTGTTGATCCCAGGGGCGCGGTAGGCCCAAAGCTTCATTCCAAGCTGGCAATTGCACGGCGCGCGCGCGGGCATTTTTTGATAATGTGACCGCCAGCATTTCGATCAGAATACGATAGACATTGTTTTCCGGTTGCTGTTCGGTAAGCCCCAGTGAATTAACTTGCACCCCATATCTGAACCGTCGGTATTTTGGATTTTCAACGCCATAGCGGGATTGGCAAATTTCATCCCACAACTCCACAAAAGCGCGCATCTTACACATTTCTGTGACGAAGCGAATGCCTGCATTCACAAAAAACGAGATACGACCGACGAGTTTGGGAAAATCATGCGCTGGCACGCGTGCTTGCAACTCATCCAATACCGCGGTTGCGGTTGCCAAAGCAAAGGCAAGTTCTTGTTCTGGTGTCGCTCCGGCTTCTTGTAAATGATAAGAGCACACGTTCATCGGGTTCCACTTTGGCAACTGCTCATAGCAATATTCTGCCACATCGCCGATCAATTTGAGCGAGGGTTGCGGGGGGCAAATATAGGTGCCTCGTGACAAATATTCCTTGATAATATCATTTTGCACGGTGCCTTGCAGCGCTCTTATATTGGCGCCCTGCTCCTCAGCAACCGCGATATATAACGCCAGCAGCCAAGGGGCTGTAGCATTGATCGTCATTGAGGTGTTCATCTGGTCGAGGGGGATCTGCTCAAACAGGCTGCGCATATCGCCAAGATGGCAAATTGGCACCCCGACTTTTCCAACTTCCCCCTGCGCCAATAGATGATCGCTGTCATAGCCTGTCTGAGTGGGTAAATCGAAGGCTACCGACAATCCTGTCTGGCCTTTTTGCAAATTTGATCGGTAAAGCGCATTTGAGTCGCGCGCCGTTGAATGGCCCGCATATGTTCTGATCAACCATGGACGATCTTTTGGTGATGGGCTCATTTACGCAACCTTTGCGATATAATATTATTACTATTTTTTGTTTTTATATGAAATAATATACCAATGTCAATTCGCTGCGCTGCGGCAGGCTGAAATTTCCATCTGCTTCTTGATCTGGGCTTTGTAGACGAAGACGAACCTTATAAATCAAATGTTTTATTGGCTGTTATGATCTTTTATGGATCTTAGCGAATATTTAATTGGAATTATTTTAAATAGGTTTCTTGCCCCGCGATTTGGCTATGGCAGCGCGTGCTACGCCAATTTAAATTTCATCTGGGTTTATTCTGCATTATTTTTACATTTAAATGTAATTATATTTCAAAAATATATTAAATAAGGTTGCAAAGTTACCTCTTGGACGATAACGGTGGCTAAGGCAAAAATTTCTGCGCTGCGGCGCGACAGGGCATAGGAGAGAGTAATGGCGCTTGATGTAAAGCCTGATTCGGCACGCTATGAGGCCAAAGAAAAAGATTTATACGATGTCGGAGAAATGCCGCCATTGGGGTTTGTTCCAAAATCTATGCATGCCTGGGCCATTCGCCGCGAGCGGCATGGCGAACCGGATCGCTCGTTCCAATTGGAAGTTGTGGATGTCCCTTCGTTGGGCAGTCATGACGTGCTGGTTTTGGTAATGGCTGCCGGGGTGAACTATAACGGAGTTTGGGCTGGTTTGGGCATTCCAATAAGCCCGTTTGATGTGCATAAAGCCCCTTATCATATCGCTGGCTCTGATGCCTCTGGGATCGTTTGGGCCGTCGGCGAAAAGGTCACAAGATGGCGCGTCGGGGATGAGGTGGTGATCCATTGCAATCAGGATGATGGAGATGATGAAGAATGTAATGGTGGCGACCCGATGTATTCTGCCAGTCAGCGGATTTGGGGTTATGAGACACCGGATGGATCTTTTGCACAATTCACGGCGGTACAATCACAGCAATTGATGCCGCGCCCCAAGCATCTGACATGGGAAGAAAGTGCCTGTTACACGTTGACATTGGCGACCGCCTATCGGATGCTATTCGGGCACCACCCACATGACCTAAAGCCGGGGCAAAACGTGTTGGTTTGGGGCGCGTCTGGGGGTTTGGGCTCTTATGCAATCCAACTGATCAATACGGCTGGCGGGAATGCGATTGCCGTGATTTCGGATGAAGATAAACGCGACTTTGTGCTGAGCTTGGGCGCGAAAGGCGTTATCAATCGCAAAGATTTTAAGTGTTGGGGACAATTGCCGGTTGTGAATTCTGACGCATATAAAACCTGGTTCGCCGAGGTGCGCAAGTTTGGCAAAGCCATTTGGGAGATTACGGGCAAGGGCGTGAATGTGGATATCGTGTTCGAACACCCTGGTGAAAGCACCTTCCCCGTTTCGACCTTCGTGTGTAAAAAAGGTGGGATGGTGGTGATCTGTGCGGGCACCACAGGGTATAATCTGACGCTAGATGCACGTTATCTTTGGATGAACCAGAAGCGCGTGCAAGGCAGCCATTTTGCGCATTTGCAGCAAGCCTCAGCGGCCAATAAGCTGATGATCGAGCGGCGGTTAGATCCTTGCATGTCCGAAGTCTTTGGTTGGAATGAGATTCCCGCCGCGCATATTAAAATGCGCCGCAATGAGCATAAGCCGGGAAATATGGCGGTTTTGGTACAAGCGCCACGGGCAGGTTTGCGCACGTTTGAGGATGCGATTTTATAGGCTCAAAAAGGACGCCTCGGGCAGGTTGCCACGAAGCGCTTCTGTCAGGGGGGGCGCAGTCTTTTAAGTCCTTTCTATGCTTTTCAGTGGGTTATTGTGAATCCCCTCACTATTTTTGGGGAATTGGAAAACGCGAATTTCGTTAAATCAGACGCTTTGCTATCCTAGACTTAACACTCTGTTAACCATTTTTCGTGAGAATCGCTATGACGCATAATTGGATTATTGATGTCCTTTCAGATCTTCGTACTTTCGCCGAGAAGAACGGCCTAGAGGGGCTGGCTTTGCAATTAGACAATGCGCAATTAATGGCCGCACTGGAAATTGCGGCAAAAACCGAGGGGCTGCGCAGTGACGCGTTACACAAAGATCACGACCTTCGAACCCACGCTGGGCCGCCTCGAGAACGCCAGCCAGCTGGCTGATGTTCAATCCGTTATTGAAGAATTTCGCGATGTATTTTCTGTTGATCATATGGTGTATCATTGGGTGAATTCGAAATGTGGACGGCTGGGGGTGGGCACGTATTCGGGCGCTTGGGTCAGCCGTTATATCCAGCAATCCTATATTCGTATCGATCCGGTGATTTTGGGGTGCTTTCAGCGGTTTCACCCCGTTGATTGGAAAGATCTTGATTGGTCAAGCAAAGCGGCGCGGGCGTTTCAGGCCGACGCGTTAGATCATGGGGTGGGACGTCAGGGGCTGTCTATTCCGATCCGTGGGCCAAAAGGCCAATACGCTTTGTTTACGATCAGTCATAACGCTTCGGATGAGGCATGGGCGGGCTTTATCGAAATAGCTCGGCGCGATCTTATTTTAATCGCGCATTATTTTAATAAAAAAATTTTAGATATCGAAGCCGAAGGTATCGCAGATCCCAGCCCCGCGCTTTCCCCGCGCGAAAATGAAACGCTGACATTTCTGGCGCTTGGGTATAGTCGGGCGCAAGTTGCGCATACATTATGCATTTCGGAAAATACATTGCGCGTATATATTGAAAGTGCGCGCTATAAATTGGGCGCTGCCAATACCACGCATGCGGTTTCTTTGGCGGTCAGCCGCGGGTTGATTTTGCTCTAGCTCGCCTGCGCTGCGCGCGCATGTCTAAGCTAAGTTTAATGCTCTGATCCTAGTCTTTTTAAGGCAATCAGGGGATTATATATTTGCTTAGATATCTTTATGGCGATCAGCTATCTGATCACCCGCTTTTGCGCGACACCATGTTTCGTGATCGTGCCTCCCAGTTTAGAACCCGCCTTAAATGGAGGGTGGATGTGGATGAAAATGGCTTTGAGCGCGATGAGTATGACGCGCTTAATCCGCTTTATGTGGTTTTGGAAAACAACCTTGGCCGGCATGAGGGCTCTTTGCGGCTGCTGCCCACCACGGGGCGCTGTATGATTAATGAGAAGTTCTGTTTTTTGCTGGGAGGCAGCAGCCTGAGCAGCCCGTTGATCTGGGAATCTACGCGGTTCTGTCTGGCTCCGAAAGCGTTCAAGCATAGCGCGTCAAAATTGATGCTGGCGGCGGGTGAGGTCATGCTTGGGTTTGGAGTTGAGCAATCCGTGGCGGTCTTTGATCATACGATGCGGCGCATCTATCGGCGTATCGGGGCAACCCCTGAGATTTTAGCCGAGCAGGGCGCCGGGAAAACATATATCGGGTTGGGATTATGGAGTTTTTCCCCCTTGCAACGCCAGGCGGTTGCCCGCCGCGCGAAGGTTTTGCCGGAACATTCAAGCCGTTGGTTTGACTTGGCTTTTGGGGCAAGCAAGCGCGTGGTGCCTGTGCCGTAGCGAAAGTGGCTTCTCACTGGCGCTTTGGTGGCATGGCCGGTAAACTGAGCTTATGCAGATGCGGCAGGTTGAACTTTCTTTAGATCAGGCAGAGGCCTATGATCATGTGGCGGCGCTGCTGCGCGCCGCTGGCGTAGATCTTGAAAACAACCTTTTGGTATCGGGGCGCGAGCGCGATGCCCGCGTTACCGCTTTGATCGGTAAGGCGGGTTCGGGGAAAACCTTATTGCTGTCGGAACTTTATCACGCGATGCGCAGCATCGGTGTTGAGGTCGTGTCGGGGGATTATGAACCGCGGCGCAATCGCACCAAGCGCAGTTTGGCGATTTTGGCACCCACGAATAAAGCCGCCAGCGTGCTGCGTATGAAAGGTGTGCCGGCCACCACCATCCACCGCATTCTTTATACGCCGGTTTATGATCCGGAATATGAAAAAATTGCGGACTGGCTGGCCGGTCAATCTGAAAAACCACAGATTGAAGATTTAAGCGAGGCGGCCCTGGCGCGTGCTTTTGAGTTTTACCAAAACAATAAATCTATTCCGGGGGCGCTGGCTGCGGCTGGCTTGCGTGGTTCGGATTTCATTACCGGCTGGAAGCGCCGCGAAGATCCGTTGGATATCGGCTTTATCGATGAAGCCTCAATGTTGGATGATCGACAATTTGAGGATTTACAGCAAATTTTTCCAATATTGGTTCTATTCGGAGATCCGGCGCAATTGGCCCCGGTAAACCAATCGGGCCAAATGGTATTTGAAAAATTAGACCCAGAAAAGCAGATCACGCTGCAACGCGTTCATCGCCAAGATGCGGATAATCCGATCTTGGATTTGGCCCATGCGCTCGGTGATCCTGCGCTTGGATTTTCTGATTTTGAAGCGATGATATCGCATTATGCCGCGCGCGATGAGCGGGTTGTTTTGGGCCAGCGCGTCGATGTTGATCTGATGGCCCGCAGCCCGGTTTTGGTTTGGCGCAATGCCACCCGAATTCGGCTTATTTCGGCCTTTCGAAGGGTTTATGATGCACCCGAAACCGAGCTGCTTGAGGGTGAACCACTGATTTGCGATGGCATTGAATTGCCGTTGAAACATCGCAAGAAGCGCCTTGATTTGGAGGCGCGGGGCCTGATCAAAGGCGCGCAAGTTGTCTATTTGGGGCCTGGGCGGCGCGCCGGCTTTTCAAAATTGCACGTGATCGGGGCGGAAGACCCAAAAGTTTCAGCGGCTTCTATCATCAAAATTGAAAAACCCGGTGAAGAAGAACCGTTTATTCCGTTTGCGGCCAATATGGGCGCCGCTTTTTTACATGGCGCGGCCGTGACCATCCATAAAGCGCAGGGCAGCCAATGGGAAACGGTGCAGGTTTTTGCACCAGATCTGGAAATGGCTGCGCGTATGGGGCGAGTCGAGGCCAATCAACCGCTTTGGAAGCGCCTTGCCTATGTGGCGATCACCCGGGCCGAGCAGCGGCTGATCTGGGTGGTGCGCAACCGTTTGTCCAAACCTTCAACCCCGCTTCAGATCGATGATCTTCACGCGCAGGCTCCGGCGCCCTTGGCTTTGGATATTCAAGAAGATGGATAACCCGTTCAGCTCTGCTTGGGGCGCGGCAAGAAGGTGGGTTGCAAACCGTGCGGTTTCCTTTTCATATGGCAAGCAGACGCTGCAGGGGGGGGGTGGTGAATGCTGGGCCAAATGATGCATCGACCGTTGTCGATTATCGAAATTTTAAAATTTGCGGCAGAGGCGCATCCACGCGCCGAGATGGTTTCGGTGCGCACCGAAGGTGATATACATCGCCAAACTTACGCTGACAGTTTACGCCGCGTTGGACAATTGGCGCATGCTTTAAAAAAGCTTGGCGTCGCACCGGGCGCAAGAATTGCCACTTTAGCTTGGAATGGCTATCGGCATTTTGAATTATATTATGCGATATCTGGGATTGGTGCGGTCTGCCACACCATCAATCCGCGCCTTAGTGCTGAGCAAATGCTCTATATCATTGGCCATGCGGGCGATGAGATTTTGTTTATCGACACCAGTTTCGTGCCTCTGGTGCAGGCGCTGGCGGATAAATTGCCCAAATCACTCAAATTTGTGGTGATGACCGGGCCCGAGCATATGCCCCAGTCAAGCTTAGATTTTTTATCTTATGAAGATTTGTTGGAGGGGCACCCCGCGCTGTATGATTGGCCAGAACTGCCAGAAAACACGGCATCGGGCCTGTGTTACACTTCGGGCACCACGGGGAACCCGAAAGGCGCTTTGTTTTCGCATCGTTCAACGCTGCTGCACGCGTATTCCACCGCCATTTCTATCCCAAACAGCCTTAAAGAGGGCGCGCGTATTCTGCCGGTCGTGCCTTTGTTCCACGTGAATGCATGGGGTCTGCCTTACACGGCGCCGATGACGGGAAGCTCATTAATTTTTCCCGGGCCAGCTCTGGATGGGGCCTCTTTATTCGATTTGATGGAGCGTGAGGCAGTGTCTTCCGCTTGGGGGGTTCCAACCGTGTGGTTGGGTCTGCAAGGTGAAATTGCAGCGCGAGGGCGCAATCCAAAAGGGTTTGACAATTTGATCGTAGGCGGCTCTGCGGCGCCGCGCTCAATGATCGAAGCTTTCGAAACATCGGGTGTGACGGTGGTGCATGCCTGGGGGATGACAGAAATGAGCCCCGTGGGCACGCATGGTCTTTTATCGCAACATCACCATCGCGAACTAACGCAGGATCAGCGGCTTGACCTGCAGGCCCGACAGGGGCGGCGTGCGTTCGGTGTTGATTTAAAAATCGTCGATGAGGCGGGGCAGGCTTTACCGCATGACGGTGTTGCTGCGGGCGATCTTTATGTGCGCGGACATGGTATCATTTCTAGTTATTTTGAAGATCCTGCGGCCACCGATGCGGCCTTTGACAGCGCCGGCTGGTTTGGCACCGGAGATGTCGCTTCAATTGATCCAGAGGGGTTTTTAATCATTCAGGATCGGGCGAAAGACTTGATCAAATCGGGAGGCGAATGGATCAGTTCGATCGATCTTGAAAATATTGTGATGGGCCATCCGGAGGTGGCAAATTGTGCCGTGATTGCTGTGCCCCATCCCAAATGGGATGAGCGGCCGCTTTTGGTTGTGGTGCCTCGCGGGTCCTATAAGGTGACAAAGGCCGAGATAGATAATCTGCTCTTGACCTATGTGGCGCGCTGGCAATTGCCCGATGCAATCGAATTTGTCGAACAACTGCCCCTGACAGCTACCGGTAAAGTGTCAAAGCTCACCCTGCGTCAGCAATTTGCAGCCTTTGAATTACCCCGCGAAACATAGAGGATTAGTATGGATTTAGGTATAACCGAACGGGTTGCAACGCTGCTGAGCGCGGTGCGCGAGATGATTGAACATGATATTGCGCCGCTTGATCGCGAATATCATGCTGAAGTGGGCAAGCACCCGTCGGGCAACAGATTCGCCATGACGGATCGGCAATTAGAAATTATCGACGGATTAAAAGCTTTGGCGCGCAAGCGCAATTTATGGAATTTCTGGTTGACTGGCAGCGATCGCGGCTACGGTTTGAGCACGGTTGAATATGCCTATTTGGCTGAAGAAATGGGCAAAGTGCCTTTGGCCGCCGAAGTGTTCAATTGCTCTGCCCCCGATACCGGCAATATGGAAGTTTTAGAGCGCTACGGTACGCAGCTGCATAAAGATCGTTGGCTGGGTGATCTGTTGGCGGGGCGGATCAGGTCCGCCTATGTGATGACCGAACCTGGGCTTGCCTCTTCTGACGCGGCGCAATTGGCCTTTGAGGCGCGCCGTGACGGGGATGATTTTATATTAAATGGTGAAAAATGGTGGATTTCTGGCGCAGGGGATCCGCGTTGTGCTTTGTATATTTTAATGGCCAGTACCGCGCCGGAAGCGGCCAAACATAGCCGCCATACGATGTTTGCGCTTGATCCGAAAACGCCTGGAATCGAGGTGCTAAGGCCAATGCAGGTTTTTGGCAATGATGATGCACCCCATGGTCATATGCATTTGCGCTTCACCGATGTAAGAATTTCACAAGATGCGATTATTCTTGGCGAAGGGCGCGGGTTTGAAGTGGCGCAAGGCCGGTTGGGGCCAGGGCGGATTCACCATTGTATGCGCGCGATCGGGCAGGCTGAAAAAGCCTTGGAAATGATGTGCCGGCGGGGTTTGTCACGCGAGGCTTTTGGAAAGCAGCTTACGGAATTGGGGGCCAATTATGATATCATCGCGAATGCGCGTATGGAGATCGAAATGGCGCGTCTGCTCTGTTTAAAGGCGGCCTATATGATGGATACGGCCGGGGTGCGGGCGGCGCAGCCATGGATTTCAAAAATCAAAGTGATCGCGCCCTTGATGGCGGGCAAAGTGGTGGATGAGGCCATGCAAATGCATGGCGCAGGGGGCATCAGCCAAGATTTTGATCTTGCCCATATGTGGACGCATATTCGCACACTGCGCTTTGCCGATGGCCCCGATGCGGTGCATCGCCGCCAAGTGGCCCGCGCAGAATTGAAAAAATATAGCAATACGCAAAAATAAATTCCGCCGCTTCGGCGCACTGGCGAAACTGGGCCAGCCCTAAAGTGGCTTTAATCGCCTTCTGTGTCGATCCAAATTGTCACTGGTCCATCATTGATCAAATTGACCTGCATATCGGCTCCGAAACGGCCGGTTTCAACGCGCGGGCCCAGATCAGCAAGGGCTTTTGCGAATATTTCGTAAAGTTGCTTTCCCAGTTCGGGTGGTGCTGCGCGCGAAAACCCGGGTCTGTTGCCGCGCTTTGTATCGGCTGCCAGCGTGAATTGACTGATAACCAAAGCGCTGCCGCCAATGTCTAGCAAGGATTTGTTCATCCGCCCCTCGATATCTGCAAATATGCGCAATTTGGCGATTTTTGACGCCAGTTTCTCGGCATGCTCGGGCGTATCTTCCGCCATTGCACAAATCAGGATGAGCATACCCGCATCGCACGTGCCGATCTGATCGCCTTTCACGGCAACGGAAGCTGTCTGAACCCTTTGGATCACTGCGCGCATCTGTTTCTCCTATGGTATTATCAGAAGGGGGTTTAAAAGATCAAAGCGTCTCGCGGGAAGATTAAAGGCTTGGCGCATTATGCTCCATTATCAATTGCTTCAGGATCGGTTGCGCCTCGTGCAATTCAATGCCTGCGGGCAGGCGGGGATCGTAGAGAATCCGCAAAAGAAGGGCATCTTGCTCTGTTAATAATGCGAATTCATCATCATCATTGAAAATGGAGGGATGCGCTGCCGGGTTGTCATTGTGAAGCCCCAACCCTTGAGCAATTTCCTCATGAAAACAGGCTTCCTTTAACACGGGCGGATGCTCGGCACGGATCATCGCAAGCGCTTGTTCATGAATATGGGGGCTGTGCCGCGCAGAAAGCGTTAACACCATGCAGTGGATGTCAGCGGGCATCTGTTGGATGACTTGTTGAATATTTGGGGGCACAAGCACATCCTTTTTGCGTAGGTTTTGTACCATGTTCATTCGATGCACCTCATCCACGACAACCACGTGAAAATTTCCAAGCTCGGTTGTAAGTTCAATAGGGTGACGGGTGATATTAGACAGTTGCGCGGCATAATCTGACAGAAATTTCGTATCAGTTACGCGGGTTTCAGAGTTGAGCGACGGCCCAAAATGCAAATTGATCTTCACCGGCCTTTGCCATTTTGAAAGCGCCGTGGGTCTCGCTTGGGCAGGTTGAAAACCGCTGCTTGGTTCATATTCATCGTAAAATGCCAAACTGTTAAACAGCTCAGTAAGGGCCTCTGGTGTCGCGCGCGGGCTTTTGGAACCACCATCAGTTCGAAGCAGCCCCTTTGCTATTAAGCCCGTGGCAAGGTGGTCATAGCGTTGTCTGAGCTGCCGCGATGTTTCCGCGGCAAAAGCCGCATTGTCTGCACCCTCAGCGCCCCGTTTGATATTGGTAAGTTCCGCGCAACCGCTCAGGCTGAGGGCGAGGGCGGCAACTGCGCCTTTGAGGCTGCGTTTCCAGAGCGGTTTCATTGCGATATACATGGTGAGGCCTGTCACATCTGGCACGTCTTATATCTCCAGCGCAGCTATTTCGCTTTTGCGCCTAGTCCTGTTACGTTTGACGCGCATGGCCGCCTTATAAGTGATGCTTAGGCTTTGCTGTTCCAGCGCCGTTATGGCTGCGCTCAATTGTTAGTTTTCGGCTATATCTCGATTGGATGATCTCCACCACAATCAATACCAAGACGCTGAAATAAAATGTTGTTTTGGACATAGGAATAATTTCATACCCAAAGATGCGCAGCGCCAAGCCGGGATCATGCATCGCATGTGCTGCTGCTTGACCGCTTTCTCCAAGCAGTACAATCCCGACAATCAGCAGAATAAACAGGCCTAAAACCTCGTACATGCGGTTTTTCTCCAAAAAGGCGGTTACACCATCTGCTAAGACCAACATCGCCAGCCCAGATAGCAAGATTGCGGTTGCCAGAACCGCAAATACTTTGGTGATCGCCAAGGCGGATAGGACTGAATCGAATGAGAAAATAAGGTTCATCAAAACGATCAGCAGACCCACCTGTACGGCAGATTTCCCCGGTTTGTTATCGAGATCCGCATCCAGATGTTGGATCGTAAGAAGGTGGCCAATTTCTTTAACCGCTGTGTACATTAAAAATATACCGCCTAGAACGAACACGCATGTGGCAAAATTCACACCGCCCTCCAACACGCCGGACCAGCTGAAAATATAGAAGGGTGCGCCAAGTGCTTCGATCAAATGGATCATTGCAAAAAGCAAAACCACCCTGAGCACCACGGCGATAATGATGCCCCAAAACCGCACGGCTTTTTGATGGGCCACAGGCGCCCTTTGGCTTTCGATCGAGATATAAAGCAAATTATCAAAGCCAAGCACGGCCTGTAAAACCAACAATACGATCAGGTTGCCAAAATTTTCTATTGTAAAAAGAACAAACATAATCCCCAAGCCTAAGCTGGGTTTAATAAATTTGACAAGATTTATTTTGATTGGCGCAAAAACGGGCTGCTGCGTTTATCTATGCCGGCGCTGGGGCTTTTTTGCCTTTGGCTTTTCGTCAGAAACCGGCGCCAACCCCAATTGATCGCGCATGATTTTGCGGCGCACTTCTTCAACCTCGCCCAATTTCAGAGTGCCCAGCTGAAACGGACCGAACGAGACGCGGATCAATCGGTTGACCTGCAGGCCTATAGCTTCGATCGCGCGCCGAATTTCGCGGTTTTTGCCTTCTCGTAGACCAATGGTTAACCACGCATTCGCACCCTGCTGGCGGTCTAATGTGACGCTCATGGGCTGAAACCGTTCTGCACCGATGCGCAGGCCTGCACGCAATGGCGCAAAACTATCTTCGCTTGGCCGCCCGTTGATACGTACGCGATAGCGGCGCAGCCATCCCGTCGCAGGCAGTTCCAGCTGGCGCTTGATTGCCCCGTCATTGGTTAATAGCAACAGGCCCTCAGAGTTTATATCAAGCCGGCCCACGCTCATCACGCGGGGCAGATCTTCGGGCATTTCATCATAGATTGTTGTACGGCCTTTTTCATCCCGATCACTTGTCACCAAGCCGCTAGGTTTATGATAGAGCCAAAGCCGCGCATGATCGGGCTCTTTCAGCAGGGTGCCATCAACTTTTATCTGGTCTTTTTGTGTCACGTTCAGGGCTGGCGATGTAATAACGGCGCCGTTTACGCGCACGCGACCGGCAAGGATCATCTTTTCCGCATCGCGGCGGCTGGCAAGCCCGGCGCGGGCGATGGTTTTAGCGATGCGTTCGCCTGAAGGGGTTTTGCTGTCCATTATTGGGGCTTTACGTCAAAAACAAGGCTTGCGAAAGGGGCATTCAGCGGTCATCAAAAGCTTATGCGGTTTAAAAGTTTTATGGAGATTGCGTTAGAGGAAGCGCGTTTGGCAGCAGCGCGTGGAGAGGTTCCGGTGGGCGCGGTCGTAATCTCGCCGCAGGGCGCGGTTCTGGCGCGCGCTGGAAACCAGATGCGCGCGCAAAAGGACCCCTCTGCGCATGCGGAAGTTCTGGCCATTCGTTCCGCGTGCAAAGCATTGGGATCCGAACGCTTATCGGGCTGTGATCTTTATGTGTCGCTAGAACCTTGCCCGATGTGTGCAGGCTTGATTGCGGCGGCGCGGATAGACCGGCTTTATTATGGGGCCTGCGATCCCAAATCTGGTGGTGTTGCGCAAGGCCCGCAGGTGTTCCGCCATGCGCAATGCCATCACAAACCTCAGGTTTATTCGGGCATTGCAGAAGAGCAAGCCGCCGCGCTGCTGCGCGATTTTTTTGCCAAGCGGCGCGGCGGGGCGCGTTAAGCCGCGCTCAGAGCAGTGCTGCAGCGCCGGCAGGTGCCAAGATGCTGATCTTTCCCGATATCAGGCAGAATTTTCCAGCAACGCTGGCACTTTTCACCCTCTGCTTTGGAAAAGGCAACGCCAATCCCAGGATGATCTGCAAGGGTAAACTGGCCCTGCTCTATCTGGCCTGCCGTCAGTTGCAGCGCCGATGTTATGCAAATATCTTCAAAGGGTACAGATTGCAGTGCCGCCAGCATCGCAGGATCGCTGATGGTGACGCTTGGCGCGGCTTCCAAACTGGCCCCAATAACTTTTTCAGAGCGTTGCACTTCCAAAGCCGATGTGACCACGCGGCGTGCAGAGCGGATCATTGCCCATTTTTCCGCCAGTTCTGGGTTTCTCCAAGCCGCGGGGGTCTCGGGAATATCCAGCAGGTGAACCGAGCTGTCATCGCCGGGGAACCGCTCAAGCCAGACCTCTTCCATCGTAAAGACCAGCACCGGGGCGAGCCAGGTGGTCAGCCGATGGAACAGAATATCAAGCACCGTACGCGCCGCGCGCCGTTGGACCGTATCGCCATCGCAATACAGCGCGTCTTTGCGGATATCGAAATAAAAAGATGACAGATCGACGGTTGCAAAGGCAAAAACGGCTTGAAATACGCCTTGGAAATCATAGGCATTATAGCCGCTGCGCACCTTTTCATCCAATTCCGCCAAGCGGTGCAAAACCCATTGCTCGAGCTCGGGCATGTCCTGCGGCGCGATGCGGTCGCGTTCGCTAAAATCGGCCAGAGAGCCGAGTAAAAACCGCATCGTATTGCGCAATCTGCGATAGGCATCGGCGGTATTTTTTAAGATTTCAGGTCCAATTCTAAGATCCGCAGAATAATCTGACTGCGCCACCCAGAGGCGCAAAATATCGCCGCCATATTGTTTTACCACTTGCTCGGGTGCCACCGTATTGCCCAAAGATTTTGACATTTTCATGCCTTTTTCATCGAGCGTGAAGCCATGCGTTAGTACTCCGCGATACGGCGCATGGCCGCGGGTGCCACAGGATTGCAGCATCGACGAATGGAACCAGCCGCGATGCTGATCGGTGCCTTCCAGATATAGATCAGCCATACCGTCTTGGGATCCATCATCGCGATCGCGCAAAACAAAGGCATGCGTTGAGCCAGAATCAAACCAGACATCAAGAATATCAAAAACTTGTTCATAAGCTTCTGGGTCAACAATACCATCAAGGAAGCGGTTTTTGGCGCCCTCAGCATACCACGCATCTGCGCCTTCGCTTTCAAATGCGGCGGCGATACGGGCATTTACTTCGCCGTTGCGCAGCAAGAAATCCGGATCTGTCGGTTTGCCGCCGGTTTTGGTGAAACATGTCAGTGGAACCCCCCAAGCGCGTTGGCGCGAGAGCACCCAATCGGGGCGGGCTTCGATCATTGAATAAAGCCGGTTTCGGCCCGTTTTGGGCGTCCATTCGACCATTTTATCAATAGAATTCAGGGCCCGTTCGCGAATGGTTTTGCCGAATTTATCTTGATTATCGCCGACCGGGCGATCGATTGCGGCGAACCATTGCGGCGTGTTGCGATAGACCAGAGGCGCTTTAGAGCGCCAGCTATGCGGATAACTGTGATTGATCTTTCCGCGCGCCAAAAGCTTTCCGCTTTCTGCCAGCTTCTCAATCACCGCCGCATTCACATTGCCTTCTTTGCCATTGGGCTTGAGAATTCTTTTGCCGCCGAAAAACGGCAAATCGGCCCGCATCGTGCCATCTTCCATTACATTATAGGTAAGCACTTGCTCCAGCATGCCCGCATCGCGATACAGCTCAAATTCATCCATACCATGGCTGGGGGCACAATGGACAAATCCGGTGCCATCCTCTTCGGTCACAAAGGGCGCGGCGCGAAAATCGCGCGGCTCATCCCATTCACCCTTGCTGCCCTCCATACCGGCCAATGGATGCGACAGGCTTGTATTTGATAAATCGCCCGCATCACTGATGCGCGAAAAACTTTCGACTCGAGCCTTTTCCAGAACCGAAGCTGCCTGTTTATCCGCCAGAAGAACGCGATCGCCGGTTTTGACCCAATTGTCTTCGGGGGCGGCTGTCACCTCATAAACGCCATAAGAGATGTCTTGGTGATAGACCACACCGCGGTTTGAGGGGATGGTCCAGGGCGTGGTGGTCCAGATCACCACATCAGCGCCTTCTAGCGCTAAGTTATCGCTGTTTAGAACCGGAAAACGCACCCAAATGGTGAAGCTCTCTTTGTCATGATATTCCACTTCTGCCTCTGCCAATGCGGTTTTTTCAACGGGGGACCACATGACCGGCTTTGAGCCTTGATACAGCGTGCCCGTCATCAGAAACGTCATGAATTCTTCTGCGATCACGCGTTCTGCATGATAATCCATGGTTAAATAAGGCATTTCCCAATTGCCGGTAATCCCAAGTCGTTTGAATTCTGCGCGCTGAACATCCACCCATTCAGCAGCAAATTTGCGGCATTCTTGGCGGAAATCGACCACGGGCACTGTGTCTTTATCGCGGCCATTTTTGCGATATTGTTCCTCGATTTTCCATTCAATTGGCAAGCCGTGACAATCCCAACCTGGGATATAGCGGGCATCTTTTCCCATCATTTGTTGGCTGCGCACAACCATGTCTTTTAAAATCTTGTTGAGCGCATGGCCAATATGCAAATGCCCGTTCGCATAAGGTGGGCCATCGTGGAGGGTAAAGGGTTTACGGCCCTGCTTTTCCCTGAGTCGATTGTAGAGGCCCATGTTTTCCCATTTTTGCAACCATTCCGGTTCGCGTTTTGGCAAACCAGCCCGCATAGGGAAATTGGTTTTTGGAAGGTTCAAAGTCTCTTTATAATCGGGTGTTTCGGCGCACATGGTTTGGTATCCTTGGGGCGTGAGAAGATCGTATAATGTACGGCGGGCTGGCGCGTACGCGTTTTCCCGGCCGCTCTTATGCTTAGAGCGCCGGGTAAATAATTCGATGATATGATGTACAAAAAACAGCCATTAAGAGCGCTTATAGGCCCCTCTCGCCTGCGGGTCTAGACCCTTCCGACCCTGTTGCAGAACAGTTTTCTGCCTCAATTTTGCAAAAGGGTGCCTTTGCGCTTTTATCCGCCATGCTTGGCCATGAAATTGGCTGCCGTCTTTCGTAAATTATCGACACCTTCCAAGCGGGCCCGATCCAGTTCCACCTTCAAAGCTTTCAAGTCGGTACTCATTAGGGCCTGTTTGACAGGGCCAATAGAGGCGGGGCGCATTGATAACGTATGAAGACCCAAAGCCGCCAGGCAGACGGCTTCTAGCGGGCGCCCCGCATCCTCACCACAAAAAGACAGCGGTGTTTTATGCGCTTGGCACTTTGTCACAATGTCTTCAAGAAAGCTGAGAAAGCTGCTGCTCAACGTATCATAACGTTTGCGCACCAATTCATTTTCGCGATCCGCAGCGAAGAAGAATTGTTTCAGATCATTGCCCCCGATCGATAAAAAATCCACCGAGTCAAAAAATGCTTTGGGGGCGTAATGGATCGAAGGGGTTTCGATCATCGCGCCAACCCGCAGGTTCTTTGGCAGCGGATGACCTAGGATTTTCTCGCGCTCGAGAGCTTTGTCTATTTCGCTGCGCGCTTGACGAAATTCTTCATATTGCGCGATAAAGGGGAACATAATCGACAGATCACGCCCGTTTGCGCCGCGCAACAATGCTTGTAACTGCATGCGCAACACGCCTGGTTTGTCCAAGCCAACGCGGATCGCGCGCCAGCCCAGCGCCGGATTAGGCTCTTTCACTTCGGTCATATAGGGCAGCACTTTATCCGAGCCGATATCAAGCGTTCTGAAAGTGACGGGTTTGTTTTGAGCTGATTCTAAAACCCGCGCATAGATTGCGCTTAGCTCTGAGCGTTTGGGCATTTGACTGCGCAGTAAAAACTGCAATTCGGTGCGAAAAAGCCCAACGCCTTCGGCGCCAGAGCTTTCGAGGCTAGGCAGATCAGCCATTAACCCGGCATTCATCAGCAAAGTGACGCGCGTCTTGCAGGCAGCGATGGCGGGGCTGTCGCGAAGGGCGGCATAGCGCTTTTGCGCTTTTGCTTGCATAGCGATTTTATCTTTGACGGCGCTGGCCACGCTGTCATCTGGGCGCAGATGGATCACACCGGCATCGCCATCGATCATGATGGGATCGCCGTTTAAGGCCTCGGTGGTGAGATTTTCGGCGTGAATGACAAGCGGAATCGCTAGGGCCCGCGCCACGATTGCGGCATGCGATCCCACCGACCCTTCTTCAAGCGCCAAACCTTTTAGGCTGCGCCCATATTCCAAGAGCTCGGCGGTGCCAATATTTCGCGCTACCAAAATCGCATCGCTCGGAATCACCGCGCCCGTGTTGCGGCCCTGTCCTGTTAGGCTGCGCAACAAACGGTTCGATAGATCATCCAAATCATGCAGGCGGTCGCGTAAATAAGGGTCGGAAACTTGTGACAGCCGAGCCCGCGCCGCCGATTGCTCTTTTTCGACGGCGGCCTCTGCCGAAAGCCCCTGATCAATATCGGTGTTCATCCGCTGCAGCCAGCCGCGCGAATTGGCAAACATACGATAGGCTTCCAAGATTGCCCTTGGCTCTTTATCGCCAAAATGCGCCGCATCCAGCAAATCATCGATGCCGCTGCGCAGCTTTTCCAAGGCTGAGGACAGGCGCTGTTTTTCAACTTGCGGATCTTCAGCGATTGGATTGGTAACCACAACGCGGGGTTCGTGCAGCCAAACATGGCCAGAAGCGGTGCCCTCTTGCACAGGGGTGCCGCGAAACAAAGCCGGTTCCTGATGTTGGGGCCTTAATGCTGCGCCTTCACCCACAAAAGCGCCTAGTTCGGCCATTTCTGCCAGAACCATCGCCACAATTTCCAGCCCGTAAATTTCATCCGATGAAAATTCACGCGCGGTTTTCGATTGAACGACCAAGACACCAAGGCCCGATCCGAGGCGCTGAATGGGCACGCCCAAAAAGGACGAGTAAATTTCTTCGCCCGTTTCCGGCATAAACCGAAAGCCTTTGGTGGCTGGGGCATTCGCCGCATTGATGGTGTTCTTGCGCGCGGCCACCCGCCCTACCAAGCCTTCCCCAAGGCGTAGGCGTGTTTTGTGAACGGCGTCGGCATGCAGGCCTTCGGTGGCGCAAAGCTCCAGCGTGCTCTTGTCTCTAAAAAGGTAGATCGAGCACACTTCCGTGCCCATTGAATCGGCGATCAAATGTGTGATTTTATCCAAACGGGCTTGGCCGGCTGAATCTTCTGCCAGCGTGCCACGCAAGCGCTTTAGCAGCTTGCGGCTGTTGGTTCCCGTGGTGTCTTCCATGGGCGGCGCGCCCCCCGTTTCCCTTGGCTTAGGCGCTTTCGAGCCCAAATGCATGATGCAGGGATTGTACGGCAAGTTCCATATATTTCCTATCAATAAGAACGGAAATCTTGATTTCTGACGTGGCGATGACTTTGATGTTAATGCCTTCATCAGATAATGTTTTGAACATTTTTGCCGCAACGCCGGATTGGCTTCGCATGCCAATTCCTACTGCCGATACTTTGGCGGCGTTCATATCTGCGATCAGGTCGACGAAATCAACATGGCTTTCAGCCTTTGCATCCAAAAGCGCTTTTTCAGCGCGGGCGACCTGATCGGTGGGGCAGGAAAAGGTCATATCGGTGCGGCCATCTTCGGCGATATTTTGAATGATCATATCTACATTAACATTGGCCTCTGAAAGCCGTCCGAAAATAGCGGCAGCCGTGCCGGGGCGATCCTCAACCGAGACCAGCGTCATCTTCGCTTCATCGCGCGAATATGCTATTCCTGAAACAACATTGGATTCCATAATTTCTTCCTCGCTACAGACCAAAGTGCCGGCCGTTTCCGATGGTTCCTCAAAGCTTGACAATACTCTTAGTTTAACGCGGTAGCGCATCGCCAGTTCTACAGATCGGGTTTGTAAAACTTTTGCCCCCAGCGATGCCAGTTCTAACATTTCTTCAAAGGAAATTTTGTTCAATTTGCGGGCATTGGCTTCGATCCGAGGATCGGTGGTGTAAATTCCGTCAACATCGGTGTAGATATCGCAGCGCTCTGCGTCAAAAGCTGCCGCGAATGCGACTGCCGTGGTATCGGATCCACCGCGGCCCAACGTGGTAATCCGCCCCTCGGGGCTTAACCCCTGAAAACCAGCGACCACCGCCACCCGCATGCCATCGGCAAACTTGCCGTTAATATTCTCGGTTGGAATTTCTTCGATCCGCGCGGCCGAATGGGTAGAGCTGGTGTTCAAGGGCACCTGCCAGCCTTGCCAGCTGCGCGCGGGGATTTCCATTTCTTGCAACACCAGCGCCATCAGCCCGGCGGTGACATTTTCGCCAGAGGACACAACCGCATCATATTCGCGCGCATCATGTAAAGGAGAGATATCATTTACCCAGCCTGCCAATTCATTCGTTTTGCCCGACATGGCTGATACGATCACGATAACATCATATCCCAGAGCCACTTCTCGCGCCACGCGTTTGGCAGCGCGCGTGATGCGGTCGATTGAGGCAACCGATGTGCCACCAAACTTCATTACCAAAACCGGCATAATGGTCCTCTAAAGCTAAATTGCACCGCGGTTTAGGGCGAAGTAGAGCCAAGCGCAAGGGCTGTTCAGTTGGTTTTACGCTTAGGATCAAAGGGCAGGGGGGCGACGGGTATCCCCTCTTCCATAAGTTTTTTTGCCTCTGTAACTTTGGCTTCACCGTAAATTGCCCGCTCTGGCGTTAATCCGTAATGCATATCCCGAGCCTCTTGAGCAAAATCGGATCCGACATAATCGGCATTTTTTTCCATATGCGCCTTGAAGTCTTTTAGAGCCTGTTGCGCAGGATGGGGGGGGCCTTGCAAGGACTTTTGAGCGGCGTTGGGTTGCGCTATCGGCGCGGGCGCCGCGGCGGTGTTGACCCGGGGTGCCATAATCGCTTTTGTCACCTGGGTAGAGCCGCAGATTGCACAGGTCACCATTCCGGCCTTTTGCAGTTTCTCAAACGCATCGGCAGATTGGAACCAGCTGTCAAAACTGTGCTTATTGCTGCATTTTAAGGAATAATTGATCATCTCTCGCGGTGCTCTATTCGCTCTGCCTTGTCAACGATTGCGGATTTGGAATCAAGTTAAATCGGTATTTGATATGGGCACTAGGTGTTCCAACTCATCCATAATAACACTTATATCTACGCCATGAGACAGCGCTTTTGCGGCGCGCTGCGCAAGGTTTTGTTGCGCGCTGGGCGTCTTTAACAATAACAGGGCTTTGGATAATGCCTCAGCATCTGTTGCGCGTATCGCCGCCTTGTTTTGGGCGAGCGTTTCGTATTCAGCGCTGAAATTGCGCGTATGGGTGCCCGTGATCAGCGCGCATCCATAAGCTGCAGGTTCGTAAGGGGTGTGTCCACCGTGATTTTTGAAAGCCCCACCAACGATACATAGGCCCGAAGCAGCGTACCATTTGGGCATCTCGCCCAGAGTATCTGCCAGGATCACGTCAACCTTTTCAGGCCCGCTCGCTTGGTCTTGGCTATAGCGTTGTAGTCGCCAGCCCTGCGACAGGATAAGATCAGCAATCTCGGCGCCGCGCTTGGGATGGCGCGGCGCAATAATCAGCTGTAATTCGGGCCATGTTTGCCTCACCAAGCCAAATGCTTTTAAAATGATCTCGTCTTCGCCGGGATGCGTGGAGGCGGCCAGGCATATATTGCGGCGTTTTGTTAAATCCAAATCGATCGTTTGGGGTTGATATAATGATTTCCAATTGAGCACAGGACCCATTTTTCTGGGATCAATCCCAAAGCTTTTGAAGCGCTGGTCAGAATCTGCATCTTGCGGTTGCAGATAGGCTAAAGCGTTCAATAATTTGGCGCTGAGCCTTGGAAACCGGCGCCAGAGATTCTGACCGCGCGCGCTCATCCGAGCCCCCAAGGCGGCGATTGGGATGCCCGCCGCGGCCAAGATGGCGATACGGTTGGGCCATAATTCGGCCTCAAAAGTCACATGCGCTGCGATTGGATATGCGCTCATGAACCTGCGTTGTGCCCAGCGTAAATCTAACGGTGAGAGCACTGCGTGATATCCAAGCTCTTCCGCCCAGAGACGCCCGGAAAGCGAATTACAGGTGATCAATAAGCTGGTTTGACCGTAACGCGCTGCAAGCGCGTCCAAAACTGGTTTAGCGGATTGCAGCTCACCATTTGAAGCGGCGTGTACCCAGAGCCATTTTTGCTCAGGGCGTTTCATGGCCACTGGTTTTCCAAACCTTTGCCAGAAATCTGCCCAGTCTTCGGTCCCTTTTAAACAGCGTATCATCAAAAGGAGCCCAAGCGGGAAGGCGGCAAAGTTTAAGAAGAGGCGGTATATAAACATGCGCAGGCCGTAGGGGTTATAAGCGGCTTTGGTCAAGTAGAATAGGAAACCAGTCTTCGCGCAACCGCTCGCCAGGTTGCATGGCATGGCCGGGAAAGGGCGGTGAGGTTGGACCCGGGCGCTCGATATAGTGCGCGTCATCCCCAAGCAAGCGAAGTGAAAACGCCCTGCGCCTCTTGGCGCTATGATTGCCGCGCGCGCCGTGCAGGGCATTAAAGTGAAATGCAACCGCATCTCCGGGCTGCATGTTATATTCGATGATGTTCATGCCCTCGGCATCCGGATCGGGCACGGGTTGGTAGAGATCGCTATCGGGATAAAAGTTTTGTTCTGATAGCCAGCGGGTTGGCAGCACAGGCTTTTGCCATTTATGCGATCCGGCAACCACGCGCAAACTGTTGTCTTTTACTGGATCAAGGGGCACCCAAAAGCTTATATTTTGCTGGCCACCGGTGAAGTAATATGGTGCATCCGAATGCCATGGCGTGGGTTTTGACGTGCCCGGTTCTTTGACCAAAACATGCTCGTGGAACAATTGCACGATATCTGATCCCATCAGTTCTGCAGCGATTTGGGCAATATGTGG
>JADHOV010000070.1 GCA_016778765.1 Paracoccaceae bacterium | reverse complement strand
ATGGCGGAGGAGGTGGGATTCGAACCCACGGTAGACTTTCACCTACGTCGGTTTTCAAGACCGGTGCATTCAACCACTCTGCCACTCCTCCGACCAAACCCGAATAGCTGGACAAGATTGATTCTAAAAGAGCCAATCTGAAATAAAACCGACTTTCCTAGCCGAATAGGCTCAAAATTAGTATCATGGCGTCATCTGACTCCAAAACCTTCATTGCCATGCGACGTATATAGTTGCGCGACTCAAAAACAACCAATTCTTCTAAAAGATTAACCCAATGAGCTATCAACCGGCATTGAAACTTCAACATTAACCGATAAACTGTAAACAACGCATATCAGTATGGGCAGAATGATGTTTTGGCGGTTTTCGGCAGATCAACGTAAAAGGAGAGGGGCAATTACATGTTTTATGTTCTGCATCTGCGCGTTAATGGGGCAGGTAGCCTGGTCATTTGATACCAAAGCCAAAGCCGCCTACGCGATTGATTTAACCAGCGGCTCGGTGCTGCTGTCAAAAAACTCAGAAACGCCCTTGCCGCCGGCTTCTATGTCAAAACTGATGACGCTTTATATGGCATTCGAGTTTATTCGGGCGGGCCGTTTAAGCCTTGATGAAAAGCTCCCCGTTTCTGAACATGCGGCTGGCTATGGTGGCTCAACAATGTTTCTGGATACATCCGATCGAGTCACGGTGGAAGATCTCTTGCGCGGGATTATTGTGTTATCTGGAAATGATGCCTGCGCGGTCATCGCCGAAGCCCTATCGCCCGATGGAACCGAAGCGGGCTTTGCCACTATGATGACGCAGCGCGCGAAACAACTTGGAATGAAACAGTCAACTTTTACAAATTCCAATGGTTGGCCACAGATCGGACACGCGATGAGCGCACATGATCTAGTCCTTTTAGCAGCTACTCTGATCAAAGATTTTCCAGAATTCTATCCGCTTTTCGCCGAACAACGCTTTGAATTTGATGGAAGAGCCCCTGCCAATACGCAAAACCGGAACCCTTTGTTGAAATTGCAGATCGGAGCTGACGGGTTAAAAACGGGTCATACAGAAGAAGCCGGATATGGGCTTGTAGGATCGGCCATACAGGGCGAACGCCGTATTGTGTTTGCGCTTTCAGGCTTGGGGTCGGCACGCGAGCGTGCGGAGGAAGCAGAAGCGATGGTGAATTGGGCCTTCCGGCAATTCTCGCTGCGCCCCCTTAGCTCGAAAGGTACCCCGCTGGCATCGGCGCCAGTTTGGAATGGCAGTGAAAAATCAGTTGCTTTGGCTTTGAACCAAGACCTTCAAGTTTTGGTGCCCGTGATAAGCAAAGACAGCTTGGCATTGCGGATTGAGTATAAGGGGCCGATCCCCGCCCCCATTAAACAGGGCGATAAAATAGCGGATCTGATCGTTTCATCTGACGGTTTACCCGATAGCCGTTACGATCTTTTTGCGGTAACTTCAGTACCAGTTGGTGGGTTTTCTGCACGGCTGAGGACCGCGGCGATTACGCTGAAAAATATGCTGATCGACGGTCCAGAGGCGGCATTTTGAACTATCCCGGCTGTTTCATCACGTTTGAGGGCATAGACGGGTCTGGCAAATCAACGCAAACCAAGCTTTTGGCGGCGCGCTTGCAAGACGAAGGATTTGACATCATTTTAACCCGAGAACCCGGTGGCTCAGAAGGTGCCGAAGAAATTCGCGATCTGGTTCTGCAAGGGGCAACCGACAGATGGTCAGCTGAAACCGAAATACTATTATTCACCGCGGCTCGGCGCGATCACATTGAGCGAACGATTTTACCCGCGCTAGCCCAAGGCAAAATTGTCATCTGCGATCGCTTTGCAGATTCTACCCGCATGTATCAAGGTATAAGCCGGGGAAATCTGCGGGCGCTCGTGGATCAGTTGCACCATCTTATGATCCCTTATGATCCCGATATTACGATTTTAATCGATATGGATCCGGAAATCGGATTGAAACGGGCGAAAGCGCGCACAACATCAGAGGAACGCTTTGAAGATTTTGGTCTTGATCTGCAAAAACGCATGCGCAGCGGATTTTTAGAGTTAGCGCGTGAATTTGACACGCGTATCGCAGTTGTGGACGGCAATCGCGATATCCCAGAACTGGCAGAAACCATATATGAACGCGTTAAATTGGCGTTCTCATGAAGGATCTTGAGCCCCTGCCTCTGTCGGATCAAATTTCAGGGGCGCCGCATCCTTCTGAAGCCATAGAAATTTTTGGTCAGGATAGCGCTCAACAACAATTTTTAGAGGCTTTTGACAGGGGCCGTTTGCATCACGCGTGGTTGTTAAGCGGCCCACGCGGCATTGGCAAAGCAACGCTTGTTTGGAAAATTGCCAAATTCCTGCTCACAACGCCAGATCCGCTCGCCCAAGACGGCCTGTTTGGCGCGATGTGTCAAAACGTATCTAAATTGGAAACACCACCAGATCACCCCGCCCTGCCCCGTATAATGGCCGGTTCAGAGCCGGCGCTTTACGTGCTTAGACGCAGCTATGATGAAAAGCGCAAACGCTTTAAACAAAATATTACGGTTGATGATGTGCGCAGCCTAAAAAGCTTTTTTGGCCTGTCAGCGGCCGATGGTGGCGCACGCGTGGTTATAATTGATACCGCCGATGATATGACGGGCAGCGCCGCCAATGCGCTGTTAAAAATGCTGGAAGAGCCACCCAAAAACGCCTTTTTGTTTTTGATCAGCCATCAACCGGCCGCCCTCCTACCAACCCTGCGCTCGCGCTGCCGAGAGCTGCGCCTCTTTGCCTTATCCCAAGATATGGTGCAGCAAGCTCTGACCCAGGCAAAAATCCACCTTTCTGAAGAACAAAGCACACTCATCACCCGCCTATCTGCAGGGTCAGCCGGTCAAGCAATCCGTTTGGCACAGCTTGACGGAGATGCGCTTTACAGCGCTTTAATTTCCACTCTGCACACTTTACCCAATCTGAACCAAAGCACCGCTTTAAAATTGGCTGAAAGCTTTGCAGGGCAAGCGAATTCAGAGCGTTTTGATTTGTTGATCGACCTTATCGACTATATTTTAGGGCAAACTGCGAAAACCTCGCTTATCCCGCCGGATCCCGATGCCGATCCTACAGCGCTTGATCAAAAGCTGTTCACAAAACTTAATAAAGGGCCAATAGGCGCCCGTAAATGGGCCCTCGTGCAACAAGATATTTCGCAACGAATGCGGCATGGAAAGGCGGTCAACCTTGACCCCGTG
Source organism: Paracoccaceae bacterium (assembly GCA_016778765.1). Classification (GTDB taxonomy): domain Bacteria; phylum Pseudomonadota; class Alphaproteobacteria; order Rhodobacterales; family Rhodobacteraceae; genus Thalassovivens. The sequence goes on along the minus strand of JADHOV010000070.1, from coordinate 4,435 downwards.
ACATTGATCCTAGATATGTTCTTCAAGATAGAAAAATGCGCTGCAGCATTGTAAGAGCCAAAGGCCATGAATGAACATACCCCCCGCGATCACTGATAGCCATTGCCATCTGGATTTTCCAGATTTCGTCGATGAGCTTGATTCTATAATAAGCCGAGCGCAGGCCGCGGGCGTGCATCGCATGGTCACGATTTGCACGAAGTTGCAGAATGCAATTTCTGTGCGCGCTATCGCAGAGCGATATGCGCCCGTTTTTTATGCGGCGGGCATTCATCCGATGAGCGTAGCAGATGAACCTTTGGTCACGCTTGATGAACTGCTCGCGCTTTGTGAGCACAAAAAAATGGTAGGGATCGGGGAAACAGGGCTTGATTATTTTTATTCAAGCGACAGCGCAGAGATTCAAAAAGCCTCGCTTTTGGTGCATATACGCGCAGCGCAACAAAGCGGATTGCCCTTGATTATCCACGCCCGTGCAGCGGATGAAGAGATCGCTGACATTTTGAGCGCTGAGTATAAAAATGCGCCCTATTCTTGTGTAATGCATTGTTTTTCCTCTGGCGAAACCTTGGCGCGCAGATGTTTGGATTTGGGGTTTTACCTGTCACTTTCTGGAATCACAGCCTTCCCCAAAAGCGATCAATTGCGGGCAATTTTTAAATTGGCGCCGCAAGAGCGGCTTTTGGTGGAAACCGACAGCCCCTATTTGGCGCCGCCACCCCATCGTGGCAGGCGCAATGAACCTGCATATGTGGCGCTTACCGCCCGCGCGGCGGCGGATTTTTTTGGACAAGACTATGCTGCATTTGCCGCGCAGGTTGAGAAAAATTTCAACCAACTTTTTGCAAAAGCTGCCGCCTATGAGGCCAAGCAATGACAGAACAGTTACGGTTTCGAATTTTGGGATGCGGGTCCTCGGGCGGGGTGCCGCGGCTTGGCGGGAATTGGGGGGCTTGCGATCCCAATAATCCCAAAAATACCCGAACGCGCTGCTCGCTTTTGGTTGAACGTCAAGGTGAAAATGGCCGAACACAAGTGCTGATTGACACCTCACCGGATATGCGCGCGCAGCTTTTACAGGCGCAAGTGGGCCGTTTGGATGCGGTGTTCTATACGCATGACCACGCCGATCATGTGCACGGGCTGGATGATTTGCGTATGATTGTGTTTAACCGGCGCAGCCGCCTACCCGTTTGGGCCAACAAAGTCACAAGTGCCAGCCTGCTCAGTCGCTTTTCCTATGCGTTCAAACAACCTGAGGGCTCTGCCTACCCTCCCATTTTGCAGCTCAATCACATCGAAGGGCCTGTGCAAGTTGATGGCGCAGGCGGTCAGATTGAATTCACGCCGTTTGAAGTTGCGCATGGGCAAATCACTGCATTGGGGTTCCGGATCGGTCCCGTGGCTTATCTGCCCGATGTTTCAACCATGCCACCTGCCGCGTGGGAGGCTCTGGCCGGCATTGACTGCTGGATCCTGGACGCGTTGCGCCGCGATCCGCACCCCTCACATTCCCACTTGGCCCAAAGTGTTGAGTGGATCAATCAATCAGGCGTTGCCCGCGCCGTTTTAACCAATATGCACAATGATTTAGATTATGCCACCTTGCAGGCTGAGCTTCCCAAACATATTCTGCCCGCCTTTGACGGGATGGTTCTTTCCTATGATCTTTGATCTCGTTAAGCCCCAGCCATGCACGCGTTAATAGAAGTTATTTTTCCAGTTTTTTTGGTCATTGGGTTCGGCTATGCCGCCGTCTGGGCAGGCTTTTTTTCTACAGAGTCTGTTGATGGATTGATGCGTTTCACGCAGAATTTTGCAATCCCATGCCTTTTATTTGGTGCGATCGCCTCGCTTGATTTGAGTCAAGTTTTTGATTTTGCGCTTCTGTTTAGCTTTTACAGTGGAGCAACGGTTTGTTTTCTGGCTGGATTATTTGGAGCAAGGCTTTTGTTCCAGCGGCCCTGGGAAGATTGCGTTGCCATTGGCTTTTGCTGTCTGTTTTCCAATTCTCTCATGCTTGGCTTGGCGATTACCGAACGCGCCTATGGCACGGCTGCATTGACCTCAAATTACGCGATCGTCGCCTTGCACGCCCCTTTTTGTTACTGCCTTGGCATCTTAACCATGGAAATTGTACGCAACCGGCAGAAATCGGTCTTGCCCGTTGTAAAAAGCGTTTTTATCGCCATGTTCAAAAACGCCCTTTTTCTGGGCATTTTGGTCGGCTTTGCCGTCAATTTTCTTAAGGTTCCGCTTCCCAGCTCTGTCACCGAGGCCGTTGATATGTTGGTCCAAGCCGCGCTACCGGCAGCGCTGTTCGGGATGGGAGGCGTTTTGTACCAATACCGGCCTGAAGGCGATACAGGGCCAATTTTATGGGTTTTGGCGGTGGCTTTGCTGCTGCATCCCTCTTTGGTTTGGATAAGCGGGCAAGCCCTGTCACTTGATCAAGCGGGGCTGCGCTCGGCTGTGTTAACCAGCGCGATGGCTCCTGGCATCAACAGCTATGTCTTTGCCAATATGTATGGGGCTGCCCGACGCGTGGCAGCCTCGGCGGTCTTATTCAGTACCTCAGCCTCTATCATTACCGTCTGGGGCTGGTTGTATTTTTTGCCGTAAAACATCTGATCATTATGCATATTTTTCAATATGCAATGATTAAAATACAGCCTAGGCTGTGGCGGATGAATATGACAATATCAACCACAAAAGTTACCGGATTCTCATGACTGCACAACACATATATGGCCGTTACCACGTTTCTCCACAAATCGATATTGCGGATGTTGATGATTTAAAAAAGGCCGGTTTCACGACGATAATCTGCAACCGACCAGATTTTGAAGTTCCTCTAGAATTGCAATCCGAAGTTATAAAAGTCGCAGTTGAAGCAGCCGGAATGCGGTTTGAAGTGTTACCGCTGAGCAGCCACAGCATGGACCAGGAAACCATTGCCCATCAAGTTGAATTGATAGAGCAATCACAAGGGCCCGTTCTGGCCTATTGTGCCTCTGGAACACGGTGTACGATCATCTGGGCCTTATCACAAGCAGGTCAGCGCGACGCAGACGAAATTTTATCGTTAACCGCACAAGCGGGCTATACATTGGACGGGCTACGGCCTTATCTTAGCAAAAGCGCATAGCCATAAAGCCACGCTGGGTTTTGCTCCAACAGCAGGTTAGATTGCCTTTTGCTTGCGTTTCAAAACCGAAGGCAAACACAAAACCCGCTCAAACGTTGCCTTCATTTTCCCCGTCCTGCGTTTCATTGCCACTTGGCTGCGTCCCCTTCAGCGACTCAACCTGCTCAGGAGGCGATGCAGGCCCAGTAAGCTCAGTTTCGAGGCTATTTAAAACGACTGCCCGCCGCAGCCCTATTTTCCCTAACTTTACCGGCAGAGGCGCAGCGTCCCCCTCTGGCCGAAGCAAGGCATTGTCAAAAACCGTTTGAGGAAGGGGTAAGATCGTGCCTTTCTGCCATTTTTCAAGCGCATTCCAAGGTATTAAAAAGCGGTGTAGCTCTGCGCGTAAATTTGCCTCTAGCGACATCAAATCGGTTTGCACGCCCAGCTTTAAACCTTCGCCCTTTTGCATCACCGAACCCAAGCTCATTATTTCGCAGGGAACCGCAACCATAATCACTAAATTATCGGCGACATTCTCAACCGAAAAACTGATTTGAAATGTCGTGAAATGAGAACTGCTTAACCACAAACACAAAGCCTCTGGATCCTGTGCGGGAAACCTCACGCGCAATCCTTTCAAAGCTTCTTGCAAGCGCACAGAAAGCCCTTTCAGCGACATTGATCGCAAAACCTCATCTATGAAGGGGGCAACCAACGCAAAATCAGTGCGCGTTGAGGTGCGTCCGCGTGCCAAAGCATGCCCCAAAACGCGCCCCAATGTTTGGATTTCGATCAAACATCTGAGCGCAGTACCATTCAAGGCCGCAAAACCTAACGTCTCATCGTCGCCTTTTAAAGCTGTAAATAGAACAAAATCCTTTAAAGCTATAGCGATATCCTGCGCTAAAAGCAGCTGCGAGTCGTGATGCGCTGGACGCAGCGCTAAGTTCATCTGCCCGAGTGCTGATTTGGCGAAAGAGATTTGCAAACCTTCACTGATGATCCGGTGGACCTGCTTTCCTTGTGGACGCGCTAAGCTGGCTTTTTGGCGCAATATATTAGCGGCTCTCTCGATCGCGCTTTTCCTAAGCAAGATGCCGTTTCCGACCCTGTGAGAAAAGCTTTAGCCTATTGATGCTTAAAATTTCCTTTAAACGCGTTTTGAGGAGCGGCCGTCATCTAAAGGCAATAAAATCCGAAACCCTGCGCCACCTTGGCCCGGCAAATACGAAATATCTCCGCCCAAGCGCTGCATTATTTCTTTGCAGATCGCCAATCCCAATCCCGCACCGCCGGCCTTTTGAT
>JADHOV010000069.1 GCA_016778765.1 Paracoccaceae bacterium | reverse complement strand
GGCATCCCTGATGGATTTGGTTCTTAACGAGTAAGCGATCCTGCCAGTTCTATAGTACCTCCGTAAATCTGCAGGTACTCGACGGTAAAAATACCAAAAACAGATCTTTTGGAATGTATAACTGTTATATTTGGTTGCCAGCATGGTCTACGGCTCACTATTAAAGTCAAAATAGTAAGGTATTACAATGCGTTATATTGAATTTTGGTGCCCAGGAGAGGACTCGAACCTCCACGTCCATACAGACACTAGCACCTGAAGCTAGCGCGTCTACCAATTCCGCCACCTGGGCACTCACCATCTTTGTGCGTGTAGCTATAGCGATTTGTGGAGTCAACGCGTTTCTGGGTTTTCCTCAGATATTTGCATCTTGCTCAGAGGCGATAGCCAGAGTATTCAACCCCGCAAGGAACAATCGTTGGAGAAGCCTATGTCGCAATTGGTAACCATCTTTGGAGGCTCGGGGTTTGTCGGGCGCTATATTGCACGTCGTATGGCAAAACAAGGATGGCGCATCAGGGTTGCTGTGCGGCGCCCGAATGAGGCGCTCTTCGTCAAATCATACGGAGCGGTCGGGCAAGTTGAACCTGTTTTTTGCAATATCCGCGACGATGGCAGCGTGACAGCCGCTTTGGAAAACGCCGATGCCGCAGTGAACTGTGTTGGAACGTTTGACCGCTTGGGAAGGAATAATTTTAAAGCAGTTCAGGAAGACGGCGCCGCGCGTATTGCCAGACTTTCGGCGGCAAACGGTGTGCAAAGCTTGGTGCATATCTCATCCCTGGCCAGTGCAAGCCTTTCAGAAAGTGAGTACGCGCAAAGCAAGCGCGCCGGCGAAGAGGCCGTATTGAGACATATGCCACAGGCCTATATTTTTAGGCCCTCTGTTGTTTTTGGACCTGAAGATCAGTTTTTCAATCGCTTTGCCTCAATGGCCCAAACAGGGCCTATTTTGCCCTTTGCAGGAGCGGCAACGCGCTTCCAACCGGTTTATGTGGATGATATTGCCCAAGCCGTTGAAATCGCGCTGACGCGGGAAACACCTGCCGGGACTTATGAGCTTGGCGGGCCAGAAATCATTGATTTTGAGGGTTTGATGACGCGTATGTTAGCGGTGATTGAGCGTCGCCGCCTTTTGGTGAATATTCCATTTTTCATGGCGCGGCCGATGGCGGCCGGGTTCGATTTTTTAGAAACGGTCACGCTTAGGCTTTTCAAAAACGGGATCTTAACGCGGGATCAACTGAAAGATTTAACGGTTGATAATATCGTCTCCGAAACCGCCAAAGGATTTGCAGATATGGGAATTGAACCCACATCCCTTGAGGCGATTTTACCAGAATATCTGTGGTGTTTTCGCCCTTCTGGCCAATATGCGGCGATTAAGTCCTCGGCCAAAAATTTAACCCAGTAAGTATTTTGCCTCCGATTTGGGCGGCCCGGGCAGGCCCTGCGCTGTGGCGCGGCTGAAAGGCCTGCTTGACGGGGGTGATATTCAATTTGAAAGGGCCGCTTTCGCCTTTCCTAACCACAAATGTTGCGTTAGATACCGCCTGACTAAGATCGCAAGCCGTTTAAACGGCATAAGGAGCTTAAATTATGGGTTATAAAGTTGCTGTTGTTGGCGCCACGGGCAATGTTGGCCGAGAAATTCTGAATATCTTGGCAGAACGGCATTTTCCAATTGATAAAATAGTTGCGCTTTCAAGCAGACGCTCCTTGGGAACCGAATTGAGTTTTGGCGATCAGATTTTATCAACCAAAGATTTGGAACAATTTGACTTTTCTGGATGGGATATCGCACTTTTTGCCGTGGGCTCTGAAGCCACAAAACTGCACGCGCCGCGCGCAGCCAAGGCCGGCTGTGTTGTGATCGATAACAGCTCTTTATATCGCTATGACCCAGATGTTCCGTTGATCGTACCGGAGGTAAATGCGGATGCGATTTTTGGATATTCTAAAAAAAATATAATCGCCAACCCCAATTGCTCAACCGCGCAGATGGTGGTCGCGCTCAAACCGCTTCATGATCGTGCCACCATCAAGCGCGTGGTGGTCAGCACCTACCAATCAGTGTCGGGCAGCGGTAAGGAAGCGATTGACGAGCTTTGGAACCAAACCAAAGGCATGTATGTGCCTGGCCAGGAAGTGGCACCAAAAGTCTATCCAAAACAAATCGCCTTTAACGTCATTCCTCATATTGATGTGTTTATGGAAGATGGCACCACCAAGGAAGAATGGAAGATGGTTGCCGAAACCAAAAAGATTATTGATCCGAAAATAAAAGTCACCGCAACATGCGTGCGGGTTCCGGTTTTTGTGGGGCATTCCGAAGCGATTAATATCGAATTTGAAGAGTTCTTGGATGAGGATGAGGCCCGCGACATCCTGCGCGAAGCGCCTGGCTTGATGGTAATCGATAAGCGCGAGGATGGGGGTTATGTCTCACCCGTGGAATGCGTTGGTGATTTCGCAACATTTGTCAGCCGCATCCGGCAGGATAGCACCTTAGAAAATGGGTTGAACCTATGGTGCGTGTCTGACAATTTGCGCAAAGGCGCGGCACTGAATGCGGTTCAAATCGCCGAAGTGTTAGGCCAGCGCGTGTTCCAAAAAGCCTGATCCCAAAATATTCGCGCTTTTAGATAGTTTCAGATTATCGCAAAATACGCGTTTTGTAAAAATCTTCGTCCTTAAGTATTATCACTTTGATAAAGAGATCCATCAGCATATAGAGATCGCATTAAAGAGTTAAAACGTATCCGAATGTTCATCTTTGATGTTATCGGCAGTTTGCTATCGGATAACGTAGGAAAATTTGTGGACTCGAAGTGCATGTCGGCTGATAAAGAGAAAACAGAGCAGATCGATAATTTATTTGCACAATCACTGCGCGCACTGGCCACACCGAAAATGACGAGTGATGAGGTCAAACGTCAATTTTCGCAGGATATTCAAAACGCAAATATTGCGATCTTGCGGCTGAAACAAATGCAAAACGATAACGCAGTGTGAGCCGTTTGCCTCTTAGGCATGCAGAAAAGATCAAAGTCCTTCTTCGCGGTCGCGCGCGCAAGTGCGTTTTTTGCTCAATTTTATTCCAAAAAGCTTAGACAGGCTTAAACCTTTGTGATGCAGGATCAAAGGCTTCTAAGCTGCCCTCGCCAATATCAGTCCATAAGCCGTGTAAGGACAACGAACCATCCTGAACCGCCTTTTCTACAAAAGGAAAAGTCATCAAATTGGTCAAAGATGTCAGTACCGCCTGCTTTTCCAAATCTTGAGCTATTTCTTCCTCGGAGGAATAATCTTTGATCGCCTCATATCCCGGCCGCAAAATATCCATCCAACGCCCAACGAAACTGGTTTTCTCTTCAAGCTGCGGTGCGTGGCCCCGGCACATATCCAAGCATCCTTTTACGCCGCCGCAATTTGAATGCCCCAGAATGATCAATTGCGAGACATTGAGCGCGGTGACCGCGTATTCGACAGCAGCGCTGGTTCCGTGTTGCGACCCATCCGGGCTATAAGGCGGCACCAAATTCGCAATATTTCGATGAATAAAAAACTCACCTTGCTCTGCGCCAAAGATAGATGTGGCATGCACCCGCGAGTCACAACAGGAAATAATCATGGCTCTTGGGCGCTGGCCCTCAGTGGCCAATCGCTTATACCAGGCCTGGTTTTCGGAAAAGTTCGTCGCGAACCATCCATGATAGCGTTGAATAAGATAGGCGGGAAGCGGTTTGACAAAATCCATAAGCGGTGGCCTTTCTAGACAAAGATAAATGCATCTACGCAGTGGCGATAACAGAGGCGAAGATGATCTGCCATATCTGTTCTTTTGCCATCGTTATTGTTACTATCAGACGGTGTTAAAATATTTCAACCCCTGCTGTCTGATCTTATTTGACATGCGACCGCGGCGGCAAAGACTAAGCGCGCGTTCTGCGCCAAACCGAAGGATACGCGCCCTATGACGCTCGAGTTTATATCAGAAGATCACGCTTCTATTCCTGTTCTGTTATGCAACAGTGACACTGTTAATGCGGTAGTGGCGGGCCTAGCGGCGCCCGCCCAGCGCTGGATCGCCCAGCAGGGGTTTACCGGCGGTTTTGGTGAAGCTGTGCTGTGCCCAACTGCGAGCGGTGAAGCAGAACTTGCAATTTTGGGGCTGGGCGATACGCAAAGCCGGGCGCGAAACCGCTTTGTATTGGCCGCCGCCGCTGCAAAATTACCAGACGGTGTCTATAAGCTGCCCGAGCCCGTGCCTTTAGAGAACGCGGAATATGAAGTTTTAGGTTGGTTGCTTTTGGGCTATGCGTTTGAGCGGTATCGCTCAACGTCACGGGCGCTGCCTCGATTAATCGCACCGTCCGGTATGGATAAAGGGCATATCGAAAGCTTGGCAAAATCTGAAGCTCTGTGCCGTGATCTGATCAATACGCCCGCGTCTGATATGGGCCCCGCCGAGATTGAGGTGGTCGCCCGTCAGCTGGCGGTGCAATATCACGGTACTTTGGATGTGATCATCGGCGAGGCTTTGATCGATCAGAATTTTCCTATGATTCACGCCGTTGGGCGGGCTTCGCCGAACGCGCCGCGCTTAATCGATCTGGGCTTTGGAACGACGGGGCCGAAACTGACATTGGTGGGCAAAGGCGTATGCTTTGATACAGGAGGCCTAAATTTAAAGCCCGGATCCTCGATGGGATTGATGAAAAAGGATATGGGCGGCGCCGCCCATGCGCTGGCTTTGGCGCAGTTAATCTTGGATTTAAATTTACCCCTGCAGTTGCGGGTCTTGATCCCGGCGGTTGAAAACGCAGTCTCGGGGGCATCTTTCAGACCGCAAGATATTTTGATCTCGCGCAAAGGGCTTAGCGTTGAAATCAACAATACAGATGCAGAAGGAAGATTGGTGCTTGGCGATGCGCTGAGCTATGCCAGCGAAGACCAGCCGGATTTAATTGTTTCACTGGCAACATTGACGGGCGCCGCGCGGGTGGCGCTGGGCCCGCAGCTGGCGCCTTTTTACACCAATCAGGATGCAATTTCCGATATGTTGATGCAGGCGGGTAAAACCAGTCTTGATCCGCTATGGCGACTGCCGTTTTGGGAGGGCTATGAGCCGATGATTGAACCTGGTATTGCGGATCTAGACAATGCGCCCGCAGGCGGGTTTGCAGGCTCGATTACGGCGGCCCTTTTCTTAAGGCGGTTTGTCGCAGAGGCCGATAAATACATACATTTCGATATTTACGGTTGGGCGCCAAAGGAGGCCGCAGGCATCACGAAGGGGGGAACATCGCAAGGCATCCGTGCGCTCGCCTCGGCTTTGCCGAAACTTCTTTCGTTATGAGAGATCCCAGACTTTTAGCCTGTAACGGCCGCGTGGCTGCGCTTGACCTGAAGGGCAAAGTGCAGGCCGAGCGATTTGTTGAAGGCTGGCCGCAACAAGTTGCGGGTGGCCTTGGCAATTTATGCAGCGCCCCTGCGGGCGCGCTGCAGCGGCAACTCTATCCCGGAGAACAAGTAACCGTCTATGACGAGCATGCGGGGTGGAGTTTTGTAAAAGCCCGCGCGCATGGTTATGTTGGATATATACAATCACAGCAACTTCGACCCCCAAACCAGGCGCCAAGCACGCATTATATCTCGGTGCCAATCAGCCATTCTTATGGGCAGTGTGATATGAAGTCGGGCATCACAGGGCTCTTGGTGATGGGCAGTCAACTGCAAAACCTACAGGAGGAGACTGGTTTTATAAAAACCCAGTTCGGCTGGGTGCCCAAACAACATGTTCAGGCGCTAACCGATCCGCCGTCAGACCCGGTGGCCGTTGCGGAACAATTGCTCGGCGTTCCCTATCTTTGGGGGGGCGACAGCGCATTGGGGATTGATTGCTCGGGCCTTGTTCGATTGAGTCACTTGATTTGCGCTCATAACTGCCCGGCTGACAGTGATTTACAACAGCGCGCGTTGGGGGCCGTTTTACCGCCAGATGCACCCTTGCAACGCGGTGATCTCGTGTTTTGGAAAGGCCATGTGGCGCTGATGATCAGCGAGGAAACTTTGATTCATGCCAATGCGCATCGAATGTCTGTTACGTATGAAGCCTTATCAGAGGCAATCTCTCGCATCGCATTGGCCGGTGAAGGCGATGTTGTATTGAAAAAGCGGCTTCTCCTTTCATGCAGCAGTGGTGGGCGCAAAAGTTGAGCAGTTTAGCAAATTTGTGCAGGCTAAAAAAGCGTGCGTTGCTTGAAACGTGGCTAGCGAATGCGGTTTTTAATGAAGTTTGCACTGATAATCAGGCGCAACCCTGCGCCCTTATAATAAAGTATGAAATTTTGCTAAGCTGTGCGCTGCCAGTTTGTCTAAGTGGTAAAGCCACTGCCTTATTCAGTCTTCCCAGCGTCTTCCAGCCTTGAGAACTGTATTAAGCGGCTTATGTCGGATAATGAACTTGACCTAGATTAGGAATAAGCCTAAATCGAGCGCGTTGGCGGAGTAGCTCAGGTGGTTAGAGCAGCGGAATCATAATCCGCGTGTCGGGGGTTCAAGTCCCTCCTCCGCTACCAAAAAACCAATAAAATCAATAACTTGATTTTAAATATACCACAAACAAAAAGTGTCACACAGTGTCACACATTTGTGTTAAGATTCCGTATGAATACGAGGAATCAAATCACCGATACTGTGAAACTCCAAACTGGTCTGCACCTATATAAAACAGGACAGTCAAAATTCTGGTATGTGCGTATTCTGATCCCCAAAACAAAGAAAAGAATTAGTCGATCAACTCAGGAAACATCTCGCATCGAAGCAAAGAAAGTTGCGTATGAAATCTATCAGGATTTCATGAGTAAACCCGCACGATACGCAAAGATTGAAACGCTAAATGCATTCAAGGTTTATATCGATAGACTGATAGATAAACAAAGACGAGAAGTTGAATCAGGTGCAAAGAGTGAGAGGTATCTCTCAGATGATCTGAAGATCATAAATCGTGAAGGTGACGGTATCCTGTCTTACTTTGCGGATTACCCTGTAGATGAGATTACAACTTCATTGATGCGCGATTACTTCAATCTACTGGATGATAGTCGTGAGAAACCCTTGGCATCTTCCACGAAGAACAAACATGGCGTTATTTTGAGTAAGGTATTTAAGGTTGCTGCAGAGTATGACGCAATCAAACAAATCCCCATCATTCCCAATTTCTCTGTTGATGATAATCCAAGAGTGACCTTCGAGGAGAGTGAATACAAATCACTCCTAGCGGGTATTAAGTCAGCAATAGGGAGGGGAGATGTTGTTCGCGGTCACAAGGTAACAGATGAGTTCTACTACTTTCTGTTAATCATTGTTCATTCGTACCTGCGACCAACTGACCGAGAGGCATTTGCACTCAAACACAAGGATATAACTCCGAACGATGATGGCACGATCAATTTGCGTGTAGTCAAAGGCAAGACGGGGTTTAGACAATCATTCTCTACTGAATTAGGAGTTGAGTTTTACGACCATCTGAAGAAATCCAACGGTGATTACACAAAATCCAGCAATTTCTTATTCCTTCCTAAAATGGAAAATCGCGCACATGCGAACAGGACATTTCAAAGGATGTTTAATCATGTTCTGGAAGTTGAAAACCTGAAAGTAGATATGGATGGTAATTCAAGGACCACCTACTCACTTAGACACTACTCACTGCAAA
>JADHOV010000068.1 GCA_016778765.1 Paracoccaceae bacterium | reverse complement strand
GCGGCCCATCATATGCAACCATTTTCTGCGCAAAATGAGCTGTCGGCTCAAGGCGCGCGGGTGATAACCAGCGCCAAAGGTGTCTATATCACTGATTCAGACGGCAACCAGTATCTGGATGCAATGGCGGGGTTATGGTGCGTGAATATCGGTTATGGGCGCAGCGAATTGGCCGATGTGGCGGCACGTCAGATGCGCGAATTGCCCTATTATAACACATTTTTTCAAACCACACATGTGCCAGTGATCGAATTGTCAGAGCGCTTGGCCCAATTGGCCCCAGACAATTTGAACCACGTATTTTATGCCGGCTCAGGATCCGAGGCCAATGACACCAATATTCGGATGGTGAGGCAATATTGGGCGCTCAAAGGCCATCCTGAGCGCAAGGTTATCATCAGCCGGAAAAACGCCTATCACGGGTCAAGTCTGGGCAGTGCCTCGCTGGGTGGAATGAGCGCGATGCACGCCCAAGGTGGCATGCCAATTCCCGATATTCATCATATCAACCAGCCCAATTGGTGGTCAGAAGGGGGCGATTTGGACCCTGAAGAATTTGGGTTGGCCCGCGCCCGCGAGCTTGAACAAGCGATTTTAGATATTGGTCAAGAGCACGTTGCGGCCTTTATCGGTGAACCCGTGCAAGGCGCTGGTGGTGTGATCGTGCCGCCGCAGAGTTATTGGCCCGAAATTCAACGCATTTGCCGTAAATATGGTATCTTGCTGATCGCTGACGAGGTGATCTGCGGCTTTGGGCGCACGGGCAATTGGTTTGGTAGCCAAACCTTGGATATTCAGCCCGATATCATGACCATCGCAAAAGGCCTTAGTTCGGGCTATCAGCCGATTGGGGGCTCAATCGTCAGCGACGAAATTGCCGCTGTTATGGCAACCGCGGAGTTCACTCATGGCTATACTTATTCCAGCCATCCGGTGGCCGCGGCGGTGGCTTTGGAAAATATCCGGATTCTTGATGAAGAAAATATCGTTACGAATGTGCGCATGCATACGGCCCCCTATTTAAAAACCCAATGGGAAAGCCTGAGCGATCATCCAATGGTGGGGGAAGCCAAGATTGTGGGAATGATGGGTTCAATCGCTTTGACGCCGGATAAACAGAGCCGGGCAAAATTTGAAGCCGATGCGGGAACTGTGGGCTATATCTGCCGCGAGCTCTGCTTTGCCAATAATTTGGTGATGCGTCATGTCGGCGATCGGATGATTATTTCGCCGCCCTTGATTATTTCCACCGATGAGATTGATATATTGATCAGCCGGGCGCGCAAAGCCTTGGATGAAACCCACGCGGCGCTGATTGAAAAAGGCCTTTGGAAAGCGGCTTAGTTGCGTGTTTCTATGCTGCGGATTTGATTTTTAAAACACAGGTTTGCCTGCGAGCTTTCGGATCGGGTTTCTTAACGCATCCTAGGCGTATTTTCCGAGTAAAGCGGTGCAATTTCACGCTGGATTTTTTGGAAAATTGCGCGCGGGAAATCATCATAGCCATCGGCTATTTCCACGAAGGATAATGGCCCGTGTTGGATATCATTTACATAAAACTCAAACGGGTCTGGGTGATCTCCGCGGATCACCAGCCCGTTAATCGTGACGCCCAACTCAGCAATCAGACTGGCCATTTGACCCGTGCTTTCGCCTTGATTGGCCCTGCCATCGCCGGAAAGATCGATCACTTTGCGCTCACATGGCGTGGGGTTTTGGGCAAACATTGAAAACGCGTGGCTCAGGCCCTGCGCGGGGGCAGTAAATTCAAAGCGAAAGGCGCGTTTAATTTGATCGATCTCAGTTGCAAAGCGCGCGATTGAAGATTTATCTTGCAAATGCCGCCAAGGTAGCATGACACGTTGTTGGATTTTCAAACGCTACCCGCGTTACGTAAACACCCAGCCTTTCTATCGGCATGATACGCGCAAAATCGCGCTCTGCTGTCACATCTGTTGACACGGCGATAACACCATTTTTTTGTTTTTATCAGGCGGATCATAGGTTAAATCCCCAGTATAAAGGCCTATATTTATATTACCTATGGGTCAGCTCCCGACGCCTCAATCGCTGCGAAAATTGTTCAATTCTAAACGTAAACATATTGGGTAATGAGGTGGATGCGGCGCTTTGCAGCGCCGTCTAAGGCCAAAATATTTGTAAGGACCAGCCCCCCGTTCAATCAGGTTACCCCGGGCTGACGCCGCGCAGCCGCTCAGACCGGCGACGCAAAAGTTCCAAGGTAAACAAAAGAGCGATAGATATTCCGACAAGAATGGTCGCAACAGCAAGAATTGTCGGACTTATTTGTTCCCGGAGGCCTGTAAACATTTGCCATGGAAGAGTTTTTTGGCTTGCTGACCCCACAAACATAATCACCACAACTTCATCAAAGGATGTTATAAAGGCAAACAAGCCACCTGAAATTACTCCTGGCATAATAAGTGGCATCTGAACTCTAAAGAATGTTGTAATTGGGTTTGCGCCCATATTGGCTGCGGCTCTGGTCAAAGATATATCGAATCCAACTAGAGTCGCGGTTACTGTGATAATCACAAACGGGATTCCAAGTGCGGTATGGGCAAGCACCACCTTCACATATCCAACGAAATTTTTGTCAAGTCCGAGGCTGTTCTCCAAAAAATTGCCCACGGTCGCATAAAAAAAGAACATTCCTGTCGCTGAGATAATAAGTGGTACAATCATAGGAGAAATTAAGATTGCCATAATTATTCTTTTGAATGGCACGTGGCTTTGGCTTAAGCCGATTGCCGCGAGGGTGCCTAATGAGACGGATAGGATGGTTGCAATTGGTGCAATTATAATAGAATTTTGAAAGGAACGTTGCCACTCTTGGTTTGTAAAAAAGTCTTGATAATGCTTGAGGGAGTAACCTTCGGGGTCTAGACTTAACATCTCTGGAGTAAATGTGAAAAAGTCTTGTGCGTTGAAAGACAGTGGCATTATAACAATGATGGGCGCGATCAGGAAAAAGAAAATTGATCCACAGATCACCCGAAAAGCGTAATGCCAAAGCACCTGTGAGGAAGTCAAATACGGCAATAAATGGGCACGGTATTTGCTATGGTGTATCCAAAAGATAAACCAGCCAAATGGCCAAGCTATTATAATTGCCAAAATTCCGCCCAGAGCCCCTTGGGTCACACCCCCAGCAATTAAAAAGACAGCCAATATAGACAAGCGCCCGATACGAGCGGTCGAACATAACGAAATTACTCCAAATGCAAGGCCTGCAAAAATAGCCGCCCCGAGGATTGCCCCAACAAATGCATTATTGTTCGGCATTCCAACTATCAAGCCGAGACATAATCCAAAAATTGCGGCGCAGCCTGCGGTAAAAGATTTCTTGGATTCGTGTAACTCTGTAAAGGTGGTCATTCAATCACCCGCCCAACTTGACGTTATCAATGCCAACGATTTTGTCATAAGTCCAATAAAGAACGAGAACTACCACCAACAAAATGGTTCCAAGCGCCGCGGCCAAGCCCCAATTAAGAGATGTCAAAATATGGAAGGCAATCCTGTTGGAGATAAAAACACCCTTGGTTCCCCCAACAATTTCTGGAGTAATATAATATCCTATTGAAAGAATAAACACCAGAATGGATCCCGCGCCTATACCTGGAACTGATTGCGGGAAATATACCCGCCAGAAAGCTGTCCAATTATTTGCACCAAGTGATTTTGCGGCTCTCAAATAACTGGGTGGGATAGTCTGCATGACAGAATACATAGGCAGAATCATAAAGGGCAGAAGAATATGTGTCATTGCGATAATGGTACCGGTTGGATTGTTAATAAGTGCCAATCTTCCATCATTGGCCACCATCCCAAAATAAACAAGGAAATCATTTATCACACCCTGTTGTTGTAACATCACTTTCCAGGCAGATGTGCGTACCAGTAGAGAAGTCCAAAAAGGTAAGAGCACCAATATCATTAACAGGTTAGCTTGCCGCATTGGAAGATTGGCAAGCAACCAAGCAACTGGATATCCTAGAATGATACACGAAAACGTGATTACCAATGACATAACTAGCGTCCGTTGAAATAGCATAAGCAAAATTTGTTTGTCTTCCGGTTGAAACGCTGCGCCACCCAGCGTTTTGCGCATATCAATGGCGTTTAAGAAATATCCATTGGTATATACAGAACTGTGCGTTTTAATCGTCCGCCAGATTTCAACATTTCCCCAGTTTTTATGAGTTTTCAGCAATTTCTCTTTAAAAGGCCCATCATTTTCGATATCCCACTTTTTTGCTTTCCGGGCAGTTTTCTTAAACAGTGAAGCTATGCCCGATTTTTCATAATTTAGCCTCAATCCCAACTTTGTATGCACCTTTGCTTGCGCTGCGCGTTTTATATCTGCTGCAAAAGCAGAATAGACTTCCTCGCTTGGAAGTTCACCTGCATCCGCGTCCCATACTTTAAGTGCTATAACTGTTTCAGGAAGCGTTTCAGCCACAATATCGTTGTTGGCTGATCTGGCAAGCATTGATACAATTGGCATAATAAAGGCCACGAATATAAAAATAAGTAGTGGCGAGATAAGCAACAGGGCGCGAATTTTTTGTTGGCGAAGCGATCGAGCGAGACTTCGGCTTAAAGTTGATCCATCTGCCGCCAGAATGGGTTTTTTGGCTGTTGTTGAGATCATTCTGCTCTCTATTTTACACGATAATTTATCGCGTGTAACACAATGTGTGTGTAAGGAGGACCATCACAGCCCTCCTAAGGTCAAAAAATAGTTTATTTTGCCAACCAAGCTTGGAACTTGGCATCAAGATCATCCCGATAATCTGCCCAGAATTCGTAGTTCATCAAGAATGCACGCGACAGATTTTCTGGAGCGGTAGGCATATGAGGCCCCATGTCAATGCCAAGATCTGCATGTTTGCCAACTAAAGGTGCAGATGATTTACGCGCAGGGCCATAGCTTATCCATTTTGCCTGATCTGCAAGACGCTGCGTGTCCGTTGCAAACATGATATAATCAAGGGCCCGTGCTTGACGCTCTGGACTAAGTCCTGCTGGAATTATCCAACCGTCAAGATCCATAACCTGACCATCCCAGATCATTGCAACGGGCTGCTTTTGCTCCTCAATCAAAGAAAACAGGCGGCCGTTATACGTTGCGCCCATAATAACTTCACCGTCCGCCAACAGCTGCGGTGTGTCAGAGCCAGACGAAACCCAGATAACACTGTCTTTGATTGTATCGAGTTTAGCTAATGCCTGATCTTGGCCCGCTTCTGTTTCCAACACGTTATAAATATCTTCTTTGGCTACGCCGTCGCAGAGAAGCGCCCATTCCATTTGGTTAATCGGGACACTAAACAGCGACCTTTTTCCAGGGTAAGTCTCGGTATCAAAAACCGCACAAACACTGTCAGGAGGCGTATCACCCACCAAGTCCGTTCGATACCCGAATGTAGTTGAATAAACGATTTGTGGAATAAAGCATTCAGATACAAGCATGTCACCAAAATCCTCTGATGCAGGAGTTCCATCAGGAGCTGCGGCCAGCATTGTATCTGGGTTGATTTCCATTGCAAGGCCTTCATCGCAGAGTTGCATTGCAGGTGCTGCCTCAACGTCAACCACATCCCAAGTGATATTGCCCGCCTCGTTCATAGCGCGTAATTTTGCTACCGCTGTTGACGAACTGTCGTCATTTAGAATTGTTACACCAGTTTTTGCTGAATAAGGTTCATGATAGGCTTTCAGCTGTGATTTAGAGTAGGCGCCACCCCATGATACGATGGTCATTTCGCTCGACATATGACTTCCTGCCAGGGACGCGCCTGCAAGAAGGGACAAAGATGTTGTAATAGCAACTGTGAGTTTCAATTTCACTGTCTTCTCCTAAGTGACCCGTTATTTAAAGGAGATAATCGCGATACGGGCAGCTCGGCAAAAATCTCATAGCTGAGCCCGGAATTGGGCCAAGCGGATTTAGTTATTGTTTACGCATCTAATGCTCTACAATCTTCCGGTAACCAGCCTACTTGCACCTCTGTTCCAGGCGTAAGGCGTACTTGGTTCGCCGAGTTGCGTGTTTTAACAATAAAGTTGGTATTGTCGCCAACTCTCAAGCGCGTTCTGAACACATCGCCCATGTAAACAAATTCTAGCACCTCCGCTGTAACTGTATAAGCGTTATTAGGCCAACTATCTTTATTAATTTCTGCGCGTTCTGGGCGGATTGAAACGCGGGTGCGCTCTCCTACCGCGGAAATATTTATCGGTTTACAAACGATTATTTCACCGGAATCGAGTTTTACTTGTGCAGCTAATTCGGTAAGGCTTTCCACCGTACCATTCATCGTATTATTTTCTCCTATAAACTCAGCTACAAAGCTGTTTTCAGGCTCCTCGTATAGTGTATCAGGCGTCGCTAATTGTTGTATACGACCATCATTAAACACAGCTACTCTGTCTGACATTGTCAATGCTTCGGTCTGGTCATGTGTGACATATACGACCGTGATTCCAAGCCGATGTGCAAGATCGGTTATTTCAAACTGCATTTTTTCCCGCAATTGTTTGTCAAGCGCTCCAAGCGGTTCATCCATTAAAACTAGCTCAGGCTCAAAAACTAGCGCTCTAGCTAGTGCTATTCTTTGCTGCTGGCCACCAGATAGTTGCGCTGGGCGCCGATTACCAAAATCTCCCATTTCGACCATATCCAAAGCCCGTTTTACTTGTTTTTCACGGTCAGACTTTGCAATTTTGCGCACTTCAAGCGGGAATGACAGGTTTTCATAAATTGACATGTGAGGAAATAGGGCGTAATTTTGGAATACCATTCCAATTCCGCGTTTATGGGGAGGAATATTATTTATGGAAACGCCATTTAGCATGATGTCCCCATGTGTTGCTGTTTCAAATCCAGCAAGCATCATTAAACATGTTGTTTTACCCGAACCCGAGGGGCCTAGCATCGTCAGGAACTCACCTTTAGAAATTTCTAAGTTGAGATCTTTTACTACTAAAGATTCACCATCATAACTCTTTTGAACTTTGTCAAAGCAGACAAAAGAAGGGTCTGAAATTTTACCGGTCACCTGTGTTCTCCACACTAATCATCTGTTTTCTTCCGCAATTAATCTTCCGTGCCTAACCTAGTGACGTTCCACAGATCGAAAAGCGATAACATTTATAACCCTTTCAAATCAAGAGCCGACGAAAGATTGCAGGAAACTTTTTAAAGTTTGGTTAAAATCTAAACATCCAACGATTAAACATTAACTTTTGAAAAACATTAGGCTGTTAAAGAAATTGGCTTCCACACGATTAGTACCTTTTTGCGCTGCCTGACATATGATGTGATATGCAAAAACATGACTTTTAAATCGAAAATTTCATCCATGAATCTATACTTTTTAACGGTCCCTTTTTACCCTTCCCGAGATACTAATGAAACAAAATAAGCAAGTTATTATTCTGAGGTTCAAGGCTAAATTCACGATATTTAAGACAGGCATTTAAGGCACCTAATTTTAGTTTTGAAAAACTAAACGCTAAAAAGCAAAACGAGATTTCTAAAAACAATTAATAATTAATCTTTTCTGAGCACAAACAGGCGGATTAAGAATTTGAAAATACTTATTTGAATACGGGCTGCTTTTTGATATCCACATAGGCTTTCAATGCAATGTAAAAAATGTGATTTTAAACTGTTCAAATAGTTCACGGGCAAATGCCGCTTCTTACAGATACTTAATTTCGCCTTGCTGGAAGGTATTTTGTTTTCATAAAGTTTACACAACGAAATCCTTCAAATGCTGAGGC
Source organism: Paracoccaceae bacterium (assembly GCA_016778765.1). GTDB lineage: Bacteria > Pseudomonadota > Alphaproteobacteria > Rhodobacterales > Rhodobacteraceae > Thalassovivens. The sequence goes on along the minus strand of JADHOV010000068.1, from coordinate 19 downwards.
GCGCATGGTTTACCGCACT
>JADHOV010000067.1 GCA_016778765.1 Paracoccaceae bacterium | reverse complement strand
CAGACCGAATGACCGCTGCCTGGAGCGTGAAGCTGCAGGAACGCTACACATCAAACCCAGCCGGCTGAAGGTTAGCGCTATGGTAAAAACACCTGCCCTGCCCCTAACAAGTACGCATTGGGGCACATATCGCGCCAAGGTCGCAAATGGCTGCGTGCAAGCGCTGCTACCCTTCGAGCATGACCAAGACCCCTCTCCCATTGGGCCAGGCATTTTGGATGTGCAACATGGGCCAATGCGCATAGATATGCCCATGATACGCAAAAGCTGGTTAGAGGGCAAAGCTGGCCAAAGCACCGAGTTGCGCGGGCGCGAGCCGTTCGTGGCCGTAAGCTGGGCGGAAGCGAACCGTTTGGTTGCGGATGAGCTCACGCGTGTGCGCCGCGATTTTGGCAATCAGGCGATCTATGGCGGCTCTTACGGTTGGGCCAGCGCCGGTCGGTTTCACCACGCCCAAAGTCAGCTTAAGCGGTTTTTGAACTGCATCGGTGGCTTTACCAGTTCAAAATTCACTTATAGTTTTGCCGCTGCCGAGGCTATGGTGCCGCATATCTTGGGCAGCTTTCGCGCTTATCTGGACACCTGCACAAGTTGGGAGCTGATCCGGGACCACACGCAGCTTTTTGTCTGTTTCGGAGGCGTGCCGCTGAAAAACGGTCAGATCAGTCAGGGCGGCACCGGATGTCATATTCAGCGCGACGCCCTGTTGGCCGCAAGCGGCGCGGGAATCGAGATTATCAATGTCAGCCCGATAAAATCTGACATGCTTGAGCAGGTTGGCGCTGAATGGCTGCCCCTGCGCCCAAATACGGATGTGGCGATGATGCTGGGGCTAGCGCATACTTTGCAGGTCGAAGGGCTTACAGATCAGGCGTTTTTGGATCGTTATACACAGGGATTTGAAGCCTTCCTGCCTTATTTGATGGGCGAGCAAGACGGCATCGCAAAAACCGCAGATTGGGCCGCCAAGATTTGTGAAATTCCTGCAGAGACGATCCGCAGATTGGCCCGCCGCATGGCCGCCCAGCGCACGATGATTTCACTCAGTTGGTCGCTCACGCGTCAAGACCATGGTGAGCAACCCTTCTGGATGGGTATTACATTGGCCTCAATGCTAGGCCAGATCGGTCAGCTCGGTAGCGGGTTTGGATTTGGTTACAGCGCGATGAATTACATCGGAGGCAAATTCAAAAGCATTTCCGGAGCATCTCTTCCACAGGGAGAAAATCCGGTTGAAAACTTTATTCCGGTGGCCCGCATCACTGACATGCTGCTTAATCCCGGTCAGCCCTTCGATTTTGATGGGGGACAATATACATATCCTGATATAAAACTGGTGTGGTGGGCCGGAGGCAATCCTTTTCACCATCATCAAGACCTGAACCTGATGATGCAGGCTTGGCAACGGCCTGACACGATCATCGTCAATGAATGGTGCTGGAATTCACTTGCCAAACACGCTGATATCGTACTGCCCTGCACCACCCCGATGGAACGTGCTGATATCGCGATAACCCCGCGCGACCCCTATGTGATTGCCATGGCGAAACTGACAGAACCCTTTGCGCAGGCCCGCGACGATTATGAGATTTTTGCGGGCATTGCTGGGGCCATGGATGTTGCAGAGGCTTTCACCGAAGGGCTTAGCGCTGCAGATTGGCAAAGGCAGATATACGATCAAACAATCAATCGAGCCCATAAAGACGGCATCGAGATGCCCGAGTATGACCGTTTTCTTGACAAAGGCTGGTTTAAACTTGCGGAGCCTGCGCGTCCCACCGTTATGTTAGAAGATTTTCGCGCCGACCCTGCAGCAAATCCGCTGACCACACCTAGTGGTAGAATTGAAATCTTTTCACAAACGGTTGCAGATTTTGGCTACACCGATTGCCCCGGGCATCCGCTTTGGCAGGAACCCTATGAATGGTTGGGCAATGGGGCTGACTATCCGCTTCATCTGATATCAAATCAGCCAAAGGAAAAATTACACTCTCAGCTCGATCACGGCTCTGTCAGCAAGGCCAGTAAAGTTGCAGGGCGCGAACCATTGCACATGCATCCTGACGATGCCCTTATGCGCGGGCTCAAAACCGGGGATCTTGTGCGTGCGTTTAACGATCGCGGTGCCTGCCTAGCTGGCATTGTGGTTGATCCGGCCATGCGCCCTGCTGTCGTTCAGATGAGCACCGGGGCCTGGTATGATCCCGATGAAACCGGTTTGTGCAAACATGGCAATCCCAACGTGCTGACCCGTGACAAAGGCACATCAAAACTGGGGCAAGGCCCAAGCGCGCATTCCTGCCTGATCGAGGTTGAATTGTTCACAGGCCCAGCGCCATCCGTCACCGCACATGCGCCACCCACCATCCTACGCCCCTGCCCAGATAACGATCTAATGGAAAAGACATGAGCAATCTTCAAGAAGCCTCTGATTTATATAACAGCGTCGCTATAAGCGCCCGTCGTTTTGAGGAATCTCCCTTTATCGAACGCACGCGCCGACCTGAGATGGTGAAAGGTGTTTATGCAGGGCGGTTCTTCACAATTTATATGGGTGAAGATTATCTCGATAAATATTGGTGTCTGCGTCAAAAAGCGCTGATCTTTGACGTCCCTGAAAAGCCGATCGAAATTCGCGGGCCGGATGCCATTGCGTTTCTAGAAAAAGTATTTGCCCGAAAGATTGCAACAATGACCGAAGGCCGCGGATATTACGCGATTGCCTGCACCCCGCAAGGCGGCATCTTTATGGATGGAGTGATGTTTCGGTTGGCGGAAGACCGTTTTTGGTATGTGCAGGCCGATGGCCCAATGGAAGCCTGGTTGATGGCGCATTCCGAGGGCTTTGACGTCACAATATGCGACCCGCACAGTCGCGTATTGCAAATTCAAGGGCCCGCCTCAATGACGATCATGACCTCTGCCTCAAACGGGGTGATTGACGATACAATGAAATATTTTCGTTCCGGATATTATGACTTGGGCGGTCAAACGCTCTATGTTTCGCGCACCGGATTTACCAATGAGCTCGGTTATGAAATTTACAGCAACGGGGCGCAGACGGATCATCTGGCGCTTTGGGATCATCTGATGGATTGCGGCGCGCCACATGGAATGGAGTTTTCATCCACCCACGCCTTGACCATCCGCAGGATCGAAGGCGGTATTCTTGGAAATGGCACCGATATTACGCCGGATATGACGCCTTTCGAGGCTGGCTTGGCACCTTTCGTTAACATGGAAAAAGGCGATTTTATCGGTCGGACGGCGCTTTTGAAGAAGGACAGGCAATGCTGTCTCTTTGGGCTGACATGCAGAACGGAAACCCCGGCCGCAGGCGCACGGGTCTTCGAGGGTGGCACTGAGGTCGGGCGTATTACCGCAGGGATCCCCTCCCCAACGCTGGGCCTTGGCATCGGCTATGTGCATTTTAACGCACCGGGCAATTGGGTCGGCCGTACCCTCGCGATGCGCCTGCCTAACGGCAGCCTGCACGATGCTCAAATCGTTCAACCACCGTTTTTTGACCTAGATAAAAAAATTGTACGCGGGTTGGATCGTTCTATCCCACAACGCCCAGCGAATTGATCAATGAAAGCACTAGATAGCATGACTGACGCTGACATTTTGGAACCACAGGATTGGACCTTCCCAATACCCATCGCATATGGGCCGGGCCGTCTTGGGGAAATTGGGCAACATTGCGCGGTGCTGGGGCTGAGAAATCCCTTGATCGTCACCGATAAAGGCAGCCGAAATTTGCCGTTCATTTCACGGCTGCAAAATTCTTTGTCTGACGCAGGCCTGTCCGCCGGCTTGTTTTCGGAAATATCGCCAAATCCGCGTGATGATGAAATTGGCATTGGGCGCGATAAATTTCGCTCGGGCAATCACGATGCGATCATTGCGATTGGAGGCGGCAGTGCGATGGATGGCGGTAAGGCCATCTGCCTTACCGCCAGAAATGAAAGAGATCTTTGGGAGTTTGAATGGGAAGCCGAGCCGGCAGATATTGGCCCTGATCAAGCGTTTCCAACGCTGATCACCATTCCTACCACGGCCGGAACTGGCGCCGAAACTGAAAGTACGGCGATGGTCACCCATACGGGTAAAGGGATGAAATTCTGTATCTACCATCCGCAATTGAAGCCATCTTTGGCGCTGCTTGACCCAGAACTGACCCTTGGCCTGCCTGTCAATCTGACCGCCTGGACCGGCGCGGATGCCCTAGTGCATGCAATTGAGGCCTTTTGCGTGCCGGGTTTTCATCCGCTATGTGACGGCCTTGCGCTGGAAGGGTTGGCTCTGGTTGTGAAATGGTTACCGGTGGCAGTACGCGCGCCGGAGAACATGGCCGCGCGTGCCGGCATGCTTGTCGGCTCTTGCCTTGCCGGGATCGCGTTCCAAAAAGGCTTGGGACATGTGCACGCCATCTCGCATATGGTGGGCGCTGAGTTTAATACACAGCACGGGCTCACCAACGCAATCATACTGCCAGTTATTCTACGGTTCAACTTGCCGGGCATGGAGCACAAGGTAAAGCGCATGGCAGATGCCATGGGCCTGAAAGATTCGTCCGTTGATGCCTTCATTGTAGAGGTGGAGCGCCTTCTTGACGACATCAATATCCCACGATCTCTGAGTGAAATCGGAGTGCCCGCAGATTGTGCCGGTCGCATTGCCGAAAAAGCAATGCAAGATAGTGCGGCTGGTACAAACCCCAGAACCACGAGCCCCGCCGAAATGGAGCTTTTGGTAGAAAGCGCTTTGGCTAAAGCACGCTAAGGGAAGGAAAAAACCAAATAATGTACAGCGCATTCCAACAGCATGATGTTGAAACCGCTCCAGAGAAAAGCAAACCACTCTTGCGGCAATTGCTTGAGCATTCGGGGCCAAATGGGTTTTACGCCGTAACCGCAGAATCTCCAGAAACGCTGACCGCATATGCTACGCTCCATAAAGCGTTCATGGCCTCAAGCTTTACGAATGAAGAAAAAACTGTGATTTGGCAGAGCATCAATGTCGAAAATCAATGTCATTTCTGTGTTCCAGCGCATACATACATGGCCAAGGCTATGAGGATTGATAAGGCGGTATCAAATGCTCTGCGCGACGAAACAGCTCTTCCCACGGCCCGGCTGGAATCTTTACGCGATTTTACTTTGCTGTTGTTGCGCAATCATGGGCACGCAAGTGACGCTGAAATCTCAAAATTCCTAAGCGCCGGTTTCACTCATCAGAATATGTTAGAGGTCGTTCTGGGCTTGGCTCAAAAAACGATCAGCAACTACGTCAACCATTTGGCGCGTACACCCGTTGATAAGCAATATGAACACTACGCCTGGAAAAAAGTGGAATAAAATCAAATGAAGAACCTTTCAAACTTTTATATCTCTGGGCAGTGGGTTAACCCAATCTCAGAGGCCTCAATGCCAGTTCTGAACCCTGCCACGGAAGAGCAAATTGGAACGGTCGCTTTGGGCAATGCAGCGGATGTGGACAGCGCGGTCGCCGCTGCTAAATCTGCCTTTGATACCTTTTCTTTGACCAGCAAAGCAGATCGTTTGGCGCTTCTTAAAGCGTTGAAAGCTGTCACTGAAAAGAGGTTCGAGGATCTTGCACAGGCGATGCGTATAGAGATGGGCGCCCCGATAAGTATGGCGCGCAACGCGCAGGCCGATGCCGCGATTGGCCATCTTATTGGCTTCATAGAGGCGCTTGAAACGCTTGAAGAGCGCTGCATTCTATCCAATAGTGATATTTTGATACGCGAACCGATTGGCGTTTGTGGGCTGATTACGCCTTGGAATTGGCCGATGAATCAGATCGCGCTTAAGGTTATTCCGGCGCTGGCCACCGGCTGTACCTGTATTTTGAAACCCTCCGAGCATACGCCGATTTCCGCAATGATCTATGCAGAAATTATTCATGAGGCCGGCTATCCAGCTGGAGTGTTTAACCTGATCAATGGCCTTGGAGACACGGTTGGTTCGGCGCTGTCGCGTCACCGCGATGTACAGATGATATCGTTTACCGGTTCAACGCGTGCCGGGGCAGCGGTCACTCGGGATGCGGCCGAAACCGTCAAACGGGTGACGCTTGAGCTGGGTGGTAAATCACCCAATCTCGTCTTCGCGGATTGCGATCTTGCAGAGCGCGTCAACGCCTCGGTCGGTGAATGTATGTTTAACACCGGACAATCTTGCGATGCTCCAACGCGGCTTCTGGTCGAGCGCGCCTGTTATGACGAGGTGCTCAAAATCGCGAAGCAGGCGGCCGAGGCAACGACCGTTGGGGATCCGGCCAAGGCCGGTGATCATATCGGCCCTCTCTTTGACCGCCTTCAATATGAACGTGTGCAGGCAATGATCCATAAGGGGATTGCCGAAGGGGCAACCTTATTGGCAGGCGGTCTCGGCAAACCCGAAGGCTGTGAAATTGGTTGGTACGTGAAGCCAACGATCTTTGCAGATGTCTCCAACGATATGGCGATTGCGCAGGAAGAAATATTTGGTCCCGTTTTGGTGATCATTCCCTTTGAAAATGAAGATGAGGCGATAGCGATTGCCAATGATACGCCCTACGGGCTGGCCGCTTATGTGCAAACTGGCAGCGCGGCTCGTGCAGAGCGTGTTTCTGCGCGCCTGCGCGTTGGCGCCATTCACGTCAACGGGGGGGGCTTCAATTACGGATCCCCCTTTGGCGGCTACAAGCAATCGGGCAATGGCCGCGAAGGCGGATTGATGGGGCTAGAAGATTATCTTGAAACAAAAACGCTGCATGGCATCACCTGAAAGGCATCTGACATGACAAACCGAATTATTCGCCCGCGCCGCAGTTTCATTTTCACACCAGGCTTGCGCCCTGACATGTTTCCAAAAGCGCTGGCCTCGGGTGCAGATATGGTCTGCGTTGAGCTTGAAGACGGGATTGCCCCGAAAGACAAAGCCGAAGCGCGGCAAAAAGCTTTGACGCTGTTTGAAACCCCGCAAGCCGATGACGGTGTCGAGCGGATCCTACGCATCAATTCGATGCGCGAACGCTTTGGGATCGAGGATGTGAGCGCCGTCTTAAACAGCAAGACCCCGCCACCTGCCTTGATGATGCCCAAGCTACGTACGCCAGACGAAGTGGTGCTCCTAGATCAATTGTTAACAGAAGCGGGCCATGCAACGCGCTTGCACGTTATTATTGAGACCAATGAGGGGCTTGAAGCCGCGTTTGAGATTGCCAAATCTTCGGAGCGCATTGATGCGATGTTTTTCGGCGGCGTCGATATGGCGGCTGAACTGCGATGCCAAAATACATTTGACGCGTTGATCTATGCACGCTCGCGCGTGGTGCATGCCTCTGCTGCAGCCGGATTAGACGTGATTGATGTGCCGTTTCTTGATCTCGATGACCCTGAAGGGATGCGCGTTGAAGCCGAAAAGGTTCGCGACTTGGGCTTTTCTGGTAAGGGCTCGGTGCATCCAAAACAGATTGCTGCGCTGAATGAAGTATTCACACCGAGCGACGCGCAAATTGGCCGCGCCCGTCGCATTATCAACGCATTTGAAAAAGCGGATACTGGTCTGATTGTGATCGACGGCAAATTAATAGAAAAACCGGTTATGCGTGAGATGTACCGGATCGCAGCGATTGCGGATAGACTGGACCGTTAAAATTAAAAATGTGGCGACGTTCCATATGAAGGCCTTCACACAGCCATTATAGATCAGGAACAATTTGATCGGGTTCAGGAGCAGCTGCAAAAGAGATCAGTCATCAAGCGGGGCAAGCACCCCTCTCGTGGACCCTCTGCCTTTCTGGTTGGCAAAGTCTATGACGAGACAGGGGACAGATTGGTGCTGTCATGTGTGGATGGCTCCGTTTATGCAAGGTTTTTTTCGACTGATGTTTATCGTTACGGAGAGCGGTCATGTGTCCGGCCTGTTGGCGCGGTATACATTATACCACTGGCCTTGATGAAGTCCGCTTAC
>JADHOV010000066.1 GCA_016778765.1 Paracoccaceae bacterium | reverse complement strand
ACGCCTTGCCGCCCATGGCTATGAAGGCTGGTTTGTCGTGGAAGCCGAGCAAGATCCGATCAAAAATCCGCCCCTTAAAATGGCCCAAACGGGCCATCAAGAACTGCTGCGCGTGATGAAAAACGCAGGCTATTCGGTATGAGCTATCTTTCTGTGTTGAAACGATAAGTGAAGCGTAGAGAAAATATTGAAATAAAAGAAAGAGATAAAAATGAATAGAATTGATCAAAAAGTCGCCATTGTTACAGGTGGCACACAAGGGCTTGGAGCAGCGATCGCTTGGCAATTTGCACTTTCTGGCGCCAGAGCAGTCTTTACCTGTGGACGAAATGTCGAAAAAGGTCAAAGCGTAGCGAAAAATATTCAAGATCAAACCGGCGTTCCAGTATATTTTATTGAAGCTGATTTGGCGGACATTACCACATGCCGCAAGTTGATTGCCCGCTGCGATCAAAATTTTGGGCGCCTGGATGTGCTGGTCAATGCCGCCGGCTTAACGGATCGAGGCAACCTTTTAGACACCAGCGAAGAGTTGTTCGATCGGATGTTTGCAATTAATACCAAAGCCCCATTCTTTTTGATGCAAGAAGCGGTAAAGATAATGATACGGGAGTCTATCGAAGGCGCCATCGTCAATATCGGATCCACCTCGGCACTTGCCGGCCAGCCATTTATCGCGCCATATTGTGCCTCCAAAGGCGCCTTAGCCACTTTGACACGTAATTCAGGCTATGCGCTTATGCGCAATAAAATTCGAGTTAACCAATTGAATATTGGCTGGATGGCTTCTGATGGCGAAGACCGCATTCAACGTGAATATCACGGAGCTGATGCAGATTGGCTGGAAAAAGCCGCCGCCGAGCAACCATTTGGACGATTAATAGATCCGGCCGAAGTGGCGCGCGCTGTGACTTTTTTGTCGTCATCAGTTAGCGGTATGATGACCGGTTCAGTCATCCAGTTTGATCAATCTGTTTGGGGAGGATATTCATTCGCTCCTCCCACACCAGAAGAACCCATGGCTCTACCCAGTTAAAGTTCAGGGATGTTGTAGCGCGTATATATTTGACTTTCCACAATCGCGTTTTGAGGCACTTTACCCGACCGCGCCTGTCTCAGCGCATCAACCGCCAAGGAGATTTCTGCGTCCATATTATGACCAATCGTGACGTCCATGGCGCCTATCCGCAGCAACTGCTTAGAATTCACATTCAGCTCATGACCGATGAAAACTACATCAGAAAGCAAATTCTGCTCGTCCAATGCTTTCCCTATACCTAAATTGGCACCTGAAACATTGTAAATTGCTGCAGGAGGTCCATTTTTTTCGATATATTGACTGACTGATTTGTGGGTAATTAAAGAATCTTCATTTGACGATACGCGTTCGTCTAGTATCAAATGAGGAAACTCAGTTCGTAATATATGCCGAAATCCCTGCTCTCTATCTTGTTGGCATCGAAACGGCACACTATAAACCAGAAGAACACGGTTGCGTTGCGGATTATGGGCCATTTTGCCAACTAACCAAGCGGCAGAAGACCCGGAAGCGTATTGATCAGAACCAACGTAGCAAGTGCGGCCAGAAGCTGGCAAATCTGTCGTTAAACAAATTACGAATGCGCCATGCTCGACGGCCTTTCGCACCGCGTCATTGATCAAAGGATGGTCTCGCGCAACTAAAAATATTGCATCATATTTTTTTGAAGCTTCTTCGATTTTATTCGCGAACTCTTTCGGCTCTATTTCATTAGAAACCACATAATCGCCTTCAATAGTGATTTCATTATCGGTTTCTGCAAAATTCAGTGCTGCAGTCCGCAATGCCTCGTTGAATGATCGCCCTGAGTCGGCCAAAACAAAAATACTGAAGCGTCTTCTCGAAGTTTCAATTGGCTCAGACGATTGCAGTGTCTCTAGACGTTCTAGATTTGACTTATATTGCGTTTTCAAAACACCCTGCAGCTGTTTATATCCACTAAATCCTAAAGTTTGAGCAAAGCGGACTACTGAGGAAGAGTGCACATGACAGGCTTGCGCCACCTCAGCAGTAGATAACAATGCTGCTTCATCAGTGTTGGAATACAGAAATTCAGCAATTCTGCGCGCGCTCCGACCCATATCGCGCATACCGTTTTCTATATCAGACATCAACTTTTCAAAGTCTAATTTAGAAGATTGTTTCTCTGTCATTTCCATCCTTTTAAACACAATAAAAAACGTATATATGCAATTTTTTATGCCATAAAGCAAATAATTTTGCAAAAAAATGTTTATCTAGTTATAAAATAGCGTTAAAATATAAAAAGAACCACAACCAAATCGTCACTTGATTATTTGAAAATTGACAGATCCAGGGAGAATTTATGAAGCTGCTCGAATTAAAATCTATAAAAATGAACTTTGGGGCAATCCAAGCCCTTCAAGAAGTTAATCTACATATCGCTCCAGGCGAAGCATTGGGCCTAATGGGCGATAATGGCGCTGGGAAATCCACTTTAATGAAAATCATTGCTGGAAACTTTGCTCCAACCGCTGGAGAAATTTTTTTGGAAGGTAAGAAAGTTGTCTTTAATCGTCCGGTAGATGCCCGCAAAAGTGGAATTGAAATTGTATATCAAGATCTGGCACTTTGCGACAACCTTACTGCTGCAGCGAATGTATTTCTCGGTAGGGAATTAGAAACAGGAGTAGGGTTTTTCTCAAAGCTAAATCACACAGCAATGTATAACCGTGCGGCTGAATTGTTTAAGGAATTAAAATCTGAAACTCGGCCTCGCGACTTGGTCGCACAGATGTCAGGTGGGCAACGGCAAGCTGTTGCAATAGCGCGAACACGCCTGTCAGACCCCAAGATTGTATTGATGGACGAACCCACTGCGGCCATTTCCGTACGCCAGGTAGCTGAAGTTTTAGCACGCATCAAACAATTAAAAGACACAGGGCATGCGGTAATATTAGTGAGCCACCGTATGCCAGACGTCTTTGAAGTATGTGACCGAGTTGCGGTGTTAAGAAGAGGTAGTAAAGTCGCAGATAAGGCCATAAGCCAAACCAGCCCAGAAGAAATTACAGGATTAATTACTGGAGCATTGGAAGCAGCTTAAAAATATGGATAGTCGTAAGTGACAACGTTGGGAGAGATTTAAGCTAAAGTTTTGTTTATTCAGCCGTGGCTAACAGCGCGCTTATGCGCGCCGCCGTCCGCCGCGTCTGCCGCCACGCCCGCCGGCCTCGCCACTGCTGCCAGCGGGTTTATTAAACTGGATCCATGCGCCGCCATGCGGATCATTATTGGTTAATAAATTGGCAGCCCGGATGGCCTCCATCTCTTTGCCAGGACGCGCTTGAGTGGATCCAAGGCCGAACAGTGTGACAAAGGTTTCGTCATCCATTTCGGGGGGCAGAATGATTCCAGCAGCTTCGACCGCGGCCTTCTTCTCGGCAATTTTGGCTTGGGTCACGGGCAAGGCAACCGGGTTCATGATGGCAGAGGTCATTCCCGCGCCCATCGCCATGGGCAAAAAAGCGTTGTTGATCCCATGGCGGTTGGGCAGACCAAACGATACGTTTGAGGCACCGCAGGTCGTATTTACGCCCAATTCCTCGCGCAGGCGACGCACCAATGTAAAGACTTGCTGGCCCGCTGTGGCCATTGCTCCGATCGGCATCACCAACGGGTCAACAACTATATCATAGGCGGGAATATTAAAATCGGCGGCCCGTTCAACAATTTTTTTGGCGACGGCAAAGCGCACGTCGGGATCTTCTGAGATGCCGGTATCATCGTTTGAAATCGCCACCACGGGCACATTGTATTTCTGCACCAAAGGCAGAACAAATTCCAAGCGATCCTCTTCGCCGGTCACCGAGTTTAAAAGTGGGCGGCCTTCTGCCATTTGAAGGCCCATTTCGAGCGCTTCGGGAACCGAGCTATCGATGCAAAGCGGCACGTCGGTTAGCCCTTGCACCAGTTCGATCATTTGCCTCATCAAAGGCGGTTCGGTTTCATTCGGGTTTGGGTTGGAATTATACACCACCCCGGCATTGATATCCAAAATATTGGCGCCCGCAGCGACTTGCGCCAATGCATCTTTTTCAACGGTTGAAAAATCACCCGCCTCTAATTCTGCGGCAAGCTTTTTGCGGCCCGTGGGGTTGATGCGTTCTCCAATAACACAAAACGGTTCATTAAACCCAAGTGTTGCTGTTTTTGTCTTTGATTCAACGACTGTGCGCGCCATGGTTTATCCTTCCACGATTTGGGCTGGTATGCCCGATTTTCCGCCATGCTCGGTCACCCAAGCGGCACTTGTTTTTATTCCACCCAGCGGGAAGATATGAACGTTGGTAATGTTAAAATCCGGATGTTTTGCTTTGTGCTGCGCAAGCTGCGTTAACACTTCGGTGGGTTCATAGGGCAGTAAAAGCTTGGTCACATCCATTGCGCGCTTTTGAAGAACCTTCAACGAGGGCCCGACTCCGCATGCGATCGCAAATTTTATCATGGTTTGTAATTTTGCCGGTCCTGCGATCCCGATATGTATCGGAATATCAATGCCAGCGGCTTTTATGGCGTTTGCCCATTCGATAATCGGCCCTGCCTCAAAGGCAAATTGGGTGGCCAAAGCCATCTGCGCGCCCGTTCTTTGTGAAAAGGCTTGCTTCCAATGCAATGCGGCTTCGACATTTTTCATGCTACCATCGGGATCGATGTCTTTATTACCTTCGGGATGCCCGGCCACGTGCAGGTGTTTAAACCCCGCTTTGTCGAACAACTCGGTTTCAAGCAGCTGCATTGAGCTGTCATAATCGCCATAAGGCGTGGTGACGCCGCCAGCCAGCAGCAGGGCTTGATTTACACCCGCCTCGCTTTGATATTGTGCGATCCAATTTTCCAGCGTGGCTTTATCCTTGATGATCCGCGCCGGAAAATGCGGCATCACCGAAAACCCTTCTTTTGCCAATCGCGCTGCGGTGGCCACCATGTCTTCGATTGGCGTGCCTTCGATATGCGCGATATAGACCCGCGTCTCCTGCGGCAGGATCTCTCGGAAATCTTCAACCTTTTGGGCGGTTCTGGGCATCACCTCGATCGAATAATCTGCGAGAAAGCTTTCCAGATCTCTATTAAGCACGCCGGTCTGGTTTTGTTTTTTTGAAAAGTTGAATAAAGCCATTTTACCCTCGGGTTTTGCGCGTGTTACGCCCAGCCATTATTATCGATTAACGCTTTTAATCGCGTTTTATCATATTGTTCTTCAAGCGCTTGCGCCTCGGTCAAAACAATCTCTTCAGCGCTGCCCTCGCGCGCTTCGGGGGCGCTTTTGCGCCATTCGGCCAGATAGTCATCCGTACCTGCCAATCCGCCTTTCATTGCCGCGCGGTCGATCGCCTGTTCAAAGCGTTCGCTGAGCTGTTGTTTGCAACCCCGGCGGCCTTTGCCCACGATAACTTGCGCTGGGATATCGCGCCAATAGACTATGGTGACGTCGGGCATGGATGATTCCTCCTTTTCGGTGGGCTGTATGTATGACACTAGGCCTGGGTTCTTAAGTCGGTTTTCGACTTTTACATAGCTGTCAGCGACCTCTGTGCTTTTACTTTTAAAACGCCCTCTAGGCCAGTTGCTCTGGCCCCCAAAATTTACAAGATAGATATGAATTTATCGGCTCTTTTCAGCTGGCGTGCCGCTGGATATCGGCCCGTTGATCCGAAAAACTTTAACTGTTCTCTTGCGGGGGCAAAGGATGCACCCTATCGTGGGCCTAACTTTAAATTCCAGGAGGGCGCAGATATGGCGCCTAAGCGTCTCAAAGGTGCAGGCGCGTTCCCGAAACCGGTAGAAAGCCCTGCGCCGATACCGCCCAGCCCAACCGAGCTTTACGCCGCTTTGGACCTGGGTACGAACAGTTGCCGGATGCTGATTGCCCAACCCAAGGGCAGCCAGTTTCATGTGGTTGATAGCTTTTCCAAATCTGTTCAATTAGGAACGGGTTTGGAAAAAACGGGTCGGCTCAGCCGCAGCTCAATGCAGCGCACGATACACGCGCTCCGGGTGTGCCAGCTGAAGTTGAAGCAGCATGGTGTGACGCGGATGCGCTTGGTCGCCACCGAAGCCTGTCGGCGTGCGGCGAATGCGCGTGAGTTTATCCGCCAGGTGAAACGCGAGGCGGGGCTGCAGCTGGAAATCATCGAGCCGGAAGAAGAAGCGCGGTTGGCGGTGATTTCCTGTGCACCTTTGGTGAGTATTAAAACCGAGCAGCTTTTGGTGGTGGATATTGGCGGCGGCTCTACCGAATTGGTCTGGATTGATTTATCTTCTGTACCAAAGCGCGAGCGGCCGCGGGCCATCATGCGGCTGCACGCCGGCTTTCATCCGGCCGAAAGCCCTTTTGCCGCCGCGAAAGTTGTCGATTGGATAAGCGTGCCGCTGGGCGTTGCGACATTGCGCGATCAATTTAATGATGTTGAAGATGATTCAGCCCGGTATGCATTGATGAGCTGGTTTTTCGAAGAAAACTTGGCAGAATTTGCCCCCTATCGCGATGAACAACCCCGTGATGGATTTCAAATCATTGGTACATCGGGCACCGTCACGACGGTTGCAGCCAGTCATCTTGGGTTGAAGCGCTATGATCGCACCAAAGTGGATGGGTTGCGAATGACCTCGGATCAGATTGACCGCGTGATCAATTCTTACCTAGCGCTGGGTCCGGCCGGGCGGCAACTGGATCCGCGGATCGGCAGCGACCGGCAGGCTTTGATCATGTCGGGATCGGCCATCCTGCAAGCTTTGTTGCGCTGTTGGCCAACCGAGCGTCTTTCAGTTGCGGATCGCGGTTTGCGCGAGGGTTTATTATACGCCCAGATGAGCCGCGATGGCGTATTAGAGGATGCACCGCTGTAATGGATCAGGATAAGAAAAATACATCTGGGCGCGGTCAGCGTGATCTAAAGGTGAAGGTAAAGTCGGCGCGCGGTCGCTCGGTATCTCAGGTGCGCTGGCTGCAGCGGCAATTGAACGATCCTTACGTAAAAAGAGCCCAATCCGAAGGATATCGGGGGCGCGCCGCGTTTAAAATTCTAGAGCTTGATGACAAATACGGATTTTTAAAACCTGGGGTGCGCGTTGTTGATTTGGGATGTGCGCCAGGGGGCTGGTGCCAAGTGGCGGCGCGGCGGGTCAATGCGTTGGGCGATAAAAAGAACAAACCCAAAGGCTCTGTGTTGGGCGTGGATTTGCAAGAAGTCGAACCGGTTGCGGGCGCTGAAATATATCAGCTGGATTTCTTGGAAGAAGAGGCCGATCTAAAGGTCAAAGACTGGCTTGGAGGCACGGCGGATGTTGTCATGTCGGATATGGCGGCGGCCAGTTCCGGCCATAAGCAGACGGACCATTTGAGGATTATTTCATTATGCGAGGCCGCTGCTTATTTTGCTTTTGACGTGTTGGAAGAGGGGGGAACTTTCGTGGCAAAGGTGCTCGCTGGCGGAGCGGAAGGCGAGTTGCAAAAGCTTCTCAAGCAAAGGTTTACCAAAGTGGCCAATGTTAAACCACCGGCCAGCCGAGCCGATAGTTCAGAAAAATTCGTCGTGGCTTTGGGCTATCGCGGCGCGCCCTAAATGGGCAATTTGGCTTGGGCTGGCACCAAAACGCCGTTTAAAAGCCCGACTCAGGGCCGATTGGTTTTCATAACCGCAGCGCAAGGCAATTTCAGCGATCGTTAAAGAGGTGCTTTCCACCAATTGTCGGGCAACGCTTAAGCGCATATGCCGATAGGCTTGGCCTGAGCTTGCGCCCAATTGAGCTTTGAATTGGCGCTCGAGGGTTTTGGGGGGGCAAGCGATCTTCTGGGTGATTTGAGAAAGCGTTAGGGGCCGTTCGATATTGTTTTGCATCACCACAAGCGCCCGCTGCAGGGGCGTGCCTGCGGGTTGGCTTTGGGTGTTTTGCAAGGCAGGAAAAGGATCATCGCGTAG
>JADHOV010000004.1 GCA_016778765.1 Paracoccaceae bacterium | reverse complement strand
TGTAGGGCCGCCAGCCAATGTGCGGTTTGGTAAAATTTAGCATGATTGGGCCTGCCGAAAAGCGCAGGCCGGGATCTGGAGTGTAAAGATGCGCTATTTCGACGGCCTTGAAACCCAAACATCAGAGCAACGTGCCGCCTATATTGCGGAGGCTTTGCCCGCACAAATAGCCCATGCCAAGCAATTGCCGGGCTACGCGGATCGGTTCAAGCGGGTGACGGCCAGCGAAATTACGGATCTGCACGCATTGGCAAGCCTATCAGTTTTGCGAAAATCAGAATTAAGCAAAGCGCAAAAGCCGGGAAATATTTTAGGCGGATTTGTCCAAAAACCCCTCTTCGAATTCAGCCATATATTCCAATCCCCGGGCCCCCTTTATGAACCGGGCGGCACCGGGCATGATTGGTGGCGCATGGGCCGGTTTTTACACGCGGCAGGCATTGGGCGGGGGGATATCGTTCAGAACTGTTTTGGCTATCATTTAACCCCTGCTGGAATGATTTTTGAAAATGGCGCACGGGCGGTCGGGGCTGCGGTTTTACCGGCGGGCGTCGGGCAGACCGATCTGCAGGTGCGCGCTGC
Source organism: Paracoccaceae bacterium (assembly GCA_016778765.1). Lineage (GTDB taxonomy): Bacteria > Pseudomonadota > Alphaproteobacteria > Rhodobacterales > Rhodobacteraceae > Thalassovivens. Next base: position 107,717 of record JADHOV010000004.1, on the reverse strand, counting down.
GGTCGATATTGGCACAACCGCCTATGCGGGCACTCCGGATTATTTAAAGATTATTTTGGATAAAGCCGATGAGATGGGAGAAAGCTTATCAATCCGCAAAGCGGTTGTGGGTGGCGGAGCGTTATTCCCCGCGCTGCGGCAGGAATATACCGATCGCGGTATTGCCTGTTTGCAATGTTATGCAACGGCGGATCTTGGCAACATCGCGTATGAATCACCCGCCCAAGAGGGTATGATCGTTGATGAAGGTGTGCTGGTGGAAATCGTGACGCCCGGGACTGGCACGCCAGTCGCGGATGGCGAGGTGGGAGAAGTTGTGGTGACGGTCCTGAACCCTGATTATCCCCTTATTCGTTTTGCAACGGGTGATCTTAGCGCCGTATTGCCCGGTAAATCACCCTGCGGGCGCAGCAATCTGCGGATAAAGGGCTGGATGGGCCGCGCCGATCAAACCACCAAAATAAAGGGCATGTTCGTGCGCCCCGAACAAGTGGCGGCATTAGTGGCCTCGCATGATGCTTTGGATCGTGCGCGCATCATTGCCCGGCGAAACGGCGCTATGGATGAAATGATCGTTCAGCTGGAAACCACCCTATCCGCGGCCTCTGATTTTGACGGTTTGGTGAAAAGTCACCTTAAGCTGACGGGCAATGTTGAGCTTGTGGCCCCCGGCAGCTTACCGCGCGACGGTTTGGTGATCGAAGACCAACGCGTATACGAGTAGTGATTTCGGCGCGCGCCTGCACGCGTTAGCGCGCCGCAATCGCCGCATAGCGCGCCGGGTCATAGGGGCGCATATCAATATTTGGCAAACGCCCAGTGATCAAATCTGCGATCAAGCGCCCGGTTTTAGGCCCTGCGGTTAACCCAACATGTTGGTGGCCAAAGGCGGTGTAAATCCCGCTGCTGGCCAGCTCTCCGATCAGCGGCAGGCTGTCTGGGGTTGACGGGCGAAAGCCCATCCATTCTTCGCTGCTCTCATAGGTCATCTGTGGAAAAGCCTCGGCCATGCGGCGGCGCAGCAATTGAATTGGCGCTTTGCTGGGCCCCAGTTTAATCCCGCCAAACTCGACCGTACCGGCGCAGCGCAACCCGTCTTGCATCGGGGTCACTGCAAATTTTCCAGTTGTCATCATCATCGGATTGCGCGGCATCTGTGATGGGTTTTTAAACATCACGTGATATCCGCGTTCGGTTTCTAAGGGGATATTCAGCCCCAATTTTCTCATCAACTCTTTTGACCAAATGCCGGCAGTGATCACGGCTTTGTCACAGTTAATCGGGCCCCCTTCGGTTAAAACGGATCGTATGCGCCCGTTTTGTTTTTCAAAACCCGTGACGCTTGTTTGGCGAAACACGCCCCCTTGCGCTTCAAAGGCTTTGGCCAAAGCCGTGATATATCCCAAAGGGTTGAGAATATGCCCCTGGCCTTTCAAGATCGCCAAACATTGAATGGCAGGTCCCAAAGCCGGTTCTGCATCTTGCACATCTGGGCCGTTTAGAACGTCGGGCACCAGACCGGCCGCTTGTTTCAAATCCCACGCATAGCGATCTTTTTGAAAGGCTTTGTGATCGCGATACGCGTAGCTGAATTGGCTGTCAGCGATCCAGCTTTCGGCCGAGTTGCCTCGTGCCAGTGCTTTATGTTGGTCGACAGCATCCAATAAAATTGGGCCCAAAGCCGCGCTGGCAGCTTTGGCGCTGCTGTCATTGGCCTGTTGCAGGAATTTCCACAGCCAAGGCGCCAATTTGGGCAGATATTGCCATTTGATGAATAAAGGGCTGGCCGGGTTAAGCGCGTATTTCGGTAGCGCCTGCCAAAGACCCGGCGTGGTGACGGGCGTTACCGCCCATTGCGCCAGCAACCCAGCATTGCCAAATGAAGCCCCCATTCCAGGCGCTGTTTTATCGATTAAAATCACCCTATGGCCGCTGCGTTGCAACCAAAGCGCGCTGGACACGCCACAAATGCCCGCGCCGATTACCACAATCGGTAGTCCCATTGCCATTTCCCTTTATCTTTGCTCCGACTAATTCGGATTTCGCTACAGGGTGCAATGGTTTTTTCGCCCTTCTATAAAAAATCCGCCTTTGCTGGACAAATCCTTGGCGCTATGAAAAACGACCCTCAACAGGAGATCAAAATGACCATCACACGCTTTGCCCCTTCCCCGACCGGATATTTGCACGTTGGCAATATGCGCGCTGCTTTGATGAATTACCTGATTGCGCGCAAAGATGACGGCCAGTTTATTTTACGCATCGACGATACGGATCCCGAACGCTCAAAGGAAAGCTTTGTTGAGGCGATCAAAGAAGATCTAACGTGGTTGGGCTTGCAATGGGATCGTATCGAGCGCCAATCCGAGCGCTTGGCCGCCTATGATGCAGCGGCGCAGCGCCTCAAAGATAGCGGGCGCCTTTATGAATGTTTTGAAACTCCGGTCGAGCTGGATTTAAAACGCAAGAAACAACTGAATATGGGCAAGCCGCCTGTCTATGATCGCGCGGCGCTTGACTTAAGCGCGGCTGAAAAAGCAGCGCTGCGCGCAGAACGGGGGCAGGGGCATTGGCGCTTTAAGCTAGAGCACCAGCGAATTGAATGGACCGATGCAATTTTGGGGGATATTTCAATCGACGCGGCCAGCGTGTCTGATCCGGTTTTGATCCGCGGCGATGGTCAATATCTTTATACTTTGGCCTCGGTTGTAGATGATATTGAAATGGAGATCACCAATGTGGTGCGCGGATCTGACCATGTGACCAATACGGCTACGCAAATTCAGATGATGCAGGTGCTTGGCGGGACTATCCCAAAATTTGGCCATCACTCATTGCTGACAGGTCCGCTTGGGGAAGCCTTATCAAAACGGCTTGGCACTTTGGCTTTGCGCGATTTGCGATCTGAGGGCATCGCCCCTGCCGCTTTGATCAGCTTGATGGCGCGATTGGGATCCAGCCAACCGGTTGAGCTGCAAACCGATTTAGCTGCCGTGGCCGCCGGCTTCGAGCTGGCGCATTTTGGCTCTGCGCCGACCAAATTGGATGTGCAGGATTTGCGTCCGTTGACGGCGCGCTATCTACAAACGCTATCGCTGGAAGATGTGGCTGGTCAGATCGAGCGGTTGGGGGTTCCGGATGAACTGGCCGCGCAATTCTGGCAGGTGACGCGCGAGAATATCACCACTTTGCATGATTTACCCGCCTGGTGGGAGTTGTTTTCGAAAGGCGCAGCCCCAGTAATCAACCCAGAAGACAAAGAATTTGTAGCGCAAGCGATGGCTCTTTTGCCCGATGGCCCTTATGACGTGCAAAGCTGGTCATCTTGGACCGCAGACGTCAAGGCAGCGACAGGGCGCAAGGGCAAAAGCTTGTTTATGCCGCTGCGTTTGGCCTTAACGGGGCAAAGCCACGGGCCAGATATGTCAGCCGTGCTGCCTTTGCTGCAAGTTATCAACGCCAAGCCTTGAATGAGTAGGGTTTGGCATATGTGGCAGGTCTGATTAATCAGGGGCTTTGACGTTATCTACAAAAGCTTGCGTGAAGGCCTTTTGTTTTTCAGCGCTGGCTTCGGTTTGATGCTGGGCTTTCCAAACCTCCATCGGCATGCCGTAAAACGCTTCACGCGCTTGCTCTTTTGACATCTCAATTCCTCGGTCTTGGGCCGCCTCTTGATACCAACGCGAAAGGCAATTTCTGCAAAACCCTGCCAAGTTCATCAGGTCAATATTTTGAACATCTGGGCGCTTTTCCATCAAATGTGCGCGCAGAGCCCGAAAGGCGGCGGCCTCTAATTCAAGCTGCGTTTGATCATCCATGGTCATTTCCTTTGCGAAAGACGCGGCATATTATGCGCGATTTCTTTTATTTCTGCGCCATTCTCCTAACTTAGTTTCCGCTTGGCTCGCAAGCGCTTTAAAGCGATCTGCCTTTTGAATAAAGCGTTGGTCGCAAGTTGCAGTAAGGATAATGGTTGTGATTGTTGAAATTCTTCGCCATAAGCGCAGCAGAAAATGTTAACGCTAACAGCTTGCCTCAAACTGGATCTCTGATCTTAATTTCTTGCTGGTGGCTTGGCGGAGCGCAAGACTATAAGAGACGCCAAAGGGATTGAAGGGAATACATCATGAGACGCCTGCGCAATGTAAAAATTGTAGCCACGCTGGGGCCTGCCTCGCAAAGTTATGACATGATCCGCGCTTTACATGAAGCAGGGGCAGATGTTTTTCGATTGAATATGAGCCATGGCACGCATGCCGAGATCGCCGAACGTCACAAAATCATCCGTAAGGTTGAAGATGACCTTTCCAGCCCGATCGCTATTTTGGCCGATTTGCAAGGCCCAAAACTGCGGGTTGGAGAATTTGCCTCAGGCGCTGAAGATTTGGTTGAAGGCGATCGGTTCCGGGTGGATCTTGATCCGGCGGCGGGGGATAAAACCCGCGTACAACTGCCCCATGAAGAGATTTTTTCAGCGCTTAAACCGGGAGCTCATCTGCTGGTGAATGATGGAAAAATCAAATTGAAAGTGGAAGAGTGCGGAGCCGATTTTGCCGATTGTCGGGTGTTGAACGGTGGGACGATTTCAAACCGCAAGGGCGTGAATGTGCCGGATGTGGTTTTGCCTTTGGCAGCTTTGTCAGAAAAAGATCGCGCCGATTTAGATTTCGTCTGCAATTTGGGCGTGGATTGGTTGGCCTTGTCATTTGTGCAGCGCCCGGAAGATTTAACCGAGGCGCGTGAATTGGTGCGCGGTCGCGCGGCCTTGCTTTCAAAAATTGAAAAACCTTCAGCGGTTGAGCAATTTGACGCGATTTTGAAAGTCTCTGATGGCATTATGGTGGCGCGCGGAGATCTTGGGGTGGAATTACCGGTACAGAATGTGCCGCCGATCCAGAAGCGTTTGGTGCGCAAATGTCGCGCAGCGGCGAAACCGGTGATTGTGGCCACGCAAATGCTGGAGTCGATGATTGAGAGCCCAATGCCTACGCGGGCTGAAGTGTCTGATGTGGCCACGGCGATTTACGAAGGCTCGGATGCGATTATGCTATCAGCTGAATCGGCAGCCGGTGGCTATCCAATTGAGGCCGTGACCACAATGAACAATGTCGCGGTCGAGGTGGAAAGCGATCCGACTTACACTGAAATTTTGGAATCCTCGCGCAAAGCCAAACGCCATACGGTGGCAGATGCGATTGTCGCCGCGGCGCGGGAAATTGCCGAAACCACGGATGTGAAGGCGATATGCTGCTACACGCAATCGGGCACAACCGCGCTGTTAACCGCGCGCGAGCGTCCGCGTGTGCCCATTATCGCGATGACGTCAGAAATCGGAACGTCGCGGCGTTTGGCGCTAAGCTGGGGTATCAATTGTGTACGCTCAGGCCCCAAAGAACGCTTTAAGGAAGCGGTGGTCAGCGCCGTGCGGGCAGCGTTGTCACAAGGGTTTGCCGAAGAAAATGATCAGGTGGTTGTAACAGCGGGTGTGCCGTTCAATATTCCGGGCACCACGAATATTTTGCGTGTGGCACCGTGCAATGAGCGGATGATTTATTCCACCGATCCAGAATAGCGCGATTTGCACTTGCGCTTATAGAAAGAGCGCCCTATATCGGCATCTCTTCAACGTGGCCGGCCGAAAGGGCATGCCGAGTCGCGTATAAACCGACCTTTGTCAAGACAGGAGACGGAAATGCCTAAGATGAAGACCAAATCGAGCTGCAAAAAGCGGTTCAAAGTCACCGCGAATGGCCGTGTGAAAACCGGTCAAGCCGGCAAACGCCACGGAATGATCAAACGCACCCGTAAATTTATCCGCAACGCCCGCGGCACAACAGTGATGTCAACGCCTGACGAAAGAATCGTCAAGTCGATGATGCCCTATTCGCGCTGAGGAGGATAAGATATGTCACGCGTTAAAGGTGGTACCGTAACCCACGCCCGTCACAAGAAAATCGTAAAAGCTGCAAAAGGCTATTATGGACGCCGTAAAAACACGTTTAAAGTCGCGGCGCAGGCCGTTGATAAAGCCAATCAATATGCAACTCGCGACCGGCATAACCGGAAGCGCAACTTCCGGGCATTGTGGATCCAGCGGATCAACGCGGCCGTGCGTAGCCATGATGAGGCGATGACCTATTCGCGCTTTATCAATGGGCTTGGACTGGCCGGTATCGAAGTTGACCGGAAGGTTCTAGCCGATCTGGCCGTGCATGAGCCGGCAGCGTTTGAGGCAATTGTCTTGCAAGCCAAGGCGGCCTTGGCCTAAGCCAGTATTTAAAAACCGAGTTTCAAAGCACTGCAAACAGCGTTTGCGGTGCTTTTTTATGTCGGCAAAGGCCACCAATTTGATCGGAGGCTTTCTTATTTCACAAAGCCTGCCAGGCTTGGGGCTGAGCTGCTAAGCGGGTTGCACCCGGTTCCAAATATGATAGCAGAGGGCGTCTGGAAATGGAGAAGATCTATGGATGGTCTACGCGAAAAATATATAGCGGCGATCGCGGCTGCGCAGGATGAAAGCGCCTTGGAAGAAACCCGCCTCGCAGCAGTTGGAAAAAAAGGCGAGGTCAGTCTGAAGCTGCGCGAATTGGGTAAGATGACACCCGAAGAGCGGCAAGTGGCGGGCCCGGCGCTGAACGCGTTAAAAGAAGAGCTGAATTCGGCGCTGACGGCGCGTAAAGCTGCGCTGGCTGATGCCGCGTTGGACGAGCGTCTGCGCACTGAATGGTTGGACGTTACTTTGCCAGCGCGCGATCAGCGCCGCGGTACGATCCATCCGATTTCGCAGGTAACCGAAGAAGTCACGGCGATTTTTGCCGATATGGGTTTTGGGGTGGCTGAAGGCCCGCGGATTGATACAGATTGGTATAATTTTGACGCGTTGAATATCCCCGGGCATCACCCGGCGCGGGCTGAAATGGATACGTTTTACATGCATCGCGCAGAAGGTGATGATCGCCCGCCCCACGTGCTGCGCACGCATACCAGCCCGGTACAAATTCGGACGATGGAAAAAACGGGCGCGCCAGTGCGGGTGATTTGCCCGGGCGGCGTGTATCGCGCAGATTATGATCAGACCCATACCCCGATGTTTCATCAGGTAGAAGGTTTGGCAATTGATAAAGATATTTCCATGGCCAATCTCAAATGGGTTTTGGAAGAATTTGTAAAAGCCTATTTTGAAGTTGAGGATGTTGAGTTGCGGTTTCGCGCCTCGCATTTCCCGTTTACGGAACCTTCAGCCGAGGTGGATATCCGTTGCAGTTGGGCCGGCGGGCAGTTGAAAGTTGGCGAGGGGGATAACTGGCTGGAAATTCTGGGCTCTGGCATGGTGCATCCCAAAGTGCTGCAAGCCGGTGGCATCGATCCGGAGCAGTGGCAGGGGTTCGCCTTTGGTATGGGCATCGATCGCATCGCCATGCTGAAATATGGAATTCCGGATTTACGGGCATTCTTCGACAGTGATTTACGATGGCTGCGTCATTACGGGTTTTCCAGCCTAGATCAGCCCAATTTACACGGAGGCCTGTCATGAAGTTCACGCTCTCTTGGCTGAAAGAGCATCTGGAAACTGATGCTGCATTAGACGATATTTTATACGCCTTGACCGATCTCGGGCTTGAAGTGGAAGAGGTGTCAAACCCGGCGGATCGGTTGAGTGATTTCCGCATTGGCAAGGTGATTGCGGCCGAGCAACACCCGGATGCGGATAAACTGCGCGTCTGCCAAGTAAGCACTGATCAGGGAGAGTTGCAGATTATTTGCGGCGCGCCAAATGCGCGCGCGGGCATCACCGTGGTGGTTGCCACGCCGGGAACCTATGTGCCAGGCATAGATACCACGATCGGGGTCGGTAAAATTCGCGGTGTCGAAAGCTTTGGCATGATGTGTTCCGAGCGCGAAATGGAATTAAGCGACGAGCATGACGGGATTATTGAATTGCCATCTGGCGAAGTCGGGCAAAGTTTTGTCGATTATTTGGCTGAAAATGATCCATCGAAAGTGGATACAGTGATTGAAATTGCGATCACGCCCAATCGCCCAGATGCGCTGGGCGTGCGCGGGATTGCGCGCGATTTGGCCGCCCGCGGGCTGGGCGCGTTGAAACCCTATCCGGTCGAACCGGTTATGGGCCAGTTTCCCTGCCCAATCTCGGTTACGATTGATGAGGATACGCACGCGCAATGTCCGGTGTTTTTTGGCCGGGTTATTCGCGGGGTCAAAAATGGCCCCAGCCCTGCCTGGTTGCAAGATCGGCTGAAAGCTATCGGCCTGCGTCCGATCTCGGCGCTGGTCGATATCACGAATTTTTTCACCTATGATAACAACCGGCCCTTGCACGTCTTTGATGCGGATAAGGTTGAAGGTTCAGCCTTGCATGTGCACCGCGCGACGGGCGGCGAAGTTTTCGCCGCTTTGGATGATAAAGAATATACTTTGAGCGAAGGTATGACGGTGATTTCCGATGCCGCCGGGGTGGAAAGCTTGGGCGGAATTATGGGGGGATTGCATAGTGGCTGCTCTGAGAGCACAACGTCTGTGTTTCTGGAAGCGGCGTTTTTTGAAACGGTGCGTACCGCCCTTACGGGGCGCGCGTTGAAAATTAACTCTGATGCGCGTTATCGGTTTGAACGCGGTATCGATCCGGCTTGGACACCCTTAGGCGTTGAAGCTGCCACGGCGATGATCCTAGATTTATGCGGCGGTGAAGCCTCTGAGGTGGTTATGGCGGGAGCGATGCCAGATCATGCGCGCGCCTATCGGTTGGATACGGATCGTATTCAATCTTTGGTTGGTATGGAAATCCCCGAGGCTACGCAGCGCCAAAGCCTGACAGCGCTTGGCTTTGTGCTGGATGGCAAAACGGCGCATGTGCCCAGTTGGCGCCCGGATGTTCTGGGCGAGGCGGATTTGGTGGAAGAGGTTGCGCGGATAGCCTCCTTAACAAAATTGCAGGGCAAGCCCTTGCCCCGGGTCTTACCCGGCGTGCCCAAACCGATTTTATCGCCCGTGCAAAAACGCGAGCAAGCCGCCCGGCGCGCAGGCGCGGCTTTGGGCTTTCACGAATGCGTAAGCTATTCATTTATCGATCAAGCCGACGCCGCGCTTTTTGGCGCTGGTAGTGATGCAACCCGGCTTGAAAACCCGATCAGTGCGGATATGAGCCATATGCGCCCTGATCTGTTGCCCGGGCTATTGGCTGCCGCGCGGCGCAACCAAGCGCGGGGGTTTGCAGATCTTGCCTTGTTTGAAATTGGCCCCGTCTTTAGCGGCGGTGAACCCGAGGAACAAGATTTGCAAATTGCTGGTCTGTTGATTGGGCGCAGCGCTCCGAAAGACGTGCATGCCTCTGATCGCGATGTGGATCTTTTTGACGTCAAAGCCGATGCTCTGGCGATTCTTGGCGCAATTGGAGCGCCTGCGAAAACGCAGATACGGCGCGGCGCGGCTTCCTGGTGGCATCCGGGGCGGCATGGTCAGATTTGTTTGGGTCCGAAAAAAACATTGGCGGTATTTGGTGAGCTGCATCCCAAAATATTGGCGGCTTTTGACATTAAAGGGCCGGCCGTTGCCTTCACCATTTGGCCCAATGAGGTGCCTTTGCCGCGCAACAGCTCGGCCGCGCGGCCCGCACTGGAATTAAAAGATTTACAAGCGGTCGAGCGTGATTTTGCTTTTGTCGTCGATCATAAAACTGAGGCGATTGATTTGGTAAACGCGGCGCAAGGCGCGGATAAAATGCTGATTACCGATGTGCGCGTGTTCGACGAATTTATCGGTGGCAGCTTGGGGGTTGATCGAAAATCAATCGCTATTCGCGTGCGCTTACAGCCCATAGAGGTGACGCTGACAGATGCCGAGATTGAAGCCGTGGGGTCCAAAATTGTGGCCAAAGTGGCCTCTGCAACGGGCGGCGCTTTACGGGTGTAAACTGCAAATTTGCCTAAGTATAACCTTTGGATGAGGAAACGGCCATGATGCTAACAGTTTATTTATCTGGTGAAATTCATACAGATTGGCGCGATCAAATCGCGCATGGTGCGCGGGATCTTAATGTTGTGTTTACCGGCCCGGTTACGGATCATGCCGCCAGTGATGATTGCGGCGTTGCCATTTTGGGCGCAGAATCCAACAAGTTTTGGCACGACCACAAAGGCGCAAAGTTGAATGCGATGCGCACCCGTAAAGGCATCGAAGAGGCTGATATTGTGGTGGTTCGCTTTGGCGAGAAATATAAGCAATGGAACGCGGCCTTTGATGCAGGCTATGCGGCCGCTTTGGGAAAATCTTTGATCGTACTGCATGGGGCAGAGCATCAGCATGCGTTGAAAGAAGTCGACGCAGCGGCTCTGGCCGTTGCGCAAGATCCCAGCCAAGTCGTTGCAATATTAACCTATATTCTTTCAGGCGATTTACCGGCTTAAAAGCGCCGGAGTGGATTTTTAAGCAGAGTGATCCAGGGCCTTTGGGCCCTTTTTTATGGCCTTAAAAGCAATAAAAAATATACAAGGCGCGCTAAATATGCCTTAAAAGGCACGCAGCCTCAGAGCTGGTTTTTTATTTTATTATTTAAATTTATTTTTTGAAAGGCACGTTATGTTGAAAGAGTTTCAAGGTTTTATTGCCAAAGGCAATGTGATGGATATGGCCGTTGGCATCATTATCGGTGCGGCGTTTACGGCGATCGTCAAATCAATGGTCGGGGATTTGATCAATCCGTTGATTGGGCTATTTTTGGGCGGGGTCGACTTTGGTAACTTATTCGTGGTTCTGCGGGGCGAGGGCGATTTCGTATCTCTTGCAGCGGCGCGTGAGGCGGGGGTTGCGGTGTTTGCCTATGGGGCTTTCATCATGGCTGTGATCAATTTTTTGATCATTGCTTTTGTGGTTTTTATGCTGGTGCGTTACGTCAATAAGCTTAAAGAGGTGCAAAGCCAGGCGGAAGAGATCGCGCCCGTTGCCGCGCCTTCAGGGCCGAGCGAATTAGATGTGTTGATTGATATTCGCACGGCCCTTCAGCGGGAGGTCTGAGTTTTAGGCTGCTGTTTTAAGCGTTAGATTGGGCTGGCTAAGTGCATAGCCCAATGCGTCTGCCACAGCGGCATGGGTTACCGTTCCGGCGTGAATATTCAAGCCATTCAAAAGATGGGGATCGTCAGCGCAAGCGGCCTGCCAGCCTTTATCGGCCAGCGCCAATAAGAATGGCAATGTCGCATTGCCCAAAGCTTGCGTAGAACTGCGCGCAACTGCGCCTGGCATATTGGCCACGCAATAATGTTGGATCCCATCCACTTGATAGATTGGATCTTGATGCGTTGTGGCCCGCGATGTCTCGAAGCAGCCGCCTTGGTCAATCGCCACATCTACCAATGCGGCCCCGGATTTTAAGCTGCTCAATTGATCTTTTGTGATCAATTTTGGTGCTGTGGCGCCGGGTACCAATACGGCGCCGATGATCATATCGGCGGCGCTGGCCAGCTCTGCGGTCAGTGCGCTACTGGCATATCCCGTTTTAAATTGTCCGCCAAAGGCATCATCCAAAAACCGTAGGCGTGGCAAAGAGCGGTCAAGCACGGTGACATCTGCGCCCATACCCGTAGCAATTTTAGCGGCATGTGTGCCGACAACGCCGCCCCCAATGACCAAGACATTAGCCGGTAAAACACCCGGCACGCCGCCCATGAGCACGCCGCGCCCGCCATTGGCTTTTTGCAAGGTCCATGCGCCAACTTGCGGTGCCAAGCGCCCCGCAACTTCGGACATGGGCGCCAATAGAGGCAATCCGCCCGCTTGGTCGGTTACTGTTTCATAAGCAATTGCGGTGCAACCAGAGGCCAAAAGATCCTGCGTTTGCGCAGCGTCTGGTGCCAAATGCAAATAGGTGAATAACAGTTGGTTTTCGCGCAATTGAGCGCGCTCAACGGCCTGAGGCTCTTTGACTTTTACGATCATATCGCAACTGGCGAAGACTTCTTCTGCTGTCTCAACAATTTGCGCCCCGGCGCTTTGATATTCAGTATCTGAAAAGCCCGATCCAGCCCCTGCACCTGCCTGAACCATCACATTATGCCCGTGCCGCGTGGCTTCGCTTACCGCATTTGGTGTCATTCCAACGCGAAATTCTTGCGGCTTAATTTCTGTAGGACATCCTATATGCATGTTGAACTCCTTTTTGCTTTGAACAAATTATGACAGGTATCGCACGCAATTTTCTTGAAAAGATTGTGATTGAATTGCAGTGTTTTTCAAATATATTGTAAATAATTGATAAAATATTAGAAGATTATTGCAAATTATGCAGATTGACTCAACGGATCGTCGAATCTTGATTATCCTGCAGCGGCATGGACGAATGTCAAATGCGGATGTGGCTGAACGGGTAAACCTGTCTGCCTCAGCCTGTCATCGGCGGATCCAGCGGCTGGAGGCTGAGGGCTATATAAAAGATTATGTCGCCTTGCTGGATCCGCGCAAATTGCAAAAGCCAACCACGGTGTTTGTAGAAATCACCTTATCGGGTCAAGCGGATGAGATTTTGGACAGCTTTGAAAAAGCCGTTGCGCGGGTACCTGATGTTTTAGAGTGCCATCTGATGGCGGGCAGCGCTGATTATTTGCTGAAAGTGGTGGCTGATAGCACAGAGGATTATGCCCGCATCCATCGTCAATCTTTGGCCCGGCTGCCCGGCGTGGCGCAGATGCAATCTTTGTTCGCGCTGCGCACTGTTTTTAAAACCACGGCCTTGCCTTTGTAAATTTGCGCGGGCTGACCGCGCGGTTTTATGGAATATTTGCGCTACGAGAGGTGGAAAACATCCGCTAGATTTCTTTCAGCCTTAACAGTCATCAAGCGCTTCGATTTTTGAAATAACGCAGGCATCCGACCAGCCCATTTTGCTTGGCCCTGCTGCGAAAATCGCCAATTCACTTTTGGGTGGAAATATTGTTTTCATTCTTGATTTCAAATCTTGCGAATGTAGTTTTGCCAATTCGTTATGTAGTTTTGGAGCGATTTTTGGATCGCGTTTATCGAGGGCCAATTCTAAAATTGTTTGGGCAGCGATATTTACATAGGTGACATTTTTTTGTGTCTGATTAACCATGCCATTTCGCAGATCTGCCAAGGTTTCAAAATTGGGATTTAAGCGATATTCTTCATATATTTCGGGGATATCTGCCGCCACGTCTTCGGCTTGCTCTGCGGCAACGGCGCCGGTTATAAACAGGAGCCTATTTTTGCGATTATAGTCGAAAAATCCAGCCTGAAAGCCGTAACTCGCGCGCTGCTCGGTGCGCAGAGCAGAAAACAAAGGGCCTGACCCGTTTTGCGAAAAATGCGATAAGGCTAAGAGGTCGGTTAATTCATTGCCCTGAGAGGTGGGAGGAAGGCGGCCTAATATCCCGATTGTTGTTTTCTCAGCCTCTGGTACATGCAGAAAAACGGTTCGCGGTTTTATCTTTGCGTTAATGTCTGGCGGCTGAGATACGCGCCCTTTGGGCAGATCAGAGAGCAAGATGTCAACTGATCTGCCAGCATCTTGCCGAAAAATGGCGCCAGTGACCACGATTGTTAAGCCTGATTGGGTGAAGGTTTGCTTATGCCATTGGCGTAACATATCCACAGATACCTCATCAATCACCCTAGGATCGGGCAGCGTCAGAAAGTGATATAGCGGGCTATCATCCAAATTCGCTTTTCGAGCTAAATTCCACATTTTTGTTTCTGTTTTTAAATGCGCAGACTGTATGTTTTGGCGTATTGAACCCTTAATTCTGTGAACCCAACGTGGATCGAATTGTGGCCTGCGCAGCGCATCTGCAGCAAGTTTAATGACGTCTTCGCGGTATTCTTTCGGAAAGTTGATTTCGCCATACACGTAGTCTGCAGTGGGAATGAGCGATCCGCCTGAATTTCTGTCCGATAGAAATTCATTCAATTCCTTTGGAGAAATATCTTCCGTTCCTCCACTTAAAAGGGTTTCTGTGCCAATATATGGAACGGCCGGATTGCGCGATGCCTCATAGGCCCAGTTGGAAGGCCAAGCAATCGTGATCGTTATATCCGTTACACCGGGTTCATAGATCGGCATAAAATGAAATGTATGCCCCCGCGGGGTCGTGGCCAAAATAACGCTGCGGTTTTCTTCTGGTAACATTTTGAATTCTGCTGGACGTGGTTCGTCACTGGCATCTGCATTTAGATCATCCTCTTGGCAGCTCAAAAGCATGCTTGTCGCAAAAATTAGAAAATATCTTATCACTTGGACTTTCCTTTTTCATAATTCATTTGCCCGGTAGATAACTGTGCGTCCGGATCGGCCGAGCGCGGTTAACAAATCGTTGATCTTTTGCGCGGTGACGCTTCGCAGAGCCCGCCGTTCAGCTGTGAGCCCGTAATAAGGCTGACGGTTGGACACCCGATCAATAAGAAGGTTTTTTCTGTAATTTTTGCGTTTTAAAACGTCGTTAAGGTGACCTTGAAATCGCTTTTTGAACTGTTTGATTGTTTTTTCGGGGATACCTTGCTGGACGATTTCGTTGAAAACTTTGGTAAATTCGGTTTCGAGTTTGCTTAAAGAAACATTCAAATCGGGTTCTGCTGTGAATTCAATTAGCAGATGCTTTGACCCTATGGCGCGCAAATCAAACCAGAAGCTGCGCGCGAAAAAATCATCAAACCGTAAAGGGCCGGCTATCCCGCCGGGTAAAGATGAGCCGAGCGCTGCGCGTAAAACTCGAACTGTTTGATCGCAAAAGGCCGCATCCGAGCAGGGGGGGGCGTTTAATTAGTTTTCGATAGAATAAAGTCGGGCTTCCAAGCCTTGCAACTTGTATATCCGCCGCGACACGTTTGTTTCCGACCTCAGGAGTGGGCAGAGGCGTCGGCGCAATGGGCGCGGCAGGTTTTGGAAAATTTAAGTTTCTTAATGCTTTTTGTAAGGTGGTCTTTGAAATATTCCCGGTAACGATTAAAACGGCATTGCCCAATTCATGGCTTTTACGGTGTAATTTTTTAGCGTTGATTAAGCTGAAACCTTCTATTTCAGCCGACGATCCGAGTACCGATCTCGCCCATGGTGAGCTTGGGTAAAGTGCTTTAGTTATATTTTGTTCAATTTCGAAATAAGGGTTTTCTGCAACGTTCGCCTCATATTCGCGCAGGATAATATCCCGCTCTTCCAACATAAAGCGTTCAGCCAAGGTGAAGGGAGCGCTAACCTCGATTAGGCGTTGCAGTTCTTTGGTTAACCGCGTTTCAGAACTATGCGTAACATAGGTTGTGCTGGTTAAATTGGTCCCTGCATTAGAATGGCGAAGGGCCTCAAAATCTTTGCTTTGCGTCACGTTAAGCCAAGCCAAATGTTCGACATAATGCGCAAGCCCTTCAGCGTAGGGGTTGTCTAATTCACCGTTTTGGAAAATCAATCTGGCCTCAAAAGACCGCGCGTCGCGATCAGTGATGAGATAGATATGTTGAAAATTCGGATGCTGTATCGTGGAAACGAGATCCGCGGCGCTTTCCGACACGGCTTGGGTTGAAAACGCGAGTGCCACGGACATTATCGCGGATTTTAGAAACTTAAAATAATACACTGCAAAACCTAAAGGGCAAACCGAAACCCATAAAACACTTTTAAAGTGTATTTTTTTTCTAAAGATCGCGCAAGCTAAAACTAGCCCGTTGCATATTAACCGAGGGATTTCTGTGGGTGGCTCTGTTTGGCGCATTTGGGCAGTATTGCAGACTGTCAACGCTTTGACGATCGCAGGAGCGCAAGAATAACCGCGCCAAGCGCGCTTGTCTTGCCAAGAATTGTAACCTCAGTGACATCTGCCATTGCAGTGTTTATTATGGTCGGCATTACAAAGGAATAAGAATGAACGAAAACTCCTCAACCCCGCGCGATTGGCTGGAAGCCGAATTGGAAGATACGCTGGATGAGCTCTATGAAAACGAGTTCAGCGAACCGATGCTGACCGAAGAGATCCGCAAGATTTACAAGGATAAGCATCCGGATATGCTGGATCGGCGGGTCTATTATCGCAACCTGTTGCGCTTGCAGATGGAGCTGATCAAGTTGCAGCATTGGGTTGAAGCCACCGGTGCCAAAATCCTAATCATCTGCGAGGGGCGCGATAGCGCCGGCAAGGGCGGGGTGATAAAGCGCATTACGCAACGCTTGAACCCACGGGTTGCCCGGGTTGTGGCGTTGCCCAAACCCTCAGAGCGCGAGCAGACGCAATGGTATTTTCAGCGTTACGTTCCGCATTTGCCAGCGGGTGGAGAAATTGTTTTGTTCGATCGCTCCTGGTATAATCGCGCCGGTGTTGAGAGGGTGATGGGTTTTGCTAAAGAAGATCAGGTCGAGCAGTTTTTTCGCGATGTGCCTGAATTTGAACGCATGTTGGTGCGTTCGGGTATTCTTGTTTTGAAATATTGGTTTTCTATTTCAGATGAAGAGCAGCAGATGCGGTTTTTGATGCGCATCCATGATCCGATGAAACAATGGAAGCTTTCGCCGATTGATTTGGAAAGCCGCATTCGTTGGGAGCAATATACAATAGCCAAAGAAGATATGTTTGCCCGTACCAATATTCCTGAAGCGCCTTGGTATATCGTGGAAGGCAACGATAAAAAACGCGAACGGCTGAATTGTATTGAACATATTCTGGGCAAGATTCCCTATCAAGATATGCCGTCTGAAAAGATCACTTTGCCAGAGCGGGTGTTTAATCCTGATTATGAACGCCGCGTGCTGCCCGATGAATTATATGTGCCAAAGATCTATTGAGCGGCGTTATGCAAGCGGGTCTGAAGCAATATTGCCCCCGCAGACCAAAACCGCCAAACGCTCGTCTGGCTCAGGTGTATAGGCGCCACTGAGCACAGCCGCCAAAGCGGCAGCGCCTGCGGGTTCAACCACCTGCCTGAGATCTTGCCAAAGCCTGCGCTGGGCCTGCGTGATCGCAGCATCAGAAACAAGAACAGATTCTATGCCGGTAGATTGCGCCAGATCAAAGCAGATCGTGCCAATTTTTTGCGCGCCCAAAGCATTTGCCGCAACGCCCGAGACCTCAACATTCACAGGGGCGTTTGCGTCCAATGCCGCGTGTAACGTCGCGCAGCGTTCTGGTTCAACGGCAACAATTTTACACCGCCTCTGAAACCATCCCAAAGCGCCGGCGATCAGCCCGCCGCCGCCCACCGCGATAAGCACTGTATCGGCATTTAGCCCCTGCTGTTCCCATTCAACGAAACAGCTGCCTTGGCCTGCAACCGTGGCCTCAGCATCATATGCGTGAATTTGCATCGCGCCAGTTTTTTCTTCCCAGGCTTTGGCTTGTTCTAAGGCGTTTGAATAGGCCCCTGGCACCACCTGAAGATCTGCGCCGCAGGCGCGGATAAGGGAAATCTTTGCTGGGCCGGCAATTTCCGGCACATACACGCGGGCGGGAAAGCCCAGCCTTTGCGCTGCGTAAGCCACGGCGGCACCATGGTTGCCTCCCGAGGCCGCCACCAGCCCGGCCGCGGGCGGTGCTGTGCCAAGCAAAGTGTTAAAAGCGCCGCGGGTTTTGAAGCTGCCAGCGTGTTGTAATTGCTCTAATTTAAGCGCCACAGGCTGTGTTAGAGTGCCGGTTTCAAATGTCACAATTGGCGTTTGTCGAATATAGGGCGCCACGCGGGCGCTCGCGTTTTTTATAAGATTGGGCCAATCCATCGTAATATCCTTGATTGTCTAATTTGGGCAAATCTACTCAAAGCTGATATGCGTCACAAGTCCGGGGTCACAAGGTTGGAAGGGGGGCAACGGGCTTTTTCATCCCGCCTTGTAAATCTGGGGCGCCATTTGCGTTACGGGTAAAATAAAAACCCCCACGACGTTAATCATGGGGGTCAAACTCATTTGCCCAAACATCTGGGCTTTTACATCATATTTTCGCGTTCGGCCTTTTTAAGGGCCAGTTTGCGGGCACGACGAATCGCCTCAGCTTTTTCGCGCGCCTGTTTCTCAGACGGTTTTTCGAAATGCTGCTTCAGCTTCATTTCTCGAATAACGCCTTCGCGTTGCAGCTTCTGTTTCAGAACCCGTAGCGCCTGATCAACATTGTTTTCGCGAACACTTACCTGCATGTGGTTGTCACCACCTTTCTAGATTAAAGTTGCATAAAGTCGCAGGAGCTGGTCCTCTAGCAAGGCGCGGCTATTTTGTCTAGTGTTGGCACTTAGAGAAGGCGGTAAAGAATATGAACGACCCCCAACATGACGCAACACAAGCGTTGCTGGCGGCAATGTTGATGCATGTGCCCTTTGACGGTTGGTCTGAAACCAGCTTCCGGGCGGCGTGTGCTGATGCCCAGATATCCGAGCCTGCGGCGCGTTTGCATTTTCCACGCGGGGCCTTGGATCTGGCGGTTGCTTTTCATCGTGCAGGCGATCAGGCGATGCTAGAGGCGATGCAGGCTGCGGATCTGTCAGAATTGAAAATTCGCGAGAAAATCATCTTTGCGGTGCGAACTCGGTTGCAGGCGGTGCCGGATAAAGAAGCGGTCAGGCGTGGAACAACCTTATTTGCTCTGCCACAAAACTCGCTTGAAGGCGCCAAATTAATCTGGGGCACAAGCGATGCCATATGGCAGGCGATTGGGGATGGCTCGCGCGATCTCAATTGGTATAGTAAACGCGCAACGTTAAGCGCGGTTTATACCTCTTGCGTTTTATTTTGGTTGGGCGATGACAGCGTCAATTATCAAGCAACATGGGATTTTTTAGAGCGGCGTATCGCCAATGTCATGCAGTTTGAAAGCTTCAAACATAAGATGCGGGAAAACCCTGTATTCAGCCGTTTAAGCGCCGGCCCAAGCAAGATTTTCAGCAAAATCAAAGCGCCCTCTTCTTCTGCAGTGAGCTCTTTGCCTGGTCAATGGCGCGGCCGATCATGAGCGTGGTTCAGGAGCCGGCATTCGCGGCCCTTTCAAGAATGCGCGCCGTTGAAATTGAGAAACCGGGCGGCCCGTCTATGCTGCGGCTCTGCAACCGCCCTGTGCCGCAACCAAATTATGGCGATGTGGTGATCAAATTGGCCTATGCCGGGGTCAATCGCCCAGATGCTTTACAGCGTGCGGGTCTCTATGATCCACCGGCAGGGGCCAGCGATTTGCCCGGATTGGAAGCCTCGGGCACGATCTGCGCATTGGGGGCTGGCGTGCATAATCTGCAGCTGGGTGATCAGGTATGCGCCTTACTGCCAGGTGGGGGCTATTCAGAATATGCGGTCACCCCTGCTGCGCATTGCTTGCCGATCCCAGCAGGTATGGATTTAAAGCAGGCGGCCTGCTTGCCTGAAACCTTTTTCACCGTGTGGTTAAATGTATTTATGCGCGGGGGATTGCAGGCCGGTGAGCGGTTTTTGGTGCATGGTGGATCTTCCGGTATTGGCACCACAGCGATTCAATTGGCGCATGCGTTTGGAGCGCGGGTTTTCACGACCGCGGGCAGCGCTGCAAAATGTCAGGCCTGTTTGGATCTTGGGGCTGAGCAAGCGGTGAATTACCGCGAGGCGGATTTTGTGGCGGCGCTGCGTGCAGAGGGCGGCGCCCATCTGATTTTGGATATGGTTGGAGGCGAGTATATCCCGCGCAATCTCAAAGCTTTGGCCGATGATGGGCGGTTGGTACAGATTGCCTTCTTGGCAGGTCCCAAACTAGAATTGAATTTTGTGCAGATGATGACGCGGCGCTTAACCTTAACCGGCAGCACGCTGCGCCCGCAGTCTGATCTGGCAAAAGCGCGGATTGCCCAAAGCTTGTTGCACAACGTATGGCCGCTTCTGGAAAAGGGACGGATCGCACCGGTGATGGATAGCAGCTTTGCTTTGGAAGAGGCTGCGGCCGCGCATGAGCGGATGGAAAGCAGCGCCCATATCGGTAAGATTGTGCTTCAGGTTTCATAAAGTCGCAGCTCGCGTTGTGCAGGCTCAAACAGCCCGTGCGCGCTGATTGTACCTAGGGCTTTTTCAGAGCATAAGATATGCGGGTTGGGCTGTGTTATCCTAGATGTTGCCTCGGCATGCATGAGGGCGCAATCACCGCCCGTTTGCGAGATAGAATAACAGGCCATGGCGGTTTGAGGGTGGCGGTTCGGTTATTAAAATCAGGTCTATGCACATGTCTTAAGCGATAAGGGGCGCTCAAAGAGCATGCATTAAAGCATGCCCCAGCCTTTGAAACTGGATACGGGCCTCATTGTCGCCGCTAGGCGCTTTTATTTGCGAAATCTAGGCTTGGCCTATGAAGGCCGGTAGCAAAGAAGAAAGAGCCGCTTATGCAACATGTGCGATGCGGGGCGTTTGACGTGTCAGAAACTGCTGAACAACGGTAAAAAAATATTGCCTTGGTGTTTGGCCTGTTAAGCGCCGCCGCGATGGTTTTTGATTTTATCCCTATATGATGTTCTTCTCACTGCCCTTTTGCACGATTTGGATTAATTGTGCGTGTCGGCGCAGCGAACCGCAGTTGAAATGGATCAATATCATATTTTTTTGCCGCTATGGATTCGGTGTTTTCTGGTATTTTTATCGCGTGTAATTTAACCGTGCTAGGCTCTTAAAACGTCAAATATTATGCGGCTCAATTTGCACAAGGCGCCAAGAGATAGCGCAGAAACTCAATAAAAGCAGAAGGTTTAGGTAGTGCTGAGATACCCGCCTAAAAGCGATATAAACGCCCCAATATGCACCAGCTTGATGGCTCGATCTTTCCACATCACACCCAGATCACAGCCACTGCGAAGCAAAGCGGAATACTGGCAAAAATATATATATTCCAAAGGGTGATCCCCGTTTTGGTTGAATCATATCCCACCAATTGAACGGCTGTGGCCAGCCATTTTACGTGATCTACTGTTTGCATATGTACCGCGATGGTAAGCTTCGTTTTGCAAGGCGCAAAAGCCTAAGCTGCACAATCGGTCATGCAGACATGAACTGCATTTTAACGGCTTTGCTCGGGTAATAGCCTGCATCAGTGAAAGGTTTCATTCGTAATAGGATCGTTAAGCTTTCACCCGCGTGGCGCTTGGATCATAGAGCGGCCGCAGTGAGGCTGTGGCTTTTACGCGCGTACCAGCAACGTCAATTTCATAGGCGGAGGCCAAAAGATCCTGTCCGGTTTCGCCCTTGCAGGGCACATAACCCATCCCAATCGCGGCCCCGAGGTAATGGCCATAAGCGCCCGAGCTGAGATAGCCTACAATTTCGCCATCGCGCAGCACGGGTTCATTGTGATAGAGCATCGGATCTGGATCTTGCAGTTGAAATTGCAGCAGGCGCGTGTTCAGCCCCGCCTCTTTCTTGCGCAGCACCGCATCGCGGCCGATAAATTCGGGTTTACTGGTTTTAACGGCAAACCCCAAACCGGCCTCTAAGACATGATCTTCGCAAGTGATATCATGGCCGAAATGGCGAAAGCCCTTCTCAATGCGCCCGCAATCCATCGCATGCATGCCACAAGGTTTTAGATCAAAGGCTTTGCCCGCTGCGCTGAGCGTGTCGTAAAGATGCAGCGCCATATCGCTGCTGACGTAAATTTCCCAGCCCAGCTCACCCACATAGCTGACGCGATGCGCGCGCGCCAAACCTAGGCCGATCTCGATCTCTTGCATCGTCCCAAAGGGGTTGGCCTCATTGCTAAAATCATTAGGAGATACGGCTTGCAACAGCTGGCGTGCTTGCGGCCCCATCACCGCCATCACCGCCTCGCCCGCGGTCACATCGGTGATGACCACGGCGCGGCCGTCCAAATGGCGGCGCATCCATGTTTCATCGGCCAAGCGTGTTACGGCGGGCGTTATCACCATAAAGGCGGTTTCGCTGAGCCGGGTGACCGTGACATCCGCTTCAACACCCCCTGCGTGATTGAGAAACTGCGTATATACAATTTTGCCAATTGGAACCGATAAATCATTGCCGCAGATATAGTTTAAAAATGCCTCTGCATCGGGGCCTTCGACGCGCAATTTTCCAAATGATGACATATCATACATGCCCACGCCGGTTCTTAAGGCGGCCAGCTCTTGAGCGGCATTGTCAAACCAGTTCTGGCGTTTCCAGCTATAGTCATAGGCGCGCTCTTGGCTTGGCGTGGCAAACCAGTTGGGCCGCTCCCAACCGCCGGCTTCGCCAAAAACCGCGGCATCAGCATCGAGTTTTGAATGAAACGGGGAATGCCGGATATGGCGCGCAGACGCTTTTTGACGATAGGGAAAATGGTCGGCATAAAGCAGGCCCAGCGTTTCTTTTGAGCGCTCGAATAAATAATGTTTATTGCCCTGAAAAGGTTGCATTCGGCTGATATCGACATCCCCCAAATCAAAGGGCTTTGAACCGCTTTCCATCCATTGGCTTAGCGCCATACCGGCGCCACCGGCCGATTGAATGCCGATCGAATTAAACCCCGCCGCCACCCAGACATTATCCATTTCAGGTGCAAGGCCCAAATGATAGGCATCATCGGGCGTGAAACTTTCCGGGCCGTTGAAAAACGTATGAATGCCGGCTTCACCTAACATTGGCATGCGGTTGATCGCCATTTCCAAAATTGGTTCGAAATGATCAAAATCTTCGGGCAATTGATCAAACTCAAAGCTGTCAGGAATGCCATTCATCGCCCAAGGTTTTGCCTGTGGCTCAAAGGCACCCAGCATCATCTTTCCGGCATCTTCTTTATAATACGCACATTCATCGGGCACCCGTAGAACGGGAAGTTGGCTTAGCCCTTTGATGGGTTCTGAGACGATGTAAAAATGTTCGCATGCATGCAGCGGTACGTTGACCCCCGCCATACGGCCCACTTCATGCCCCCACATACCAGCGCAATTCACGATCATATCGCAGGCGATATGGCCACTACTGCCATCTTCCGCCCGCCAGTCAACACCGGTCACCCGCCGGCCTTGACGGGCAATCGCGCTGACTTTAACGCGTTCTTGGATCAGGGCGCCACCTTGGCGGGCCCCTTTTGCCAAAGCCAAGGCAATATTTGCCGGATCGCCTTGGCCATCTTTGTCTAAAAATACGCCGGCTTTCACGTTTTCCAAGTTAAGATGGGGGTATTTTTCGCCGATTTCCGTCGGGGTGATTTCGTCAATATCGACGCCAAAGGCCCGCGCCATTGCGGCGGAGCGAAAAATTTCCTCTTTGCGTTCGTCAGTCAAGGCAACCGTGATCGATCCAACCCGTTTAAACCCCGTAGAGACGCCGGTTTCAGCCTCCAATGCCCCGTAGAGCTCTTGCGTGTATTTTGCCAGTTTGGTCATATTCGAGCTGGCGCGCAATTGCGCGATCAATCCGGCGGCATGCCATGTGGTGCCCGAGGTCAGTTGTTTGCGTTCGAGCAGTACCACATCTTTCCATCCTAGTTTGGCCAGGTGATAGGCGACAGAACAGCCGATGACGCCGCCACCGATGATGACGACACGCGCGTGAGAAGGAAGGTTTGTCATGCGGAGACCTCGTTTTTTGGGCGCGCCCAGGCGCGCGCAGTCAGCGGTTTAAATTATACGATAGCCATTTTGCGAAAGTTGCTTTGCGATTTCTGCGATATGCGCTGGGCCAACTTCGCAGCAGCCGCCAATGATGCTGGCGCCCTGAGCAACCCAGCCCATTGCAAAGGCCGCATAGGCTGTGGGGTCTAAATCTTGCCGCTCTTGCAGCGCATCCACAGTTGGTGCTTCGGTCAGGAACGCATCTGTTATTTTGGTGAATCCATTGGCATAAGCGCCAAAAGGCAGCCCAAAATCTTTTAGAATTTCAAGGCCCTCATTGACCGCTTCGGGGCGTGCGCAATTGATCAAAACGGCGTCAGGCTTATGGCGGTCGAGCACGGGTTTTAAAGCCGCGAGCGGCTCGCCGGATCGTAGGGTTTTGCCATTGAAATCATCCACGGAAACCGCCAGCCAGCTGGGCCTATCGGTTTTACCCGTGGCTCTGAGCAGCCCCTCGGCTTGATCAGTCGAACACATTGTTTCCAAAAGAAAAACATCTACTTTTGGTGCGAGCGCCGCAACGATATCTGCATAGAGCGTTTCTGCTTCTGCTGGGGGCGGGCAGAGGTCAGGGCGATACGAGGCCACCAGAGGGCCAATTGCACCGGCAACACGGCCAGAACCATGGGCCTTGCGCGCCGCGCAGGCGGTTTGCACCGCGCGCGCCCAAAGGGTTTCGATCTGATCGGCCAATCCCTCGCGCTCGAGCCGGTCTTTTAGAACCGGATATGTATTCGTCGTGGCCACGCTCGCACCGGCTGAAAAATAGTCGTTATGAACCTCTCTTACCAGATTAGGTTGATCAATCAGCACCGCGGTTGACCACATAGCTGTGGGTTTTTTACCGGCGCGTTTTACCAGTTCTTGGCCAATAGATCCGTCCAATAGGGTTATGTCTTTCATGCACGCAGCCTTTCGTTTTGCGGATCCCAACTTGGCTCATCCGTTTGTACGATTGCTCTACGCCGTTCACCGTAAATTTCAACCTCAACTTCGGTTCCCGCCGCGCATAGATCGCTGCGCAGCATCCCCAAGGCCAGCGAGGCATTCACCCGATAGCCCCATGCCCCAGAGGTGGTTTCCCCAACGATCTTACCATTGTGCCATAGCGTTGACATATAGGGTGCATCGCAGGCACCCGCATCAACGCGTAAAGTGACAAAACGTTTTTTGCTGCCCTGTTGTTTTTCGCTGAGAAGTGCGGCTTTGCCGTTGAATGCTTCGGGCTTGTCAAATTTCACAAACCTATCAAGCCCGCCTTCCAGCATCGAATAATCGGTGGATAAATCACCCTTCCAGGCCCGATAGCCTTTTTCGATGCGCAGGGAATTCAGCGCGTACATTCCAAAAGGTTTGGCGCCGGCCTCCAGCACGGCCGCATAAATTGCCGGCATCGCCGCGTTTTCGGCATGGATCTCCCAGCCCAGCTCGCCGGCGAAAGACACGCGGATCAAAAAGGCTTTTTCTCCCGCCACACTTGCCCATTGATGGGTCAGCCAGCCGCGCGATAGATCCGCATCGCTGATGGTGGATAAGAGATCGCGCGATTTGGGGCCGGTGACGATGAGTGTATCGCGCTCGGTTGTGGTTTCGCGCAATGAAATCTCGGCCGGCAGGCTGTTCTTGATCAATTCCCCATCATGCCATTGCGCCGTGGCGGCCGTGATCAACACAAAATTATCCACGTCTAGCCGAATGCAGGATAATTCGGTAAGGATCCGCCCACGGCGATCCGCCACATAGATCAAATTCATCCGCCCGATTTTTGGAATGGCGCCTGTGCAAAACCCGCGCAGCCAAGCATCAGCCCCGGTGCCTTGAATCCAAAACCGCGAAAACCCAGGCAGGTCAAGCACGCCGCAATGATCGCGCACGGCCTCGCATTCTTCGCGGATACGCG
This sequence comes from Paracoccaceae bacterium, assembly GCA_016778765.1. Taxonomy (GTDB): domain Bacteria; phylum Pseudomonadota; class Alphaproteobacteria; order Rhodobacterales; family Rhodobacteraceae; genus Thalassovivens. The sequence goes on along the minus strand of JADHOV010000004.1, from coordinate 82,276 downwards.
CCTCCCATGGCCCCGCGCGGTTCCAGGTTTGTGTGGTTTCTTCGCTGGTATCATCCCCGGATTTGGCAAACCAATTGGCGCGCTCCCAGCCGTTATAGGCACCCATAACGCCGCCCAGCTCTAAAATTTTCTGGTGATTGGGAGAAAGCTTTTTATCGCGCCCGGCGGGCCATTCATGCCAGGGAAAATGCATGCCATATTCATGGCCATAGACTTCCATACCTTTTTGCAAGCAATAATCTGGATCTGTGTAATCAGTGTAGCGCCGCGGATCGCAAGACCACATATCCCATTCGGTTTGGCCTTCGGTCAGCCATTCGGCCAGCACTTTGCCGGCGCCGCCGCCCTGCGCGATGCCAAAGGTAAAGACGCAGGCCTCAAACGCGTTGGGCACGCCGGGCATTGGCCCGATCAGAGGCATTCCATCTGGCGCATAGGGGATGGGCCCGTTGATTACTTTTGACACTCCGGCAGAGCCCAGCAGAGGCACCCGCGCCATCGCATCTTCAACATACCATTCCAAGCGTTCTAAATCATCCGGATATAGCTGAAAGCTGAAATCCTCGGGCATTGGATCTTCGGGGTTTATCCAATGGGCTTTGCAATTGCGCTCATAAGGCCCCAAATTCAGCCCGTGTTTTTCCTGGCGCAGATAATAGCTGCTATCGACATCGCGCAGCAGCGGCAGCTTGTGACCTGAGTCAGCGCTCCAGGCCTTAAGCTCGGGGATTTCATCGGTGAGCATATATTGGTGGCTCATCACCATCATTGGCAGCGTACGTCCGCCATAAGGTTTGAACCATTCGCCAACGCGCTGGGCGTAATAGCCCGCTGCATTCACCACATATTCACAGCGAATATCGCCTTTTTCGGTTTTTACAATCCATTCGTTATTTTCGCGCGCAACCCCAGTGGCGGGGGTGAAGCGTAAAATTTTTGCCCCCTGATCACGCGCGCCTTTGGCCAAGGCTTGAGTCAGCTGCGCCGGATCAATATCGCCATCATTGGGATCGTATAGCGCACCTTTCAGGTCATGCGTTTCGAGAAAGGGATAGCGGGCTTTGATCTCATCCAACCCCAAAATTTCCAGCTCCATCCCTTGGGATTTGCCCATGCCTTTGGCGCGCTGGAATTCTTGCATGCGCGCGTCCGAATGGGCCAGCCGAATCGAGCCGGTGACATGGTAATTCATCGGATAGTCCACAGCCTTGCCAAGCCCGCGATAAAGTTCGGTGGAATAGCGCTGCATATTCATCACTGACCAAGAGGTTGAAAAGGTGGGCACATTGCCCGCCGCATGCCAGGTGCTGCCCGCCGTCAATTCGTTTTTTTCCAACAGAACACAATCGCGCCAGCCGGCTTTGGCCAAATGATAAAGGCATGACGCGCCCACGGCGCCCCCTCCGATGATAACGACGCGTGCTGTTGATGGAAATTCTGACATGGTCCCCTTACTCCTTAAAGCCAAATATTAGGATCTGTGATGTGAGAGTGGTGAGGGCGCACATCTGCTGGGCTGCTTCTCGAATGGCGCGGCTTTGTGCCTGTGCATTGGGGTTATTTGCAGCGTTTTGAGCTAGTCTGACCATCTACCGCTCCACTGTTGATGCTGGGGCAATTGATCGCAAATCTCATAATAAGCGCCCTTAGAGGCGGTGAAAATATGCGCGGTTAAAGACAGCTCAACTTGGTCTTCAAGCGCGCCAGGGCTGATGGCAATTTCAGGGCGCTGTTCATGATCGTAAAATAAATTTGAACCACAGATGTTGCAAAATCCCCGTCGAACATGCCGCGAGGATTGATACCATTGCAAGCGCGCATTGGATTGAAAAACCAATCTTTCCTTCGGCACTGCCGTTGCGGCCCAGTAATGGCCGGTCAGTTTGCGGCATTGGCCGCAATGACAGGCGATGACATCGCGCAAGGGTTTGTGAATTTCAAATTCGATTGCCCCGCACCCGCAGGCGCCTTTGATGCGCGCGCTCATGCTCAAACCCCTTTTCCCATTTGGCTACTGCCCAATAGAACCCCGTAAAACACAAAAAAGAGCGCCATAATGCGGCGCAAATTTGTGCTGAAAACGGCATTTATTGCGGCTTGGCCTAGCTTTACCCCGATGGCGCAATAGCAGAGGTAAGAGCATGTGGTCAGGCAAAGCGCGGTTGGAAAAATCGTGCCCATTTGCGCCCATATCGGAATATCCGGCTGAACAAATTGGCTGAAAGCCGCCAGATATCCGGCGATTGATTTGGGATTAATCGTGGCGATCATAAAGGCTTTGACATAGATTTTACGGTGATCGGGTTTTTGCGCAGCAACGGGTTGCGCCGCGCTGATCCAACCCCGCAGACCCAAATAGATCAAAAATCCTGCGCCCAACCATTTGAATAACTCAAATGCCAAAGGCGAGGCGGCGATGAGCGCGGTGATGCCAAAGGCCGAGAGGGTTAGAAATAACGACGCTTGTGTCAGTATCGCCAGCACGCAAAAAAGCGCGGTGTTAAAGCCGTAATGCAGGGCCACCGTGATACAGTTCAGGGCGTTTGGCCCTGGCGTGGTGACAAACAAGGCCCAAAAACTGACAAATATGATCCAGGCTTCAAAGCTCATCAGCGCCTCAATAGACGGGCGGCGCGATCACCCAGATCGCAACGGCCGCTATTTTATAGGGGTTGGCATATTGAAACGCTTCTCCGCGGATGCGAAAGCTGTCGCCGGGGTGGATGGTAAAGGCTTTGCCCGCAATCACCATATCCAGTTTTCCCGATAGCAAATACCCCACTTCTTGCGTGGGGCGGCTGATCGGGGCGCTTAACGCAGCGCCAGGTTCAAACGTAGAATGGAGCATTTCAAAATCATCCGTCAAATCGGGCGATAACAGCTCTTCTACCAAGCCCGCCTCGCCCGAGCCTAAAGGCCGGCGGGCGCCATGGCGTACGATGAAACCGGCCTCATCGGTGGGGGGATCGTTTTGGCCAAAAAACACTGAGATTGATACATCAAGCGCCGCTGCAAGCGCGCGTAAATCGTCGATAGAGGGTTGCGAAATATCGCGTTCGACCTGACTCAGCCATCCGACTGATTTATTAAGCTGTTCTGCCAAATGTGCCAAAGTTTGGCCGCGCGCTTTGCGCAGCGCGCGCAGATCCGCCCCTAAGGATTTAAGTGATGATGCGGCTGCCGCGGCCATAGGCGCTCCGTGAAAAAAATAAGTATTTTTTCATTTTTCAGACGTTAATGAAAAAATCAACCCTTTTTTCATTTTTTCGCACGCTAAGATTTGGCGGGTTGAAGCCGAGGAACAAATTCCAAACAGGGTCTGTTTTACAAAAGCCGTTTTGGCCTTGATTGGCTGCGCAACCATGGCGGTCTGAATACGGATATTCAGCGCCGTATTGGTTCTTTATTTCAGGCTTAATTTAGCTAAAGACTTAAAAGCTGCATGAACTTAAAAAATATATGAAAAGGTTTTAGATATTAAAAATTATTCAAAAATTCAGTTTGGTCGGTGTGGCACGCGTCAATCCTATTGGGATCATAAATATCATCGCATCTGTGCAGGGAATAGTGGTACCTTTGTTTATTATCATGACTTGGGTATTTCATTGGTCATGTGAAGTTCTGATCAGAGGGCAACAGCTGATCTATCAAACAGGGTGTTGAAACCTGGATAGGCAGCAGTGATCTCTTTTTTGCTATATTTTGTGTTATTGATGGGCAAATCCCTTCCTAATGGCAGCGCAAAGCCTTGGGGATAGACAGGGTGCAGCGCGCGCGCTATGCCCCTGATATGAGCAGCGCGTATTCTCCCCCTGTTGAGCCGTTGAATATCCTTTATGATGATCATCAGATCGTTGTGGTGGATAAACCGGTGGGCCTGCTATCCGTGCCCGGGCGCGGGCCACATTTGGCCGATTGTCTGATCACCCGGGTCCAAGCGGTGTTTCCCAGCGCGTTATTGGTACATCGGCTTGATCGGGATACATCCGGCGTGATGGTCTTTGCGCTGAGTGCACATGCGCAGCGTCATATATCGCTGCAATTTGAGCAGCGTAAAACCCAAAAAACCTATATTGCGCTTGTTGCTGGGCAGGTACAGGATAAGATGGGCATTGTGGATTTGCCCCTGATTGTGGATTGGCCCAACCGGCCGCGTCAGATGGTGTGCCATGAAACCGGAAAGCCGGCTCTCACCGAGTGGCAGGTGATGCATGCGAAAGACACGGAAACCCGTTTGCGTTTAAAACCCAAAACCGGGCGTTCGCATCAATTGCGCGTGCATTGTTTGGCGCTTGGTCATCCGATTTTAGGCGATCCGTTTTACGCCAGCGACGCCGCGGCAGAATATCCGCGGATGATGCTGCATTCTGAAGAGCTTCGCCTCAAACATCCTGAAACGGGCAAAGGGCTGAAATTTCGCAGCCCCACGCCGTTTTAACTTTTTAGCCGGTCTTGAGCAGCCTGAACATACGTGGTGTTTCCTCTGCATCGGTCAATTGTTTTCTTTGTATTCTGGGGTAAGAAGCGGGCGGATCAGCGCAACGGGATGGGCCTTTAGGCTGAAGCGTGTGGCAATATAATCTTCGACCACCTCTTCCCCCAGCCCCATCTTAGGCAGATTGGCAGCCGGCTCTTGGATCGCTTCACCATCCATATCATGCGCAAAAAGCGGCAATTGATTGGGGGCTGTGATGGCTTTTGCCTGCCAAAGCGCCGCGCGACGTGAGAGGCCTAAAGATACAAAAACATCGGCTTCGGCCAAGCGCGTCAAGACGTGTGGGGGGGTGCCGGCGCGGCGCCAGATATCTTCGATAGATTGATAGCCATTGCCCCGCGCGGCGGCGATCCAGCCAGCCTCTTCTTCGCGCAGCCCTTTGATTTGGCGAAAGCCAAGCCGCAAAGCCAGACCGCCACGCCCATCCGGCTCCAGCTTATTTTCCCAATGGCTGGTATTGATACAAATAGGCCGGATCGCCACATCATGATTTTGGGCATCACGAATGATTTGAGCTGGTGCATAAAACCCCATGGGCTGCGAATTCAAAAGCGCGCAGGCAAAAATCCCTGGATGGTGGCATTTTATCCAAGCGCTGGCATAGACCAGCAGCGCAAAGCTGGCGGCATGGCTTTCGGGAAAGCCATAACTGCCAAAGCCTTCGATTTGAGAAAAGCAGCGCTCGGCAAATTCGGCTTCATAGCCATTTTTGCGCATACCATTTAAAAACCGGTTTTTTAACGCGCCAACATTGCCGTGTTTTTTAAACGTGGCCAATGCGCGGCGCAGTTGATCGGCCTCATCGGGGCTAAACCCCGCTCCGATAATTGCGATTTGCATCGCCTGCTCTTGAAACAGCGGCACGCCAAGCGTTTTGCCAAGCACATCCCCCAATGCATCCGAGGGAAATTCAACGGTTTCCTCTTTGTTACGCCGGCGCAGATAAGGATGCACCATATCCCCCTGAATGGGACCTGGCCGCACAATCGCCACTTCGATCACCAAATCATAAAAACAGCGGGGTTGCATCCGTGGCAAAAAGTTCATCTGCGCGCGGCTTTCCACTTGGAATACGCCAATACTATCGGCTTTACAGAGCATTTGATAGGTTTTGGGATCCTCGGGCGGCAGGCTGGCCAGCGTATAGTCTTGGCCCAAATGCTGCCGGATCAACTCAAAGGACCGGCGCAGACAGCTGAGCATGCCCAGGCTCAGCACATCCACTTTTAAAATACCCAAGGCATCAATATCATCCTTATCCCAACAAATGACGGTGCGATCCTCCATGCTGGCATTTTCAATCGGCACCAATTCATCCAGCCGCCCTTCGGTGATCACAAACCCGCCCACATGCTGGCTGAGATGGCGTGGAAACCCAATAATCTCTTCGATCAAGGCCAAAGTTTGACGCAATCGGCGGTCGCTCGGGTCGAGCCCGATGTCGCGCAACCGCTCCGCGCTTGGCCCTTCGCTGCTGAAAAACCCCCATAACTGGGAGGCGATCAGAGCCAGCGTATCTTGGCTGAGCCCCATTGCGCTGCCAACTTCGCGAATGGCGCGTTTGCCGCGGTAATGCACCACCGTGGCGCAAAGCCCAGCGCGGTGGCGGCCATAGCGTTGGTAAATATACTGGATCACCTCTTCGCGCCGCTCATGTTCAAAATCAACATCAATATCGGGGGGCTCGTCGCGGGCTTCCGAGACAAAACGCTCAAACACCATCGTGCCAATTTCCGGGCTGACCGAGGTAACGCCCAAACAATAACATACCACGGAATTGGCCGCAGAGCCGCGCCCTTGGCAGAGGATATTTTGGTCGCGGGCAAATTTTACAATATCATGCACGGTAAGAAAATACGGCGCATAGGCCAATTTTGCGATCAAGCTAAGCTCATGCTCAAGCAGTGTTTTTACTTTCTGCGAGGCGCCATCTGGATAGCGCCAGGCCAAGCCATTATAGGCCAAGCGACGCAAACGTTGATCGGGGGTTTCATGGCCATCGCGCTCTGAGGGATAATCATAGCGCAACTCTGAAAGAGAAAATTGCAGGGTTTTCAAGAGCGTAGGCAAGGTGGAAAGTGCCTTTGGATAATCGTGGAATATCTGTAGCATTTCAGCCTCGGAGCGCAGCCGCTGCTCGGCATTGACGAGGGCCGAGCGCCCCAGCTGCTCGACAGTTTTACCGCTGCGAATAGCGGTTAAAACATCGGCCAGCCGGCGCCGGCTGGCATGGTGCAAAATCGGGCGGGCACTGGCCAAAAGCGGCAGGCCCAACTGCTGGGCGAGGGCGGCGATGGCCGTAAAACGACGCGTATCTTGCCCGTCATAGGCCGGCGCCATGAGCATATGCATTCTGGTGTCAAAGCGGCGGGTCAGCTGATGCGTTTGTTCCCACCAGTCTTGCCCGCCGCCTTGCTGGTGAAGCGCTTGTGGCGGATGCAGCAGCAGATGGAGATCGGCGCTATGTTCCAGCAGATCCTTTACGTCCAAAAGGCAGGCTCCCTTTTTTGCCCGCAATCGGCCCTTTGACAATATCCGGCATAAATTTGCCCAGCCAAGGCGGGTTTGGCAAAGCGTGGTCGCGCGCAATCCGCTTTGCAGCACCAATTGCGCGGCGGGCAATACGCGCGGTATATTTAAAATTGCTGCCGAAACGTAGAATTGCTCCTGAGCCGGTGCAGCTGGCCCGTAAATATCCGCCGCTTGCCTGAGTTTGACTTGGCGCGCAATTTTTTGCGCTTGGCTATGCGCGCGCACGATCCCCGCAACCGAATTGACATCGGCAATGGCGATCGCCGGATAGCCGAGCAGAGCCGCCCGCTCCATATATTCTTCGGGATGCGAGGCTCCGGTGAGGAAGGTGAAATTGGATGTTATCGAGAGTTCCGCGAACATATCCCCTTATATGTTCACTATTTGTTCTATTTCTAGGGTGTATTTGGATAGGTTTGTTTCTTTTGCGCATTATGCGTTTTCAGAAGGGGGACGAAGCTGTTTCTTAAGGTGCAGCAGCGCCACCAAAGCGGCATCACGCTGGGCTCTTAATTGTGCAGGAGAAGCGTCGTTTAGGCAGCTTTCAAGCCCGTTCACGAGTTTTTCTTTTATGTCGTTTGACAGCTCTGGCGTTCCAAGATCGCGCCAGCGGGCTTCTTGGCTGGGCCCCAGATGTTGCAAATATTGGGCATAGCCGCCCGCGCCACCTCCCAGATGATAGACCAGATTGGGCCCTAAAAATGCCCAGCGCAAGCCGGGCCCGTGCACCATCGCCCGATCAACATCCTCAACGCTGGCGATATCATTGGCCACGATATTCACCACTTCGCGATAAAGCGCTGCGTTGAGGCGGTTGGCAACATGTCCGATAGCTTCTTTTTTCAACACAATCACTTCGCGCTCGAAATGTTCATAAAACTGCTTAGCCTGTTGCAGAAGCGCTGGATCGGTTCGCGCACTGCCTGCCACTTCCACCAAGGGGATCAAATGGGGTGGGTTGAACGGGTGGCCAACCAAAAGCCGCTCTGGATATCGCATTTTTTCTTGAATAGCGCTGGGCAGCAGCGCTGTTGTTGACGAGGCGATCGGGGTATCAGCGGAAAGGTAGGCTTCAACCTTTTTCAACAGCTTTTGCTTCAGATCAAGCCGGTCTGGTGCGTTTTCCTGAACCCAATCGGGGTTTTGACAGGCTGTTTTTAAGTTTGTGGTTATTGACAGCTGCGCCCAAGGCACTGCAGCGCTAAGCGGGTTGAGTTTCGCCAAATCTGCCCAGGCGGTTTTTATATAGGCGGTGATCTCTTCTTCGGCCGTCGCTCTGGGCTCATAAACCGTAACGCGGGCGCCTTTGCTTAGGAAAAGCGCTGCCCAGCTGGCTCCTATTAAACCTCCGCCCAGAAGCGTGATGCCGTTTTTATACATCGAGGCGCATTTCACACATTCAGGTTAATCCACGGCCCTGATTAATTTGCGCTCGAGCACGCGCAAAACGGTTGCCAGATCATGGCCGCGTTTCAAAATCTGACCATCCATGCCAATCACCGCATATTGGCCCTGTCGTTGGCGCAGCTTGGGGCGTTTTTCAATCCGGTAGAGCGGATGCTCTGCGGTTCTGCGAAACACCGAGAAAATTGCCACATCGCGCAGCGCGGAAATGCCATAATCACGCCATTCGCCAGCCGCCACCATACGGCCATAAAGCGATAAGATGATGTTTAGCTCTAAACGTTGGAAGGATACGGTTTCGCTGGATCGCTCCTGCGGGAATGCGGTGATACTGTTCATGGTTTAAATCTTGCTGCCTTTGCGCATGAAATCAAGCGGTTTGGAACTGAATTGAAAAAATAGTTCAGATTAAGACAGAGTTTTAAGATCTATGCCCGCCGCAAAGGCGGCGGACATCGGAAGATTTTACCCCAAATGGGGGGTGTTTAATCTTCTTCTGGTATCAGCAGGTTCAGCACAATCGCCAAGAAAGCGGTTGGTGCAACGGCAGAGGTGGCCAGTGTTTTCCAAACGCCTGGCAAATACTGAACCGCGCTTGGAACCAGGTTCAGTCCCAAACCAGCTGTCAGTGAGATGGCGATGATGATCATGTTGCGGCGGGTCATCTTCACCTCAGACAACACGTTCATTCCCGCAGCGGCCACCATCCCAAACATCACAATCACACCGCCGCCCAAAACTGGCATTGGCATTGAGGCGATTATGGCTCCGATTTTCGGCAGCAAGCCGGCCAAGATCAGAATAATCCCGGCAATCGTGACCACGTGCCGGCTCATCACGCCGGTCATGCCAACAATCCCAACATTCTGGCTAAAAGAGGTGTTTGGCAAGCCGCCAAAGACCCCGGCTACCGCCGTGCCAAGACCATCCGCATAGGTTGCGCCGGAAATTTCTTCATCTGTTGCCGTGCGCCCGGCGCCAGCTTTGGTTGTGGCCGACGCATCGCCAACTGTTTCGACCGCCGAGACAATCGAGATCAAAGTCACCGCGATCACCGCGCCAAGATTAAACTCGAATCCGTAAGGCATGACTTGCAAGCTGGTGATCATACTGGCTTTGGCTACCCCGCCAAAGGATACCATGCCAAGCATATAGGCCAGTGCATAGCCTGCCAGCAAGCCAATTAAGATTGCTGCATTGGACAATGCGCCCGAGGTACGGAATTTAACTAAAAGCGCCACGATGATCACCGTTAGTGCGACCGACCAATGTTTCATCGAACCAAAGCTGTCTGCTGTCATCTGGAATTCTGCGGCGCCGCCCGCGGCGTATTTAATCCCCACAGGGATAAGATAAAGGCCAATTGCCAAAATCACCAAGCCAGTCACCAAAGGCGGGAACCAACTGCGAATGCTGCTAATTACCGAACCTAGTGCAAAATGGATCAGGCCTGCGATGATGCAGGAGGTGAGCGCCACGCTTAACCCTTGCGTGGCTGCCAGCCCAGCGAGCACGCCGACAAAGGCAAAGCTTGTGCCCTGCATAATTGGCAGGCGCGCTCCAACTGGGCCAATGCCAATGGTTTGAAACAATGTTGCAATACCTGCAAAAAGCATGGCCATTTGGATCAGATAGATTTGCTCTGGGCTGCCAAAACCAAGCCCCGCGGCGCCGGCAACAATAATCGCTGGGGTGACATTTGAGGCAAACATTGCCAATACATGCTGAAGGCCAAGCGGCACAGCTTGCCCCAGCGGCGGTGTTATATTCGGATCGCTGTAGCTGTTATTTGATGTAGAAGTCATCATGTTCTCCTATTGATTCAATAGTTAGAATACCGCCTCTTTTGGACGGTTAGGGATGTTGTGGTACAACTATATATGGTATGTCAAAGAAAATCTCCTCTAGATTTTCTCCTGATCCGATCCGATCTACCACCGCAAATAGCCCGGGAGTCTCTAGCGGGGTCAATACCCCATGCCAAATATTACGATGGAAATTGATCGCTTGACCGGGATCTGATAAGAAGGCAAGGGGCCCTCCGGGGCGGTTGTTTTTGTCTGGAGCCACGATAATTAGAAAGCGGTTCATGCTCATCGGAATAAAAGCTTGTGAGCCTTCCGGGTGGCGTTCCATCATCGTTAATTGATAGGGCAGATTGCGGGGCGTGGCGTCAAAAAGACTGATGCCGGCCCTGCCATCGGAAAAATCCAAACGCGCCAAATCATGAAAGCGCCCGCAAAGCCCCTGATTGATGATTTTATCGGCTGTGCCCTTTGCCTCTAAGATATCGCCAAATGGAGCAAATGCGGTGGCCGTAAGGGGCTGGGCGATGATCTCTTGGCTCATGGCAACAGTTGCTGCAAACGCAGCTCGGCAATGCGCTCGACCTGCCGGCATGCGGTTTCAAACTCATCGGCGCTGTCATGCGCCAGCCGCGTTTGAAAGGCTGATAAGATCTCCGCCTTGCTAAAATCTCGCACGGCAATGATGAACGGGAAGCCGTGCTTTTTCATATAGGCTGCGTTTAACTGGGTAAATTCGGCATGCTCTGCCTCGGTTAATGCATCTAGGCCCGCCGAGGCTTGCTCTGAGGTCGACTCGGCGGTGAGACGGTCTGCTTGGGCCAGTTTTCCCGCCAGATCCGGATGCGCGCGCAAAACACCCAGCCTGGCTTCAGCAGAGGCGGATCTGAAGATCCGTGCCAGCGCGTTATGCATCCCGATCGCGCTGTCATGCGCAGGCCCCAATTCCAGATCAAACGCCCCCTCGGCAATCCAAGCCGAATGTTCAAATACCCCGCCATATTGCGCTATAAATTGATCCTTTTGCATCGAGGACGGCCGCTCAAACGGCTGCGGGGGGTGATGCTTGGCCCAGTGCTCGGCGATTTCAATGCGGCGGGCAAACCACACATCTTCATGGCTCTTTGCATAATCCATGAAGCGGCGCAGCGCCATAATGCGCCCCGGGCGTCCGATCAGCCGGCAATGCAGCCCGATTGACATCATTTTGGGAGCGCCCGCGCGCCCTTCGGCGTAAAGCGCATCAAAACTATCTTTCAAATAGCTGTAAAACTGATCACCTGAATTAAACCCTTGGGGGGCGGCAAAGCGCATATCATTGGCATCTAACGTATAGGGAATAATCAGCTGGTCACGCCCGTTAATCTTGCGCCAATAAGGCAGGTCATCCGCGTATTCATCCGAAATATAATCAAATCCGCCTTCCGCAGCCACCAGCTCTACTGTGTTCATTGAGCAGCGCCCCGTATACCAGCCACGCGGCCGCTCGCCCACCACTTCTGTGTGCAGCCGCACAGCTTCGGCGATTTGCGCGCTTTCCTCTGCACGCGGCATGTCTTTATGCTCAATCCATTTTAAGCCATGGCTGGCAATTTCCCATTCTGCGCTTCGCATCGCCCGCATTTGCTCGGGATTGCGCGCCAAAGCGGTGGCAACGCCATAGATCGTCGCTGGGATCTGCTGTTCGGTAAACAATCGGTGCACGCGCCAGAATCCGGCCCGCGCGCCGTACTCATAAATGCTTTCCATATTCCAATGGCGTTGTCCCTGCCATTGCGCAGCGCCAACGATCTCTGACAGAAAAGCTTCCGAAGCCGCATCGCCATGCAATAAGCAGTTTTCGCCGCCCTCTTCGTAATTAATCACGAATTGCACCGCAATCTTCGCGTTATTTGGCCAGTTGGCATGGGGCGGTGTGGCGCCGTATCCGCGCATGTCGCGTGTATAGCGGTTCATTTTCTGCTCTCCTTACTGCTGCCAATCATGGCCCGACCGGTACAATACATGTTAAAGTCTTTTTCTGCTTAGGGCCAGTTGCCCCACAGGCTTGTGCCTTTCGAAAATTCAGCCAATATAGCTGGGATTTGATTTGTGAAAAGAGTACTTATGCAAGGCTATTTGACAACCCATGTTTTGGACACCGCGCGGGGCTGCCCCGCTGCAGGACTGAAAATAGAGCTAATCCGCCATATGCCGGAAACGGGCCCGATCCCATTACAAACCACAATAACAAATGCGGATGGTCGCACTGATCGACCAATTTTACCGCAAGATGCCTTTGAATTGGGCAGTTATGAATTGATTTTTCACGCGGGGGCGTATCTGCGCGCGCAGGGGCAGGTTAAGGAGGCTACGGTTTTTCTGGATTTGATTCCGATCCGATTCGAAATGCGCAGCGACGATCATTATCACGTGCCGTTATTGCTGTCTCCTTACGGGTATTCAACCTATCGCGGCAGTTAGCAAGATCTGTGGAGAATAAGAATGTATGAGCTATTTCTAATCTGGGACTGGGTTGAATTTGCCCTGCGTTGGTTGCATGTGATCACGGCGATTGCATGGATTGGCTCTTCGTTTTACTTTATCGCGCTTGATTTGGGGCTGCGCAAAGCACCTGATTTGCCCGCAGGCGCGCATGGCGAAGAATGGCAAGTGCATGGCGGTGGCTTTTACCATGTGCGCAAATATTTGGTGGCCCCCAGCGATATGCCCGCGCATTTAACCTGGTTCAAATGGGAAAGCTACGCAACTTGGCTGTCGGGCGCGGCATTGCTGATGGTGGTATATTGGGCGGGTGCTGAGCTGTATCTGATTGATTTGGCAAAAGCTGAACTCAGCGTTGTTCAGGCTATTTTGATCTCGGCTGGATCCTTGGCTGTGGGCTGGGTTATTTACGATGCTTTATGCAAATCGCGGCTTGGAAATACTCCAACAGCTTTGATGGTTTTACTGTTCATTCTTTTGGTGGCGATGGCTTGGGGCTATGATCAGATTTTTACCGGCCGCGCCGCTTTGTTGCATTTGGGAGCCTTCACTGCCACCATCATGTCGGCCAATGTGTTTTTTATAATTATGCCAAATCAACGCATTGTAGTGGCAGATCTGCAGGCGGGGCGCAGCCCTGATGCAAAATATGGTAAAATCGCCAAGCTACGATCGACCCATAATAATTATTTAACTTTGCCGGTGATTTTTTTGATGTTGAGCAATCATTATCCGCTGGCTTTTGCCAGCCAGTATAATTGGTTGATAGCAGGTTTGGTATTTTTGATGGGGGTCACTATTCGCCATTATTTTAACACGCGCCATGCGCGCGCGGGGAACCCAACTTGGACATGGCCGGCCACTGTTATTTTGTTTATTTGCGTGATTTGGCTGTCAGGGCTGCCGCTTTGGCAGGACGAAGATTTGGACAGTCACGGGATGTCTGAACAGCAAACGCTGTTTGCCAATGCTGACGGGTATGCGGCGGTTCATGATATCGTGGTGGGGCGCTGCTCGATGTGCCACGCGCGCGAGCCGGTTTATGATGGGATCCGCCGCGCACCTAAACATATATATCTGGAAACCGAATTTGACATCACGGCAGAGGCCAGGGCCGTGTTTTTGCAATCGGCGGCCAGTCACGCGATGCCTCCGGCGAATGTCACATGGATGGAAGAGGGCGAACGCGCACAAATTCGGCGCTGGTTTCGAAACGCCACCGAGCACATGCCCCTGCGTGTCTCGCTGCAGTAAGCGCAGCCCAGAAAAAAGAGAGTGGTTTCACATTCCGTAGCGGTTACACTTGCCTCGAAGAGCGACCGGAAAGCTAGCTCAGCAGTGCCGCATGCTCCATTGCCTGCTTGATCAGCGCTTTCGTTGCCTCGCTCAGTGGGGTAAGCGGCAAACGTACGCTATCTTCGCAGCGGCCCAAAAGCGATAAGCCGTATTTTGCACCAACCAAACCAGGCTCGGTGAAAATTGCCTGATGCAGCGGCATCAGCCTGTCTTGGAGAGTTAGGGCAGCGGAATAATCCCCTGCCAAACAGGCTTCTTGCAATTGCGCGCACAGCGCGGGCGCAACATTGGCTGTAACTGAAATACACCCAATACCACCCTGCGCATTGAACCCATGCGCCGTTGCATCCTCGCCCGAGATCTGCAGAAAATCCGGCCCGCATGTGATGCGTTGTTGGCAGACGCGCGCCAAATCTCCCGTTGCGTCTTTGACGCCGATAATACGCGGCAGCTTGGCCAATTCACCCATTGTTTCGGGTGACATATCCACCACCGAGCGGCCCGGAATATTATAAATCACAATCGGGAGATCGCAGGCATCATGCAATGTTTTAAAATGCGCGATGAGCCCCTCTTGCGTGGGCTTGTTATAATAGGGCGTAACCACCAAAGCGGCGCTTGCGCCCACGTCCTTGGCGTGATGCATAAACCGCAATGATTCGGCGGTATTGTTCGAGCCCGCGCCGGCCACAATCGGAATACGCCCAGCCGCGGCCTCGACAACCGCGCTGACCACCGCTTCATGTTCTTCATGGCTTAAGGTGGGGCTTTCTCCGGTTGTGCCCACCGGCACCAAACCATGGCTTCCCTCAGCAATATGCCACTCAACCAATGCTTTCAAACCCTCAAGATCCACGGCACCATTTTTGAAGGGCGTGATTAAAGCGGGCATAGATCCTTGTAACATGACGGGCGTCCTTGACTAGCTGGTTGGGTCGGGCAGCGCATCGGCTCTTTGATCCCAGATTGATATTAGGCAACGCTTCGCCGATGCAAAAGAGGCAATTGGTTTCGGGCGATGGCTGCGCTACACTTCCAGTGTCTAGCCTTTTTGGAGCAAAAGTTGCAAGCAATGTTGCGTGTCTTCCTGTTTTTTTTGCTCTTACCAGCCGCGTCCTTTGCGCTGATCGACGTGCCGCGCCCGTTCTCCCAAGCCCTCACGGCGATGGCGGCGGAAAAATGGGATCTGGCGCTGCGCTTTGCGGCAAAAGAAGGGCCGGTTGCGCGGGATGTGATTGAATGGCATTTGCACCGTGCAGGGAAGGGGACGGCGCCTGCGGCCTTATCGTTTTTGAAACGTCGCCCGGATTGGCCGGGCCTACCCTATTTGCGTAAAAATGCCGAAGCAAGTTTTGCCGATGCCAGCCCCGAGCAAGTGCTGGCGTTTTTTCAACAGACCGCCGCGCAAACGGCCCAGGGCGCCTTGATACATGCCCGGGCTTTAGAGGCGATGAACCGCCCAGAGACGGCAAGGCTGGTGGTGCAAGAAGCCTGGCTGGGGCTGTCGATGTCACAAGCTGTTCAAGCGCAGTTTTTGTCGCGTTACCAAGCGGATCTATCTGGCTTGCATATCTCACGATTGCGCTGGTTGCTCTGGCATAATCATAACTCGCAAGCGCGCAATATGCTGGCCTTGGTGCCCAAGCCTGAGGCTGCTTTGGCGCGGGCGCGGTTGGCGTTGATGCAACAGCAGCCGGGCGTTGACGGATTGATTGCCCAGGTCCCAAAATCGTTACAATCGGATCCCCTTTTGGCGCATGCGCGCTTTGTTTGGCGCGCGCGAAAGGGGCGCGCGGATGCGGCCTTGGCGCTGATTTTAGAACAAAGTAGCTCGGCAAAAACGCTTGGTGATCCGCCCGCTTGGGCCGAAAGGCGCCGGCATTTGGCGCGTGACTTATTGCGCAAGGGCGCCTATGCAACCGCCTATAAAATCGCAGCGCAGCACCATTTAAGCGCGGGCAGTAAAAAGGCCGAGCTTGATTGGCTTGCTGGTTATACCGCGCTGAAATTCTTGGAAAAGCCCGACGCTGCAGAAAAGCATTTCAAAGATTTTCTCACCTCGGTGGAAACGCCAATTTCCTTGGCGCGCGGGCATTATTGGCTGGCCTTGGCACAATCGCAAATGGGGCGCAATCAGGCCATGGCTGCAAGCATCAAGCGCGCTGCCAGCTACCCCACAACATTTTATGGATTGCTTAGCGCTGGATTGGCGGGTCGTGCGTTAAACGGGCCAGATTTTGCGCGCAGCTCTTTGCCTGATTGGCGCGGCGCTTCGTTTCAAGGCAGCTCAGTCTTTCAAGCGTCCATCGTTTTATTTGCCGCCCAGCAGGATCTGCTGGCCGAACGTTTTCTGACGCATATGGCAGAAACTCTGCCGGATCCGCAGATTTTATATTTGGCCGATTTTTTGGAAGAGCTCGAAAAACCACGGGTTCTGGTGATGCTTGGCAAGCGTGCCGCTAGCCAAGGCCGCTATTTTCCACGCCCCACATTTGCGATGCATCCGTTGAGTGAGCTTGTGGTTGCGGGCAGTTCAGGCGAGCTGGCGCTGGCGATCGCCCGCCAAGAAACCGAATTTCGGACCGGCGTGGTCTCGCCCGTTGGGGCGTTGGGTATGATGCAGGTGATGCCGCTCACCGGGCGCGAAATGGCCCGAAAGCTTGGGTTGCGCTACCGCAGCGCGCGGGCGCGTGATGATTGGCCGTATAATGTCCGCCTCGGCTCGGCATATTTGGCAGAGTTGAATAAAAAATATGATGGCAATATTGTGTTGGTGGCGGCGGCGTATAATGCCGGGCCTGGCCGCGTGGATGCTTGGATCCGAGCGTCCGGCGATCCGCGCAATCCAGGGCAGGATATCGTTCATTGGATTGAGATGATACCATTTCAAGAAACTCGGAATTATGTGATGCGGGTTACCGAAAGTCTGCCTGTCTACCGCGCGCGGCTGGGAAAAACGCCTTTGCCAAAAGCCTTTCTGGCGGAGCTTTCAGGGCATGGCTTTTAGCCGCTCGCGCCAAAGCGTGAAAAGACCGGCCGCGATCACCAAGCTTGAGCCGATCAGCACATTCTGCTTTAAGGTTTCGCCGAACACACTTAGACCGATCAAAGAGGCAAAGACCAGTTGCAAATAGGCAAAAGGCTGCACCGCGCTGGCTTCAGCCATTTCGTAACATTTGATCAACAGCCAATGTCCCAAAACCCCAGTGATACAAAGCGCGGCCATCCACAGCCAATCAGTTTGCACCATTGGTTGCCAAAACCAGATACCGATCGTGCTCATTACGATGCCGCCGATTGTTCCGGTCCAAAAAAAGCTGGTTTCCGCCGCGTCTTGACGGGCAGCATAGCGCGTCAGCAGGCCGTAAAGCGCGAATAAGATGGCGGATAAAAGCGGTATCGCCGCGGTGGTTGAAAAAACATCCGAGCCTGGATTGAGAATGATAACAACGCCGATAAATCCGACAAATATCGCAATCCAGCGCCGCCAACCCACTTGTTCGCCCAAGATCGGTCCAGACAAAGCGGCGATCAACAAAGGATAGCAGGCAAAAACGGCATGGCTTTCGATCAAACCCAGCAGCTCGAAGGCGCTGACCATGACGCAGATTTCCAACGCCAAAAGCGCTCCGCGAAAGATTTGCAATACCGGCTGGCGGGTATAGGCCTGTTTTCGCAGCCCCCCGGGCTTGCGATTGGCGAGGGCGATGACAAAAGCGGCAAAGAACCAATAGCGGATCATGACCACCATCAAGACGTTATATTCCGTTGCCAAATGCCGCGATATTCCATCTTGCACCGCAAACACCAAGGTGGTCAGGATCATCAAAAAAATCCCAAATTTGGGGTTATTCTGCATCAATCAATCCTTTGGTGGCCAAGCTCATATGCCGTTTGCGGCCAAAGCCGGGCAATCGAGCCACCTTAAACCCTGCCGCTTGAAGATTGCGCCGTACCTCGCCCGCGGCGCTATAGGTGCTGGCGCTGCCGCCTGCCTGAGTTTTGTTATATAGCGCTTGCAGAAGATCTGCTTGCCATAATTCGGGGTTTTTAGCCGGTGAAAACCCGTCAAGAAACCAGCAATCCGCTGCCCCCTGCCACAGGGGCAGGCTAAGCCGCGCATCACCTTGCACAAGCCTGAGCGTAATATCGGTGGTTTCAATTTGTCCAGTGGTCAGAAGGGTTTCCCAAAGCGGTGCGAATTCTGCGCTCAGCGTTTGCAGCATGGGAAAAGCAGCCTGCGCTTTGATCATATCTGCCGCGCTTAACGGAAAGGCTTCAAAACTGGTGAACAGCAAACGGCCCGGGCGATCTATGCGCCGCCAGCTGTCTAACAGGGTTAGAAAATTAAGCCCTGTGCCAAACCCCAATTCGGCGATCGAGAACCCGTCATGCAAACGCTCTGGCAAGCTATTGGCGTTTAAAAACACATGCTTGCTTTCTTCAAACCCGCTTTCCAATGAATAATAGGGGTCATCAAATTGCAACGAGACGGGCACATTTTGCGCGCGCCATTCAAGTTTGGGATCTTGGGGTGTCATTTCAGAGGCCTTGTGAATGACGCGCTGCGCCGATAGGGACAATGCACCAGAAGCATGAGGGTTGGCAATGCTCGATGTAACGATCAGAGGGGCGGGTATTTTGGGCCTGTCCATCGCGTGGGAATGCTTGCAGCGCGGCGCCTCTGTGCAGGTGATCGATCCTTATGGAGTGGCCTCGGGGGCCAGCGGCGGCATTGTTGGGGCATTGGCGCCGCATGTGCCCGAAAACTGGAATTCCAAAAAAGCCTTTCAATTTGAAAGTCTGATGATGGCTGCTAGCTTTTGGACCTCTGTGCAGGCTGCCTCTGGCCTATCAGCCGGGTATGCGCGTTTGGGCCGCGTGCAACCCTTGCCCGCGGATGCGGCGCTTGATCTGGCCCTGGCGAGGGGCGAAAATGCGCGTCAGCTCTGGCAGGGGCAAGCGGGCTGGCATGTGCTTAACGAGCGCCCCAGTTGGGCGCCAGACTCGGCGTCTGGATATTGGATCTTTGATGATTTATCGGCCCGCATCAATCCGCATGCGGCTTGTTTGGCTTTGGCCGAGGCGTTGCGCCGCTTAGGGGCCAGCATTTCAACGCAGGGGGTTGATCAAGGCCGCGTGCTCTGGGCCAGCGGCGTGCATGATTTGGCGCGGATCAGCGCGGCGCACAACCGCTCATTCGGAGGCGCTGTGAAAGGCCAAGCCGCGTTGCTACAGGTCGATCGTGCAGAGCATCCGCAGGTTTTCGCAGAGGCTTTGCATTTTGTTCCGCATGAAGATGGAACGCTCGCGATCGGATCAACTTCAGAGCGCGAATTCAGCGCCGCCACCAGCACGGATGCGCAGCTTGAGGCCTTGCTAAATAAAGCCTATGCGATTTTCCCCGCTCTCGCGGGTGCGCCTGTCATTGCGCGCTGGGCTGGGGTGCGCCCCAGAAGCCGTAGTCGAGCTCCGGTTTTGGGCCGGCATCCTTTGCTTCCGGAGGCCTTCATTGCCAATGGTGGATTCAAGATCGGGTTTGGCATGGCGCCCAAAATTGCGCAGGTTATGGCGGATTTGATGCTATTGGAACAAGATCATATTCCAGAGGCCTTTCGGCCAGAGGCGTCGTTTTAAGGGGCGGAATGTTACATTTTGGGTGCGTTCTGGCCGAAAAACCGGCTGCGGCATGTTTTGACTTTTGCTCAGATTTATTGACACTGATATGAGAGCGCATTCATCCAAGAGGTTCGCATGCCGCCAAACCCAACGCTGCGTCCACAAGAAGTGGTGCTGATGCCCGATCCGGCCGAGCGTGCGGATGCAACTCTGGCTTTTATTGGGGTGATCCGTTCGCCCTGGCAGCGGGAAAATTGTCCAAAAAACCTAACCCAAGCCCGCCTACGTGATGCGGGGCGGGCGGTGGTGGAAATACAGCCAGAATTCTGCCCGGGTCTAACCGGGTTGGCGGTGGGTGATCTGATTTGGCTGCTGCTTTGGTTTGATCGCGCGCGCCGTGATATTATTCTTCAAGCACCGGCGCATGCCGATGGGTTGCGCGGTGCCTTTGCGCTGCGCAGCCCGGTGCGCCCCAATCCAATCGCAATGGAGGCGGTTCAAATCCTAGCCATTGATCATGCATCTGGCAGGTTTGAAATCGATGCCACCGACGGGTTTGACGGCACCCCGGTTTTGGATATTAAGCCCTGGCGCGGCGGCATTGATATCCCGCCGACCCTATAGACATGGCAGTTGGGTGCGCCCGCGCTTTAGGCGGCTTCCAATACCCGCCGTGCGATCACTTGCGCCTGAATTTCTGCAGCGCCTTCAAAGATATTCAGAATTCGAGCATCGCAAAGAATGCGGCTGATTTTATATTCCAGCGCGAAGCCGTTGCCGCCATGGATCTGCAATCCATTATCCGCCGCTGACCAGGCCACGCGGGCACCAATCAGTTTGGCCATGCCCGCTTCTACATCGCAGCGGCGGTCATTGTCTTTTTCAAAGGCGCTAAAATAGGTCAGCTGGCGGGCGATCATAATTTCAACCGCCATCATCGCCAATTTATTGGCAACCCGCGGGAAGGCGATGATGGGTTTGCCAAATTGTTTGCGATCCTGCGCGTATTGCAGCGATATATCCAAGGCCGATTGCGCCACACCCACAGCGCGGGCCGCTGTTTGAATGCGCGCGCTCTCGAAAGTGTGCATCAATTGCTTAAAGCCCTTACCCTCTTCGCCACCTAGCAGGTTCTCTGATGTCACCTTGAACCCGTCAAACGCGAGTTCGTATTCTTTCATCCCGCGATAGCCCAAAACTTCAATCTCGCCGCCCGTCATATTGGGGGTAGGAAATGGGTCTGCATCGTCGCCGGGGGTTTTTTCGGCCAGAAACATCGACAGGCCGCGATGGTCGCTGCTGTGCGGATCGGTGCGCGCCAAAAGGGTCATCACATGCGTGCGCGAGGCATGGGTGATCCACGTTTTATTGCCGGTGATGCGATAGCCATCGTCAGATTTTACCGCGCGCGTACGCAAGGCGCCCAAATCAGAGCCGGTATTTGGCTCTGTGAAAACCGCAGTGGGAAGCGTTTCGCCGCTGGCGATTTTGGGCAACCATTTTGCTTTTTGGTCTTCTGTGCCGCCGCATAGAATCAGCTCAGCTGCGATTTCAGAGCGGGTGGCCAAAGACCCAACCCCTATATAGCCGCGCGATAGCTCTTCTGAAACAACCGCCATCGACGCTTTGGAGAGGCCAAACCCGCCAAGGTTTTCCGGAATTGTCAGGCCAAACACACCCAGTTCTGCCAAATCGCCAATAACATCCATCGGAATAAGCTCATCCTGCAAATGCCAGGCATGCGCGTGCGGTTCGATGCGTTCCAAAGTATACCGGCGAAATTGTTCGCGGATCATTTCCAGCTCTTCATCAAGCCCGCTGTTGCCGAAAATCAAATTGCCTTGATCCTCTTGCATCAGCGTCACCAAAAGAGTTTTTGCGGCTTGGCTATTGCCACTTTGCATCAACTGCACAACAGCGCTTTTCTGAAAATCCCCTACGTCTTCTGGGGTTAACCCGATATCTTGCGGCCGCAAGAACTCGTTTTGACTCATCGGGATACCGCCGATGATTTGCTGCAGATATTCGGCAAATCCAATTTGTAAAATCAACTGGTTTGGCAATGAAAACTGGTCTTCAGCCGCCAGAGAGGCGGCCCAATTGTGCATTTGACGCAGCGATTCGGTATAGGTGGCCAGCCAAGCCAAGCCATGCGCTTGGAGCTGATGGGTTTCAAGCCGAACTGGATCAACGCGCCCGTCATCACAGATCACGCTTTGGCAATGTACCTTGGCCCGTTGCAGCAATTGCTCTACGCGTTGCGTTGCGGCTTTTGTCAGCGTGAGCAAATCTTTCAATATTACATTTTCATCTGAAAAATTGCGCTTCGATCCATCTGGCATGACACGGCTCCTTTTGCTTGCGCCTCTGATAAGCCTTTTGCAATTGCAGCGCAATATAAATTCAAAATAATGTTGAAATTTGTTCAAAAATTTCGCAGTAAACTTGACTATTCGCCCTAACTGCGCTGAATTACCTGTGATAAAGCCCCATGATGGATGTGATTGTCAGCAATATGTCGCAGTGGCATTGGTTCGTTGCGATCGGTGTGGGATGCTGCGCGGGGTTCATCAAGGGCGTGGTTGGATTTGCCATGCCGATGGTGTTCATCGCTGGGCTCAGCTTAATCGTTCGACCAGAATTGGCTTTGGCAGGGCTTATCCTGCCAACCTTAATCACCAATATCTGGCAGGCTTTTGCACAGGGCCGCACCGCAGCCTGGCAATCCGTTACACGCTTTCGGCTTTTTTTGATCACCGGCTTGGTGTGCGTTTTGATCAGCGCTCAGCTGGCCTCGGTGCTTCCAGACATGTTGTTTTTGGGCAGTTTGGGTGGGCTGATCGTATGTTTCTCACTTTTGCAACTATGCGGCCTTGGCTTGCCCGTGATGCGCGCGGGGCCTAAGGCCAGCATTATCTTTGGCAGTATCGCGGGGCTTTTGGGGGGCGTTTCGGGCATTTGGGGACCGCCAACTGTGGCGTATTTGACCGCTTTGAATACTAATAAAATCGAACAAATGCGGGTGCAAGGCGTGATTTACGGATTGGGCGCGGTGGCCTTGGTGGTGGCGCATATAGGATCGGGTATATTGACCCTCGCAACGGCGCAGTTTTCGGCGCTTCTTGTCCTGCCCGCGGCGCTTGGGATGTGGCTTGGGGTGCAGATTCAAACGCGCATCGATCAAACTCTGTTTCGGCGGGTTACTCTGCTGGTTTTGCTTGTGATGGGCTTGGTTTTGCTGCGCCGAGCCGCGTTTGGCTAGGGCGGTGTTGGCGCGCTGATAAAAGACTCTGAGCAGCCGTTCAAAACATCCCGTCCACAGTGACGCGGGGATAGTGTTTTATCCAAACAGATCCGCAGCTCATGCAATAACCCTTTTCGACAGGTCACCAGCAAGTTTTTGGGTTGCAATTGGGGATTATCGCGCAAAACGCTGTCTTTCAGACTGGCCGGTGCAAAGCGCTGCTCGGAAAGCGGCAGGGCCAGCGGGTCTGGTTTTCGAATTGCTTCAAACGCGGCGCGCGAGGCCAGAAAATAATCATCCACAGAAAGGCCCGCGCAGGTGCCATGCTTGCGCCAAGCATGCAACGCCAAGCCCTGGCTGCCCATGATAGGGCGCATGGTTTTAAGCTCTTTCGGCGTTGGCGCAGGCTGTGCCGTTTTACAGAATTTTGGCCAGCCATTCTCATATTGTGGCCAAAGCCCGTGCAAAATCCACCTAAGGTCACGCGTGGCATCGCATTGTTCAGCACCGCGTTTGAGCCCGGTTAACTGGCACCAACTAGGCGACCAGCTGAGCGATAAAACGTAATAATCAAACGTCTGCGCTTTTGCGCTATGGCCCGCAAAGACCCAAAGCCCAACACATAGGATCTGTATAAACTTCTGCATGGCCTCTTTTCTTTTCGATATGCCTTATATATAGGTGCTCTAAGTTCCCCGACACCGGAAGCCCGCCTTACGCAAGGCAGCCTGACCTTCAGGCTCCGGGAAAGGTTTACGTAACGCCAGATGTAGCAAGGAGTAACCCTATGTCAAAACCAATTATGGCCCGCGCGACCGCGGTTTGGCTGATCGATAATACCACGCTGACGTTCAAGCAGATCGCAGATTTTGTTCAAATGCACGAACTTGAAGTGCAAGGAATCGCAGATGGTGACGTGGCCACGGGTGTGAAAGGATTTGATCCGGTTGCAAATAATCAGCTTGAGCAATCCGAGATTACGGCGGCCGAGGCTGATCCGTTGCACAAGTTGAAGCTGAAATTCAACGCCGCCGCGCAGGGGGAAGAAAAACGCCGCGGCCCACGCTATACGCCGCTCTCCAAACGCCAGGACAGACCGGCGTCAATTCTGTGGCTGGTGAAATTTCACCCCGAATTGACCGATGGGCAAATTGGCAAGCTGGTGGGCACAACCAAACCTACGATTCAAGCCATCCGCGAACGTACGCATTGGAATATCTCGAACATCCAGCCGATTGATCCGGTTGCGCTGGGCCTGTGCAAACAATCTGAACTCGATGCGATTGTTCAAAAAGCCGCTGCGAAAAAAGCCGCCGATGGTCCTGTTATGGACGATGATGAGCGTCGCAAATTGGTGAGCACTGAGCAATCTTTGTCAATGCCGGCAGAACCGAAAATCCCGGCTGCGATTGGAGGGTTAGAATCCTTTTCGCTGCGCGAAGATGAGCCTGTTGACACGCCAGAAGATGACTTTTTGGATGCGGATAGCTTTTTCAATCTGCCCGAGGGCGATCAGCCTGAACTGGACGATTGATTGCTTTTTTCTGCGCGCATTCGGCCCAAGCCGCCGGATGCCGCTGCGACGCTTTTGAATCAGACTGCTTTGCGCGCCTTTAAGGCGGCCGTGATGGTGCCGTCATCCAAATAATCTAACTCACCGCCTATGGGCACCCCTTGCGCCAACGTGGTGACTTTGGTGCGGTTTTCCAATTGATCTGCCAGATAATGCGCGGTGGTTTGCCCTTCGATGGTGGCGTTCAGCGCCAAGATCACTTCAGTGATATTTTCACTGCTAACGCGGTCAATCAGTTTAGGGATACGCAATTCATCGGGCCCGATCGCATCCAGCGCCGAGAGGCATCCGCCCAAAACGTGGTAGCGGCCTTTGAAAACCTGCGCCCGCTCCATCGCCCAGAGATCGGCGACATCCTCCACCACGCAAAGATCCCCCGTGGCGCGCCGCTCGTTGCGACAAATATCGCAAATATCTTCGGTCCCAATATTGCCACAATTCAGACATTCCTGCGCGGTTACCGCAACCGTTTGCATCAAATCGGCAAGCGGGGTTAGCAATAAGGCGCGCTTGCGGATCAAATGCAAAACCGCGCGGCGGGCAGAGCGCGGGCCCAGGCCAGGCAGTTTCGCCATGAGCTCTATCAAAGCATCAATATCTTTGGTTTTGCTCATCGCAAGCGTTTACCCGTTTTTTGATATGGTCTGAAAATCTATGGCGCCCTTTTAAAACGGCAGGTTCATCCCAGGGGGCAAGCCAAGGCCTTCTGTCATTTTGCCCATTTCATCTTTGGCGCGCTGAGCCGCTTTTTGCTGGGCATCTTTGATCGCCGCCAGAATCAGATCTTCAACAACTTCTTTATCATCACCCGAAAATATAGATTTATCGATATCCAAACCGGTCAAATCGCCCTTTGCCGTGCATCTGGCTTTTACCAAGCCCGCGCCGGCTTCACCGGTAACGATAATGTTGTGCATATCCTCTTGCATTTGGGCCATTTTGCCTTGCATTTCGGTTGCAGCCTTCATCATTTTGGCCATATCGCCCATGCCGCCTAAGCCTTTGAACATGTTCTTTCCCCTTTGACTTCGATGCTCTTTCCTACGCAGTGTCACGCCCAAAAACAAGCGTTTTGACGGGGCCGCTAGCCCCGTTCATCGCCAATCTGCGTTGCAGGTGATTTACAAACCACTCTTGCAGGATTTAACGTTAGCCTATGGGTGAGCGCAACCGCCCAGGAAGAAGAGGGATATGCAGGGCCAAGAGGTAATATTGACGGGGATTGATCCCAATCTGGCCGCTCAGGCGGCAGGTCTGACATTGAGCGCCTTGATTGAGGTGCAAACCCGCTTGCGTCCGGATCATCTGGCTGTGAAGGATGCCGTCACGGGCTATAGCTATCGCCAGCTTGATCAACGCAGCAATCGCATGGCGCATTATTTCACAGCGCGCGGCATCGCACGCGGAGACCGTATCGCGATTTTATCAGAAAACCGGATTGAATATATCGAAGTGTTTCTGGCCGCTGCTAAAATTGGCGCCATCGTGGCCTGTCAGAATTGGCGTTTGACGCTTGGCGAGCTGCGCCATTGCCTGAGCTTGGTTGAACCACGACTTTTGCTGGCCTCGCCGCGCAATCAGGCGCAGGCAGAAAGCTTGGCCGATATCGCGCCGGTTCAAATGATCGATGATGTTTGGTTTAAAGCCTTGATGGGCTATTCGAGCAGCGCTGTGCCGGAATGTGCCACGCCCGAAGACGGCATCGTCATTCTTTATACAAGCGGCACCACCGGCCTGCCAAAAGGCGCTTTGATCAGCCATCGGGCGGAAATCGCGCGGGCCGCGACGCAAATGCTGGATATGCCAGCAGATCCCGAGGATGCGTTTATTGCTTGGGCGCCTTTGTTCCACATGGTCTCAACGGATACGGTGTTTAAAACCTTAATACTCGGGGGAACCGTTATTGTGGTGGATGGGTTTCAACCGGATCATCTTGCAGATTTGATCGCCACTGAAAACTTGGGGCGATTGACTTTGATGCCCGGAATGATTGCGCCGCTTCTTGCGGCGATGCGGGCCAAAGAGTCGCGGGTGAAATCTGTGAAATGGGTTGGCGTTATGGCGGATTTGGTGCCGCTGGATCAAATTGCCGAAGTCACAATGCTTTTTCAGGCGCCTTATTTAAACACATTCGGCGCCACCGAAACCGGCTTTGCCCCCGCATCTGCAGGCCATATTGGGATCGGTGACATTGCGACCTGCTTGGACAAAAAACAAAGCGCGCTCTGCCAAATCAAATTGGTTGATTCGCAAGATCAAGAGGTGCCCGAAGGAGAGGCCGGAGAATTGGCGATCCGCAGCCCGGCATTGTTCAGCGGCTATTGGAATAACCCCAAAGCCAATGCAGAGGATTTCCGAAATGGTTGGTTTCATATGGGGGATATGTTCAAGCGCAGCCCAGAGGGGGGATTGCGCTTTGTCGATCGTCGCAAATATCTGATCAAATCGGGCGGAGAAAATATTTACCCGGCCGAAATCGAGCGGCTTATTCTGGCAGATCCGCGGGTTTTAGAGGCCGCGGTTGTGCGTCAGAAACACCGCCATTGGGGGGAAGTTCCCATTGCTTTTATTGCCCGCAAAGATGCTAGTTTGAGCGAGGCAGATATTCTGGGGCATCTATGTACAGGGCTTGCGCGCTACAAGCTGCCGAAAGCCTTTCATTTTATCGCCGAATCCGAGTTTCCCCGCAGCACCACCGGCAAGATCATGCGCCATGTGTTAGAGCAGCGTCTTGGGTGACGTCTCAAACGCCTTTTTCAGCCTATCAGGACGGATCTAAAACTTTGTAATAGACGACAACTCGCCTTATTCTTCGAATGGATCCCATTCGTCTTCGACGGGCTGCAGCGCGTCGGTCTCCGCCTCAGCAGCTAAATCTTCAGGGGTGCGGATTTCGATGATTTGCGCCTTTGGAAAGCTGTCAAACACGGCTTTTACAAGCGGATGCGCCAAGGCTTTTGTCTTCAGGGCCTCTTCTGCGCTGCGGCGCATGCGCGCAATGGTCTGGGCACCGCCATCATTCACCAAGCTCACCGCCCAGCGCTGGCCCGTCCATAATTGAAGCCGGCTACCCAGCCGTTGGGCAAGATCGGCAGGCGCATCAACGGTGGGCACGAATTCAATCCGCCCCGGTTGATACCGCGCCAGCTGTACGCAATTTTCCACTTCGACCAAAAGCCGAACATCGCGCTGCGCGCGTATCAGATCTATAATATGATCGAAACTGGGATAGGCGGCCAGCATCTGCTGCGTATTGAGGGCCAAAGCCTGTTCAGCCCCGCCAAGAACAGCGCTTGGGGGCGAGATATTTTGATTGTCGCTGGGGCTTTGCCCGGACTGCGCCGCAGAGGTGGTGGTAATCGCGCCCGTACTGCCAGTTAAAGCGGTTTCTGCGCTCAGCCCCGCGCCGGCGCCAGCGCCCGAACTGCTGGCTAAACCGCCCCCTGCAGGAGGGGGTGACATGTCTTGTAATTTTCGCACCAACTCTTCGGGGCTGGGAAGATCTGCCACATGGGTCAGCCGGATCACCGCCATTTCGGCCGCCATCATGGCGTTCGGGGCTTGTGACACTTCTTCGATACTGGTCAGCAACATTTGCCACATGCGGGTCAGGGCGCGCATTGGCAAGGCCTTGGCCAAGCTCAAACCGCGCATCTGTTCCTCTGGAGAAACGGTTGGATCCTCTCCGTCATCTGGGGTTATTTTCACAACCGAAATCCAATGCGTAACCTCAGCCAAATCGCGCATTACGGCCAGAGGATTGGCACCATCGGCATATTGTCCGCCCAGTTCGCTCAGCGCAGAGGCGGCATCACCGCGCATAATCATTTCGAAAAGATCCATCACCCGCCCGCGATCTGCCAGCCCCAACATAGCGCGCACTTGCTCTGCCGAGGTTTCGCCAGCGCCATGGCTGATCGCTTGATCCAAAAGCGATGTGGCATCCCGGGCTGAGCCTTCAGCGGCGCGCGTGATAAGGGCGAGGGCATCGGCAGCAATTTCTGCCTGCTCGGCTGCGGCAATTTTTTTCAAGAGCGCGATCATCACATCCGGCTCGATCCGCCGAAGGTCAAACCGCTGGCAGCGCGACAACACCGTGACCGGTACTTTGCGAATTTCGGTTGTGGCAAAGATAAATTTCACATGCTCGGGGGGTTCTTCCAGCGTTTTCAACAGCGCGTTGAACGCATTGGTCGACAGCATATGAACTTCATCGATGATATAGATCTTATAGCGTGCGCTGGCGGCGCGATACTGCACGCTTTCGATGATTTCTCGAATATCATCAACGCCGGTCCGGCTGGCCGCATCCATTTCCAGCACATCTACATGGCGGCCTTCCATAATCGCCACACAATGCTCGCATGTGCCGCAGGGCTCGGTGGTGGGCCCGCCGCGGCCATCGGCGCCAATGCAATTCATACCCTTAGCAATGATCCGCGCGGTGGTTGTTTTGCCGGTGCCGCGAATCCCTGTCATCACGAAGGCTTGCGCGATCCGATCTGCCTCAAAGGCGTTGCGCAACGTGCGCACCATCGCCTCTTGGCCAACAAGATCGGTAAAGGTTTCTGGCCGGTATTTGCGCGCTAGAACTTGATAGCCTTGGGTCGGGGTTTCGCTCATGCTGGGTCTCGGTTATACTCTTATCCACTACGCTAAGCTGTTGTGACGCGAAGGTCTAGGGGCTGCAGAGTCGGCTGATCGAAAAAGGGAAGCCTGCGCATGTTTTCAATTTTTGACCTTGCGATTGGCGATGCAGCGCTGGCCTTATGCCCGCTTCCGGGGCGGTTTTCGCCCTATGCGCAGGATTTTACGGCGATTCTGGCTTGGCGCCCAGATTTGGTGCTGAGCCTGACGGAGCGCTGTGAAATGAAACCCTTGGGCGCCGCAGATTTTCCGGCAGATTTAAAGGCCCAAGGCATCCAGTGCTGCCATTTTCCAATTTTAGATTATCAAACGCCAAAGCCGGAAAATGCCAAGCGATGGCAATCGGTTGAGGCAAAGGCAGGTCGTATACTTGGCCAAGGGGGGCGGGTTTTGGTGCATTGCTTCGGTGGCTGCGGTCGCTCGGGGATGGTCGCTTTGCGGCTTATGCGCCGGACGGGTCTATCCGCTGATGTGGCGTTGTCTCATCTGCGCGCTATCCGGCCCTGTGCCATCGAAACGCCCGAGCAAGAGCGTTGGGCGCGCGCCGCCTTTGAAGAGTGATAAAAAAGTGAGAGGCTGGACAACGACCCAAGCGGGGCTCGTTACGGCTGCTTCCTTCCGGATCTGACCGGGTTGGCGAGGCGCCTGCCCGCGCCAACCTCTCAGGCGCACCTTTAGGGGATTTTAAAAAAAACTGCAACCTCCCCGCGCGGGTGATTGCTCTGCCTTGATCATCATGTCATCAGGGCGGTTAGGCAAAGAGAGGGCAAAGAATGAAACTGGCAGAAACCGTGACATTTGGAGGGTCGGCCCTTGATCGTGCAGCAGAATTGCGGGGCAGCGCACAAGGCCAGCCGCAAGCTGGCGATCAGGTCATTCTTTTATGGCGGGGTAAAATTCTGGTTGATAAGGCCTCAGAAAACCCCCTGGTGCGATTGCGCCTGCCACAGCCTTTAACGGTGGGCGCGCCTTGGATTTTTTTGGGTCAAGAGGCAGGGCAGCGTATCTTTGCGTTTGATATTTCAAGCTGGACGCCAAACGATCAGGACCTTCCGCCAGAGGGCGCCTTTAACGATCCGTCAGAGCAATATCATCCAGAATTGGCAGAAGGGCTTCGATTTTGCGAGCTGCGCTCATATATGACCTCGTTATCGCCGCGCGATGCAGAATTATCCGCAACTGCAAAGGCGATGTTTCATTGGCACGCATCGCATAGGTTTTGTGCCCGTTGCGGGGCGGCCAGCGACAGCGCACAATCGGGCTGGCAGCGGGTGTGCCCGCGCTGTTCGGCGAGCCATTTTCCACGCACGGATCCTGTTGTGATCATGCTGATTACCTCAGGACAAAACGTCCTTTTGGGGCGCTCTCCGCATTGGCCCGAGGGGATGTATTCGCTTTTGGCGGGGTTTGTGGAACCTGGCGAAACCATCGAAGCGGCGGTGCGGCGGGAAGTTTTGGAAGAATCGGGCATCCGAGTGGGGTCGGTAAGCTATTTGGCATCACAGCCTTGGGCCTTCCCAAATTCGCTCATGTTTGGCTGCCATGGCGAGGCGCTGAACACAGATGTCACCATAGATCCCAATGAATTGCAGGATGCGCTTTGGATCAGCAAGGCCGAGCTGAATGATATCGTAGCGGGGATCCGCACCGATATTCTGCCCGCCCGGGCTGGATCTATCGCGCATTTTCTTTTACAGCATTGGCTTGCAGATCGTTTAGACTAACTTGATTTTAATCATCATAGGCCGATGCATTTAACGGCGCGACATAGATTGAACCATTCGTTGAAGTTCGTTAGCCAAAGGCTGACAGATTTCCAACGCTTTGAAACGCTTGCTGAGGCGAAGGGCATTTTGCAGAATCGGCGGGGCGATTTGCAGAAACCTGTAACTTGCAACTGGGCTTTGGAATTTTGGTTTCGCGGTAAAATGCGATATCCTGAGCTCAGCGTGCCGCGCTTTGATACGCCGCAAGATTGGAGCTTTGAGCTGCAGGAGGCCGCATTATTCATTCGGTGTGATATGGCGCTTGAGGCGGGTGATGAAACGCATAGCTTTTTGCGCATTTCCTGTACGCTTCGCCTGCTAAACCTGGGCATGTTTATGCGCTTGCAAGCGATCCAACTGGCAGCGCATAAAACCCAAAAGCGCTTTCAAGCCGGGTGTGAGCATTATATCAATTTGGCCTTAGCGCTGCCCTAAAGCAGCAGGCTCATGGCCCGCTTCCAAAAGTAGAAGCTAAAAGGCTCAGCGCGCGGTATCGGCCGGATAAGTCCCCAATATTTTGAGTTCTGAGGTAAAATACGCCAATTCTTCTAAGGCCAATTGCACGCTCTCATCCTCGGGATGTCCCTGAATATCGGCGTAAAATTGGGTAGCTTGAAAACTGCCCCCCACCATATAGCTTTCCAATTTGGTCATGTTCACGCCATTAGTGGCAAACCCGCCCATCGCTTTATACAGGGCGGCTGGAATATTGCGCACTTGAAAGACAAACGTGGTCATCATCTTGCCAGAGCCACGATGGGTGAAATCTGGGGTGCGGGCCATATGCAAAAACCGGGTCGTGTTATGGCCGTGATCTTCGATATTTTTTGCTAAAATATTCAAACCGTAGATCTCGGCAGCTAAAGCGCTGGCCAAAACGCCGCGTTCACGGTTTTGGCTCTTCGTCAGATCAGCCGCAGCGCCCGCGCTGTCAACCGCGCTGACCGGCGTAATCGCATGGTCGCTTAAAAAACGCCGCGCTTGTGGCAGTAAGACCGGATGCGCCAGCGCCTGTGTGATTGCGGATAAGGGCACACCGGGTAAGGCCATCAAACTGATCCGCACCCTTGTAAGCGTTTCGCCGATGATATGCAGCCCCGAATCGGGCAAGAGGCGGTGGATATCTGCCACCCGCCCATAGGTTGAGTTTTCCACCGGCAACATAGCCAAATCCGCTTGATGGCTGCGCACCGCTTCGATCACATCTTCAAAGCTACGGCAGGGTAAAGGTGTCATATCGGGGCGCGCCTCTTGGCAGGCTTCATGGGAATACGCTCCCAACTCGCCCTGAAATGCGATTTTTCCGGTCATTTTTCTCTGCTTTTCTTCAAATTGGTCGTTTCGTCGCGGTTTCTACACCTTGCATACCGCGAGTGGAAGCGATTAGAAAGCGCCCAGGCATATTCAGATGGAGTTCACGCAATGCTAGACACGATGACACTTACCAAAGTTGTGGGCAGCCTTTGCGGCGCATTGTTGGTGTTTTTGCTTGGCAATTGGGTTGCCGAGGAAGTCTATCATATGGGGGGTGGGCACGGCGAAGAACACGCGGCTGGCTATTACATCGAAGTGGAAACCGCTGAAGAGGAATCCGAAGAGGAAGAAGAGGTTGATTTTGCCGAATTGGTGGCGATGGCCGATACCGGCAAAGGCGCGAAGGTCTTTGGCAAATGTAAAGCCTGCCACAAGCTGGAAGATGGTGCCAATGGCACTGGGCCGCATTTGTATCAAGTGGTGGATCGCGACGTAGCCGCCGCAGATGGATATGGTTATTCAGGCGCCTTGATCGAAGTGGTGGATGTTTGGACGATCGAAAACCTCAACGGGTTTCTGGAAAATCCAAAATCATATGCGCCCGGCACCAAAATGGGCTTTGCGGGTCTTAAGAAAGTTCAAGACCGTGCCAATGTGATCGCCTATTTAGCCGAAGCTGCCCAGTAAACGTTTAAGTATCAATTCCTGTACGAGCCATTGATGCGTTGCGGGAGGCCGCAGCGCAAACGCTTCTATGCCTGTGAACGGCGTGAGGGTTTAGGCTTCACGGCGCGCATATTGCGCAGAAATCCCGTTTTAGCAGCGCGTTTGGGGAAGAGATATGGGCACTGGCACGTAATGTTTACGAGGAGGGGATTTTTTTCTGAGATCCCTTTTTTCCAAGAGCAAATTTTACAAATATTTTCAAAATACGATTGATGAACCTGATACGTATCTTGGTCTCAAGGTATTTTTTGGCGATAAAATTTTAGGATTTTCTTATGCCTATATTGGTGGATAATTCATTGGTGAGGGTGCGAGAGGGGTTACTGTAAACACAATCAATGTGGATCAATCCGCCCGTTCAAATATGCTTGGCGGTAAAGTTGCGCTTCCCCTTGTGCGTGGTATTGAGGTTTGGGCGCGAAAACAGAGAGCGAATGTGATACTGTATCATGTTACATCTGGAAAAAATGTTGCCAACATCGACAGGTTTTTTCGAAAAATTGGGATGACAATTTTAGGAGGGAATTATGGCAGTCTTATTAAATAAGACAATAAAATCAATTGTAATCACTATATCGTTTGTTGGCTTATTAGGTTTTCTTTTTTGTTTGCCCATTTCATCCAAAGCGGAGGAGAAAAATGTGGTTAGCGAAGAGTTTCTGAACTATCTAAACGACAGTGTAGTGGTTAGTGACCCAATGAATACCAGCCATTTAAGTGAGGTAAGAAAAAGTCATTGGAGCTGGGACATTACTGAAATTGTTGATAGATACATTGCGGAAATTGACCAGACAGAATTTATTGCAAGTATAAAAACAGATAGTCGCTTTTCATATAATGAGAGTAATAAAGGTGGAAGCTTAATCAATCGTTTCAGAAATGAGGTAGGTTTTTTCAAAGAAAACAAAAGTTTTTTCAAGCCTTATTATGAGCTTACATTTTTCTTATCGGAAGACGATGATCAAAAT
Organism: Paracoccaceae bacterium; assembly: GCA_016778765.1. Lineage (GTDB taxonomy): Bacteria > Pseudomonadota > Alphaproteobacteria > Rhodobacterales > Rhodobacteraceae > Thalassovivens. The sequence continues at coordinate 48,463 of JADHOV010000004.1, read as the reverse complement.
AATGAGTCAGTTTGACAAGCGTTTTTATATTTAAAAAGCCTGTAGAGAGGATTGTAGAATGGCTGAAAGTATCAGTTCGCAATGAAATCTATCCATCAAAACTTTGTGTTGTTTTGTGCCTTGGATATTTTGTGTTGTAGCCTATGTTTATGCAAAGCGTAGGATGGAGGTGCGGCCCGTGGTACGGCATTCAAGTAAAACGGTGGTAAAAGCTAAATCACAGAACGTTCAAAAAAGCCGAGTTTGGATTGGGTTATGCCTTGGATGGGCAACGCTCTTTTTGGCCAGCAGCCTCTGGGCAGGGAGCCATAGCACAAAAACCCATGGCTATTCCTTTTTTGGCGAATTGAACTACCCAGCAGATTTTGAGCATCTCGCCTATGTCAACCCAGATGCGCCAAAAGGCGGTGAAATTTCGATTTGGGGCTTCGGTACCTTTGATTCAATGAATCCTTATTCGCGTAAAGGGCGCGCTGCGGCCTTGGCGTCTGCGCCGTTTGAAAGCTTGCTTGAGGGCACGGCAGATGAGGTTGGGGCGAATTATGGGTTGCTGGCTGAAAGCCTTGAATATCCCGAAGATGTCAGCTGGGTGCGTTTTCATATTCGCCCCGAAGCGCGGTTTTCCGATGGCAGCGCGGTAACCGCACAGGATGTGAAATTCACCTATGATTTGTTTCTGGAGCAGGGGCTGGTGAGCTTTCGCGCCGTGCTGGGTGAATTTGTTCAAACCGTCGAAGCGCTCGACAGCAAGACGGTGCAATACACGTTCTTGCCCGACTCGCCGCTGCGCGATCGGATCCCCACCGTGGGGGGGTTGCCGGTCATGTCGCAGGCGTGGTTTGAGCGCACGGGTGCAAGGTTGGATGAAAGCCGCATGGAGCCCGCGATCGGCTCTGGGCCGTATCTGCTCGATAGCTATGAGATTAACCGCAACGTGATTTATACGCGCAATCCCGATTATTGGGGCAAAGATCTTCCAATCAATCGCGGCCGCAGCAATTTTGACCAAATCCGCGTTGAGTATTTTGCAGATGGCAATGCAGCTTTTGAGGCTTTCAAAGCGGGCGCTTACACGGTGCGTATCGAAAATTCCTCGAAAACATGGGCGACCGGTTATGATTTTTCTGCTCTAGATGACGGTTATATGATCAAAAAAACCTTGCCTGACGGGGGTATGGCCACGGGTCAAAGTTTTGCGATGAACCTGCGCAAAGATAAATTTTCCGACCCACAAGTGCGTGAAGCACTGAGCCTATTGTTCAATTTCGAATGGTCGAATGAATCGCTGTTTTATGGGCAATATGCGCGGATTAATTCCTTTTGGGAAAATTCTGATATGGCTGCCTCGGGGCCTCCCGGTGCCGATGAATTGGCCTTGCTAACCCCGCTTGCCGACCAACTACCGGAAGGTATTTTAACCGATGAAGCGGTAATGGCGCCCAAGTCGGGACCGCGGGCAACAGATCGTAAAAACCTGCGCAAAGCCTCAGCTTTACTGGAGGCTGCAGGTTGGATCGTTGGCGAAGATGGCTTGCGGCGCAACGCGGCAGGCGAGACGTTACAGATCGAATTTATCGAACGCAGCCCGGCCTTTGATCGCGTGGTTTTGCCTTTTGTTGAAAACCTGCGCGCCGCCGGCGTGGATGCAATTTATAACCGCATTGATCCGGCACAATATACCGATCGTACGCGCAATTTTGACTTTGATATTATCACGGATCAATTCTCAATGAGTTTAGAGCCCGGGGCAGGCTTAAAGCAGTATTTTGGGTCTGAAACGGCGGATGTCTCCGTGTTTAACTCGGCTGGGATTTCATCGACTGGCATTGATGCGTTGATCGATCATGTCACCGCCGCCAGCAGCAAAGCTGAATTGCGCACAGCAGTCAAAGCGCTTGACCGCGCGCTTCGGGCCTACCGGTTCTGGATCCCTCAATGGTATAACGCCACGCATCGGGTTGCCTATTGGGATATGTATGAGCATCCCGACACCATCGCGCCATATTCGTTGGGGTACTTGGATTATTGGTGGTATAATGAAGAGAAAGCCGCCGCGTTAAAATCGGCCGGTGTATTGAGGTAACGTAATCCATGGGCGCTTATATCGCGCGGCGACTGTTATTGGTGCTTCCGACTTTGTTGGGCATCCTGGTGATCAATTTTGCGCTGACGCAATTTGTGCCCGGTGGGCCGATTGAACAGGTTTTGGCCAATATGGAAGGCCAAGGGGATGTGTTTGAAAGCTTTTCAGGCACCAGCAGCGAAGTGGCAGAAGCCAGTGAAACCAGCGATTACGTTGGCGCACGCGGGCTGCCCCCAGAATTTATCGCCGAGCTTGAAAAGGAATTTGGCTTTGATAAGCCGCCCCTAGAGCGGTTTTTAACCATGTTGTGGAATTACCTGCGGTTTGATTTTGGCGAAAGTTATTTTCGATCGATCAGCGTGGTGGATTTGGTCTTGGAAAAAATGCCTGTTTCGATTTCGCTGGGGCTGTGGTCAACGCTACTGGCCTATCTGATCTCGATTCCATTGGGGATCAGGAAGGCGGTTCTGGATGGCTCGCGTTTTGATACTTGGACCAGCTGGGTGATTATTATCGCCTATGCAATCCCTGGGTTTTTATTCGCAATCTTGCTGCTTGTGCTCTTTGCTGGGGGCTCTTTTTTGCAAATATTTCCGCTGCGGGGGCTCACGTCGGATTATTTTGAGCAGCTTTCGCTGGGCGAAAAAATCGTGGATTATTTCTGGCACATCACTTTGCCAATTATTGCGTCAACCATTTCGGCCTTTGCCACGCTGACTTTGCTCACCAAAAACAGTTTTATGGATGAAATCCAAAAGCAATATGTGATTACAGCAAGGGCCAAAGGGTTAAGCGATCGCCGGGTGCTGTGGGGGCATGTGTTTCGAAACGCGATGCTGATCGTGATTGCGGGCTTTCCGGCGGTGTTCATTGGGGTATTTTTCGGCGGGTCTTTGATCATTGAAACCATATTCTCACTCGATGGGCTTGGACGCATGGGGTTTGAAGCGGCGGTTGCGCGGGATTACCCGGTCATTTTTGGCACATTATTTGTGTTTGGCTTGATGGGGTTGGTCGTGGGTATTTTATCCGATCTGATGTATGTTTTTGTAGACCCGCGGATTGATTTCGAAAGGCGCGAAGGATGAGCCGTTTATCGCCGCTCAACCAACGTCGCTGGCGCAATTTCAAAAGCAACCGGCGCGCTTATTGGTCGCTTTGGATCTTTAGCGTGATCTTTGGGCTGTCGCTATTTGCGGAAGTGATCGCCAATGACAAACCGATTTTGGTGCAATATCGCGGGGAATATTTCACGCCTATTACAAATTTTTATCCCGAAACCGCCTTTGGTGGCGATTTCAAAACCGAAGCGGTCTATAGTGATCCTGTGGTGCAATGCTTAATCCGCAGCGGCGGGCTGGAGATTTGCTTTGACACGCCAGAAGAGGTGATCGCGCAAATTGCAAGCGGCGCGTTTGATCCCGAAACCCCAGGTTTTGAAAAGGGTTGGGCCTTATGGCCGCTGATCCCTTATTCTTATGATACGTCTGTCGAGCGGCCGGGTGCGGCGCCTTTGCCCCCGAATGCGCAAAATTGGCTGGGCACGGATGACACCAAGCGCGATGTGCTGGCACGGGTGATCTATGGGTTTCGCTTGTCGATCGTGTTCACGATTATCGTCACCACCCTGTCCAGCCTGCTTGGTATTTTAGCGGGGGCTGTGCAGGGGTTTTTTGGCGGTTTGACCGATCTTTTGTTTCAGCGCTTTATCGAAATTTGGAGCGGCGTACCCTCGTTATTCATCATCATCATCATGTTTGCCATATTAGGGCGAAGCTTCACCTTGCTTGTGGTGTTGACCGTATTGTTTGGTTGGATGGGGTTGGTGGGCGTGGTGCGCGCTGAATTTTTGCGGGCGCGCAATTTGGAATATGTGCGCGCGGCGCGGGCGCTGGGCGTCAGCAATTGGACGATCATGTTTCGCCATATGTTGCCAAATGCGATGGTGGCCACTTTAACTCTTCTGCCCTTTATCGTGACCGGTACCATCGGTGCCTTGGCCAGCTTAGATTTTTTAGGCTTTGGCCTGCCCTCTTCCAGCCCGTCTTTGGGCGAATTGACGTTGCAAGCCAAGCAAAACCTGCAAGCGCCTTGGCTTGGGTTCACCGCCTTTTTCACTTTTGCCATTATGCTCGCCCTTCTGGTGTTTATTTTCGAAGGGGTGCGCGATGCGTTTGACCCCAGAAAGACGTTTCAATGAGTGCGGTGCTGCAAATCCAAGATCTCAACGTGGCGTTTTCGCAGGATGGGCGGCAGGTTGACGCGGTACGCGGGGTCAGTTTTGAGGTGGCCCGCGGTGAAGTGGTGGCTTTGGTTGGCGAAAGCGGATCTGGCAAATCTGTGACCGCGATGAGCAGCGTGGCGTTGCTGGGGGCGAATGCAAAAGTCACGGGTTCTATCCGTTATAATGGTCAGCAAATGGTTGGGGCAAGCCGGGATTTGCTGCAGCAAGTGCGCGGCAATGAAATCAGCTTTATTTTTCAAGAGCCGATGACGTCCTTGAATCCATTGCACACGATTGAAAAGCAATTGCGCGAGTCAATCGAGCTGCATCAGGATCCGCGTCAAAGCCTGACAGGCGCAGAGATAGAGGCGCGGATTATAGCTTTGCTTGAGCGCGTTGGCCTGCCCGATCCCGCGTCCCGCTTGGGCGCTTATCCGCATCAATTGTCGGGCGGGCAACGCCAGCGCGTGATGATTGCGATGGCCTTGGCGAATGGACCTGAGCTTTTAATCGCGGATGAACCGACCACCGCGCTGGACGTTACTATTCAAGCACAGATTCTCGATTTATTGATGCTGTTGAAGCAACAGGATGGGATGGGGATGCTGTTTATTACCCATGATCTTGGAATTGTGCGTCAGATTGCGGATCGCGTGTGCGTGATGCAGGATGGGAAAATCGTAGAAACTGGGCCCACCAAAGATATATTCAAGGCCCCCCAGCACCCTTATACACAAAAACTGTTAAATGCGCATTCGGTCGGGGCGCCGCAACCGTTTGACCCATCTGCCTCTGTGATTGCGCAAGCCACGAACGCTAAGATTTGGTTTCCCATCCAGCGTGGCTTGTTGAAGCGCACCGTTGGACATGTGAAGGCGGTGAATGATGTCAGCTTAACGCTGCGGGCGGGTGAAACCATTGGCATCGTGGGGGAAAGTGGCTCGGGGAAATCAACTTTGGCGATGGCCATCATGCGGTTGATTTCTTTCAAGGGAAAGATCGTGTTTGACGGGCGCGATATTGGCGCGCTGAAAACCCGCGATTTGCGCGCGCTGCGCAAGGATATGCAGATCGTGTTTCAAGATCCATACGGGTCCCTGTCGCCGCGAATGACCTGCGCGCAGATCATTGCAGAAGGGTTGGGGGTGCATGGCACGCCACGCGGCAGCTCGCAAGAGGATCTGGTGGACGAGATTTTGCAGGAGGTTGGGCTAGACCCTGAGATGCAGCATCGCTACCCGCATGAGTTTTCGGGGGGCCAGCGGCAGCGCATTGCGATTGCCCGCGCGATGGTGATGCGGCCAAAGCTGGTTGTTTTGGATGAACCCACATCGGCGCTGGATATGACGGTGCAAGTGCAAATTGTTGATCTGTTGCGTAATCTGCAAAAAGCCCATGGGCTGGCATATTTATTCATCAGCCACGATTTGCGCGTTGTACGCGCTATGTCGCATTCTGTGATCGTGATGAAAGAGGGCGACGTGGTCGAACATGGCCCGGTTTCTGACGTGTTTGAGGCACCCAAAACGCAGTATACCCGCGGTTTGATGGCAGCAGCCTTTGGATCTTCTGCCCAAATGCCCTTGGATACCGGGTCGCTTTAGCTCGGGCCAATCATCAAACAATTGATGTTGCGCGCCTGCAGCTTGCGGCAGGCCAGATCGGCGCCTTCGCGCGTTAGACCCACAAAATTTGCATCATAACCGGATCTTTGGATCATTATCTTGCGCTGTGTGCCCTGCAATGTGGCCATTTCCGAGAGCGCGGTTCGCAGCAGCATCTTTTCAGCGGCGAACCGGCTTGCGAACCGGCCAATATTAATCGCCCAATCCGGCTGGCCGCTCTGGGCTGAAATGCGCGTGACAATTTCGCGGATTTCGGCCGCGCCCTGTGTGCTTTGACTGGTATCGCCTGGGCGCGGTTTGGGCTCTAAGACTGCTAGCTTAACATCTGGGTTTTTAGCACTCTGATTTTGCGCTTCTTCTAAGGCTTTTTGCACGTATTTTTGCAGGTTTTGATTGGCAAGGTTGTCGCCTGCGTTGCCCTGTATGGGCCGCGCTTTGGGACGCAGGCTGGTTTTTGGAGCCATGTGCTGGCGCGTGATAATGCCCGCTTGCGCATAGGTTGGTTTGGTGGGCTTTGAAACCCGCGCTTTACTTGGCGCTTCGCGAAAGCCCAAATCCATCAGCTTTGCCACTTGCGCGTTGCGCGTATTGGTGGATTTTCCACCAAAAACGGTTACGATGACCCGTTCTTGATTTTGTTGTGCTGAGGCCACAAGATTAAAACCGGCAGCGCGCGTATAGCCTGTTTTAATACCGTCGGCGCCTTTATAATTTCGCAAGAATTTACGGTTAGTATTGCGCACATTTTTATTTGCTGCTTTATGCGTGATCCGTGAAAATAAATGATAATAGTCGGGATAGTCGTAAAATAAGTGTCGCCCCAAAATGGTCATATCCCTAGCGGTTGACAAATGCCCTTTCTCGGTCAGGCCATGGGCGTTTTTGAAGGTTGTGCGGGTCATGCCCAAGGCTTTTGCGGTTCGGTTCATTCGCCGCGCAAAGGCCGCTTCCGAGCCCTCGATCGCTTCACCAAGCGCGGTTGCGGCATCATTGGCAGATTTAATCGCCGCGGCGCGTATCAAATGGCGCAACGCCACGCGCTGGCCTTCGCGAAGCCCCAGTTTTGAGGGCGGCTCGGAGGCAGCTGCGCGCGAAATGCGCACCTTCTTGTCAAGCGAGATCTCGCCAGCCTCAACGGCCTCAAAAACCACATAAAGCGTCATCATCTTAGTGAGGGAGGCAGGGTGTAAGCGCGTATCGGCATTTTCTGAATGTAGGGTTTTGCCCGTGCGGGCATCGATCACCATCGCGGCGTAAGGGGCGGCGCTGGCGCTGAGCGGTACGATGATCATCATCCAAATCGCTGCTGCAATACATAGCCCGATACGAGCCGGCTTTTTATGCCGTCTTACCATTCTGATCGTCCTTATCTGCCTCATGCCGCCAATTTTTTGGCTGACTTTTTATATTTTTTTATGTGTAACACATCAGACTCTACGAATAAAGCTTTCAATTCTATGGTTAAAATAGAAATTTAAGAGAATGGCTGCGCAGGGTCTGGAGCCGCGCGGCTATCCTTTTGCGCTACCCTGTTGTGCTAAAATCAGGATGCTTCAAAAACGCAGTGCAGGCCGTTAGGGTCGTTGGCGCCGTCTTTGTTTTAAAAATTTGGATTTTGCGCGTAGGATCTGGTTGGGTAGGTTTCAAAATAATGTGCGTGACGTTCGAGAAACGGTTCATTTGTAATTATCCGTACGATAAAATTGAAGCAGAGCGCATATACGGGAGGGCTCGGTTTGTTTTTTTATAGAAGCCTCACCCCTTTTCTCTTAAGCAAGACACGTTATATTATCCACACGCAGTGCAGCTTTAGTCCGAGGATGATATGATAGGGTTTGATCTTGATGTAATCGCTTCATCTGAGAATGACACAGATCAGAATGTTTTGGTTGATACGCGCAGCAAGACCAAACGGCCTCCGCTTTATAAAGTTTTGCTGTTAAACGATGATTATACGCCGATGGAATTCGTGGTGTTGGTGCTTGAGCGCTTCTTTGGGATGAATCACGCGCAAGCATTCGCTATAATGTTGACAGTTCACAAAAAAGGCTTGGCGGTTGTGGGGGTGTTCAGCCATGAGGTGGCCGAAACCAAAGTTGCCCAAGTGATGGATTCGGCGCGCCAAAACCAACATCCCTTGCAATGCACAATGGAAAAAGAGTAGGCGGCGCCTAAACATTCCAATACAGGGTGCTTTTTTTATGTTCCACTCCCGTTTAGATCATGCGCTGGGGCAGGGTGGCCTGTGCTTACCCGCGCGCGCCCGTTGCCTAGCTTTGCACCCGCAACAGGCGCTGGATTTGGCTCCTTTGAAGCAGTTGGATCTTCAATTCCTGCACCGATTTAAACCGCACATCACTGCCCTTGAAGCCGCAGGCTATACATGGCGCGAGCGGCCTGAAGTGCCAGTTGATCTGGCCGTGGTATATGTGCCGCGTTCAAAGCGTTTGGCGCGGCATTTGGTGTTTGCGGCCAGCCGCGCCGCTCCAGATGGCGTGGTTCTGGTTGACGGGTCCAAGAGCCAAGGCATCGAAAGCCTGATCAAAGCGCTGAAAGGGCATGAAACCCTTTTGGGTTCAGTTTCTAAAGCCCATGGTAAACTGGTATGGTTTCGCCCAGAAACCGGTCTGCCCCAATGGCAGGCGGATGCGTTTGAGCCCATCGAAGGGGGGTTTGTCACCCGCCCGGGCGTATTTTCTGCCGATGCGATTGATCGGGCCTCGCGGTTTTTGGCCGAGACGTTGCCTAATGATATTTCAGGACATGTGGCAGATTTTGGGGCAGGCTGGGGGTATTTAAGCCGGCATTTATTGCAATCGCCGGCGCTCAAAACGCTGTATTGCGTTGAGGCAGATCGTGCCGCTTTGGACTGCCTGAACAAAAACTGCCCCGATCCGCGGGTGCAGGCAGAATGGCAGGATGTGGCGCAGTGGCGGGCACCACGAAAACTGGATGCTGTGATCATGAATCCGCCTTTTCATATTGGCCGCGCTGCTGAGCCAAGACTGGGCCAAGATTTTATTCGCGCTGCTGCGGCCAATTTAACCCCTCGGGGGCGTTTGTTCTTGGTGGCGAACCGGTCATTGCCTTACGAAATCACTTTATCGACCTGTTTTAAGCAGTGGCAGACGCTGGCGCAGGCAAATGGGTTTAAAGTCCTTACCGCAGAACGGGTCCTCGCTCGTCAGGGATAAATCCGGTACTATGCGCAGAGAATCGGAGGCGCTCATGTCTTTTTCAATTGATGGAAAAACCGCCATTGTGACGGGGGCTGCACATGGCATCGGCCTCGCTATTGCGCGGCATTTTTCGGCGCTTGGGGCAAATGTGATGTGCGCTGATATGGACGAGGCGGGGTTGTCCAAAGAGGTTGCCGCCGTGCCAGATGGGGCTCAGGTTGAATATTTCGCGGGGGATCTGCGCGAAAAATTGACCATCGCAAATTTGCTCTCGGCTACTTTAGACAGTTTTGACCAAGTGGATATTTTGGTCAATGCATCGCGCCAGGTGATGCCATCTGATGTTCTGAGCCAAGATGATAGATCCGTTGAAACAATGCTGGAACAAAATGTTATGACCAGCCTGCGCCTATCACAATTGGTGGCCAAGCGCATGATTAAGCAAAGCGCGGGTCAAGAGTTGGGTCAGGCGGGATCAATTGTGAACTTATCTTCCGTCGCGGCGCGCCGTGCACATCCTGATTTGCTGGCTTATTCCATGTCGACCGCGGCGCTGGATCAGATGACGCGATCGATGGCGGTTGGCTTGGCGCCGCATCGGATCCGCGTGAATGCGGTTGCCTTTGGCTCGGTGATGTCCTCAAGCTTGCAAATGGCTCTAAAAGAACAACCATCCTTCCGCAAAGATATTGAAAACCACACACCGATGGGGCGGATTGCGCCCGCCTCAGATGTGGCCGAAACCGTACAATATTTAGCCTCCGAAAGTTCTGGCTTTGTGACGGGCCAAATTCTTACCGTAGATGGTGGAAGAACCTTAATTGATCCCGTTGAGGTGCCCGCGCATTAACCTCTGCAGCTGATCAAAATGCCTTGTGTTTTGCTTGACGGTGCCTGCCTCACAGGCAATGGTGTGCACCAAATCATCAAGAGCAGCGGATAAGAAATCATGGGCGATATTACAGAGATTGAAAAACAACAGGCGAGCGCTTGGTTTCGCAGCTTGCGTGATCAAATCGTCTCGGCCTTTGAAACGCTTGAATCTGCGCATGCGGCGGGGCCTTTTGCGGAGGCACCGATTGGCCAATTTGACGTGACAGAAACCAAACGCAGCTCGGAAGATGGCTCGGATGCAGGCGGGGGGTTGATGAGCGTGATGCGCAATGGCCGCGTTTTTGAAAAAGTGGGGGTCAATGTATCAACCGTATATGGGCAGCTGGGGGCGGAAGCGCAAAAAGCCATGGCGGCGCGCATGGGCATTCCTGGCATGCAAGAGGATCCGCGGTTTTGGGCGGCAGGGATTTCGCTGGTGGCGCATTTGCAAAACCCGCATTGCCCGGCGGTGCATATGAACACACGGATGTTCTGGACCCCGCATGCCTGGTGGTTTGGCGGTGGATCTGATTTGAACCCTTGTATCGAATATGCCGAAGACACTGCGCATTTTCATGCCACACAAAAAGCGCATCTGGATCCTCACGACCCCGAGCTTTATGCGAAATTGAAGCTTTGGGCGGATGAGTATTTTTATATCCCGCATCGCAAACGGGCGCGCGGCGTGGGAGGTATCTTTATGGATGATCGCAATAGCGGGGATTGGGCTGCAGATTTCGCTTTGACCCAAGATATCGGTCGGGCCTTTTTGCCCGCCTATATACCGCTGGTTGAAAGACATCTTCAGCAAGCCTTCGATGCGCAGGACAAAGAGGCTCAACTGCGCCATCGCGGGCTTTATGCAGAATATAATTTGGTGTATGATCGCGGAACAAAATTTGGCCTGACAACCGGCCATGATGCGGATGCGGTTTTGATGAGTCTGCCGCCGGTGGCCAAATGGTATTAGGCCTTATGGAGCTACACGATAGATGCGCCTGGCAAGGGCTTGATTGCTTTTCTTTCTGTGCGAGGCAGTGACGATGGATCAACTGGTTTCTGATTTGGGGCAGATCGTTGGGCCAAGCCATGTTTTGACCGGCACAGATATGGCGCGCTATAGCAGCGATTGGCTTCATCAATATAAATGGCAACCCCGGGCGATCATTCGCCCAGCAACCGCAGAGCAGGTGTCAGAGGTGGTGAAATTGGCCAATCGGATGAAGATTCCACTTGTCCCGATGGGGGGGAATACGGGCCTTGCCGGGGGCACCTGCGGCGAGGCGGCGCTTGTTCTATCGCTAGAGCGGATGGCCGCTATTCGTGAAATTCGGCCCAAATCCAAAGTGGCAATCGTTGAGGCGGGTGTGATTTTATCGAATCTTCACGCCGCAGCAGATGCCGAAGACCTTTTATTTCCGCTGACTTTCGGGGCGCGCGGGTCAGCAACGCTTGGAGGGGTTCTTAGCACCAACGCGGGTGGATCAAACGTTTTGCGCTATGGCAACACGCGCGATCTGTGCCTTGGCCTAGAGGTTGTGCTGCCCAATGGTGAAATTATGAACCTGATGTCAGAGCTGCATAAAGACAATTCTGGCTATAATTTGAAACATTTGATGATCGGTGCTGAAGGCACGCTTGGGATTATCACCGCGGCGGTGATGAAATTGCAGGCAAAGCCCAAAGTATATGCAACCGCAATGATCGCTACTACATCGCTTGGATCCGCGCTGACACTGTTAAATGATCTGCAGCACGCGACGGGCGGCGCGGTTGAGGCGTTTGAATATATGCCAGGGTTTTATATGGAGCAGCACCAAAAGCTGTTTCCAAATGCCCGCCAGCCTTTTGCACAGGTTCATGATACCAATATTTTGATTGAGCTTGCCAGCACCAGCGCGGATTTGGCAGCGCAGGATGCGGCGGGCCAGTCCAAATTGATGCAACAATTTGAGGCGCTGCTGGCAGCGCATCTTGAAGCGGGTGCGATTCTTGATGCGGTGGTGGCGCAGAATCAAGCCCAGCGCGTTGCATTTTGGGAGCGCCGCGAGCAGGCGGCAGAAGTAACGGCCAGCCATCCAAGATTGGTCAATAATGATATAGCGCTTCCGCTCGAGTCTGTTGCGGCGTTTTTAGACCTGATGAAAACACGTCTGGCAGCGATAGATCCGCAGGCTGAAGCTTTGGTGGTCTCGCATTTGGGCGATGGTAATGTGCATTATGCGGTTTGGCCCGCAAGCCACGACAAAGCCGTGCACGATGATATCATCGAAGCGGTTGAAGATGTCACGCTCAGCATGGGGGGCAGCTTTTCGGCCGAACATGGCATTGGCTTAACAAAATTACCGTCGATGCGGCGCCGTAAAAATAAAGCGGCTTTGCAGGCAATGCGGGCGATTAAACACAGCCTTGATCCAAATAATATCATGAACCCAGGCAAAGTGGTGCCCGCGGCGAATTAAATCCGATTATGCGTGGCGCCAGTCAAAAAAACCGGGGCCGGCCCGCTCTAGCAACCTATTGGCCATTTCTGTCCCAAGCAAAGCACCATCTTCGATGGGCGCACTCATCGCCTCATCCAAGGTTTCTGACCCGTCTGGGCGCAAGACTTCGCCGCGTAGATGCACTTGTCCATCCTTTAGCTCGGCCAGACCCGCGATCGGGGTTTCGCAAGATCCGTCCAAACCCGCGAGAAATGCACGCTCGGCGGCCAAACGTTGCCCTGTTGGCCCGTGATGAATGGCCTCTAACATCTCAGCGGCCCGCATATCATCCGCGCGCCGTTCTATACCAATCGCCCCCTGTGCAACCGCCGGCAGCATGTCAGAGACGTCAAGCGCTGATTTTGCCAGATGTGATAGGTTCAAGCGGTTTAAACCTGCCATTGCCAAAAACGTACAGCTTGCCACCCCGGCCTCAAGTTTTTTCAAACGGGTTTGAACATTGCCGCGAAATTCTACCACTTTAAGATCGGGCCGCCGATGGGTGAGCTGGGCTTTGCGGCGCAATGATGAACTGCCGACCAAAGCGCCCGCGGGCAGGCTGGCCAGATCGTCATGATGCAGCGATACAAAGGCATCGCGCACGTCTTCCCGCGGCAAATAGGTTTCCAAAACCAAACCAGCGGGCTGCAAAACCGGCATATCCTTCATCGAATGCACTGCTATGTCAATTTTTCCTGACAGCATGTCATCTTCGATTTCACGCGTGAACAAGCCCTTGCCGCCGATTTCTTTGAGCGGTCGGTCGAGCACTTTATCACCCGTGGTTTTGATCACAACGATCTCAAACGCCTCTTCTGCAATGTCAAACGCTTGAGAGAGGCGTGTTCTGGTTTCGTAGGCTTGGGCAAGCGCCAGAGGGGATCCTCTCGTGCCTATGCGCAGCGGTGAAGCGGGGGTGGGGTATTGCTGAGTCATAATTATCGTTTTAATAGTGTAAACTACACATGACAAGAACCGATGCTTGACATTAATGTTGGAAGTGGTGAGCTAGGCACGAAAGAAGGATAATTTATGGCTGAGAATAAAAAAATACTGCGTGCATTGGCTGGTGAAGTGTTGGAAACACCACCGATTTGGATGATGCGGCAAGCGGGCCGGTATCTTCCTGAGTATAGAGCTACGCGGGCTGAGGCGGGCGATTTCCTCTCACTTTGTTATAACAGTGAGTTGGCAGCCGAGGTGACGTTGCAACCTATTCGCCGTTATGGGTTTGATGCGGCGATTCTCTTTGCTGATATTTTATTGCTGCCGCAAGCTTTGGGGGCTGATCTGTGGTTTGTCACCGGAGAAGGACCACGCTTGTCCACCTTAACCAAAAGCGCTGAATTTGATGCGCTGAAGCCGGTTTCGGCAATTCATAAAACCTTGGATCCGGTTTATGAGACGGTGAGAATTCTGTCAAAAGAGCTTCCTGCTGAAACAACGCTGATTGGATTTGCTGGGGCGCCTTGGACCGTTGCGACCTATATGATTGCGGGGCGGGGCACCCCAGATCAGGCGCCTGCACATGCGCTGAAGCGCCAAGACCGAGAATTGTTTGAACGCTTAATTGACCTGCTCACCAATGCGACGATCGAGTATTTAAGCGCCCAGATCGACGCAGGGGCCGAAGTTGTGAAGCTTTTTGACAGTTGGGCGGGATCCTTGCGCGGAGATGATTTTAAACATTATGCTTTGGCGCCAGCGCGCCGCATAACGCAAGCTCTAAAGCAACGTCATCCGCAGGTGCCGGTGATCGCCTTTCCCCGCGAGGCTGGTGATAATTATATCGGTTTTGCAAAGGCAACCGGCGCGGATTGCGTGGCGATTGACAATTCGGTTACACCGGAATGGGCTGCCAGCCATGTGCAAGTTGATGGCTGTGTGCAGGGCAATTTGAAATCCTCGCATATGGTGACGGGGGGGCAAGAGCTTATTGATGACACGAGGCGAATCGTAAAAGCGCTGGGCAAGGGGCCTCATATTTTCAATTTAGGGCATGGGATCACACCGGACGCAGATCCAGAAAATGTGAAGTTGATGATCGAGACCGTGCGCGAAGGGGCGTCTGGTTAAGCCTGTTCCGGCAGGGGCAAAATGGTTGAGGTCAGGGCCGTTATTTTGCAAAGCCGTGTTTGCAATTTCTGCGTTCTGGACTAGGTCTGACTCTAAAGCCGGCATCGGGCCGTAGCTTGATGACATGAAAAGAGATGAATGTCGGATATTTTGCAAATCAGCGGCCTGTCGAAATTTTACGCGAACGGGTTTCACGCACTCAAAAATATAAATTTGAACGTGCACGAGGCAGAGATTTTGGCGCTTCTTGGGCCGAATGGGGCGGGTAAAACCACTTTAATCTCAACAATTTGTGGCATCTCGCGGTTCAGCGCGGGTTCGGTAAAAATGGCCGGTTATGATATCGTGCAGCAATATCGCGCTGCGCGCAGTTTGATCGGTTTGGTGCCGCAAGAACTGGCCTTGGAGCCTTTTGAAACGGTGGAAAATACGCTGCGCTTTTCGCGTGGTTTATTCGGTAAAGCACCAGATGAGGGGTATCTGTCTTCATTGCTAGAGGCGTTGTCATTATCTGATAAAAAAACGGCCCAAATCCGAACCTTATCGGGGGGGATGAAACGCCGGTTGAGCATTGCCAAGGCCTTGAGCCACCAACCGCGCCTGTTGTTTTTAGATGAACCGACAGCCGGTGTGGATGTTGAATTGCGCAAAGATATGTGGGCGCTGGTTGAGCGGCTGCGCGCCAGCGGCGTAACGATCATTCTTACCACGCACTATATCGAAGAGGCCGAAGCCATCGCAGATAGGATAGGGATTATCGATCAAGGTGCGTTGCAATTGGTCGAGGCAAAAGACTCGTTGATGCAGCGGCTGGGTAAAAAACAGTTGCAGATCGATTTGTTGAGCCCGTTACCAATACTGCCGCCGCCGCTTTTGGCTTTGGGTGTGACCTTGGCTGCGGATGGTCTGTCGTTGATTTACCAATATGATTTGACGGGGGCTGGACCGGAGATCGAAAAGCTGTTTTCGGAAATTTTGGCCTTGGGGCTCAAAGTCAAAGATCTTCAAACAGGCGAATCATCTTTGGAAGAAATCTTCCTACAGCTGGTCAGCGAGGCGGCATGAATTTTCACTCGGTAAAAGCCATTTATAAATTTGAAATGCAGCGGTTTTTTCGTACAATTCTGCAGAGCTTTGTCTCGCCGGTTTTATCCGCTTCGCTCTACTTTATCGTGTTTGGCGCCGCCATGGGCAGCCGGATTTCGCAGGTTGAGGGTATTGCCTATGGCAGTTTTATTGTGCCGGGTTTGATCATGTTAACGGTGATTACACAGGCCATTTCAAATGGTGCTTTTGGAATATATTTTCCAAAATTCATTGGCAGTATCTATGAGGTGCTGTCAGCGCCGATCAGCGCTGCGGAAATCGTAGTGGGATATGTTGGCGCTGCGGCCACCAAGGCGATCTTTACCGGTCTGGTTATTCTGTTGACCTCATTATTATTTGTTGACCTGACGATCATACATCCTTTGGCCATGCTGTTTTTCCTTGTGATGACCAGCATCGCCTTCGCTTTATTGGGCTTTATTGTCGGCATCTGGGCGGGTAATTTTGAACAATTGCAAATGGTACCGATGCTGATCATCACCCCTTTGGTGTTTTTGGGCGGAACGTTTTATTCGATTTCCATGCTGCCCCCGTTTTGGCAGACGATCTCCTTGTTTAATCCCGTGGTCTATTTGGTATCTGCGTTTAGGTGGTGCTTTTTTGGAACCGCGGACGTGCCCATCATGGTCAGCTTGCTAGCAGTTTTTGGCTTCATTTTATTGTGTTTTGCCGCGATTATGTGGATTTTTAGAACGGGTTGGCGGTTGCGCAGCTAAAAAGCCATCTTTGCAGGGATTTTGCAACCTTCCTGCGCGGCGCGTCTTGTGCCCGTGCGGCAAGGGCCCTACATAGAGGGAATGAAGTTTAAACTACCTTTTGTGAAAGCCAAAAAATCCGTTGCTGTGGTGCATCTCTCTGGGGTGATTTCGGGTGGATCACGCGGCCAGTTGAACGATAAGGCGCTGGCGCCTGTTTTGGAAAAAGCGTTCAGCAAAGGCAAACCGGATGCGGTGGCGCTGGTGATCAACTCGCCCGGCGGTTCGCCGGTACAATCGTCTTTAATCGGTGCGCGGATCCGCCGGTTGGCGGCTGAAAATAGCCTTCCAGTGTTTGCTTTCGTGGAAGATGTAGCCGCCTCAGGTGGCTATTGGTTGGCCGTCACCGCCGATGAAATCTACGTAGATGACAGTTCAATTTTGGGCTCAATCGGCGTTATTTCGGCTGGCTTTGGAGCGCATGATCTCTTGCAGCGCTATGGGATTGAACGGCGCGTTTATACCGCAGGCGCTTCAAAATCGACATTGGATCCTTTTAAGCCGGAAAAACCCGAAGATGTTGATCGGTTGAAAAAACTACTTGAGCAGATACACAGTGTTTTTATCGCGCATGTCACCAAGCAGCGTGGCGCTAAATTGAGCGATGATAAAGATTTGTTTACGGGTGAAATTTGGGTGGGTGAAGAAGCGGTGTCCGTCGGCCTAGCGGATGGGCTTGGCCATCTGGTGCCGGTGATGAAACAGCGTTTTGGCGAGAACGTGAAATTTCGAACATACGGGCAGAAAAAAGGCGTCTTGCAAAGATTTTCATCCTCGCTTGTAGACTCTGCGGATCTGTATTTTGAAGAAAGGGCGGCGTTTGGCCGCTTTGGTTTGTGATATGATCGTAAAAATCGTTTTCCTATTTTTGATTGGGATTGCCGTTTTGGCGATGTTTGGACGGATCAAATTGCCCGGACAGAGCAAATTAGAAGCGATGAGATGCAATGCGTGTGGCCGCTTTCGATTGGGCGCATCCGGCTGCTCTTGCGGATCCAAATAGGCAGGCCTGATGACCTGGCTGCTCTCTGCATTGGCGCTGATCATCTTGGTGATGTCTGGAGATTTTCTGGTTAAAGGCGCCGTTGCGCTCAGCGATCGGCTTGGGATTCCGGCATTTATCGTTGGATTGACCATTGTGGCTTTTGGAACATCAGCGCCCGAGCTTTTGATTTCTATTCAAGCGGTGCTGTCTGGGGTGCCAGGAATTGCCATCGGGAATGTGGTGGGATCAAATACAGCAAATATTCTGATGGTTTTGGGGTTGCCCGCATTGATGTTTGGGCTTGATGCGGCACAGACAGATTTAAGAAAAAACTATGCGTTCATGATCGGTGGCAGCCTCTTGTTTATTTATTTGGCGTCGCTTGGGGTGTTTTCCTATGGCAGCGGGATGATTTTGCTGACGGCGCTGGCAGTCGTGCTGGGGTTAGCTTTACGCGATTCGCTGCAGGAGCCAATGCGTGCAGAGGCGGCTGAAATCGGCCTTGAGGGCGGCGGCGCGCAAGATGCAGTGCTGCCGGCTTGGAAAATAACAGGGTTGATCGGCATCGGGTTGCTTGGGTTGCCCTATGGAGCAAATCTTTTGGTGAATAATGCCACTGAAATTGCCCGCAGCTATCAAATCAGCGAAACCACCATCGGGTTGACCTTGGTTGCCTTGGGAACGTCGCTGCCTGAATTGGCAACTACTTTGGCCAGCGCGATACGCAGGCAAGCGGATGTGGCGCTTGGCAATGTGATCGGATCCAACGTTTTTAACCTGTTGGCAATTATGGGAGTTACCGCTTTTGTGGGCCCGATTCCGGTTTCCCCGCAGCTTTTATCGGTTGATCTTTGGGTGATGCTGGCTGCCTCTTTGAGCCTTGCCCCCTTTGTGGTTTACCGATTGCGGATCAACCGCTTGGTGGGCGCGCTCTTGACTGCCGCATATCTGGTCTATGTTTGGTTGGTGGTTATGTAACGCAAAGGGATTTGAATGATGCGGGCTTTGGTAACGGGTGCAGGAAAACGGCTTGGGCGCGCAATGGCGCTATATCTTGCAGATCGTGGCTATGACGTTGCCGTGCATTTTGCCAGCTCTGAAACAGCCGCAAAGAGCCTTGTGCATGAGATTATCGCCAAAGGCCGGCAATCCATCGCGTTACAGGCCGATTTGCTACAAGAAGATCAAGTTGAAACTCTGATTGATTGGGCTGTAGACGGCCTTGGGGGCAATTTAACCTGCCTGATCAATAATGCCTCTATTTTTGAATATGACACGCTGGCAAGCGCCACGCGGCGCAGTTGGGATCGCCATATTGAAAGCAATTTACGGGCACCATTTGTATTAACGCAATGTTTTGCGCGGCAGGCCCCCCGCGCCGTTCAGGATGACCAAGGAGAGCCTTTGGCGCAAGCTTTAGTGATCAATATGTTGGACCAACGCGTGCGTAAATTGACGCCTGAATTTTCCAGCTATTCCATCGCTAAAATGGGTCTTTGGGCGTTAACTCAAACGGCCGCGCAGGGTTTGGCCCCTGATATTCGGGTGAATGCGATTGGGCCCGGGCCGACTTTGCAGGGCGCGCGCCAATCGGCGGATCATTTTCAAGAACAGCGGAAACACACGGTTCTGGGGCGCGGTGCAAATGCGTCTGATATCACCGCCGCTTTGGGGTATTTTTTGGATGCTTCCGCGGTTACGGGGCAGTTGATTTGCGCAGATGGGGGCCAACATTTGGCTTGGAAAACGCCAGATGTGCTTGGGGTTGAGTAAGCCACGGGGCCAAAGTTGTACACGTGGGTTCATAAATGTGACAGCGTTTTAACAAAAATGGTTTATTTTCAGTCATTTGCATATAATTTAATTAAAATATTAAATGATAACAATGCTTTAGAAAAATGCCTATTTTTTAGGCAAATAGGGGAAGTTACCAAAAAGCAAAGGAAAATTTCCAATAATCCAGAGTTAACCCCAATGTTATCCACAGGATCAGTGGACAGCTTTTTCCTTGAAACCGACGCCAGATCATTGCAGGACAAACAGAATCATGGCCAGATCGGTAGCCAGACCAGACGAAGGCGATAAAAATGGCATATACAGGCTACGCGCTGATACAAAAGTATATAAAATCGCTGGAAACCTCGCCGGGCGTCTATCGGATGCTCGATGATCAATCGCGCGTGCTTTATGTGGGCAAAGCACGCAACCTCAGGGCACGCGTGTCCAGTTATGCGCGCCCAACCGGACATTCGGCGCGCATTGCGCGTATGATCTCTGAAACAACGCAGATGATGTTTTTAACCACGCAGACCGAGACCGAAGCATTGCTGCTTGAGCAAAATTTAATCAAGCAGTTAAAACCGCGTTATAATGTTTTGCTGCGCGATGATAAATCTTTTCCCAACATCCTTGTGACCACAGAGCATGATTTTCCCCAAATTAAAAAGCACCGCGGCGCAAAAAGCGAAAAGGGGGCGTATTATGGCCCTTTTGCCGGGGCAGGGGCGGTCAATCGTACACTCGCTCAGTTACAACGGGTGTTCTTGTTGAGAAACTGTTCAGATGCGATGTTTGAAAGCCGCACCCGCCCCTGTCTGCAATATCAAATCAAACGCTGCAGCGGCCCCTGCGTGGAGCGCGTGTCCAAGCAAGAATATGGTGCCGCCGTGCAGGATGCCCAAAAATTCTTATCGGGCAAATCAACGCAAATTCAGGAAACGCTCGCCACCAGCATGGCGCAGGCCTCTGAGGCAATGGAGTTTGAACGAGCGGCCGCGCTGCGCGACCGCATTCGCGCCTTAACGCAGGTGCAGACCACGCAGGGCATCAACCCGCGCAGTGTCAGCGAAGCCGATATAATCGCCTTGCATCTTGAGGGGGGGCAGGCCTGCGTGCAGGTGTTTTTCATTCGTGCCAATCAAAATTGGGGAAACCGTGATTTTTACCCGCGCATCAGCGCCGATATGGGCCATGATGAAGTTCTAGAGGCGTTTTTGGGCCAATTTTATGACAGTAAAGAGCCGCCGCGGCAGATTCTGCTTTCGCATGGGTTTGAGGATATGGATCTGATGACCGAACTGCTCAGCGATAAACGCGGCCGGCGGGTGGAAATTTTGGTACCCCAGCGCGGTGAAAAGCAAGAGCTGATTTCTGGCGCCTTGCGCAATGCAAAAGAAAGTTTGGCGCGCAAACTCGCCGAGACAGCGACGCAAACCAAATTGTTGCGTGGTGTTGCAGAACTGTTTGAGCTTGAGTCCCCGCCAAAACGGATCGAAGTGTATGATAACTCGCATATTCAAGGCAGTTTTGCGGTTGGGGCGATGATTGTTGCAGGCCCGGATGGGTTTTCCAAAAACAATTATCGCAAATTCAATATACGTGGCGATGATCTGACGCCGGGGGATGATTTGGGGATGATGAAAGAAGTGCTGACGCGGCGGTTTAAGCGCTTGGTCAAAGAAGACCAGGCGCGGCAAAGCGGGGATTGGCCTGATTTACTGGTGATTGATGGTGGCGCGGGGCAAGTCTCGGCCGTGGCGCAGATTATGGCCGAGTTTGGCGTGCAAGATATTCCGATGGTCGGCGTTGCAAAAGGCGTTGATCGCAATTTGGGTAAGGAAGAGTTTTACCAGATTGGCAAGCCGGTCTTTGGTTTGCCGCGCAATGATCCGGTTTTATACTTCATTCAACGCATGCGCGATGAGGCTCATCGCTTTGCCATTGGCAGCCATCGCGCCAAACGCAGCAAAGCCATTGGGGCCTCGCCTTTGGATGAAATTGCCGGTGTCGGTGGCGCACGCAAGCGGGCGCTTTTGGCGCATTTTGGATCGGCAAAAGCCGTGGGGCGTGCCAATTTGGCCGATCTGAAAGCGGTTGAGGGTGTATCGGCCTCTTTAGCGCAGAAGATCTATGATTTTTTCCACGAAAAAGGCTGACTAACGATTGCAGTCTTGCCATGTTGGCAAACGGTCATTGGGCGCTTTTTCAGCATGATATATGGCCCGCGCGATGGCGCGCGCAACGCAAAGACTGGCGCCATGACACAGCTCGGCCATGTCGGTTGGACTCAATTGCCTCTGCGCTGATCCCGTTGCCGCTGTAAAGATCAAATCGCCATCTTGGGGCATATGCGAAGGAATGAGCGCGCGCGCCACACCATCATGGGCGCTGATGGCAAGGCGTTTGGCTGCTGCTTTGCTGAGGCTAGCATCCGTGGCGACTATTCCGATTGTGGTGTTTTCCCCCTCAACCAAGGGGCCAAGGTTCTTCAGCTTAAAATTATGCGGCTGTGGCTCGGCTTGTGGCCCGCCCAACCCGCCAAATTCGCCATTTGCCTCGAAAGGCCCCGCCCAGAAATGCCGCAAATCGTCGCCTGTTGCATTGCCGACGGCGTTGACCGCCATGATTGCGCCCACATGAATTCCATTTGACAGAATGAACGAGGCTGAGCCAAGGCCGCCTTTTAAGCGCCCTGTGGTGGCACCGCATCCCACGCCTACGCTGCCCAGTTGGAATTCTGCGCTTAAATCGTCAAAAGCCTGACGCCCTAACGCGGGATAGGGCGATAGCGCCCATTCTTTTTCGCCGCCATTGTTGAGATCAAACAGAATCGCTGCTGGAACAATTGGAACCTGCGTGCCAGCAGCCGCAAACCCCGCCTGCTGGGCGCGCAAACGCTCGACCACACCGCTGGCCGCATCCAGACCATAGACAGAGCCACCCGACAGCACCAAAGCATCAATCTGTTGCAAAGATTTATCCGGTTCCAGCAGATCCGTCTCGCGCGTGCCCGGCGCACCGCCCATCACCGCATAAGCGGCGGTAAAGCGCTGCGCGGCGCGCAGCACCGTGACGCCGGATTTCAGCCGCTGGTCTTCGGCATTGCCCACCATTATGCCCGTGATATCTGTGATCAGGTTTTTGGGTCCCGGTGTCATGGTTAAATACAGCGCCCGCCATCTACCTGCATGCAGACCCCTGTTACCATGCTGGCTTCCTCCGAGCATAAATAACAGGCGGCATTGCCCATATCCTCTGCGGTCGAAAACCGCCCAAGTGGAATGGTAGAAAGGAACTTTGCGCGCATCTCGGGCGTGTCTTCGCCCATGAATGAGGTAAGAAGCGGGGTTTCCCCCGCCACTGGGTTCAGCGCATTCACCCGCACTCCAAAGGGCGCCAGCTCAACCGCCATCGTGCGGGTGGCGGTATTTACCCAGCCTTTTGAGCTATTATACCAATTCAAATTTGGCCGCGGAGAGACACCGGCGGTTGAGGCGATGTTCAAAATCACGCCGCTGCGGCGGGTCTTCAGTGCTGGAACGAACGCGCGCGAAATCAGATAGATAGATTTGCAATTCACCGCAAAGACGCGGTCAAAATCTTTTTCGCTGATGTCTTCCAACGGCGCGGGTAGATGCGTAACGCCCGCATTGTTGACGATGATATCAACCGCGCCAAGCGCTGTCTGCGCCGCGTCATGCATCTGTGCAATTGACGCGGAACTTGCCACATCTGCGTGTATTGGAATCGCCAATTTTCCCAAGCGCGAGGCCTGGTCGGCCACGGCTTCGCCATTGATATCGGCCATTAGGACCTTGGCGCCCTCGGCCAAGAACTTTTCGGCAATGCCCAAGCCAAAGCCCGAGGCTGCGCCCGTTACGATGGCTGTTTTTCCTGCAAGTCGCATATTGGCCGCTCCCTTTTTCTTCAACTATCCGTGATAGCTTGCCACAGTTTTTAAAGATGAAAACCCATAAAGCGCTTCAAAGCCTTTTTCGCGCCCATGGCCGGACAGGCCGCGGCCTCCAAAGGGCAATTCGACACCGCCGCCAGCTCCGTAATTATTGATAAAGACCTGCCCTGATTTAAGCGTTTTGGCCAAGCGCATTTGGCGCGCCCCGTTTTGTGTCCAAAGGCTGGCGACCAATCCATAATCAGTGCCATTGGCGATCTCTAGCGCGTCCTCGTCACTGTCAAACGGAATGATAACCTGTACCGGTCCGAAAATCTCTTGTTGGGCAAGCGTATGGCTCGGGGCGACATCGCAAAAGAGGTGCGGTTTGACATAGGCCCCCGCGGCAGGGGCTGAGTCTGAAATTTGACCTGTCGCCGCCAAAGTTAGGTCATGGCCCTGACTTAGGAAGTTTTCGACAA
The DNA here is from genome assembly GCA_016778765.1 of Paracoccaceae bacterium. Lineage (GTDB taxonomy): Bacteria > Pseudomonadota > Alphaproteobacteria > Rhodobacterales > Rhodobacteraceae > Thalassovivens. Next base: position 24,920 of record JADHOV010000004.1, on the reverse strand, counting down.
TCGCTTTTTGCCGCTGCGAAATCAGCGGCCCCAAATCGCCATCTTCTATCGCCGGCTTTGCAACCAGCGCCTGATAGCGGGCGGCCATTGCCTCAACAATCGCGTCATAAAGGCCGCGTTGTACAAGAATCCGGCTGCTGGCCGAGCAGGTTTGCCCGGCATTTTGAATGCCCGCATTGATCAAAAAGGGCAGCGCTGCAGCGATATCTGCATCTTCAAACAGGATTTGCGGAGATTTCCCCCCCAGCTCCAAGGTCACCGGTACAACATTTTGCGCCGCTGCTGCCTGTACCAGCCGCCCGGTGGCCACCGAGCCGGTGAAACTAAGATGATTGATGCCGCCATGCGCCGCAAGCGCGGCGCCAGCTTGCGCGCCCAGCCCCGGCACCACGTTCAGAACCCCGCTGGGTAGGCCGGCCTGCCGCGCTAATTCGGCGAACATCAGCGCGCTAAGACAGGCTTCTTCTGCCGGTTTGAGAACGCAACAATTGCCCATCGCCAAGGCGGCCCCCACCGAACGCCCAATGATTTGCATGGGATAATTCCAAGGCACGATATGCCCGGTCACGCCATGCGCCTCGCGCAATGTATAAACCGTATACCCCTCAAGATATGGTAGGGTTTCGCCGTGGATCTTATCGGCGGCGCCGCCGTAAAACTCCATATAACGCGCCATGGCAACAGCATCCGCGCGCGCTTGCTTAAGCGGTTTGCCCACATCCAATGCTTCAATCTGCGCTAACAGCTCGGCATGTTCTAAGATCAAAGCGCCAAGCCGCAAGAGCAGCCGGCCGCGCTCCAGCGCGCTGCTGCGCCCCCATTCGCCCCGCGCCGCCCGCTGCGCCGCTACCACAGCCAAATCGATATCTTCAGCTCTGCCATCGGCAATCGCAGATAAGGCCTGCCCGTTTGAAGGGTTGATCAATGCGAGCGTTTGAGCGGTGCTGCTTGGTTGCCACTGGCCATCAATAAAGCAAAAAGCAGGGTTAAAGGGCAAGTTTGGAAGCGGCATGGCTTAAGCTCCTATCGAGATTTTGGGCAGTTTTGGCGCTGCGCTGAGCAGCTGCTGGGTGTAAGGATGGGTGGGGGTGTTCAGGATAAAGGCGGTTGGCCCCTGTTCAACAATCTCCCCCTCCTTCATAACCATACAGGTATCGGTGATGCTGCGCACAACCGAAAGATCATGGCTGATAAACAAATAGCTGAGGCCGTATTGCTCGGCCAAATCTGCGATCAGATCAAGAATTTGCGCCCGCACCGAGACGTCAAGCGCCGAAACCGCCTCATCAAAAATCACCAGTTTCGGGCGTGTTATCAAGGCACGGGCGATTGCGATGCGCTGGCGTTGGCCACCTGAAAATTCGTGGATATAGCGGCCACGATCATCCGGGTTTAGGCCAACCGCACGCATGACATCGCAGGTGCGTTGCTCTTGATCTTCACGCAGCGGTGGACGCTCGTAGAGATGAAAAGCCTCTTGAATAAGCTTGGCCACTTTATGGCGCGGATTGAAAGAGCCATAGGGGTCTTGAAAGACCACTTGCAGATTCCGCCTGATGGCGGATGAAGCGCCCCAAACTGGCTTTCCATTCAGGGTGATTGTGCCCTTCTCGACCGGGTCCAATCCCAATATTGCCCGCGTTAACGAAGATTTTCCGCAGCCTGATTCCCCCACCAACCCCATCCGATCGCCTGTCTGAAGCGAAAAGCTCACATTCTTGACGGCAATATTGCGGGGTGGTTTTATCCAGGGCCATGGCCGCTTGGCCGGATAACTGCGCTGGACATTTGCCACCTCTAGCAACGGCTTACGGCTGTGTTCGGCGCCCGGTTGCCGCGCCATATGGCTGGCTGCTTGCAGCAGCTTTTGCGTGTAAGGATGCGTGCTTGCCATTAGAATTTTGCTTGTAGCTGCCTGTTCCACAATTTCACCCCGATGCATCACCGCGATGCGATCCGCCATATCGGCCACCACAGCCAAATCATGGGTGATCATGATCAGCCCCATATCATCCTCGCGCACCAAGCGTTTGAGTAGCGCCAGAATCTGCGCTTGCGTGGTGACATCAAGCGCGGTTGTCGGCTCATCCGCGATCAGTAATTTTGGCTGTCGAGCAATCGCCAGGGCGATCACCACGCGCTGCCTTTGACCACCTGATAATTCATGCGGATAGCGGCTTGGGGGCACGTGTTCGGGCACCAGCCCAACCCGGCCCAGGATCGCGCCAGCGCGGTTTTGGGCCGCTGCCGCACTTGTCTTTGGATCCAGTCGAAGCGCCTCAGCGACTTGCGCGCCAATGGTTTGTACGGGGTTTAACGCGCTCATCGGCTCTTGAAACACCATCCCCATTCTACCGCCGCGTTGGGCACAAAGCTGTGGCTCGGTGAGGCGCAACAGGTTTGTACCATCCAAGGTAATGTTTCCGCTCAACCCTGCGGCATCGGGCAGTAATTGCAACAGGCTAAGCGCAGTCATCGATTTTCCCGAGCCGCTTTCACCTGTAAGCGCCAGAATTTCGCCGGGCTCTAAGGTGAAATTAAGCTGTTTTAAAATTGGGGCCCCGTAAAGCGTTAGGGTCAAATCCTGTACGTTGAGAAGGCTCATCGGGAGGCCTCGCGCAGTTTTGGATCCAGCAAGTCGCGCAAACCGTCACCCATCAGATTAAGCCCTATCACGCTGAGGATGATCGCGCTTCCGGGCACCAGCGCCAGATGCGGGGCGAAGCTGACCATGGTTTGCGCATCTGCCAGCATCCGCCCCCAACTGGGCGTGGGCGGTTGGGCGCCCAAACCCACATAGCTCAAGCCGGCTTCTGCCAAAATGCCGAGGCTGAATTGGATCGTGCCCTGCACGATCAGCAAATTGTTCAAATTGGGCAGAATATGCTCGATCGCGATGCGACCGGTCGATTTTCCGCAGACCCGTGCGGCCAGAATGAACTCGCGCTGCCAAAGGCTGAGCGCGCCGCCGCGCGTCACGCGGGCGAAGACCGGGATGTTGAAGATCCCGATCGCGATGATTGCATTCACCGCGCTTGCGCCAAAAAGCGCGGTGATCAATATCGCAATCACCAAAGAAGGAAAGGCAAAGATCAAATCATTGCTCCGCATGATGACCTCGTCCAGCCAGCCACCTTGCCTTGCGCTGGCTGCCAGCCCGAGGGGCACGCCAAGCCCAATGCCAATGCCCACGGCCACCAATGCCACCGCCAGTGAGGTGCGGGCCCCGACCATGATCATTGACAGCAAATCGCGCCCGAAATGATCGGTGCCGAACCAATGTGCCCGAGAGGCGCCCTGCAGTTTTTCGCCGATGGAGAGCACGGTCACATCATAAGGCACCCAAATAAAAGAAAGCAGCGCGGTGCTGGCAATAGCTGCGCTGAGCAGTAGGCCGATGAGAAATGAGCCCCCCAGTTTCATGCTTGGCTCCGCAAGCGCGGATCAACCGCCGCATAGGCCAGATCGACCAGAAAGTTGACCATGATCACTGCAAAGACCAGGAGCATAACCACGCTTTCGACCACGATCAGATCGCGCTGGGTGATCGCCTGAAACACCAAACGGCCCAACCCGGGCAGAAAGAACACTTGCTCGATAATAATGGCTCCAGCCATCAGAAAGGAAAATTGCAATCCAATAATCGTTAAAACCGGGATTAAGGCGTTGCGCAGGGCGTGGTGCCACAGCGTGGCGCGTTTGCTCAAGCCCTTGGCGCGTGCGGTTCGAATATAATCTTCGCCTAAGGTTTCGATCAACGCGCTGCGCATCACGCGCGACAGGATAGCCGCTTGCGGCAGGGCCAATGCGATCGCCGGCAAGGTCAGCGATTTTAACCCGCTGAACAGACCATCATCCCATCCGGCGAAGCCACCGGCTGAAAACCAGCGCAGCTTAATTGCAAAAATCACCACAAGGATCATCGCAAACCAAAAATTCGGGATCGCAATCCCCAATTGCGTGGCGCCCATGACCATAGCGTCGCCGCGTTTGCCGCGCTGCGCTGCTGCATAAAGCCCAGTTGGAAAAGCGATGAGAATGCTTAATCCAAGCGCATAAAGCGCCAATGGCAACGACACCCAGAGACGTTCCCCCACCATATCGGCGATTGGGCTGCGATAGGTATAAGAGAGGCCAAAATCACCGCTCAGCATCCCGCTGACCCAAGCAAGATAACGCGCAAATTTACCCTGATCCAATCCCAGCTCTTTGCGCAGCGCCAAAATGGTATCGTCTTGGGCGTTGATTCCAAGCATGAAGGCGGCCGTGTCTCCGGGCGCCACTTCGACCACCGTAAAAATCACGATAGAGGCCAGGCATAGGCTGATCAGTAAGGATAATAACCGCTTGAAAATATAGGGTATCATTGGCTCAGATTAGGCACAGGCGATGCGCGGGTCCAGCGAAATAAAAGGGGGCCGTAAAGCCCCCTTTGGCGCCTTGTTTTCGCGCCGGTTTAATTCGACCAGCTGACCCCTGTCAGATCTGTGGCTTGCGTAGGGGCATTTTCCCATAGACCGCGGATTTTGGCATTGGCAACGGTTGGTACGGCCAGTTCGAACAAAAATCCATTCACATAATCTTCGGAAATGATCGTTTGGGCTTTTTGCAACATTGCGCTGCGGGTCGCCGGATCGCTTTGTGATCTGAGATCGGTCATCAAAGTTTGAAAGGCCGGATTGTCATATTGGAAGTAATAATCCGGACGCGCATAAATTCCGATATCCATCGGTTCGGTATGGCTGACGATTGTTAACCCATAATCCTTGCCGCGGAACACTTGCTCGAGCCATTGCGCCCATTCCAAATTACTGATTTCGGTTTGAATCCCCACCGCGCGCAACTGCGCTGCAATGATTTCGCCGCCGCGGCGTGCATAAGAGGGCGGCGGCAGTTTCAATGTGGTTTCAAAGCCATTCTCAAACCCGGCTTCTGCCAAAAGCTGTTTGGCCAAATCAGGATCATAAGCCGAATTTGCCGTCAGATCGAGATAGTCTGGATGGTGCGGCGCGAAATGCGTGCCAATCGGAGTGCCAACGCCAAACATTGCCCCGTCAATGATCGCTTGGCGATCAATCGCATGCGCGATGGCTTTGCGCACTTTTACATTATCTAAAGGCGGCATTTTGTTATTGGTAGAAAGAATAGTTTCGCCTTCTGTGGAGCCGACAATCACTTGAAAGCGCGGATCCGCCTCAAATTGCGGTAGGTTTTCAGGGGCTGGAAAATTCACGAACGCATCCACATCTTCGGCCATCATCGCTGCAAATCCCGCTGTGGGATCGGAGATGAATTTAAACGTTGCGCTTTCTAGGGCCGCAGGGGTTCCCCAGTAATCGGCGTTGCGGGTCAGCTCAATACGATCACCCTGCACCCAATTGCTGAATTGAAACGCTCCGGTTCCCACTGGGTTTGTTTTGATATTTTCGATCGTTTCGGGGGCAACAATCACCGCATCGCCCCAAGCCATGTTGAATAAGAAGCTGCCATTGGCGGCCTCCAAACTGACTTTGACGGTCAGCGGATCAACAACGCTTACATCCGTAATGCCAGCAAACAGCGCCTTTTGGGCATTGGCACTGTCTTCCCCGCGCGCCCGATCTAATGAGAATTTGACGTCTTCGGCATCCATGCTGGTGCCATCATGAAAGGTGACGCCGGCGTTTAAATGAAATGTATAGCTGGTGCCATCTTCGGAAATCTCCCATGATTTTGCGAGGCCGGGAATGATAGATCCATCAGAGGCAAAGCGGGTAAGCCCCTCAAACACATTTGAATAAAGCACGCTGTCAATCGCGCCAGCGGCAGCGCTGGTGGGGTCTAAATGCGGGGGCTCGAGTTGCAGGGCAACGGTGAGATCGCTTTGCGCGGCGGCAGCGGCGCCGCTCGTCAAAGCCAAAGCTGCGGCGCTCATTCTTAGAAGTTTTCCAGTCTTGATTGGCATGTTACTCTCCCTATTAAATCGGCCCTATGGGCCTGAGATGCTGCGGCTTGGCCGGCGCAGCTTATGCTAAACTATAGGAATAAAATTCTATCTAAGGCTAGAAAATAAATCTGTTTGGCGCCAAAAGTTTCAGCTGCCCAAATCAAATTTTAAAGAAATATCGGCCACTTGATCGCCCAAAAGGGCTTTTAGGGGCAGCAGCAGCGCGGTTAACACGGCCCAGCCGCTGTTTAGGTTTGCCACTTTAATGCCAAGCCAGCCTTTGGGGGGCACGTCCTCATAAAAATCCACCATACCATCAGAAATAAGCGTTTTTCCATTCATTTTTATAATTATATTCTGGGCCGATAGCGTTGCCTTAACGTCGCGCATATCCCGCAGGTCGGCGAAAAGCTCTAGCGTCATCTCTGCGTTGGGGCTGAGCGGTTGCGCGGTGGTTCCCTTAGCGTAAAAGCGTGTTTTCTCCAAGCGTTGTTCGATCGAAATTTGTACGTTTTCAACGGGTAAGCTTAAACCTGGATTGGCGGTAAAGGTTAAATTTTCAGCGGTTGCCGTTGCGCGCCATTGCGAGCCCTCGCTCTGGGTTACCGAGGCGCGCAAAGTTTGACTGGTGAGGCGCACGGGCTGACCTGCAAGCGTTAAATCATGCGTGTCGGGCCAAATAACAAGCCAATGGGTCGGGGTGTAGGTCAGGCGCATGATTTGCAAAAACGCCGCTTGCCAATCGAATGTACCCGCAGCATTGCCGATTTGCGGGTTACGCAAGGTGACATCATAGCGATTTGGAATTCCCATTTGGCTGATCTGGTCAAACTGAACTTGCCATCCGCTCTTTTCAGCTCCCGCGACCAGGGCCGCAATACCGGCCTTGTTGCGTTCCGCCCCCCAGAACCAAAACCCGGACCAAAGGATCGCGATACCCAATACGAGAATAATCAAACGTTGCATTCTTGGCCCCTTTCCGATCGCGGCAAATTAGTATTTACAGGCACTAACGTGGAAGGGCCAGACAAATGCAAATGTGGGTTTTTGGCTATGGGTCGTTATTGTGGAACCCGGGCTTTGACTATGTGGAAAAGCGGTTGGCGCGGTTGAGTGGCTATCGCCGTAATTTTTGCATGCGGTCGATCCATCATCGCGGCACGCCTGCTATGCCCGGTTTGGTGTTGGCATTAGACGCTGCCAACGCGGCGATTTGTGATGGTTTGGCCTTTCGTATCGCGCCCGAAGATGAAACACAAGTTCTTGCCTATTTGAGAGACCGCGAGCTGGTCTCATCCGCGTATTACGAAAAAACCGTGCGTTTAGATTTGCCAGAGGGCGGGCAGCTTGAGGCTTTGGCCTATGTGATCGATCAAACCAATGATCAATACTGCCAAGGCTTGTCATTGGAGGAGCAAGCTCGCATTATTGCAACGGCGCGCGGTGGGCGTGGCGATAATAGTGAATATCTGTTTAAAACGGTTGAACAAATGGAGAAGTTGTCGATCCAGGATGCTGATCTTCAATGGCTTGCACAAAATGTCCGTGCAAGGCTTGCCGAAAAGGGTCGGGGGGCCTCCCCCGGTGTCAGCCATGGATAGGCTCTGTTTCCCAATCAAGGTAAAACATCATGCATAAAGCTGATCTAGAGCTTAAACTTCAGTTCTCGCGACCCATACGCCAAGGTATGATGATGTTGCTTGTGGTTGGCTTAACCGGTTTTGGCGCTGTCATTGCCGCGCCGCGCATCATGCCGGTGGTGCAATCCAACCTTTGGTTGAACGGCTTTATCTGTTTGGTGTTTTGTATCGGGGTGATCAGTTGCTTTGTGCAGGTGTTTCAGTTGGCCTCATCGGTGCGCTGGATCGAAAGCTTTGTGCGCAATCAAGGTATTTCCGGGTCAAAGGCCCCGCAGCTGCTGGCACCGCTGGCAACTTTGTTGCGTGATCGCGGCGCGCGGATGCAAATTGCTGCCTCTTCAACACGCTCGATCCTAGACTCGGTTGGAACGCGGATCGAAGAAGCACGGGAGATCACCCGCTATATCGTTAATCTGCTGATCTTTTTGGGGCTTTTGGGCACGTTTTACGGGTTGGCAACCACGGTGCCTGCCTTGGTTGATACCATCCGCTCTTTGGCCCCTAAAGCGGGCGAGTCGGGTTTTGCCGTTTTTAGCCGGTTGATGAACGGGCTGGAAAGCCAGCTTGGCGGTATGGGAATTGCTTTTGCATCCTCGTTGCTGGGATTGGCAGGTTCTTTGGTGGTGGGACTTTTAGAGCTGTTTGCCAGCCACGGCCAAAACCGCTTTTACCGGGAATTGGAGGAATGGCTTTCCTCGATCACGCGTTTGGGATTTTCGTCCGGTGACGGGGATGGCGAAGCCAGCCATGAACAAAATATTCTGGGCACCGTGCTGGATCAAATGAACGAGAATATGGAAGCCATGCAAATGATGTTTACGCAAGCGGATGCGGGGCGGGCCATGGTGGATGATGGGTTGCGGGGCTTGTCGGAAAGCCTGAACCAGTTGACCGCTCGGATCGAGGCCAACGCACCCAGCAATGAGGCGTTATTGCGGGTGGCGGGCGGCCAAGAAAAGCTGCTTGAAGTCTTACGCAATATTGAAAATAGCGAGGCGGCGGATGCTGAAAGCCGCATGCGTTTGCGCTCGATTGATGTTCAGCTTTTGCATCTGACCGAAGAAATGGCCGCGGGCCGCCAGGAAAGCACCGTGGCGTTGCGCGCAGAAATAAACGCTTTGAGCGCTGCAATTTTGCATGCCAGCGCCAGCCGGCCATCGGGTGACGGCGGATCAACCAGCTCTGATGATAAGGGCTGATCATGGCACTTTCCCGCCGAACTGGTCATCGATTTCAAGCCTCAATCTGGCCGGGTTTTGTGGATGCGATGACCGGCCTTCTTTTGGTGTTAATGTTTGTTTTAACCATTTTTATGGTTGTTCAATTCGTCTTACGCGAAACCATCACAGGGCAAGAAAATGAACTTAACCTGCTAAGTGCGGAGATCGCTGCGATTGCAGAAGCGCTTGGCCTCGAGCAAGAAAAAGTGAGCGCTTTAAAAGGCGAAGTGGGCGCCTTGACCTCTACGTTAAGCGATACCCAAACCGAATTGATGGCGCAGGCCAACTTGATCGATCAACTTACTTTTCAGCGCGATTCAACGCAGCAACAATTGGTCAGTGCGCAGGCGAAAATTACCTCTTTTGAGGCGCAGGTTGCCGGCCTTTTAAAAAGCCAAAGCGAGAAAACCGCGCAGATTGTCGATTTGGAAGGCGAAAAATCTCTTTTGATGTCTCAGCAAGAGGCGTTGAATTTGGCCCTTGCAACGGCGCGCTCAGAAATTGACAAATCGGTAGAAGAAGCGCGCCGCAAAGCGGCAGAGCGCGATGCGCTTGAAGCCTTGATTGCTTCGCTGAAAACCGAAAATAGCGATCAAAAAAGTTTCTTAAACCAGCAATCTGCGGATCTGCAGTCGCTCCAGCAGCGCTTAAGCGCCGAGGAGGAAGCCCGTCTTTTGGAAGCTGCGGCGGCGCAGGCGCTGCGCAAAAAGCTTGAAAATGCCGATGCGGAATTAACAGCGATGAGCTTGGCATTGGAAGAACAGCGCCGCGCAGCGGAAGAAACGCTTACCATGTTGGCGGCGGCCGAAGCCGCGCAGGAACTCGTTGCGGCGCGTCTGCAAGACAGCGTGTTGGCGTTAAATGCAGCGCAGCTGCAATTGGCCGATCGCGATCAAGATATTCAGCGCCTGCAATCGAAGGTTACCGATAGCGCTGCAGAGCTGGATCAAACCGAAGTGGCTTTGGCCGCAGCGCTTGCGCGGCAAGTATTGTTGGAAGATCAAATCGCCGCCTTGCAGCGCCAAAGGGCGCAGTTGGAAATACAAGAACGCACTTTATCGCAAACCCAGGCCCAGCAAGCGGATGCGATCAAACGTTTGCAAACTGCGCTGTCCAACAGCGAAAAAAGTCGAACGGAAAGCCAAGATAATCAATCCAGCGCGCTTGAGCTCGCAAAAGCCTTACAGGCGCAGCTCAGCGCAGCTTTGGCTGCCGTTGCGCAGGCAGAAGATGCGCGCGCGCTTCTGCAAGCGAAGGTCGATGAGACGACAAAACAGCTTGACGCGACGACGAGCCAGGCGGCAAATCAAGCCGCCGCGCAGGCCGCTCAAATCGCGCAGGCTGAAACGGCAAAAGCCAGCTTGGAAGAAAACCTAGCGGCGGCGCTTGCCGCGAAATTGGCCGCCGAAACCGATATGAACAAAGTGGCCGCGCAATTAAAGGCTGCCTTGGCGGCGAAACTCGCAGCCGATCAGGATCTTGCCGCGCAGCTTGATGCGCGCGAACAGCAGAAAATTTTGCTACAGCAAGCCCAGCAGACCTTGCTGGACACGTCGCAAGAGTTGCAACAAAGCGACGCGCAGCTTTTGAAGGCAGAGCGCCAAGCTGCCGCGTTGAACCAGCAGGTTACCGCATTGCGGCAGCAATTGGCGAAAGTGAGTGATTTATTGGAGATTTCCGAAGAGAAAGATATCGAAAGTCAGGCGCAGCTGCAAAACCTTGGTAACCGGCTCAATGCGGCTTTGGCGCGGGCCGCTTCCGAGCAGCGGCGCCGTTTAAAACTGGAAGAGGCCGAGAGCCAAAGGCTCGAGGCGGAAAAGCTTAAACTAGAGGCCGAGCGCGATCTTTTGGCCAGCCAAGCCGAAGATCTGGCCAAATATAAATCAGAATTTTTTGGAAGCTTGCGCATATTGCTCGCGGATCAAGTTGGGGTACGCATTGTCGGCGATCGGTTTGTGTTTTCTTCAGAGGTGTTATTTGCCCCCGGCGCGGCCGAGCTTTCGCAGCTTGGCCAGAGCGAAATCGTAAAAGTGGGCAGCATATTGAATAAGATTATGTCGGAAATTCCGCAGAATATAGATTGGATTATCCGCGTTGATGGGCATACGGATGACCAACCGCTGAGCGGCACGGGAGAATTCAAAGACAATTGGGAGCTGAGCCAGGCGCGCGCTTTATCCGTTGTCAAATTCATGATTTCGCAGCTTAATATACCGGCTGACCGTTTGGCGGCGAATGGCTTTGCTGAATTCCAACCCGTCAATACGGCAAACACCGCGCAGGCCCGCAGCCAAAACCGGCGCATTGAGCTGAAATTAACCGAACGCTAAAGAGACAGAACGCGGCCTAGTTTGCTAGCCCAAGCCCTTGGGCCTTTGGCAGCATAACCGGCCGCTTTTGAACCCGCCGGTCAGATGCGCGCTGTTTTAATCTGCGGTCAGCAAAGGCGGCTTATTATTTGTCAGGCGCGGATTTTGCGGCCCTTCCAATTTAAGATGCAATTCGCCTTTGCGCACGCCAACCTTCACCAAGCCGCCCTTGGCCAGCTTTCCAAACAGCAATTCTTCGGCCAGAGGCTTTTTGATATGCTCTTGGATCACCCGGCCCAATGGGCGGGCACCCATCTTTTCATCATAGCCTTTATCTGCCAGCCATTCGGCGGCGGCTTCAGTGATTTCGATTGAGACATGCCGGTCCATCAATTGCGCTTCAAGTTGCAGAACAAACTTTTCAACAATCTGCATGGTGACGGGTTTCGGCAATGGTGCAAAGCTTATCACAGCATCCAACCGGTTGCGAAATTCGGGCGTAAACTGCCGTTCAATCGCGGCAGTGTCTTCGCCTTCGCGGCGGTCGCGGTTAAATCCGATCGCCGATTTCGCCTGTTCAGCCGCACCGGCATTCGAGGTCATAATCAAAATCACGTTGCGAAAATCAACCGAGCGGCCATTATGGTCTGTGAGAGTGCCGTGATCCATCACTTGCAACAGCACATTATATACGTCCGGATGGGCTTTTTCGATCTCATCCAACAGCAAAACGCAATGTGGATGCTGGTCAATCCCGTCCGTCAATTGCCCGCCCTGATCAAACCCAACATAACCCGGAGGCGCGCCGATCAACCGGCTGACCGCGTGTTTTTCCATATATTCGGACATGTCAAAGCGCAGCATCTCGACGCCAAGGCTATCGGCCAGTTGTTTGGCAACTTCTGTTTTCCCAACACCGGTAGGCCCGGCGAATAAATAGCTGCCTATGGGTTTTTCCGGCTCTCTCAATCCGGCCCGCGCAAGTTTTATTGCTGAGGCCAGCGCGTCAATCGCCGGATCCTGCCCGAAGACCACCCGTTTCAAGCTGGTTTCAAGATCTTTCAGCACCAGAGCATCGTCTTTGCTGACATTTTTGGGTGGAATACGCGCAATTTTCGCCACCACCGCTTCGATTTCTTTGATCCCTATGGTTTTGCGCCGCTTGCTTTCTGCAACCAAATGCTGCGCGGCGCCAGCTTCATCAATCACGTCAATGGCTTTGTCTGGTAGCTTGCGATCATTGATATAGCGCGCTGACAGCTCAACAGCTGATTTGATCGCATCACCGGTATATTTGATGCTGTGATGCTCTTCAAAATAGCCTTTGATACCTTGCAAAATTTTTACCGCATCATCGACACTGGGTTCATTTACATCAATTTTTTGGAAGCGGCGGCTGAGCGCACGATCCTTTTCAAAATGTTGGCGGTATTCTTTATAAGTGGTCGAACCCATTGTGCGCAATTTTCCACCTTGCAGCGCGGGCTTCAACAGGTTTGAGGCATCCATAGCGCCACCCGAGGTGGCACCTGCGCCAATCACGGTGTGGATTTCATCAATGAACAAGACCGCATCCGGATGGCTTTCCAATTCATTCATCACCGCTTTGAGGCGTTCTTCAAAATCGCCACGATAGCGGGTCCCGGCCAGTAAGGCGCCCATATCAAGCGAAAAGATCGTGGTGTTGGCCAAAACTTGCGGGGTTTCCCCGGAAACCACTTTGCGGGCTAGGCCTTCAGCGATGGCCGTTTTGCCCACGCCGGGATCGCCGACCAAAAGCGGGTTGTTCTTGCGCCGACGGCACAGAACCTGCACGCAGCGCTCAACCTCATGGCTGCGGCCAATCAGCGGGTCAATATCGCCCTCTCCTGCTTTGGCGTTCAAATCAACGCAATATTTGGCCAGCGCCGATTCTTTCTTTTCTTCTTCTTTTACGTTTTCAGGCGCATTGGTTTCCTCTTCGAATTCGGGTGAGCCCGAGACTGGCCGTGCTTCGCCAAAATTGGGGTCTTTGGCCACGCCATGCGCGATGAAATTAACCGCATCATAGCGCGTCATTTCCTGATCTTGCAGAAAATAAGCCGCGTTGGATTCGCGTTCAGCAAAGATCGCAACCAGAACGTTTGCGCCGGTCACTTCGGTGCGGCCCGACGATTGGACATGGATCGCGGCGCGTTGGATCACCCGCTGGAACGCAGCAGTGGGCACCGCCTCTGATCCTTCCACTTCGGTCACCAAAGATGCCAGATCGGTCTCGATGAATTCAACCAAGGTTTCACGCAACTCTTCTGTATCCACGTCGCAGGCGCGCAATACGCGCGCTGCGTCTTGCTCATCCATCAACGCCAAGAGCAAATGCTCAAGCGTTGCAAATTCATGCGATCGCTTATTTGCTAAGCCAAGAGCTGCGTGGATTGCCTGTTCGAGCGTGGTTGAAAATGAAGGCACGTTGGGTGCTCCTGTTAAGTTGCGTCAGGGATCGCCCCCAACATGATTTCTACACATTAAAGTGTGGTCGTTATTTTTGCGGCTTCAAGTCTTTTTTGCGAAAACTGTGCCAGTTTGTTCATTTTTCCCCTTTTCATAGCGAATTTAATAACTAAAACTTATCTTTTAGACGCCGAATCTCGGCAAAAACCTTCGCATTGCTGGCGCGGGGCATTTGCAACCGCTCTCGGATCTCGGGGCTTTCAGGCCTTAAGAATGGATTGGTGGCGCGCTCTAGTGATAGACGCGAAGGAACCGTTGGCTTGCCCTGTTGATTGGCCGCGATCGTATCCGCCTGGCGTTTGATCAAATCCGTATTTTGCGGTTCTATTGTTATTGCAAAATTCGCGTTGGCCAGCGTGTATTCATGCCCCGAGCATACCAGCGTGTCTGCCGGCAGGTTGCGCATCGCATCCAAGCTTTGCCACATTTGCTCTGCCGTCCCTTCAAATAAGCGGCCGCAACCCAGCGCCATCAGACTGTCAGCAGAAAAGAGTAACTTGGCCGCTTCGAAATAAACCGCAATATGCCCCACCGTGTGCCCGGGCACATCCATCACGCGCCCCCTTTGCGATCCGATAGCAAGCGTATCCCCCGCGACAACCGCTCGGTTCAAGCTGGGCAATCTATGTTGATCCGCGGCGGCTCCGATCACTTGCGCGGGATGCACGGCCAAAACATCTGCCAAGCCCGCAACATGATCATCGTGATGGTGCGTTAATAGAATATGCGTGAGAGACCACGCTTTTTCTGTCAAGGTTGCAAGGATTGGGGCCGCGGCGGGCACATCAACCAGAAGCGTTTCACAACTGGCGTGATCGCGCAGAAGGAACGCGTAATTATCCGATCGGCAGGGGATGGTTATCAGCTCATATGGCATAGGCAATCCTTCTTTCACTTGCTACACTGATCTAAGTTTGGCGTATCCGAGAGGTCGGTGCAATGCATCTTGATGTACAAGATCTTCGAAACTTTTATTATCGTGAGCCGCTTGGCCGCGCCGCGCAGCGCGCATTGCGCAATAAAGTTTTGCAGTTTTGGCCAGATCTGAGCGGCCAAACCATTGCCGGCTTTGGGTTCGCAACCCCTTTATTACGGCCCTTTTTGCCCCAGGCGCGCCGCGTGATTGCCTTAATGCCAGGCCCTCAGGGGGTGCTGGCTTGGCCCAACCCGTCACAGAACGTATCGGTTCTGACCGACGAGCGGTTTTGGCCGCTTGAAACGGGGCATGTGGATCGGTTGATCGTTTTACACGGATTAGAAACCAGCGAGGATGCCAATACCGTGTTACAAGAAGCTTACCGTGTTTTGGGGCCGGGTGGGCGGGCGCTTTTTATCGTGCCCAACCGGGCCGGATTGTGGTCGCGCAGTGACAAAACGCCAATGGGGTTTGGCAGGCCTTACAGCACCAGCCAGCTGGAAACACAGTTGCGGCTTCACGGGTTTTTGCCGCAAAAAGCCTCGGCTGCTTTGTTTCAGATCCCCTCCAATCGGCGCAGTTGGCAAAAAATGGGACCGTTTCTTGAACGTATTGGCAATCGCCTGCCGCGGCTTGCCGGCGGCGTATTGATGCTGGAAGTTTCAACGCGCACGCCGCCACTGCCGGGGCTGAAAACCCCCGCCTTGCGCGCCCGACCCTTGCGCGTTCTAGAAGGGTTGCGTGCCGCTGATCCGAAACCGGCCTTAGAACGGGCGAAAGAACGCTGCTGAGTTTGGCTGAGGAATCGTGTTTTTCGATATCACGGTGTGATTTTTTTGGCTTAAAAATAGGCAATAGCTTGTGTTTTTAAAAAACACTTTGTTTTTATAGAATTTTTTTGACCTTGGGAAATGTAATAAGGGAGGTTGCTAGGCGTTGAAGGCTCTGCTAAACGTGCCCCGATTTTATTGATTTGCTTTGCGCAGATCTTCTAACGCTTAGTGATGATCGCGTGATGCGAGGTCTGATCTGGCCTGACAGTGGAAGGATAACAGTGTCCGAACCAGCTTCTTTTACGTCCAGCATCGCTGCCCGTTATGCGTTGGCAGTTTTCGAAATCGCTCAAGAGGCGGATCAAGTCGCTGAGCTTGAAAAAAACATTGATGTTTTATCCGAGGCGCTTGATGTGAGCGCGGATTTGAACGCGATGCTCAAATCGCCCTTGTTGAGCCGTGGGACGCAGGGCCAGGCGATAGGGGCTGTGGCCGCGAAATTGGGGCTGTCGGAGGATCTATCAAACACCTTGGCTTTGATGGCTAGCAAGCGGCGTTTGTTTGTTGTGCCGGCCTTGATTGGCCAGTTGCGCGCGCTGATTGCTGAGCAAAAGGGCGAAGAAACGGCGGATGTGACATCCGCCAAAGCGCTTACCAAAACGCAAACCGACAAGTTGACTGCCGCGATAAAAGCGCAGATTGGCAAGGATGTGAAAATTAATGCTGCTGTCGATAAAGATCTTATCGGTGGTTTAATTGTTAAGGTGGGATCTAAGATGATCGATACGTCGATCAGGTCCAAACTTAACGCCCTTCAGAACGTAATGAAAGAGGTCGGATAAATGGGTATCCAAGCAGCCGAGATATCTGCAATTCTCAAAGAGCAGATTAAAAACTTTGGTCAAGAGGCCGAAGTGGCAGAAGTGGGGCGCGTGCTCTCTGTTGGAGATGGCATCGCACGGGTTCATGGTCTTGATAATGTGCAAGCGGGCGAAATGGTTGAATTTCCCGGCGGCATCCAAGGCATGGCATTAAACTTAGAAGCCGATAATGTGGGTGTGGTTATTTTCGGATCTGACCGCGATATCGTTGAAGGCGATACAGTCAAGCGCACCAAATCAATCGTGGATGTTCCCGTTGGTGATGCGCTTTTGGGCCGCGTGGTTGACGGTCTTGGCAACCCGTTGGATGGCAAAGGGCCGATTGCAACCAAAACGCGGGGCGTTGCGGATGTGAAGGCGCCGGGCATTATCCCGCGTAAATCGGTGCATGAGCCGATGGCCACGGGTCTGAAATCTGTTGACGCGATGATCCCGATTGGCCGCGGCCAGCGTGAGTTGATCATTGGCGATCGCCAAACCGGTAAAACGGCGATTGCGCTGGACACGATCTTGAACCAGAAATCCTATAATGAGGCGGCTGGCGACGACGAAAGCAAGAAATTGTATTGCGTCTATGTGGCCGTGGGTCAAAAGCGTTCAACGGTTGCCCAATTGGTGAAGAAACTGGAAGAAGCCGGTGCGATGGCTTATTCAATCGTGGTTGCGGCGACCGCGTCGGACCCGGCACCTTTGCAATTTTTGGCGCCTTATTCAGCCACAGCTATGGCCGAGCATTTTCGCGATAATGGCCGCCATGCGCTGATCATTTATGATGATTTGTCCAAACAGGCTGTGGCCTATCGTCAAATGTCATTGCTGCTGCGCCGTCCACCCGGACGTGAAGCCTATCCGGGCGATGTTTTCTATTTGCATTCACGTCTGCTAGAGCGCTCTGCAAAGCTGAACGAAGACAATGGTGCGGGATCTTTGACGGCGCTGCCGGTAATTGAAACGCAAGGCGGCGACGTGTCAGCCTTTATTCCAACCAACGTGATTTCGATCACGGACGGCCAAATCTTTTTGGAAACCGAACTGTTTTATCAGGGCATCCGCCCCGCGGTGAACACCGGTCTGTCGGTGTCACGCGTTGGATCTTCGGCGCAAACCTCAGCGATGAAAACAGTCGCCGGCCCTGTGAAGCTGGAATTGGCGCAATATCGCGAAATGGCAGCCTTTGCCCAGTTTGGCTCAGATCTTGATGTGGCCACGCAGCAATTGCTAAACCGTGGCGCGCGCCTGACAGAGCTGATGAAGCAGCCCCAATATGCCCCTTTGACCAATGCCGAGATTGTCTGCGTGATTTTCGCGGGAACTAATGGCTATTTAGATGGGATCAGCGTGGGCGATGTTGGTCGCTTTGAAAAAGGGCTTTTGGCGCACTTGCGCGGCAAGCATGCAGATCTATTGGCCTTCATCACCGATGAGGATCCAAAGATCAAAGGCGAAGCCCAAGATAGAATCAAAGCTGCTCTTGACGAGTTCGCCGCCGATTTCGCGTAGGAGATCTGCTAGATGGCAAATCTAAAAGATCTTAAAAACCGCATCTCCAGCGTTAAAAATACGCGGAAGATCACCAAAGCCATGCAGATGGTCGCAGCTGCAAAGCTGCGACGGGCGCAGGAAAGTGCCGAGCAATCGCGCCCTTATGCCGAGCGATTTATGGGTGTTTTATCGAGTTTGGCAGCGTCTGTCGGCAAAAGCGAGGGCGCGCCAAAATTGTTGCGTGGTACGGGCGAAGATCGGGTGCATTTGCTGGTTGTGATGACCGCAGAGCGGGGCTTGTGTGGGGGATTCAATTCCAACATTGCGAAACGCGCGCGGGCCCATATCGCAAAGCTTCAGGAGGCGGGAAAAACCGTAAAAATCCTGACAGTGGGCAAAAAGGGTCGTGATCAGTTGAAACGTGAATTTGGCGCTGCGTTTATTGACCATGTTGATCTGACCGAGGTGAAACGGGTTGGCTATAGCGATGCCCAAGCCATCGCGCGCGATTTGGTTATTCGCTTTGATGCCGGAGAATTTGATGTTGCAACGATCTTCTATTCAAAATTCGTAAATGTGGTGACGCAAGTGCCGACAGCACTGCAGGTTATTCCAGCCGCGTTTGAGGAAGAAGCCGAAGCGGATAGCACGGTTTATGATTACGAACCCAGCGAAGAAGCGATTTTAAGCGACCTTCTTCCGCGCGGCGTAGCAACGCAGATTTTTTCCGCTTTGCTTGAAAATGGTGCGTCCGAGCAAGGCGCGCGCATGTCAGCAATGGATAACGCCACGCGCAATGCAGGCGATATGATCGACAAACTTACCATCGAGTTTAACCGGTCACGCCAAGCCGTGATCACCAATGAACTTATTGAAATTATCTCGGGCGCAGAAGCGCTCTAAAGACCGGAGACGAAATTATGGCAAACTCAAAAGGCAAAATCACCCAGGTGATCGGCGCCGTTGTCGACGTTCAATTTGGCGAAGACTTACCGCCAATCTTGAACGCGCTGACCACGGACAATAACGGTAAAAATCTGGTTTTAGAAGTTGCGCAGCATTTGGGTGAAAACACTGTGCGGGCGATCGCGATGGATGCGACCGAAGGATTGGTGCGTGGACAGCAAGTGACTGACACAGGCGGCACCATTCAAGTGCCGGTTGGCAATGGAACGTTGGGCCGGATTTTGAACGTAACGGGTGATCCGGTCGATGAGCAGGGGCCTGTGAAATCAACCGGAACGCGCGGGATCCATGGCGATGCGCCGGATTTTGACGAGCAATCTACAGAAACCGAAATTTTGGTCACCGGGATCAAAGTGATTGACCTTCTAGCCCCCTATACAAAAGGTGGGAAAATTGGTCTGTTCGGCGGTGCCGGCGTTGGCAAAACCGTTTTGATCATGGAACTTATCAATAACATCGCCAAAGTGCACTCGGGTGTGTCGGTTTTTGCCGGTGTGGGCGAGCGGACGCGTGAAGGCAACGACCTGTATCATGAGATGATTGAATCGGGCGTGATTGTGCCCGACAATCTTGAAGAGTCAAAAATCGCGCTGGTTTATGGCCAGATGAACGAGCCTCCCGGAGCGCGGATGCGGATTGCCTTGTCTGGTTTGACTTTGGCCGAGCAGTTTCGTGACGATACTGGAGCCGATGTGTTGTTCTTTGTTGATAATATTTTCCGCTTTACGCAAGCGGGTTCTGAGGTGTCTGCGCTTTTGGGTCGGATCCCGTCAGCGGTTGGATATCAGCCCACATTGGCGACCGATATGGGTGCTATGCAAGAGCGCATCGCCTCGACGAAATCGGGCTCAATCACCTCAGTGCAAGCGGTCTATGTGCCCGCGGATGACTTGACTGACCCCGCGCCAGCCACCTCTTTCGCGCATTTGGATGCGACCACTGTTTTGGATCGAGCGATTTCGGAAAAAGGTATTTATCCAGCGGTGGATCCTCTGGGGTCGACATCACGCTTGCTTGATCCGATGATCATCGGTGAAGAGCATTACGCCGTTGCGACTGATGTGCAGCAGGTGCTGCAGCGTTATAAATCCTTGCAAGATATCATCGCGATTTTGGGCATGGATGAATTGAGCGAAGATGATAAACTGGCGGTGACCCGGGCGCGTAAGCTCGAGCGTTTCTTGTCGCAGCCCTTTGACGTGGCGAAAGTGTTTACGGGCTCTGATGGTGTTCAGGTGCCTTTGGACGAAACCATTGCCTCTTTCAAGGCTGTTGTTGCAGGCGAATATGATCATCTTCCAGAAGCAGCATTTTATATGGTTGGTGGCATCGATGAAGTAATCGCTAAGGCCGAAAAACTGGCTGCAAGCGCGGCTTAAAGGAGCCTCTTATGGCGAATACGATGCAATTTGATCTGGTAAGTCCAGAAAAGCTATTATCGTCTCAGCAAGTGGAAGCGGTTTTGATTCCAGGCTCGGATGGGGATATGATGGCGATGCCGGGTCATGCGCCTGTGATCACGTCTTTGCGCCCCGGTATTTTGCGGGTTCAAACCGCAGCCGGTAGCGAGGAATATGTTGTCACGGGCGGCTTTGCTGAAATCGGCGAAAGCGTGTCGGTTCTGGCCGAAAAAGCGGTGCTTAGTGCTGAGCTGACCCAAGAGGGCTTGGAGGCCTTGGTTGAAGAGGCCAAAGCTGCCTATGGGAAGGCGCAGGAAGCGTTTGTAAACGAGCCCGGCCCTGTTGATGATGCCGCTAAAATGCTGTCGGATATGGTGGCTGTTGGTGATCAAATGGGATTATCAGGCACCCGCTAGGCTTTCGATATCGTATAAGTTTTAAGGGCTCGCTTTTGGCGGGCCTTTTTATTTTTGGGCTGCCATGGCCAGCCGGATGAGGCTGCGCTCAACAAGCTCTAAAGCGGGCGCGTGTTGATTGGCCGAGCGCAATTGCAGATCGAGATCGGTTAACGTTTGAAGCGCCATTTTGGATTTAGACAGGGTCCAGCGCGCCGCGTTGCGTTGAAAGCGGTCACGCCGTGGGCCGAAGACCGGTGGTCGAAGCTTTGAAATGCCCGCGCTGGCACCCGCTGGGTCGCTGGCGATGCTGAATAGAATTTTGAAATGCCGCACCGCGCTTATGCATAAGGTTACGGGCTGCATTCCCTGCGATTTTAACCGCTGCATTAAGGGCCCGATCGCCTCTGCACGCCCTTCGCTGACCACCCATAGAATATCATCTAGCGCAGCTTCTTGGGAATTTGGCGCACAGTTTTGGATATCTTCCAGCCCCAGAGGCGTTGCATCATGCAGTTTGTAAAGCGCTAGCTTTTCAAGCGTTTGCCGAAAATCGCCCGGCTCTAATTCGCGCGCCAAAGCGCTAAGCGCTTTCAGGCCGATATCGCCAAGATTTTGCAACCCGGCCTTTTGCAATTCAGCGGCTATTTCAGCTTGGCTGGGCGGATCATCATAAATTGCAATCGCATAGGTATTGGGATGCGTTTCAAAGGTTTTTCTTAAGTTTGAAGAGGCCCGCAATTGCCCTGCGGTCACGATAATTTGGGCGTCGCCTTGCTGCCAATCCTGCAAAGCGGCTGCGATGGTTTTGGTCAACCCATCGGCCGCGTCTTCCAAAAACACCCCCCGTTGACCCGGGAAAAACCCCTGCGCTTTCACCGCGTCAATCAGGGCGGCCGGGTCTTTGCGCAAGTCTGCGCCAGAGAGGCGTGTGAGGCGCATTTCCGCGCTGCCGTGGGGGCCTAACAGCGCCAAGATCATGCTTTGCCGGCGCATCGCTACGCGCATCGCATCGGCGCCATAGATCAAAACCCCTGCCCGATTGGGGTCGGGTTTGGCGCAATATGTGGCAATATCGCGCGCGGGCAATTTCATGGCTGGGCCTTTACCTGGGCCTGGATCAAGATCAGGGCATCCAATATTTTATCGGCCAGCTGGATCATCAGCCGGTCATAGGCATCATTGCTCGCGGCGAGAATGGCCACATTAGAGGCGCTTTGTGCATAGCCGGTAAACGCTTTTACGCTGCCCGATTGCACTTCTTTTCCATCGGCTATTTGAACAATGCTATAATCAGCAAAGCCGGTTACAATCTTGCGTTGCGCGCGCCCATCTGCAGCGATGCCCGCTCTGGCTTCGCTTTTGCGCGGCGTAATGCTCAGTAGATATCGGGTTCCATGCCCGCCATTTAGCCGCTCTGCAAGGCGGTTATAGAGCACGTAGCTGTCACGATCTTTGGGCGCATCAAGCTTGATATTTTGTAGAAAACCTGCGGTCTCTGATCCTGATTTATAAAGCGGCTCAAGCGTACATCCAGCAAGCGCCAGCCCTATCAAAAGGCTTGCGCTGTAAAGGATATTGCGGCTAAACCACCACATTCACAATACGCCCCGGCACCACAATAATTTTCTTTGGAGCAGCCCCGTTTAAGGCGCGCTGAACCGCTTCTTCGGCCAAAGCCAGGGCCTCGATCTTGTCTTTTGCGAGATCCTTCGCAACGGCTATTTCGGCCCGCCGCTTGCCGTTTATCTGTATCGGCAGCGTGAGCGTGGTTTCAACCAGCATGGCCTCATCCGCCTGCGGCCATGCGGCGTTTACAACCAAGCCGTCGCCGCCTTGCCGGGCCCAGATATCCTCTGCCAGATGCGGGGTCATGGGCGCCATGAGCTGCGCCAATATCCGCATCGCCTCGCGTTGCGCGCGCCCGCCAGCCTGTGATTTGGCCAGCGTGTTGGTAAAGCCGTATAGCTTTGCAATCGCCGCGTTAAAGCCAAATGATTCCACACCCAGCGTGACATCGCGGATGGCTTTATGCATCTCGCGTAGCAGGTCCTCATCGCCCTTTCCGGCCTCTGCCATATCCATTTGCGCGATCTTTTCACTCAGCGACCAAACGCGGCTAAGATGGCGATGCGCGGCCTCTGCGCCGCTGGCGGTCCATTCCACATCGCGTTCCGGCGGGCTGTCAGAGAGCACGAACCAGCGGGCGGTATCCGCGCCATAAGCTGAAATAATATGCACCGGGTCCACCACGTTTTTCTTTGACTTTGACATTTTTGCTGAAGGAATAATTTCCACAGCGGTTCCATCTGCCAATTTTCCATCGCGCACATCGTCGGGCAGATGATAGACGGGGCGGCCCTTGCCATCACGGGTCTGATAGATTTCATGCGTGACCATGCCTTGCGTGAACAACGCATTAAACGGCTCAACATTTGCGCGGCTTGGCAAATGCCCGGTAAGCTGCATTGCCCGTGAAAAGAAACGGGAATAGAGCAAATGCAAAATCGCGTGTTCAATGCCACCAATATATTGATCCACATTCATCCAATAGGCGATATCTTCGGCCGTGGTGGGCTGCGCGGCATGCGGCGCGGTAAAGCGGGCAAAATACCAAGACGAGTCAACGAATGTATCCATCGTGTCGGTTTCACGCAAAGCCGGTTTTCCGCAGGCGGGGCAGGCACAATTGCGCCATGTTGGGTGGCGATCCAGCGGATTTCCGGGTTTGTCAAAGCTGACATCATCCGGCAGGATCACCGGCAGGTTTTCTTTCTTCTCGGGCACCACGCCGCAGGCATCGCAATGCACAACGGGGATCGGGCAGCCCCAATACCGCTGGCGAGACAAGCCCCAATCGCGCAGGCGGTAATTGGTAACGCCCTTGCCCCAGCCTTGCGCTTCGGCAAAGGCAATCGTGGCATCCACAGCCTCTTGCCCGGTGGCTATATCCAGCCCAGCAAAATGATTTGCCCATTTCACTTTTTCAGATTTGGGGGGCACAAAGGCCTGATCTGTAACCGGCCTATCGTCATCCAGCGCAAAGAATGTATCGATTACGGGCAGGTCATATTTGCGGGCGAAATCCAAATCGCGTTGATCATGCGCGGGGCAGGCAAAAATCGCTCCGGTGCCGTAATCCATCAAGATGAAATTCGCGATCCAAACGGGCAATGTCCAGTCAGGGTTGAGAGGGTGACGCACGCGCAGCCCCGTATCAAGGCCGTTTTTATCGGCTTTTTCCATATCGGCTTCGGAAGTGCTCATCTGCCGGCATTCCTTGTTGAAGGCCGCAATCTCGGGATTTGAGGCCTCGAGCTGCCGGGCCAGCGGGTGATCGGCCGAAATCCCGACAAAAGATGCGCCAAGCAATGTATCCGGGCGCGTGGTGTAAACGGCAATTTGCGCATGATCGGTCGGCCCGTCAATCACATCAAAGGCAAATTCCAACCCCCGCGATTGCCCGATCCAATTGGATTGCATCAGCTTGACCTTGGCCGGCCAATCATCCAGCCCATCGATCGCTTGCAAAAGATCTTCGGCATGCTCGGATATTTTGAAAAACCACTGCGTGAGCTCGCGCCGCTCGACCAACGCGCCCGAGCGCCACCCGCGGCCGTTTTCCACCTGTTCATTGGCCAAAACGGTCATATCCACCGGATCCCAATTGACCACGGCGTTTTTCCGATAAACAAGATCTTCCTTTAGAAAATCGAGAAACAGCGCTTGTTGTTGCCCATAATATTCCGGATCGCAGGTGGCAAATTCGCGCGACCAGTCGATCGACAGGCCAAGCGGTTTCATTTGCGCGCGCATATCGGCAATGTTGCTATAAGTCCAATCTTTAGGATGGCCGCCTATTGCCATCGCCGCGTTTTCAGCCGGCATACCAAACGCATCCCAGCCCATCGGGTGCAAGACATTATGCCCAGTGCTGATTTTATGGCGGGCAATCACATCGCCCATCGTGTAATTGCGCACATGTCCCATATGGATCCGCCCCGAAGGATAGGGAAACATTTCAAGTACGTAATATTTCGGTTTGCTTTGATCGCGCGTGGCGGTAAAGACGCCGGCCTCTTCCCAGCTTTGTTGCCATTTCGCTTCTATTTCAACCGCCTCATAGCGCATTTTTTTGGAATTCCTTGCAAGCATTTCGGTTGTTATGGTGATAGTGGTTTCGGCGCGCAGCGTCCAGAGCTGCGCTGGGCTTTCTTGCAAGGGCTTGATCGGGTATCTACTGGCTTTGCGCCTCAGGCCGTGGTTCCTTGCAAAGGCACGCAGAATCGCGACATGCAGCGCTGGGCCGGTTTGGCAAACTGTGGCATTCCTGCATCATATTGAAGCCGCTCTTGCCCGCTGCGCATGGCAAAGCTTGCAAAACACCCCCGAAACACGACATGAGGAATGTATATGCTTCGCCGGCTATTGGCGTGGCTATGTAAGTTTTAACTTCGAGGAAAAAAAGATGAAAAACATTCTTCTCGCGACTACAGCGATTGCGTTGACTGCAGGTTATGCA
>JADHOV010000030.1 GCA_016778765.1 Paracoccaceae bacterium | reverse complement strand
ATCAATGGTTTCTTGCAGAACCAGTGGAATGAAATCGGGGGTCCAGCCTTGAATAGGATGGGGTTCCCAGGCGGGATGGCCGCTTTGTGGCGCGCCATTTGCCTGCCGCCCTTGCGCGATATCGCTGGCCAGCAAGGCGGCATTTGCCGGTTCGGTTAAAATGATTTTGGTTTCGGGGCGGGCGGCGCGCAAGCCACGCGCCACGCCCGAAACTGTGCCGCCCGTGCCATAGCCCGTTACGAAATAATCCAACCGCTCATTTTCAAAATCAGCGATGATTTCGCGGGCTGTAGTGTGCTCGTGAATATCGGCGTTGGCCTTGGTCTCAAATTGCTGCGCTAGGAACCAGCCATTGGATTCAGCGAGTTCTGCAGCTTTGTTATACATGCCCATGGCTTTTTGTGCCCGCGGGGTCAGTACCACTTTTGCACCCAGCATGCGCATCAGTTTGCGCCGCTCAATTGAAAAGCTATCGGCCATTATCACCACCAAAGGATATCCTTTTTGGGCGCAGGCCATCGCCAGGCCGATGCCCGTATTGCCGCTGCTGGCCTCTACCACTGTTTGCCCGGGTTGCAACCGGCCTTCGCGCTCTGCAGCTTCTAATATATTCACCGCCAAGCGGTCTTTTACCGATCCTGCTGGATTGAAAAATTCGGCTTTTACGTAAATTGTAACGCCCTCGGGCGCCAAATTATTGATGCGAATGCAAGGTGTGTTGCCGATCGTGTCCAGAACCGAACCATATAGTTGGCCGCGGCCATTTGTACTACGGATTGTCATGTTTTTTCCCCTTTTGCCCCACGCTATTCTGCGCCGCCGAGGTTGACAACATGAATAGTTTCGCGGACTTGCAAAAGAAACAGCGCTGCTGAAATAATCCGCTTTGATGCGCCATTAGATATTCATATTGGGGTCTGGCAGTGGGTTTGAAATTATCTTAAGGTTTTACAGGCGGCAAACGCCATGAAACAGAAACCGTCGGCTGATGCCGACGTCACAGGGATTAAGCCCGCCGTGATGGGATGGAAATAAAATGTCACTTTGGGAATATGCGAATCCCGTAAAATTTTTGGGTGTCTCAACGCGAATATTGCCATTTATTGCGTTTGGGGCCGCGGCCTGTTTGGGCGTTGGGCTGGTATGGGGGTTTTTCTTCACGCCAGATGATTATCGCCAAGGCTCGACGGTTAAGATAATTTATTTGCACGTGCCCTCTGCATTGATGGCGATTAACGCGTGGTTCATGATGCTTGTCGCCTCGTTGATTTGGTTGATCCGGCGCCATCATGTCAGCGCTTTGGCCGCCAAAGCCGCAGCCCCGGTGGGCGTGGCGATGACGTTGATTGCCTTATTCACGGGGGCGATCTGGGGCCAGCCTATGTGGGGCACCTATTGGGCTTGGGATCCGAGGCTCACCTCGTTTTTAACCTTATTCCTGTTTTATCTTGGTTATATGGCGCTATGGCGGGCGATTGAGCGCCCGGATACCGCGGCTGATCTGACCTCTGTCTTATGTATTGTGGGATCCGTTTTTGCGGTTTTAAGCCGCTATGCGGTTAATTTTTGGAGCCAAGGATTGCACCAAGGGGCCTCTTTGTCATTGGATAAAGAAGAGCATGTCGCGGATGTATTTTACCAACCTTTGCTGTTTTCAATCGCCGGGTTTGTTCTGCTGTTTTTGGCATTGGTGTTGGTGGGCACGCGCACGGAAATAAGATTGCGTCGCGCGCAGGCCCTGCGCGCGCGACGGGAGGCAGCATGATGCCAGAGCTTGGAAAATATGCAGCGGCAGTGTTATCTGCCTATGGGGTGTCTTTGGGCATATTGGCGCTTTTGATCTTTGGAATATTGCGCAGAAATACGCGCGCTTTGGACGAGTTAGAGGCCGCTGAAAGTCAGCGCGATGGGTAAAATCCCTTGGTTGCTGTTTCTGCCGCCGCTGATTTTCTTAGGGTTGGCGCTGCTGTTTTACACCGGAATGCAGCGAGAAGACCCGAACCGCTTGCTTTCGACTTTGATTGGCCAAGCTGCGCCTCCAATCACGACCGCGCGCTTATCGAATTTTCCAGAATTTGAACAAAGCCAGCTGGTTTCAGGCGGCGTAACCTTGGTGAATTTTTGGGCCAGTTGGTGCCCGCCTTGCCGCGCTGAACACCCCAAACTGCTGGAAATGGCGGAAGCTGGTATGCCGATTATAGGAGTGAATTTCAAGGATGACGCCGAAAATGCAGCCGCGTATCTGGCCAAAGATGGCAATCCGTTCCGCGCGGTTGCCTATGATCCGGCGGGGCGCACTGCGATAGATTGGGGGGTCACCGCGCCCCCAGAAACCTTTATTTTGGATGCAAAAGGCACCGTACTGTTCCGCTTTGCAGGGCCTTTGGTCGGTAGTGATTATGCGCAGCGGTTTGTGCCCGCCTTGCAGCAGGCGCAGGGCCAATAAGCCAGTTCGCGCCAAAGCGGCCGATCTTCATAGGCGGAATAAGAGAGGCTGGTTTTGCGCTCTCATCCGCGATTTTTTGCAAGGGAAGCTCGCGGCGGCGCCAAAGGCTCTGCCACGGACAAAATTCAAGCGGCTTTGGCCAAGTTTCTCAGAACGTAATGCAGCACGCCGCCATGCTCGATATATTCCACTTCAATCGCGGTATCGATCCGGCATTTCAGAGAAATTTCTTTCACGCTGCCACCCGCGAAAGTGATATGGCAGGGTAAAGCCTGCAAAGGTTCAACGCTGTCCAATCCTGTGATTGTAACGGTTTCTTCGCCGGTTAAGCCCAGCGATTTGCGGGTGTCTCCATTGGTGAATTCTAAGGGAATAACCCCCATACCAACCAGGTTTGAACGGTGGATACGCTCAAAGCTTTCCGCAATCACTGCTTTAACGCCGAGCAGGGCGGTGCCTTTTGCCGCCCAGTCGCGGCTTGACCCTGCGCCATATTGCTCACCGCCAAATACCACCAGCGGGGTGCCGTTATTTTGGTATTCCATTGCAGCATCAAAAATAGCGCTTTGCTTACCATCGGGGCCTTTGGTATACCCGCCCTCAACCCCATCAAGCATTTCATTCTTGATCCGGATATTGGCAAATGTGCCGCGCATCATGATTTCATGATTGCCCCGGCGCGACCCATAGCTGTTGAATTCGCGCATGGGCACCTGTCGTTCGATCAGGTATTGACCGGCGGGGGTGGTGTCTTTGAACGAGCCTGCCGGACTGATGTGATCGGTGGTGATCATATCGCCCAAAATTGCAAGTACTTTGGCGTTTTCAATATTCGTAATAACGCCTGGTTCCGGGCTCATACCCTGAAAATAAGGCGGGTTCTGAACATAGGTTGAACTGGTGGGCCAATCATAGGTTTGGCTTTGCGTCGTCTCTACGCCCTGCCATTTTTCATCGCCCTTGAACACATTTGCATATTTGGATTGGAAGGCCTCGCGCGTGACCGTGCGCTCGACCAGCTCTGCAACCTCTTGCGAGCTTGGCCAGATATCTTTCAAAAAGACGTCTTGGCCATTTTTATCTTGCCCCAAAGGTTGGCTTGTTAGATCGATATCCATCGTGCCAGCCAGCGCATAGGCGACCACAAGCGGCGGTGAGGCCAAGTAATTGGCGCGCACATCTGGCGAAATACGCCCCTCAAAATTGCGGTTGCCTGAGAGAACTGCGGTTGCAACCAGATCCCCTTCGGATATGGCGCGGCTGATTTCAGGCTGCAAGGGGCCAGAATTGCCGATGCAGGTGGCGCAGCCATAGCCCACCAAGTTGAACCCAACAGCATCAAGATCTTTTTGCAGATCTGCCGCTTCCAAATAGGCGCTCACGACTTGCGAGCCAGGCGCGAGCGATGTTTTCACCCAGGGCTTGCGGTTCAGCCCCAAAGCTGCCGCTTTGCGGGCCACCAATCCGGCTCCGATCATCACATAAGGGTTGGAGGTATTGGTGCAGGAGGTGATTGAAGCTATAACCACTTTGCCAGAGCGCATGGTATAATCTTCGCCCTCAACGGCAACCTCTTTATCCATCGGGCGCTGGAACGTGTCTTTCATTTCAGAGCTGAAAGCGGCTTTTGCCGCGCTCAGCGCTACAAAATCTTGCGGGCGTTTGGGTCCTGAAATGGCGGGCACAATCGTGCCCATATCCAGATGCAACGTATCGGTATAAATCGGGGCATATTCCGCATCGCGCCAAAACCCGTTTTCCTTTGCATAGGCTTCAACCAAAGCAATGCGATCTTCATCGCGCCCGGTATTGCGCAGGTAGCGCAAAGTTTCGTCATCGATGGGGAAGAAGCCGCAGGTGGCGCCATATTCTGGCGCCATATTTGCGATCGTTGCACGATCGGCCAACGGCAGGCGATCTAGGCCCTCGCCGTAAAACTCAACAAATTTGCCAACCACGCCTTTCGCACGCAGCAATTCCACCACTTTCAGAACCAAATCAGTGCCTGTTGTGCCTTCCATCATGGCCCCGGTTAATTCAAACCCAACCACTTCGGGGATCAGCATCGAGACGGGCTGTCCCAGCATCGCCGCTTCGGCTTCGATACCACCAACACCCCAGCCCAACACGGCCATGCCATTGACCATCGTGGTATGGCTATCCGTGCCCACCAATGTATCAGGATAGGCGACTTCATCGCCGTTTTGATCAGTATCACTCCAAACGGTTTGGGCCAGATATTCAAGGTTTACCTGATGACAAATCCCTGTTCCGGGGGGAACGACGCGGAAATTGTTAAACGCATTTTGACCCCATTTCAAAAAGGTATAACGTTCCATATTGCGTTCATATTCGCGATCTACGTTCATTTGGAAGGCGCGGGGATTGCCAAATTCGTCAATCATCACCGAATGGTCGATGACCAGATCAACTGGGTTCAGCGGGTTAATTTTTTCTGCATCGCCGCCCAAAGCTACCAATCCATCGCGCATCGCAGCCAAATCTACAACGGCCGGAACGCCGGTGAAATCCTGCATCAGAACGCGGGCCGGACGATAGGCGATTTCGCGCGGGTTCTTGCCACCATTCGCGCCCCATATCGAAAAGGCTTTGATATCCTCGAGCGATACTGTTTTGCCATCCTCGAAGCGCAGCATGTTTTCCAACACAACTTTTAAAGCTACGGGCAGTTTGGAAAATTCACCCAAGCCGGCATTTTCGGCTGCCGGGATTGAATAAAAGGAGATTGATTTCCCATTGATACTGAGCGTTTTGCGCGTTTTGGCGGTGTCATGTCCTACGATGATGGTCATTTTTTTACCCTTCTGCGACGGTATGGTCACTTTGCTGCCGTGCTTTTGACCCAAGTTTTACTTCTGTTCAAGGGGGTAAAATGTACTTTGTATGCAATTGTGTACAAAATTAAACGGAAAGGTGATCCACCGTTACCAAGTTTCAATGGTCAATTGATTTTATCTGCCGTATTTTGATTAGGTGGATTTGAAAAAGAGGGTCCCGCTTTGCGCGCAAACTTGTTGAAATTCTGGATTGGGATATGGATGACCTGTGCAGGTTTTACGGTTGCACAGGATCGGCCAGCGGTTTTACTCGAGTTGTTTACCTCGCAGGGATGTTCCTCTTGTCCTGCCGCGGATGCTTTGTTTCGCGATGTTCTGAGCAAACGTTCAGATCTATTAACGCTTTCTTTACATGTCGATTATTGGGATTATATCGGCTGGAAAGACAGTTTTGCCAAAAGTCAATTCACCACCAGACAAAAAACCTACGCGCAGCGCGCTGGGCGTAAATCGGTTTACACACCGCAGGTGATCGTGAATGGTCAAGAGCATGTTGTGGGCTCAAACGCAAAGGCGATCAATGATGCGGTCGCGCGGGCGGCGCAAAACCCCCGCCGCGCGGTGCTTACATTGCTTAAAGCATCGCACTTAATCACAGCCACGCTTAAAGGCAATGCGGTTGGAACTGGAGCTGCGGTAGATGTGTTTGCATTTTATTATAAGCCACAGGGAAAAGTTGCGATCCAAGCGGGCGAGAATGCTGGGCAGACATTGACCTATTCAAATGTGGTGGTTGAGATCGCACCATTGGGGGTTTGGAACGGCAAAGGGGTCTGGTCAAAAACCTTTCAACCGCGCGCAGATATGCAGCTTGTCGTGGTGGCGCAGCAGGCAAATCACGGCGCTGTCTTAGCCGCGGCGCGGGCGCGCTGACGGTCTGGTTTCCAGCGCCTATGGATCCAAAACCATTGCTTGGGATCTTCTTCAATGCGCTTTTCCAAACGCTGCGTAATCTGTTGCATCATTTGCATGGGCGCATCGGGCGCGATGGGCTCTTCAAACACGATATCAAAATCAACGCCATTGGCGCGCCGTATGCCAAAAAATGGGATCACCAAAGCTTGGGTTTTTAACGCGATATCTGCCACGGACGTAACGGTTGGCGCGGGCTTTCCCAAGAACGGCAGGGGCGCACCGGCGCCGTCGTAAATATCAAATAATAACACCGCCATGCCGCCTTGGCGGATGTGGCGCAGCAAGCCCAATGTGCCTTTGCGGCCTTGCTCAAACACCGGCCCTGATAAGTCATGCATATTTTGCGCGTAATGCTGGTTGAAATAGGGGTTGGCCATAGGTCTGTATAAGCCCCCAATTTGAAACCCTTGGGCGACCAAAGCGGCCCGCGGCGCTTCAAAATTCCCGTAATGGCCTGTGACAAAAACAACCGGCGTGCCGCTGTCTTTTGCCTCAAGGGCTGCGGCAAATCCTGGACCGGTGATCTTGGCCTTTTCCAAGCGCTTGCGAAGCGCAAAAATATCATAATTTTCGATAAATGTTCGCCCTGCATTATCGGCAGCGCCCCGTGCAATCTTCAGTTTTTCACTCGAAGGCTTTTCCGGATATATGTAGTCCAAATTGGCCAAAGCCCGTTTTTGATAGCCCGTGAGGGGGGCCAGAACGCGGCGCATAAACCACCCCATAAACTGCAATCGCATTGCAAGAGGCAGAGTGCGTGCGCTGCGGATCAAGACCCGAATAGCCCAATCTGTCAGCCACTCGGCCAAGCTGCCCGTCTGCTTTGAGTTTTTTGGCATGCGATCCCTATTATCTGTGCATGTGAGGGGTAAATCATAAAGCTCTCGACAGGGGCAAGCTTAACTTGCGCGATTATCGCGTTTGCGCGCTCGAGATTGCGCTTTCATCTTCGCGCCGAAAGGCGATGACGCCGCTTGTTACCAAATCTTGGATGGCTTGGACAACCGCGTTCAAAGCTGCCTCGCCTTGTTCATATTGGATTGCCTTCATATGGGCGATATCGTTCGATAGGTTCTCGGCCATTCGGCGAGGCAGGTTTTCAAGGATAAAGGTTGCCGTGGCGTTTGGACCGGCTTTTTGTGCATAGGCTAGCGCGGTTGCAAGCTCGATGGTGTTTATGCTGCGGGTAATCTGGGAAATATCGCTAGGATGAAGCCGCTTGTGAATGTCTTTAAAGGCAAACATCACTTGCCGAACTCGATGCGCAAAGGCGGGATCGCTTTCATCAAGGCCATCTAGAACGTCATCGCGCAGCGCTTGTGTGGTTGCAGTTAAAATAGATCCCACCCGCTCTTCCGGCGATAGCGCGAATGCACGATCAGGTAGGTTATCGAGCTGCGCCAAAAGGCTTTGGCCGATCCGTGAAATGGCTTGCGGGGTGACATGATGAGTCATTGAAATTACATGGCTGATTTGGCGTGCGTGTTTTCCGGGCAATTTCCCCAGCAGCGCCGCCGCTTTTGACACATCCAACTTTGAAATAATAATTGCGCTGACCTCTATGCTCTCTGCCTCGATTATAGCGATCAATTCATCGATATCGCTGATATTTAACCGATCCCAAGGGTCTGAGAATTTGCGCACGCCGGCTTCTTTGCGCAACCGCTCTGCCGTTTCAGTGCTGATTTTACCTTCAAGAAGATCCAAAGTTTGCGCCGCACCACCGCGCAAATTTAGCCCGATCGAGGTGACTTCGGATGAAAATTCTTCAATCACTTCTGTTAACAGATTGCGCTCAACAAATTGTAAATTGGCCAATTCTTTTGCCAATTGTGCTTGGGCGTCGACACTGAGGTCATCGAGCGGTATTTCCAAGCCACTGCGCAGCATCGCGCTGACCACGATCGCGGCTTTTTCAGCCTGACTTATAACGCGCGATGATGCTGCCGCCGGGTTAGAATTAGAATTGTCTGCTGTTGGTTCTGACACGCGGCGTCCATCGATCGTTAGGCGCCAATTTTACCTGGAAAACGTGAAAAGAACGCTAATTTTTGCGGCCGTAAACCATAAATCATCCATCCCGGATCTGGCGCAGCCTGCGGTGTTCAAATACTCTGCTTACCACCGGTTTCGGGTTTGGCCTGCGCCAATCCTGCCATCAATGCGGGCACCAAGAGCGTTTGAAACCAAACTCATTGTGGTGTTAATCGGCACCAAATACGCGGTTGAAAATTGTATCAACATGCCTTGTGTGATAGCCCAGATCAAATTTTTCTTCAATCTCAGCCTCACTCAGCGCGGCGCGCACGTCATCATCCGCCAAGAGCTCGGTTTTGAAATCTTTATTATCTTCCCAAACCTTCATCGCGTTGCGTTGCACCAACCGATATGAATTTTCACGGCTTACGCCGGCTTGCGTTAATGCCAGAAGCACCCGTTGGCTCATCACCAGTCCGCGGAACTTATTCATATTCGCCAGCATGTTGTCTGGATAGATGACCAATTTATTGATCACTTGTGTCAAGCGGTTCAGGGCGAAATCTAGGGTGATCGTTGTGTCTGGCCCGATATTTCGTTCGACCGAACTATGCGAAATATCGCGTTCATGCCAAAGCGTTACATTCTCCAGCGCCGGCACCACGGCCATGCGCACCAGACGGGCCAACCCGGTAAGATTTTCTGTCAAAACGGGATTGCGTTTGTGCGGCATTGCCGAGCTGCCTTTTTGCCCCTTTGAGAAAAACTCTTCCGCTTCAAGCACTTCTGTGCGTTGCATATGGCGAATCTCAGTGGCGATGTTCTCGATGCTGCTGCCGACAACGCCCAAAGCGGCAAAAAATGCCGCGTGGCGATCGCGCGGGATCACCTGCGTGCTGATCGGTTCTGGTGTCAGACCCAGCTTCGCGCAGACATGTTCTTCCACCTGCGGATCAATATTGGCAAATGTACCCACGGCGCCAGAGATTGCCCCCGTTGCAATTTCGGCGCGCGCGATGCGTAGCCGCTTAAGGTTGCGGTCCATTTCAGCGTAAAAGCGCGCAAAGGTCAGGCCCATCGTGGTAGGCTCGGCATGGATACCATGGCTACGTCCGATGCGGATGGTCATTTTATGCTCGTGAGCGCGCCGCTTCAGAGCCGCAAGAAGCGCTTGAACATCCGCAATCAAAAGATCTGCCGCGCGTACCAATTGGACGTTGAGGCAAGTGTCCAACACATCTGAGCTGGTCATTCCTTGATGTACGAAACGAGCTTCTTCAGATCCGATATGCTCTGCCAGATGGGTGAGAAATGCGATCACATCATGTTTCGTAACGGCTTCGATCTCATCAATACGCGCGATATCAAATTCAACGTCTTTTGCACGCCAAACCGCATCTGCATTGGCTTGCGGGATCACTCCAATATCTGCCATCGCCTGACAGGCATGGGCTTCGATTTCATACCAGATGCGAAATTTGCTTTCGGGTGACCAGATGGCAACCATGTCTGGGCGGGAGTAACGAGGGATCATAAAATATAGCCTTGCTTGAAGAAAAGATGGCTTCTTTTAGAGCTGCTTTCTTGTCGGGGCAAGGGGGGCGGCTTTGCGCGCGAAGCGGGCCTTTAATGCTGCGCTCGGCCCGGTCTATTGTCTAGGCTATGCCCATTAGTTTTAGGTCAAACGGGTAGGCCGATAGGTTCTCAAAGCCTTCAGGTGTGATCAAAACCTGATCTTCCAGCTTAATCGAAAAATCGCCCCCTTCGGGGCTGACCAATGCTTCAACGCAGAGCACCATACCCGCTTCAAGAGGATAATCATAAGCCCCCTCGACGAAAGTGTCCGCATAGGCAATCAAAGGCCATTCATCGCAAAGCCCCACACCATGCATCAGGCAGCTATATTTGCCCTTTTGATATTCTGGCGCCAGCTTATGGGCGTTTCTCGTTAGCTCCGGCATCATTACACCGGGTTTGAGCATTTGCATATTCTGCATGATATGCTCATGGGCGTGCTGCATAGCAGAAATCATATCTGGGCGCGGGCTTTGATCTCCGATCCACCATGTTCGGCTGATATCAACGCAGATCCCGTAGGATCCAACGAGATCTGTATCAAAGGCGAGGATTTCGTTATTTTGCACAATCCGTCCGCTGCATTCTTGAAACCAAGGGTTGGTGCGCGGGCCCGATGTGAGCAAGCGCGTTTCAATCCACTCACCACCTCGCCGGATATTCTCAGCATGCAGCACCGCCCAGATATCATCCTCGCTCATTCGGCGCCGTGCCACCCCTGCGCGCGCCGTGTCTTCCATCACCGCGATGGCGGTTTCGCAGGCATGCGAGGCGCAGCGCATTGCCAAAATTTCATCCGGGCCTTTGATCGAGCGGGCTTTTTCGGTGAGCTCTTCACCTTCCATTATTTCAAAGCCCTGCGCCTCTAACGCGCGCAGCCCATGCAGCATAATTTTATCCACCGCCAACCGACGATTGCCACCCCCGTGTTGTTTGATCAATTGCCGTATTTCATTTGAAAAGGCATCGGCTGCGATATCGATCTTATCGCCGCGGTCAAAATAAAATAAATCAGCGCCAGCGCGCTGCTCGCGCACCAGCGGGTTAAACTCAGATAAAAACGGGGCGTTTTTGTAGTCCCAGATCACCATATAGCCATCTGCGCAAGTCAACACAGCACGAAACGGGTTATGGCTGTTCCAAAGCTGCATATTGGTGCTGTCGGTTGCATAGCGAATGTTTAAGGGGTCAAAGATCAGCAACCCGCCGTAATCACGATCTACAATATGCTGGGTGAGGCGGTTCCACCGATAGCGCCGCATGGCTTGCAGATCGGGCAGGATCAATCCGGCCCGCTGCCATTCCTGATAGGCCAGTTGCGTTGGGCCGATTTCAACGCGATTTTGATCATTGGGTGTATTATCGCCCAAAACCGCCCCCCGCGCCGGATCAATTTTGCGCTTGTCTCGATAAACCTCTCCCATTTGTAGCCCCGCTTTAATGAAACGAATGTCTGCACTACGTTGAGTCATGGTTTGAAATGGGTCAAAAACAATTGCGACATCGCATTTGTGCGTTTGCGACTTGCAGGGCGCGTGGTTTTGGCAAAAACTGATCTTTATGACTGAGATTTTACAAAATGATTTGCCGTATGATGTGTCACATCACCGCGCCCTGCCGGGGGTTTCCCCTTTGGCGCCGGAGGCGTGGTTGATCGTGGATGAGGCTTATTCGGCCCAAATCCAGCTGCGGGAAACCCTATTAACGCACCAGCGCGACAAAGTGCTGCGCTTGGCCCCAGAAGCTTTCCTGGCAGCGCAAGAATTGCTGGAGATGGCGCTTGGGTTTGCCACTGCGCATTTGGGATTTGAGAGATGCAAAGATAGGGTTATTTGCCCCGATGGCCGCATGGTGTTGGTCGATGATCAGGATCCGCTGGCCACTTTGGGGCGTGTGTTACAAAATGATTTTTGCCTTTTGCAACCGCGGGGTGCAGAACATATATTGACGGGGGCCGTTTTATGTTTTCCC
Source organism: Paracoccaceae bacterium (assembly GCA_016778765.1). Taxonomy (GTDB): domain Bacteria; phylum Pseudomonadota; class Alphaproteobacteria; order Rhodobacterales; family Rhodobacteraceae; genus Thalassovivens. The sequence continues at coordinate 22,043 of JADHOV010000030.1, read as the reverse complement.
GCCAGCTGGACGCTTGCGGAAAAATTCATGCGCCCTTTATCAAGGATCCATGTTCCCGTGCCGAGTTATGATGCCAATATAACAAAACGCGTGCAGCGTTTATTCAATGGAATTCAAGTTGGCCGGCCGCTTTGGCGGTGCAATCACCTGCATTATGATGCGCCTGACCTGTTTCATCCGCGCATTGAAGCTGATCCGCGCAGCGGCGTGTCAGAAGGTGCAGGCCCTTATATTCGCAGCGAACGCCAAACCTTATGCCGCCTGCCCGAAACTGGCGCCGTGGTGTTTGGCATTCATACGTTTGTTTTGCGAAATCAAGCCTATAAGGCAGATAAAGGGTAAGCGCGCTTTGCTTGCGCCAAAAATAAAAAAGGGCGCCGAGAACGGCGCCCTTTTTACCCCTGTTCAACCGCCATTTTAGCAGCTGTAATACATTCCGAATTCAACCGGATGCGGGGTGTGCTCATAGGTTTCGATCTCTTCCATCTTCAGCTCAATATAGCCGTCGATTTGATCTTTTGTGAACACGTCACCCGCCAGTAAATAATCGTGATCTGCTTGCAGCTCTTCCATCGCTTCGCGCAAAGATCCGCACACTGTTGGAATATCTGCCAGCTCTTCTGCCGGAAGATCATACAGGTTCTTATCCATCGCTTCGCCCGGATGTGTTTTGTTTTTAATTCCATCAAGGCCAGCCATCAGCAGGGCCGCAAAGCACAGATATGGGTTGGCTGAAGGGTCGGGAAAGCGCGCTTCGACGCGTTTCGCTTTCGGCGATTCTGTCCATGGGATTCGAACGCAGCCCGAGCGGTTTCTGGCCGAATAGGCGCGCAGAACCGGTGCTTCAAAGCCTGGAATCAAACGCTTATAGCTGTTTGTTGAGGGGTTCGTGAACGCATTCAAAGATTTGGCATGCTTCAAAATACCGCCGATGAAATACAAGGCCTCATCGCTGAGATCTGCGTATTTATCACCTGCGAAGAGCGGTTTGCCGTCTTTCCAGATCGACATATTGCAGTGCATGCCGGTTCCATTATCGCCCGCGATGGGTTTGGGCATGAATGTGGCTGATTTGCCATAGGCCTGCGCCACATTATGGATCACATATTTGTATTTCTGCAGCTCGTCTGCCTGTTCTGTGAGGCTGCCAAAAATCAAGCCCAGCTCGTGCTGACAGCTGGCCACTTCGTGGTGATGTTTGTCAACTTTCATGCCGAGGCGTTTCATTGTCGATAGCATTTCAGAGCGGATATCTTGTCCGTCATCGATGGGGTTTACGGGAAAATATCCGCCTTTTACGCCAGGGCGATGGCCCGAATTGCCCGCTTCATATTCAGTGTCGGTGTTCCATGAGGCGTCTAAAGCGTCGACCTCATAAGATACTTTGTTGATTGAGTTTGAAAACCGCACATCGTCAAAGAGGAAAAATTCGGCTTCTGGTCCAAAATAAGCCACATCACCAATTCCAGATGATTTTAGATAGGCTTCTGCTTTCTGGGCCGTGCCACGAGGGTCTCGTTCATACGCTTCGCCGGTATCGGGCTCAACCACAGAACAGTGAACACAAAGCGTTTTTTCTGCATAGAATGGATCGATATAGGCGCTGTTGGTATCCATCATCAATTTCATATCTGAGGCTTCGATTGATTTCCATCCGGCAATAGAGGAGCCGTCAAACATGAACCCTTCCTCAATGAAGTCCGCATCGACTTGATCCGACATTACGGTTACGTGCTGCAGCTTGCCCCGCGGATCCGTAAATCGAATATCTACATATTCGATATCTTCATCTGCGATGGTTTTGAGAACGCTTTCAGTACTCATTCCACTAATTCCTTTTGTCTTGAGTGGGTTTAAAGCGCGTCCGAGCCGGTTTCGCCGGTCCGAATGCGGATGGATTGTTCGATTGAGCTAACGAATATTTTTCCGTCGCCAATCTTATCGGTCTTTGCGGCTTGGACGATGGCTTCAATGGCCCCATCGACTTGATCGTCATCCAAAACAACTTCGATCTTCACTTTAGGCAAAAAATCGACAACATATTCGGCGCCGCGATATAATTCAGTATGACCTTTTTGGCGACCAAAGCCTTTTACCTCGATCACGCTCAGCCCTTGAACGCCCAAATCTTGCAGGGCTTCTTTCACCTCATCAAGTTTGAATGGTTTTATGATGGCTTCTATTTTCTTCACGTTCGCCTCCCTAATAGGTGTGTTTGCTAGGAACATAGAGCGACGACACACTCAATCTAAGAGCGTTCAATCACGCCCCTCGGAGGGTTGATCGGGCAATAAAAGATTAAAAATTAATCGAAGTGGTTAAAATTTAATCAAAATTGAATCGACGATCAAATTGAATCGGCGATCCATGATCGGATGATGTCAGGCAGAGTTCCGTGCACAGTGGTTGAAGCGAGTCTGCATTATGCGGCGGGGCTGAAACATGGACCATCTTCGCCCTTGCTGACGCTGTAGATTGATTGTCGCTCATAAAGGCTCATTTTCTGCTCGCATCTGTTTAAATGTTTTGATAGAGGGTTTCGCAATTCAGGGGTTTGTCCTAATCAAGCCTTAAAAATACTGCGGGTGTGGCGAAATTGGTAGACGCACTAGATTTAGGTTCTAGCGCCGCGAGGCGTGGGGGTTCAAGTCCCTCCACCCGCACCAAATATTAAAAGGACAAGACAGATATGCAGGTCACTGAGACCCTCAAAGAAGGCCTTAAACGCGAATATTCGATCGTGGTAAGCGCCGGTGAGCTTGACGCGAAGGTCAATGAGAAATTGACAGAAGCGCAGCCCGAAGTTGAATTGAAGGGCTTTCGGAAGGGCAAAGTGCCGCTCGCATTGCTCAAAAAGCAGTTTGGAAAGCGGTTGCTGGGCGAAGCGATGCAGGAAAGCATCGATGGCGCGATGAACCAGCATTTTGATGAAAGCGGCGAACGGCCAGCGCTGCAGCCTGACGTTAAAATGTCAAACGAAGACTGGAAAGAGGGCGACGATGTTCATGTCGACCTAAAATATGAAGCGCTTCCGACGATTCCCGAGCTTGACTTTAAAACTGTCGAGCTTGAGCGTATGGTGGCCAAAGCTGATGCAGACAGCGTTGATGAGGCGTTGAACAATCTGGCCGCGTCATCGCAGAATTTCAAAGACCGCCGGAAAGGCTCGAAAGCCAAAAATGGCGATCAAGTTGTGTTCGATTTTGTTGGCTCAGTTGATGGCGAAGAATTTGAAGGTGGCTCTGCCGAAGATTATCCTTTGGTTTTGGGCTCAAACAGCTTTATCCCAGGGTTTGAAGATCAGCTTGTGGGCGTGAAAGCCGGCGCAGAACTGGACGTTAACGTGACATTCCCCGGCGATTATGGCGCCGAGAATTTGGCTGGCAAAGATGCGCTGTTTAAATGTGCCGTGAAATCGGTGCAAGAGCCGGTTGCCGCGGAAATTAACGATGAGCTGGCCACTAAATTTGGCGCCGATGATCTTGAGGCGTTGAAGACTCAAGTGTCCGAGCGGCTCGAAAATGAATATGCCGGCGCGGCCCGGGCTATTACCAAACGGGGCTTGCTGGACGCGCTTGATAAGATGGTAGATTTTGATTTGCCACCTTCGTTGGTTGAAGCCGAGGCAAAGCAGATCGCGCATCAACTTTGGCATGAAGACAACCCGGATGTCCAAGGGCATGATCATGAAGAGGTGGAAGCCACTGCCGAACATACTACGCTTGCCGAACGCCGGGTGCGTCTTGGCTTGCTATTGGCCGATATCGGCATGAAAGCCAGCATTGAAGTGACCGATGCTGAAATGTCGCAAGCCATCATGCAGCAGGCCCAGCAATATCCGGGTCAAGAGCGGCAGTTTTTTGAATTTGTTCAACAAAACCAAGCTATGCAGCAACAGATGCGCGCGCCAATCTTTGAAGATAAAGTTGTGAATTATGTGTTTGAATTGGCAACAATCACTGAAAAGGCGGTAACGAAGGATGCGTTGCAAGCCGCAGTAGAGGCGCTTGAGGATAGCTGATTTTTTGATTTTATCGATGCTCTTTATCAAAGCCCACCCTGTTTGCGGTGGGCTTTGTTTGTTAAGAGGGCTGAAAAAATTGGAGCGGCTCAAGTGTCCAAAAATGGGTGGGGGTATTGGGCCTTAATGAATGTAAGGGTTGATAACGTAGTAGAATGACGGATCGGTTTTCATATTCGGTTGCGGCACGCGATGGCAAAGCGCGGGCGGGAAAGATTTCGACCCCGAGAGGCGATATCCGCACGCCTGCCTTCATGCCAGTGGGTACGGCGGCCACGGTGAAGGCGATGATGCCAGAAAGCGTGGCAGCAACGGGGGCAGATATTCTGCTTGGCAATACCTATCATTTGATGCTGCGGCCGGGGGCCGAGCGGGTGAATGCTTTGGGGGGCTTGCACAGGTTTATGAATTGGCAGCGCCCAATTCTAACCGATAGTGGCGGGTTTCAGGTGATGTCTTTGGCCAGTTTGCGCAAACTGACGGAGCGGGGCGTTACCTTTAAATCGCATGTTGATGGATCCAAGCACGAGATTACCCCCGAACGCTCGATGGATATCCAACGCCTTTTGGGTAGCGATATTGTGATGTGTTTTGATGAATGCACGCCCTTTCCCGCTGACGAGAAAACCGCCTTGGAGAGTATGCAATTGTCAATGCGCTGGGCGGCGCGTTCCAAAGAGGCATTCGGGGATCGCCCGGGGCATGCTTTATTTGGTATTCAGCAGGGCAGCGTGTTCCCCGAGCAGCGCGCCGAAAGCGCCGAGGCTTTGAAGGCGATTGGGTTTGATGGCTATGCGGTTGGCGGGCTCGCGGTGGGCGAAGGGCAAGAGGCGATGTTTTCGGTGCTTGACTATGCCCCTGATATGTTGCCGCAGGATAAGCCGCGCTATCTGATGGGGGTTGGCAAACCGGATGATATCGTTGGCGCGGTGAAACGGGGTATCGATATGATGGATTGTGTATTGCCCTCGCGCTCGGGGCGCACGGGGCAGGCCTTTACCCGCCAAGGTGTGGTGAATATCAAAAACGCCCGTCATCAGGACGATCCGCGCCCGCTTGACAGCGCCTGCAGCTGCCCGGCATGCAAAAATTACTCGCGGGCGTATCTTCATCATGTTTTTCGTTCGCAAGAAATGATTTCGGGGATGCTGCTCACCTGGCATAATCTGCAATATTATCAGGATTTAATGGCCGATATGCGCGCGGCGATTGCAGTCGGTCGTTTTGCCAGTTTTGAAGCCGAGTTCCATGCTCAGAGAGCGGCAGGAGATATCGCCCCATTGTAACCTGGCTTTGGCGCGTTTTGCATCGGTTTTTTAGGCGCGCGCGGCTACGATATAAACCGTGGCGTCATAGGAAATTTTGCCGTCTTTCTGGCGCGCTGCGGATTGCGCCAGCATCGAGCGGAACACTTCGGCGCGCTCAGCCTCCCCCATTTCGGCTAAAGTCATAATCCGCGCGGCTAAGCCGATCTGCATCAGCAGCTTGGCATCTTCTTCGGGGCTGTCTTTGGTGGTTACTCGTGTGGGGGTTTTTGCGATCTCAATCTGCTGAAAACCGGCCTCTTCAAGCAGGCTGCGCAGATATGCGGCATCGCTGAACGCCAAAGGCCCCGGCGCGCGGCCGGGGGCGATAAAAGGCTGATCTGTATGCTGCAAGGCGGCTTGCAACGGCGCATAAAAAAATTCGTTTTCCTCCAAAGGGGCCCAGCAAACAAAGTGTAACCTGCCTTCAACGGTGAGTGCGGATTTGATGTTTTGAAAGGCTTTCACCGGGTTTTCGAAGAACATAACGCCAAATCGTGAGATCACCGTGTCAAATTTTTGTAACGCAAAGCGATGCGCCTGCGCATCAGCCAAGAGAAAGTTGATGTTTTCATGATCCGCGCATTTCTGCGCGGCCAAATCTAAAAGTGGTTTTGAAATATCCAAGCCGGTAATCTGCGCGCTTGGCGGGGCGCGTTTTGCAAGCGCAAGCGTGGTGCCCCCGCCGCCGCATCCGATATCAAGAATCCTGCCGGATGGGCGAAGACCCAAATTTTCCAGAAGCAATTGACTGATGGTTTCCAGCCGCTCGCTCATCAAGCAGTCATTTTCCACCCAAGACAGGCCAGGTTCTTCGTTCCAGAATTTCCCTTGATCTGGGTTTTCGCCAAAATCCGCCATTTGCTCTGCCTCGCTTTCAGGATATTTACACCGGCCCACTATAGTGCAGGCGCGGGGCGGCGCATTACTTCTTATCCACCGGCTCTATTGGCGCAGCGGCTTTCTGCCAAGCCGTGAATCCCCCGGCAATATGCGTGACTGGAGATAATCCCATTTGCTGCGCGACCTGTGCGCTTAGGGCTGACCGCCAAGCGCTGGCACAATAAAATACATAGGTTTTATCTTGGTTGAACAGTTCTTTATGATAGGGGCTTTCTGGATCAATCCAGAATTCCAACATTCCGCGCGGGCAAGAAAACGCATTTGGTATTTTTCCCGAGCGCTGCAGCTCGCGAATATCCCGTAAATCGATAAAGACGTGATCTTGGCTGTCCAATAGGCCGGCGGCCTCTTCAACGGATATACTGGGCACGACAGCATTGGCTTCTGCGAGCAATGCCTTGATACCTTTGGTTATTTTTTGCGCCATGGTTAAATTCCTAAATGCAGTTTGGGTTTCCAAAACGGCCGGAAAAGTTCTATTTTTGGGCAACGGTTCATCACCACTTTCATCCCCGCCTCTTCGGCAAGCCGCGCGGCGTCATCATTGCGCACACCAATTTGTCCCCAAAGCACTTTGGCCTTGATGGCAATTGCTTCGTGGGCGATTCCCAACAAATCCTCGGGGCGACGAAACACTTCCACCATATCCACAGGGCGGTCAATTGCATCCAGTGATGGGTAAACTTTTAATCCGCGGATTTCTTCCAAACCGGGGCGCGGGTTGATGGGGATCATATCAAAGCCGGTTTCGCTGAGCACCCTTAAGACGCCATAGCTGAACTTGGTTTTATCGGGGCTGGCACCCACCATGGCGATGGTTTTAACCGACGATAGGATGTCATTTAAATACCCGTCAGGGTAAGGGGCATCGTGGTCCATATAGGTCATGGAGCTTTCTCCAATTTTGTGGCGATATCAGCTTTCAATTCATGCGGGGCAAGCGGATCCAAGAAGGGGTTGCGATAGAGCTTGTCATGGCTTTCAACGCCAATTTCCAACGTGCAATCGCTGAGCGGGCGGGCGACGCATAAAATGACATAGCCATCCGTAATCTGGCGATTGTTCAGCGCCACTTGGGGCGCTTGATTCACGCGGCCATCGGTGAGCTTAGCCGCGCAGGTGATGCAACCGCCATATTTACAGCCATAAGGCAAATCAACGCCTTGGTCGCGCAGGCTGTCTAGCAGCGGTTTGCGATGATCCACCTCATAGGTGACGCCATCGCGGTTTGCCAACGTGATTTTATGCATCATAGCCAGATATCGCTTGTGCAATCGCCACCGGGATAGCGGGTTTCGTGGCACCGGCTTGGGCCGTTGGGCTCTTTGCCAAAATCCACCACGAAATTCGGATCAATTTCCATGCCGCCATTTTCAGTGTCGCAATTCACCATCAACATACAGCCACCATTGGTTCGAATTTCTGGATAAAACTGATTGTCCCACGTACTGAACAAAGAGGTGGTGACATAGAGCCGCTTACCATCCAGACTGAGCTGAATCATTTGCGGCCCGCCGGTGACTTTCACGCCGTTCACCTCTGGTGCTTTGCCCAGCAAGCCCCCCATCCACACCTGGCCGGTCAGTTTTGCATTGTGTGGATCGCTGATGTCATATTGGCGTATATCGCCATGCAGCCAATTACATAGGTAGAGATATTTATCATCCATCGATAAAAGAATTACCGAAATCACCCCGGGTACTGGGATCGGCCATTCCGGATGAGGTTCATTTTCAACATCGACAATTTTTTCCCATTGCCACTCGTCATTTTGATCTTTCCACCAATGAATGATGTTTGCGCTGAGCGCGGCGCCGACAAAGCCATGCGAACTGTCCGGATCGTGATGAAAACGCACTTCCAATGGGATCAATCCATCTTCACCCAAATACATGCTTTTGATCGGCTCTTTCTTTTCAAAATCCCAAAAATGGATTTCGCGGCCATATTTAAGATGCCCCACTTCTTCCAGATCAAAACCAGGCATAAAGGTATTGGGCGCGCCCCATTCAGAGCTGACCATAACGTTGTGGCGCGGTTGATACCAAAAATCATAGCCGAATTTGATATCGCCCATCGAGTTTTCCCAACGTCCAACGATTTCGAAGTCTTTATTGAGGTGTAAATAACCTCCCGGCGCGTTGCCTTGCGCATCGCCTAGCATTGAAATGATGATTTCCGAACCCAAGCAATGGATTGTATGTGGCGCGCTGAGATTGGTTTTGGCTTTGATATCAGCCCCATCAATTACCTTGAATAGCGTTGGATTGCGCGGGTCTGTGGCGCAATCGATGATATGGATATTGGAAGAGCGCACGCCGGGCACCAAAAGATATTTACGCGCCATTGAGGCGTCGTCAAAGCAAGAAGAACAGGCATTCCAGCCCATATGGTGCAGTTCATCGCCAATCCCGGGCACTTCGCAGCGGCTGATCACTTGCGAATAGGTGGGGCTGTCAGGATCATTATCGATTGTCGCCAGATAATCGGGTTTTTGGATGCCCGTGCCCGTGTAGATGGCGATTGTGTAGAGCAGCTTTTCACGAGGTGCCTTCATCGCTTCGGCAGGGGAGGCATATCCGGGGCCGCAACATTCCATTCTTTTCTCCAGACCGATTCGAGATGCTTGACTTTTCTTACGTTATTCTTATTACATGAGACAAATGTCTGTAAAGTGAGAATTTATGCATCTGGCGCGCGTGATGAAAGTATTGGAGTCTGTGGCCATGGCGGGTCGGCCAGTTACGGCCTCAGAAGTGCAGCAATTGACCGATCTGCCGCGACCCACCTGCTATCGTTTGTTGCACTCAATGCAGGCGGAGCAATTGCTGGATGAGGTTTCTTCAGGGCGGTTTATCGTCGGAGAAAGTTTGGTGCGCTTGGCGCTTTTGGGGCAAACAGATGTAGATATTTGCCGCAGCGCTGCGCCAACATTGCAGCGCGCTGCCGATGATTTGGGCGAGGCGGTCTTTTTATCGCGCTTTCGCAATAGGGGCGTTGAAATTATCCATGTGGAAGTGCCGGGCGATGCAAAACGCTCATTCGTGCATCCAGGGCTTGGGTTTCGCCCGATGCATGCTTGTTCATGCTCAAAAGTCATCGCAGCCTTTGCGGATGATACGTTTCGACAAGATATTTTATCTGGCCCGATGCGCTCCTTTACCGAATATACGCGCTGTGATCCGCAACGCCTGTCGCGCGAGTTTGATCAGATTCTCAGCAGCGGCTATGCCGAATGCGTACAGGAAATCGAACTGGGGGTATCGTCGGTTGCGGCTCCGGTGCAAATCGGATCGGTTGGGGCGCTTTATAGCATTGGCGCCACCGGGCCGGTGCGCCGCTTCACCAAAGACCGCCGCGCTCAAATCGGAGAGCAGCTTTGCCAGATGGCACAGAAAATGGGCCATTCTTTGCAGGTTGCGGGAGCTGCCGCTTAGCTCCCAATATTTGGGTGAGAATTGGCAAAATAATGCACTTCCTGCGAACAGCAGCAGATCTCTAAATATCGCAAATTTTGGCCGTATATAAGGTGTTGAAATCGGTCAGGAGATCACAATGCAGCACCAAGAGGTTCATATCCCAAGTTTTATGCGCAGCTTTTTGGGTGATGTAAACATTTATTATGAGGCGCTGCCCGAAACGTTTCAGAGCGAATTAAAAAGCTATATGTATCATATTGCTTGGGCGGTGAATGAGGATCTGCCCATCGACGATCCAGATGATAAATTTGACTTCATCAAAGAGCGCTTTGATGCGGCGCGCACGCGGCTGATGAACTGAGCTTTTTCGGTTTGCCTAAGCAGCTGCGGCTTGGTTTTTGGCAGCGTGAGCACCAAGATCAAGCCCAAGGCCATGAGAACCGCCAAAGTAATAAAGGCGCTATCATAATTGCCTGAATAATCAAACACCATACCACCAAGTATTGGCCCAATGGCACCGCCGATCGTGCCAAAAAATAAAATAATGCCAAACAGCGCTCCATGCGATTGCATCCCAAAATATTCCGCAACGGTGGGCGAGACGACGGAAAAAAAGCCACTATGGCCAAAACCGTAAAGCGCCATAAACACGAATAAAGCGGTATGATTGTCTCATAAAATCAGGGCGTTAAGGCTGATTAAAATCGGAATAAAGCAGGCGCTATAGGCGGCTTGGCTTCCCAAGCGATCTTGGAAATATCCCGTTGCCAGCCGGCCGGCCATGCTGGCGGCGCCAATCACAGTTAGCAACAAGGCCGTACGCGCGCCCGTCATCCCCAAATCTATGCCATAAACCGCAATATGTGTTGGGATTGTCATCAAGGTGGGGAAAAATAAAAATTGTATCAGACAAAGTTTTTTGAACGTCAAACTGCGTTTGGCGTCTTGAAATGAGGCAGTTGCAAGTTTGGCTTGCGCAGCTGTCGGCTTCTCGTTTTCCGAGCGCGACATTAATAGGGCGGCTGCCAGAAGGCTCAGAGCTGCCAATAGGCCTAAAATTATCAAACTGCGGCGCCAGCCATAGCTGAGAATCAAAAAAGCGGCGATCGGGGGCAAGGTCATTTGCCCCGCGGCGGTTCCCAGTTTTACCAAACCAGTGATGAAACCGCGCCCGTTTGGAAACCAACGCGCCACGGTTGAGAGGGTTACGACATCATGGGTGCCCATCCCCAAACCAATAAAGACGACGAAGATCATGAGCAATTGCCACGGCTGCGTGATCTGGGACATTAAAATAAATCCAAGCCCATACATCAGCCCGGTAAAGCCTAAAACCAGCCGAGGGCCATAGCGATCAGAGAGACGCCCCGCGATAATCGCCAACACCCCCATGACGAAAAATGCCAATGCCGAGCAGCTTGGCAGCAGCGTCCGTGACCATCCGAATTCCGTTTCAAACGCGCTGAAAAACACCCCGTAAGAAAACAAAAATCCGATCACGATAAATTGGGTTAAGCACGCCCCGGCAAACACTTTATAGCGTGTCACATTTAGTCCTTTGTTTTTCGGTCTCGCTTCGCGCAAGCAAACGGCGTTTGAGGCCTAGTTTGAGGCCTGTTAAAATAACCGGTTACACAGGTTAGTTTGGAGTGCCCGCTTTGGTAAAGCGCTCATTTTAGCAATCCTCCATTTTGCCAGGTGCCGCTTACGCGGCTGCCATCTTGTTTAAGCAAAACCCCCAGCCCGTGGCGGCGGTTGTTTTTAAAATAGCCCTGAAATAATTCGCCATTTTCCAATAATAATTTGCCTATGCCATTAAATTGGTCCTGCTGCCAGACGCCCTGATAAATCGCCCCCCAAGGCAATTCAAAACGGCCGAAGCAATCGCTCCAGGGTGCAAAGTTTGAGGTTGGGCAGGGTGGTTTATGGCGTTTGGCCTGCATGAAAGCGGTGTCAGTTTGATCTTCAATGGAAACCCAGCGCTGCGCTGGTTGCTGGGCCTTATCAAGCAGACGACGTAGGGAAGAGGCTTCGCTGGTATAAGAAGAGACCGTTTGATGTTGGCCCAGTTGGGGCGCCTCTAATCGCGCAATGGGAAGAGAAATGCGTTGATCGAATTGGGCTGGCGGTGCGCTGGCCTGGCTTTTGATTGCTGGTGCCAGAGCCAACTCTGCCGCAAAGGTCAGCTCTGGCCGCCAGTCAACCTGTAAAAAACCGCTGCGGTCGATAATTGGCAGAGCAATCAAGACAAAAATAGCCGTGTTCAAGGCTAGGCTTATTATATTTAAGACCAGTTTTACTGCGTACACGCTGTGCCTTTCTCATCCAGCGGGGCTCTTTAGGCAGTGCTTTGGTGCCCCTCGGGCGCGCTGGCCCTGTTGAGATCCTTTAGTGCCGGTCTAGAGAAGCTTAATGCTAAAGATCACGAAAGCAAGGGCGCCTCTGGGCGGCCCCCAATCCGTTTTTTATCGCTGCGAAGGCGCATTTGAAGCGGTCTTGTCGCTTCTTGCCTTATTGATCATCGATCACGGCTGCGTTTCAGTCTTGGGCCTTATCTGGCGCTTTCACAGATCCATCAATAGGAAGTCGTGATGAGATTTACCACAAGTGGAAAAACCACCATAATTGCGATAATGATGATCAGTGAGATGCCTGCGCCCTTTAAATTTCCCTGCTCGTTTGACATGTTTTCTCCTCCATTTAAGACTTATAGCATAAAAATCGTAAAATGAGGACTGTTCAATTTAAGCACAGAGTCTCTTTAATATGCACAAGCGCCCACGCTGGGGATTGGATGGCTCTGACGGTTTAAACGGGCTGTTTTGCCATTTGAAGATCGTAGCGTCTATCGCAGCGCGCGGCCAAGATCAGATCATTCAAATGTAAATCTGCAATTTTATGGCTCCACCAGGTAACGATCACTTTGCCCCATTCGGTCTGAATGCTGGGATGATGGCCTTCTTGCTCGGCCACCTCGCCCACCGCATTCGTAAAGGTGAGCGCGTCTTGAAAGTTCTTGAAGTTATAGCTGCGCTCGATGCGTTTGACACTATCGCGATGGGTCATCGCCCAATTTGGGTTCTTGGCCAAAAAGTCAGCCAATTCTGCAGCGCTGGCAGGTTCGGCATCCGGTTGGCATGCCACGCAGATCTTTTGGGAAAATTCAGTCATAGGGAAAGCGGCCTTTTTGAAAGTGACAATTTTAGAAAGTAAGTATAGCGCAAAATGAGAGGGCGCAAAATTTAAAACCAACGTTTTTGGCGCCAGGCTTTTAAGCGCAAGAAGCTGAGGGCGCCTTGGGTGAGGCTTTTCTGCAGGATCATAAAAACCAATGTGTTTTGGGAATTTGAGCAAAGAAGAGACTATTTCTGGCTGGTCGTTAGCAGCGCCTTGCTTTAGATGTAACGGTAAGAGAAGTGGTAAAGACACGGAATGCCCAAGTGAGACGCTTAAAACGGATTATATTGGTTGGACTCTTATGCGCCCAACCTGTGTCTGCGCAACAAGGTGGCTTTTTAAGCGAATTGTTTGGTCAAACACAGCAGCCCGCAAACGCGGGCCAAGAGAGCGTCATTGCGCCTTGGCAAGAAGAGATACAAGAGCCCGTTGAAGAACAAAGCCTGCGCGAAATTGTTGCCCAGCAACTTCCCTTTTACCCGTTGCTGATTGCAGAAAAAAACTATGAGAGCAGCTTGCGCTGTCTTGATCAAATTCAATATTTGTTTGATCAAAAAAATGAACAAGGCGCCTTCACAATTTTACGTCAGGATTATTGGTTGGATGTGTTGCTTGACGTGGAAATGGAACTGTATTTTTGCGACGGTCCGGTTCTGCGATCTTATATCTCCAAAGATCGTGCGGTGCCTGCGCGCTGGTATTCGGTGCGAACTTCCTTACCGGAATTGTTGAAATCAACGGATCAAAACTAAGAAAATCTTGTTGAAATCGAGCCGCGTTGGACCGAATGAAAAGCCCGGTCCTGCTGGTTTATCCGATTTTAAAGCCCAAGAACCCAGTTGCCCCAGCAAGCAGAGTTGCGCCTGTTTGCGCGCATTGCGCCTGAAGCGCGACGGTATCACCTTCTTCCAGATACGCGAGGCTTTGGGTTGAAAGCGTTGCGGATGAGTGGCTTTTAAGATCGGGTAATACGCGCAATGAGGGGGATCTTTCCCCCTCAAGCGGGCAGTCAAATCTGATCTGGCAACTTTGTTCTACCGCATCTGTATTTTTCAAGAACACATTTGCTGAAAAGAAATAGGTTCCAGCGCTGGGCGCGCGAAACTGATTTGCCTCAGCATCAAAGCATAGCTGGTCATTATATTTGCCTTCGTTAACCGGGACGCGTTGCCAAACATTCTCCTTTAGCGGATAGTCGTAATTCAGCACGGCCTCAAAGCGCGGCAATGTGGGGCTTGATAAAATTCCGCTCTGGCTGTCAAGGGTCAGGCTGTCTTGATGCGTCCCCGCCTCATCTATACGGCTGATCTTAAAATCATTTGAGCCAAAACACCCCATGCTAAGATGCGGCTTGTAATTATTTTGAAACACCAATCCGTTATCTTGCGATGCGGCATTTTTGTTCAGGATGTGAACAATACCTCCTGTCGCGTCATCGCTTTGGCTGATGCTGGTCCAAAGGATTGTGTGTGATTGTACCGCGAGCCTTTGGGTTGCGGTGGTCGTGGCTTGGATCGAAAGCGCGTCAAGGGAGTGATGCGGATTGGCATCTGCCAAAACGACCCATGCGGACCCGTGATAAACCATCAGTTTTTTCTGATCCGAAACAAAGAGCCGCCAACCGGTTTTGGGCGTCAAGAACATCCAGGCGGCATCTTGCCAGCCATCTTGGGCGTTTGTGGGCACCAGATAACAGGTACCCTCTTCCTGCTCTGTGGGCGGCGTGCTGAGCGCATCCGAAACGACGCTCATGTGGATTAATCCGTCAATTTGGCGAATGGCTTGATTATGCGTTACGTGTTTTTGGGCTTGCGCGGGTTGTATAAAAGGGAGGGTCAGGCGGGGCGAGTGTTCAAACATACTTCAGCCAGTCAATAAGGAGCATCAACGCCTAAAGTGCCAGATAACTGGTTAAATCTTTCTCTCTGCGCGGCGCGCATCCTTAACCAAGGCTTAATAGGTTTTTACATGTTGGCCCGTCTTGCCGGCTTTCGGATCTGACAGGCGGGTTGGCCTTTAAAGCCGGAGTTGCAGATTGGGCCGCCCTCGGCTTTTCGAAATGCACCCGCATTTTGCAGCGTTCACGCGCCGCGCGCGTTTCAGATTTTTGAAATTCAGAGCCACGATATATTATATCGAGGGCGGTTTTCAAACGCTACTTGCTGTCCGATATCTGCACCATCTTGCGCGAAGCTGTAACAAGTTAAATTTAATCTTTTGCAAGTGCCGCAATATTGCCGTGTTTCATTAAGCCTTTTTGCGGGGGTTTTCTTCAGCCTGACAGCCATGCGTGGGGACGCTTGGGGGTAGGGAGTTGATTAATATTCACTGGAAGGGTGCGTTTGGGGCAATGCAATTTGAACCGGATCGACGGCCGATCGGATTTTGGGCTGACCCAGCTAAAGGCAATTTGCACGCGTTGTATTTTCAAGACGCCAAAGAATTTGTGTTTTCGCTGCAAATCGGGGCCTCTGACACGGGCACCATAAGGGCGTTGAAATCAGAGCATTATCATGAGTTTCAGGTCGCAGGTATCCAGCATCGGATAGATGAGGCATATTTGCAGGCGGCCAGTCATCGGCATGACGGCGGTTCTGGTGTTTCAAATAGCTTTTTTTGGCATAACCTTGGGAGCGGGCAGTTCAATCAAAGTGCCCATATTCTTCAATTGGCTGAAGATAACGCAAGTCAGTTTGCGCTTGGGTCCCGCGCCGGAAATGGGTTTGCCTTACTGAATGACCCGCGCCAGAAAGAAAGCCCGGTTTGGGCATCAATTCCTGATCAAGCCCACCACTATCTCGATCATGTGGTTGATCTTGCTGCCATTCGCAGCGAGTCAGGCTATTTTATTTATGCCGCCTCTGGGGTTTAGGCAGGCCTGTCCAGCTTTCATCTCGGCGCGGGCCATGACATATCATTCTTGCAAGATATTGGAGCCAAGCAATCTTTGCCGATTGCTGGGATCACGCATGTTGAAGCTGCCTCGTTAAATGGGGCACGGTTTTTGATAATAGCCGCGCAGGGTACCAATTCTGTTAGCGTCATGCGGGTGGCCGAAAATGGTCACTTACGCCCTGTGGATCACCTGTTGGATGATCATCTGATGCGGTTTTCTAATCCATCAGCGCTGAGTTATGCCGAATTTGACGGACGCGGCTTCGTTGCGGTGTCGGGGGCTGATAACGGGCTCAGCGTGTTTGAGCTTTTGCCCGATGGTCTTCTATTACATCAAAGCACATTCCTTTCCTCTGCCGAGGGCGGGGCACTTGGGGCGGTTTCGCAATTGGAGTTTGTGCAAAATGGATCCGAGTTTCTGTTGTTAAGCCGGTCTTCTGGTCAAACGGGTATTGGCCTTTTCCAGCTGGAACTGGGGCAGAAAAAATCAGAGGGCATTCAAGGGAATCAGGATCATAATATTTTGATTGCCAGCGCCAACGATCGATATCTTTATGGCGGGGCAGGCGCGGATATTTTGATCGATGCAGCTTATACCCAGTCATTATCGGGGGGGGCGGGTGCTGACCGCTTCGTGATGAGGGCTGACGCCGCGCATGACGTGATCGTTGATTTTGATCCTCGCGTAGATCAATTGGATTTATCATTCTGGCCAGAGCTTTACAGCGTAGATCAATTGGACTTTGATGCGCTGGTGGATGGCGCGCGGCTCGGCCATGGAGATGAAACCCTTACATTAAAGACCGCAGCTGGGCAGATCTTGCAGCAGGCGGATCTTAAAAGCATCGACGTTCAGTTTGCATCGCATTTTGATGTTGAATTGGCTGAAAGGCTCAGCAGTGAGCCCGCACCCGCGGAGCCGGCTTTAAAGCCCGGCGTGACGCTCGCCGTGCCGCAGCCGGATACCGTGTTTCCGCTGCCATCTTCAGAGGTTGCAGCTTTGCCCAAGATTTTATCTGCGCTTGAGGCAGAAACAAGCGGCGTTTCGTTTATGCAAGCCGTTTTCGAGGTCTTTTCTTTAAGCTCCAACTCGGACTCGCCCGTAGCCCCTGCGCATCAGTTGCCTTTGGTCGGGGACCATTCCGGCGTTACGGTGGCCGGCAATGAGGGCGCTGATGCATTGCTGGGCTTGAGCGGGCACGATATTTTGTTAGCAGGCGGAGGAGATGATCTTTTATTAGGTGGGTCTGGCTATGATCGCTTGTTTGGCGGAGCCGGAGAAGATGTTCTTTTTGGGGGCGAAGGGCATGATTATCTTGTCGGCGGGGCTGGTCGAGATTGCTTTGTTTTCGCGCCACCATCGGGCAATGAGATTGATATTATAAAAGATTTTGATCCTAATTTAGACCAGCTTTGCTTTCTGACCCGCGATGGTAAAGCTGCTCAAGCGGGGTTTGATAACCTGAATATGCAAGCCCATCATCAGGATCTTTGGATCGATTTTGCCGGGCGCGGCATTCTTCTGAGCGGGCTTGATCCGTCAGAGTTCAACGAGGCTCATGCCGTCTTTGACAGTTTTGGGATGTGGTGATCACAACGCTTAGGCGCTTTTGTTATACGGCATAACCGAGTCTAAGATTGCAGGAAATTGCAGTTACATCGGCGTCGGCTTTAGTTTTGCTTGACCTTATCCCAGCCTTACGGCTTTACAAGGCCCAAGCAACTTTAGGATATCACCACATGGCAGCAGAGACCGCGCCCCAATTCGCCGAAACAGAACGCTCTAAATCAAAAAAACTGTCAGCATTGCAGGGTTTATTACCTTTTCTGTTGCCCTATAAAGCTTTGATGGGCGCTGCATTTCTGGCGCTTATTCTGACCGCAGGCGTGTCGTTAACCTTGCCGTTGGCGGTGCGCCGGGTGGTGGATAATTTTGGTATTCCAGACGATTCTACATTGGATAAATATTTTGCGGCGGCGCTTGGCATCGCGGCCCTTTTGGCCTTGGGAACCGCGCTGCGCTATTCCTTGGTCACGCGCCTTGGCGAGCGGGTTGTGGCAGATATCCGGCGGGCAGTCTTTGATCGCGTGATCATGATGAGCCCGTCTTTTTTTGACAACATACTTACCGGAGAGGTGCTGAGCCGCATCACAACCGATACGACCCTAATCCTATCGGTCTTAGGCTCATCGATTTCAATCGCTTTGCGCAATTTACTGATCTTTATCGGGGGTTTGGCGTTGATGTTTCTCACCTCGGTGAAGCTGACGGGGTTGGTGTTGTTGATCGTGCCTGCCGTGGTCATTCCGATTTTAACGCTTGGCCGGCGTGTGCGCCGCTTCAGCAAGCTCAATCAAGATTGGATCGCCGCCAGCTCTGGCACCGCGTCGGAATCGCTTGGCGCGGTACAAACCGTTCAAGCCTTTACCCATGAAGCACAAACCCAAGCCGATTTCGCGGATGTCACCGAAAAAAGTTATTTGGTTGCAATTCAAAGAGTGAATACGCGCGCGTTGATGACGATGATCGTCATTTTTCTGGTATTTTCGGGCGTCGTTGGCGTTTTGTGGATTGGAGCCCGCGACGTAAGAAGCGATCTGATCAGCCCTGGCACGTTGATCCAATTTTTGATCTACGCGATCATGGTGGCGGGATCTGTGGCCGCGCTTTCCGAGATTTGGAGCGAATTGCAGCGCGCCGCTGGCGCAACGGAACGACTTGTCGAGCTTTTGTCATCGCAGGATCATGTGTTGGATCCTGTGTCTCCAACGGCGCTTCCGGCGAATGCGAAGGGAAAATTAAGTTTTCAAAACGTCTCTTTTCGCTATCCAATGCGGCCGGAAACGCAGATTTTAAAGGATATCTCGTTTGAGGTGGAACCGGGTGAAACGGTGGCGCTTGTAGGCCCTTCTGGAGCGGGGAAGTCGACCATTATCCAATTGCTACTACGCTTTTTTGATCCACAAAATGGGGCGATCTTATTTGATGGTATCAACCTTAACGAATTGACCCGCAGCGCGTTTCGCAAGCGTATGGCCGTGGTGCCACAAAACCCAATTATTTTTGCCGCCTCGGTGCGCGATAATATTCGATTTGGTCGCCCGGATGCTACCGATGAAGAGGTTTTGAAAGCGGCTCAGGCCGCTGCTGCAACCGAGTTCATAAACAAATTACCTCAAGGTTTTGACACTTATGTGGGAGAGCGCGGGGTTTTGCTGTCGGGTGGGCAAAAGCAACGGATTGCGATTGCGCGTGCAATTTTGCGCGATGCCTCTGTGCTTTTGCTGGATGAAGCCACGAGCGCGCTGGATGCGGAAAGCGAACGGGCAGTGCAATTGGCAGTGGATGAACTGGCCCGCGACCGCACGACCCTGATTGTGGCGCATCGTTTGGCGACCGTGAAGAAAGCAGACCGCATTCTTGTCTTGGATCAAGGCGGCGTGGTTGCAACCGGCACGCATGACGATCTGGTGGGCCAAGGGGGGCTTTACGCTAGGCTGGCAAAATTGCAATTCACCGATGGGGCGCTTATAGAAACTGCGGTGTAAAGCTTATAGTTCTTGAAAAACCAGCCCGCTTCCCGCAAAGTTATCTGGGATAAAAATATATAAAATTGGGAGAATTTTATGGGCTTTGCTTCGATCGAAGACTCACTAGCGTTTGAAAAAGAAATGTCTTGGGAACAAAGAGATGTGGCCAAAACGCTCTTTGGGCTTTTGAGTGAAACCGCCAATAAATTTCCCGAGCGCCCGGCGATCAGCTATCAGTTGCTTTCGGGTCCGCAGGATAAAGCGGAAACTCTGAACTGGCGCAGCTTGCAGAAGAAAACCGCGCAGGCGGCGAATATGTTCAGGGCCTTGGGTGTTGGGACTGAAGATGTCGTGGCCTTTGTTTTGCCCAATTGCAACGAAACCGCCCTTACTATTTTGGGCGGGGCCGTGGCAGGGGTGGTAAACCCGATCAACCCCTTGCTGAACGTGGATCAAATTTCTTCAATTTTGCGCGAAACCAATGCCAAAGTTGTGGTGACCCTAAAGGCGTTTCCCAAAACCGATGTCGGGCAAAAAACAGCCGCGGCTGTTGCGCAGGCGCCGAATGTGAAAACGGTATTAGAAATTGATCTCAACCGTTATCTGACGCCTCCTAAAAAATGGTTGGTGCCGTTGCTACGGCCAAAAAGCCCCGTCTCGCATAATGCGGAGGTGATGGATTTCAACGAAAAGCTATCACAGCAAGCCACAACCTTAAATTTCGAAGATATTCAAAAAGACCGGGTGGCGGCGCTGTTCCATACAGGTGGCACCACAGGCATGCCCAAAGTGGCGCAGCATACCTATTCGGGGATGATTTATAACGGCTGGCTCGGAGGTGTTTTAAGCTTTACTGTTGATGATAACGTCATTTGTCCACTGCCTTTGTTTCATGTCTTTGCTTGTCATATAATTTTAATGTCAGCGCTTCATTCCGGTGCACATGTTATTTTCCCAACGCCCGCTGGGTATCGCGGTGAGGGCGTATTTGATAATTTTTGGAAATTGGTCGAGCGTTGGAAGATCACATATATTATTACAGTTCCAACAGCGGCAGCTGCCTTGATGCAGCGTCCAGTCGATGCAGATATATCAACAGTAAAAAATGCATTTTCCGGGTCGTCGCCCTTGCCTTTAGAACTGTTCAAACGATTTGAAAAAGCAAGCAATGTAAACATAATTGAGGGCTATGGCCTGACCGAGGTTACCGCTCTGGTTTCGTGCAACCCCACTGATGGCCTAAAAAAGGTTGGATCAGTTGGGGTGCGCTTGCCGTATACAACTGTTAAAATCGTGCGCTCCAGCGCAGGTGAGTTGGTCGAATGTGCGGCCAATGAAATTGGTGAAATTTGCGTTTCCAACCCCGGGGTGTGGCCTGGCAATACCTATACCGAAGCGGCCAAGAACGTAGATCTTTATTACGAAGATACGTTTTTAAGAACCGGTGATCTGGGTCGCTTGGATGAGGATGGATATCTGTGGATTACAGGCCGCGCCAAAGATTTGATCATACGCGGGGGTCATAATATAGATCCTGCTCAAATTGAAGAAGCGCTTTTGGGCCATGCCAGTGTTGCCTTTGCAGGAGCGATTGGACAACCTGATGTGCATTCAGGGGAATTGCCCTGCGTTTATGTTGAATTGGTGGCCGATGGTGAGGTGACGCCGGATGAATTGAAGGCATTTTGTGAAGAGCATGTACCAGAGCGGGCCGCGCATCCAAAATATGTTGAGATTTTGGACGAGCTTCCAAAAACGGCGGTGGGCAAAGTCTTTAAACCTGATCTTCGCAAGCGCGCGATCACACGAACCTTTAATGCAGCTTTGAGTGACGCGGGCCTACAGGCTTCAGTGGTTGAGGTGCGCGATGATAAGCAACTTGGAATGATCGCATGCGTTTCCAGCGAGGCCAGCGATAGCGAGATTACGGCTGTGCTGGGCGGCTTTGCGAATACGTGGCGCCGCGTATAAAGCCGCCGGCAGCGCCGAATTGCTTTTGGAATGGGCTCTTAGAGCGCTTGATAAAAACGCGTTGCGTCTGAGCTGGTTATGCAAATGGTAGCGGATAGAGGGGCTTTGTAATGTCAGAAGAACAACGTCCGTCCATTGCGATTCTTGGCTCTGGTCCAAATGTGATGGCGGCAAAAGACTGGCCAGAACACCCGTTTGATAAGCTTGTGGTGATCAACAACGCGTGGCAAGTGCGCCCGGATTGGGATGACCTGGTTTTTCCATATGATTTTCCGCCCGAGCGGCAGCCGACAAATTTAAAGCCACGGCAACGCTTGATTGGCGAGGCTGAGTTTGTTCCCGTACAAAATCAATATGGTGGGTTTGTCTATGCGGGTGCAACCATGGCATTCACCACCGCCTATTGGGTTTTGGGGCATTACAACCCGCGGGAAATCGCTTTTTTGGGATGCGATATGTCTTATCCCAAAAGCAGCAAAACGCATTTCTATGGCACCGGCACGGCCGATCCTTTGCGCGAGGATATCACGCTGATCTCGCTTGAGGCAAAAGCTGCGCGGCTTTATGCGCTTGCGCTTGCGCAGGGTTGCGAAATCACCAATCTGTCACAAGAGACCAGCTGCTTGATCGCGCCCCGGCGCAGCCTGTTAGAACCGCGTCCGAAACCCTTTGAGATAGATAAGGTGCAAAAAGCCCATGCGCTCGCCCGCGAGCAAGAGCTGGCCTATTATGTTGCGTCAGGGCGTTATTGGGAAGAGTTGGAACGCTTTGATATAGAGCAGATAAAACGCCTTGATGCGCTTTGGAGCAATGTGGTCATAG
>JADHOV010000065.1 GCA_016778765.1 Paracoccaceae bacterium | reverse complement strand
GGCGGCACGTTGCTCTGATGTTTGGGTTTCAAGGCCGTCGAAATAGCGCATCTTTACACTCCAGATCCCGGCCTGCGCTTTTCGGCAGGCCCAATCATGCTAAATTTTACCAAACCGCACATTGGCTGGCGGCCCTACAATTGCCCCTTAAAATTGGGGTTAGTTTAGCCAACGCTTGCGCCGCCGATAGCTGCGCACATTGCGGAAGGATTTGCGGCCTTCATCCGACATGCCCAGATAAAATTCTTTAACATCAGGGTTTTCGCGCAATTCCGCAGCAGGTCCATCCATGACCACTCGGCCAGATTCTAAAATATACCCATAATGCGCATAGCGCAGTGCTACATTGGTATTCTGCTCAGCAAGAAGGAAGGTCACCCCTTCCTTTTCATTTAAATTGCGCACAATTTGAAAAATCTCTTCCACCAATTGCGGCGCCAACCCCATAGACGGCTCATCCAGCAACACGGTTTCAGGTTGCGACATCAAAGCACGGCCAATCGCACACATCTGTTGTTCGCCACCAGAGGTATATCCAGCTTGCGATTTGCGGCGCTCTTTCAAACGTGGGAAATACGTATAGACCTTATCCAAATCGGCTTGGATATCGGCTTTGCTATCGCTGCGCGTATAAGCGCCGGTCAAAAGATTTTCTTCGACGGTCAAATGCTCAAAACAATGCCGCCCTTCCATCACTTGGATCACCCCGCGGCGGACCATATCAGCTGGATCAGACCCATGAATTTCCGTCCCCCGGTAACTGACAAAGCCTTTAGTTACCTCGCCACGCTCGGAATGCAGAAGGTTCGAAACAGCCTTCAACGTGGTAGTTTTTCCCGCCCCGTTCCCCCCCAGCAAGGCCACAATTCCACCTTTGGGCACGGCTAGCGAAACGCCACGCAAAACGAGGATCACATGATTATAAATCACTTCGATATTGTTCACATCCAACAAGATTGAAGAGTTATTTTCCTTCGATGTCATATTTATTATCCTCGAAAAAACAAGCGGCCACGCCAAGGCGCGGCCGCTCGGACTATTTAGTTACATCTCATTGCAATGTTGTTTTCTTTAGCAAATGCCTCTGAGTCTTCTTTGATCAGCGGTGCAATCACGCTCATATCAGGCTCGATGAAATCGGTGATCAAACTCCAAGTCCCTTCCTTAGCATTCCATTGCTGAACAGCACCCAAACCTGAGCCACCGTGATCTTCACAAGAAACGCTAAATGAGGGAGCAAAACCCGATAAGCCATTTGCAGCCATCAATTCGTCTGTGATGTCCAGCGCCTCCATACCCTTGATCATGTCGGCTTGAGAAATATCAGCTACGCCAGTGACTTCCTGCGCTTTAGCAATCGCCATATGGGTTAAGAAGCCAATATAAAGAGCGCGATTATAAATAACCGAGCCTATCTGATCACCCGCGCCTGCTGTAAGTCCTTTGTCAAACACATGCGTTTTGAGTTCATCAAAAATACCATATTCCATTCCCGGTGCATTCAACGCGAGTGATTTATATCCATCCGCGCGGATGCCGGCTGGAATTACATCGTTTTCAGAACCTGACCACCATACGCCGATGAAGTTTTCCATAGGAAAGCGGATATTAGCCGCTTCGTTGATCGCTACTGAGTTCATCACTCCCCAGCCCCACATCAACACATAATCAGGCTTTTCACGACGAATTTGTAGCCATTGCGATTTTTGCTCTTGGCCGGGATGGTCAACTGGAATCGCGTTAAAATCGAACCCATGCTTTTCAGAAAGAGTCTCAAGCACCCGGATCGGCTCTCTCCCATAAGCAGAGTTATGATAAACCAGCGTTACCTTTTTGCCAGCCATATCACCACCGTTCAGATCGAGCAGGTGGTTCACCGCCACAGAAGCCCCTGTCCAGTAATTCGCAGGATAGTTAAACACATTAGAGAACACACGCCCATTGGCAGCGGATGTCCGCCCATAACCCAATGTATGAAGGGCAATTCCATCGGACGTCGCTTTAGGAATCAACTGATAAGTCACGCCCGTACTCATAGGTTGATAAACCAAAGAACCTTCGGCTTTGGTTGATTCATAACATTCAACACTTTTTTCCGTGTTGTATCCCGTTTCGCATTCTAGAACACGCACGGGAACACCACCGATACCACCATCACGCTCATTCACCATGGTGAAATAATCATTGATCCCGTCCACCAAGGGAATGCCGCTCGGTGCATAGGCCCCTGTTCTATATGCGAACCACGGAACTACTAGTTCCGCCATCGCGGGCGCGGCGAACATAATCGTAGCCACCGTCGCTGTTAATGTCTTCTTAAACATCGGTATTTTCCTCCTAGTTCAATCCGATTTATGTAGTACCGCCCCTCAAACCGTGAGGGCCGGGTCTTAGTAAGGAAAAGGCCAAGCACGAAGCTTTTCTTTCCCCAATTTCCAAAGCTGCGCCAATCCGTGAGGTTCAAGAATTAAAAAGCCCACAATCAAGCCCCCGACAATCATAAACTCAAGATGCGCAGCAACATCGGTCTGCCATCCCCAAGAACCTACAAGAACATTCTTCAGCAGGACCGGCAGCAAAACGAGAAATGCAGCGCCTGCAAAACTGCCAAAAATCGATCCCAGACCTCCAATAATAATCATGAATAAGACTAAGAATGATTTTGTGATGCCAAATACTTCTCCCACTTCAATAGCGCCAAGATAAACAACAAAATAAAGAGCGCCCGAAATTCCTACAAAAAAGGAGCTGGCCGCAAAAGCAGTTAGCTTTGCGCGCAACGGATTAACCCCAATAATTTCTGCAGCGATATCCATATCACGTATCGCCATCCAAGAGCGGCCCAGCGCACCACGCGTCATATTACGGGCAATGATAGCGCTCACGGTCACAAATATCAGACAGACCAAATAGGCCACCCAAGCATCCGTGTTCGCTCCGGTGATCGGAACTCCAAATAAAAGCCGTTCCGGTGCGTTAATTTGGCCTGACGCCGAATAATTGTAAAACCACGGAACCCTGTTGAAGACCCAAACCAAAAAGAATTGCGCCGCGAGCGTTGCTACCGCAAGATAGAAGCCTTTGATACGGAGACTGGGCAATCCGAATAACACCCCGACCATCGCCGTAACTCCCCCAGCCAGAATGATATGGATAATTATATTTACATCGGGAAAAGACGTCATAAGCTTATAAACAGCATAGGCGCCTACCGCCATAAACCCGCCAGTTCCCAGCGAAACCTGCCCACAATAACCTACCAAGATATTTAACCCAATCGCGGCAATCGAATAGATCAGGAAGGGTAGGAAAATTGCATTAGCCCAATAGTCATTCACAAGGAAAGGAATGACACCAAAAGCAACAACCAGCACTAAATAGTAGCGATATCGATCAAACTTGATAGGGAAAGTGTGATTATCTTCCTTATAGGATTTTTTGAAATCACCGGCTTCGCGATACAACATAATTTACACCCTTTCGATAATTTTTTCGCCAAATAGGCCTTGTGGCCTAAAGACGAGAAACAGCAGGGCCAAAACATATGCAAACCAGTTTTCGGTTGCGCCCCCGATCAACGGGCCGATCAAAAACTCGAACATTTTCTCTCCAACACCAATGATCAGACCGCCAACGATCGCTCCTGGGATTGATGTAAACCCACCCAACATCAGAACAGGCAAAGCTTTTAGCGCGATCAGCGATAATGAAAATTGAACGCCCGATTTGGTTCCCCAAACAATCCCAGCTACCAATGCCACGAAGCCGGCAAGCGTCCACACCATAATCCAAATAAAATTCAGCGAAACCCCGACAGAGAGAGCGGCCTGATGATCATCGGCCACTGCACGCATCGCGCGCCCTTGCTTGGTATATTGAGAAAAGCCTATCAGAGCCAAAACCAAGATAAAGGCAATGACAGTTGCGTAGATATCTAGGTTATCGATGAAAAACCCATAATCAAAAATATTATATGTGGTTTCATCGATCCACAAATTGATGCCTTGCGGAAGGCCAACATCCAATTTTTTGATGTCACCTCCCCACATTAAATCGCCCATACCCTCCATAAAATAGGCAAGGCCGATGGTGGCCATGAACAAAATGATTCCCTCTTGATTCACCAAATGTTTGAAAATCACCTTTTGCACTAAAACGGCAAGCAATAGCATTATCAACATGGTTAGGATTAGGCCGAATACAGCGTTCACATGCCATCCAAAATGATGGATTTTAGTACCGAGAATCGCGTTAATCAAATGTGCAAAAGGTACCCTGCCTTCCATAATGCCCACTAAGGTCATCGCTGCAAACAGGGCCATAACACCTTGTGCATAATTGAAAATACCCGAAGCTTTGTAAATGAGCACAAAGCCCAAGGCGACCAAAGCATAGAGAACGCCAGCCATCAGGCCGTTCAAAAACACTTCCATTCCAAAAATCAGCTGTTCTGGCATCAGATTGTCCTTTCAGACTGTGCAACGTTACACATCAGCTTCATGGCATCCAATCGCGCGCTGGTCTCAATCATGGCTCACTCCCAAATACGCATCAATCACGGCCTGATTATTTCGTACCTCATCAGGCGTGCCATCGCCGATTTTCCGGCCATAATCCATAACAACAACACGATCTGATAAATCCATCACAACCCCCATATCATGCTCGATTAATGCGATTGTGGTGCCAAATTCATCATTCACATCCAGAATAAAGCGCGACATATCTTCTTTTTCTTCCACATTCATTCCGGCCATCGGCTCATCCAACAATAGCAGCTTTGGCTCAGAGGCCAGCGCACGGGCCAGTTCGACGCGCTTTTTCAAACCATAGGGCAGACGTGCCACTGGAGTTTTTCGAATCGACTGAATTTCCAAGAAATCAATCACCTTTTCACATATTTCTCGATTTTCCAGCTCTTCACGTTCGGCGGCGCCCCACCAGAGCGCCTGTTGAAACACGCCCGATTTCATCTGGGTCAACCGGCCCGTCATCACATTGTCCAGCACCGTCATACCTTCGAACAGCGCAATGTTTTGAAAGGTGCGCGCGATGCCCTGCCGGGCCACTTCATAAGGCTTCACCGCAGGGCGTTTTCCTCCATGAAACCACACTTCCCCATCCTGGGGATGGTAAAATCCAGAAATCACGTTGAGCATTGATGATTTGCCGGCGCCGTTGGGCCCTATAATGGCGCGGATCTCGCCTTCAAGAATATCAAATGAAATATCTTTGATCGCCACCACGCCGCCGAAGCGCAGGGTGATATTTTTCATTTCCATCATGACACCGCCGATTTTACGCCCATCAGCCGTGGTTTGCGTTACCTGACTATCCAACACCTCTGCCCGCCTTATTCTGCCGCGATGCGGCCCGAGACCGCTACGGTTTTGACATCTCGAATTTCCAGAGTGGCCGAAATTTTACCTTTTCGTCCGTCTTCATAGGTGACCTCTGTTTCGGTAAAGACATTCTGAGCGCCGCTATACAGCGCTTCAACCAGATCCGAGAATTTTTCCGCAATCACACTGCGGCGCACTTTGCGCGTGCGAGTCATTTCCCCATCATCCGCATCCAGCTCTTTATGAAGCACCAAAAACCGATGTACTTGGCAGCCCGACAACATCGCATCCTGCGCAATTTTAACATTCACCTCTTCGATATGGCCCCGGATAACGCGAAGCACCTCTGGATGGCCCGCCAATTCCTGATAGCTTGAATAGGCAATATTATTGCGCTCGGCCCAATTGCCAACAGCGGCCAGATCGATATTCACGAAAGCCATGCACCGATCTCGGCCCGCACCAAACACCACGCATTCCAAAATATTTGGGTAAAATTTAAGTTTATTTTCCACATATTTCGGCGCAAACATTGATCCATTAGTCATTTTAGCAACGTCTTTTGCGCGATCAATAATTCTAAGATGACCATTTTCAGGATCAAAGAAACCCGCATCCCCCGTGGCCACCCAACCTTCAGGATCTTTCGTTTCGGCCGTGCTTTCAGGACTTTTATAATATTCGACAAAGGCCCCGGGCGAGCGATAGAATACCTCTCCACTCTCCGCGATTTTCACTTCAACATCCGGTGCAGGCACCCCAACCGTATCCGAATAAACTTGCCCATCAGGTTGCACAGTCACAAAAACCGACGCTTCCGTTTGCCCATAAAGCTGCTTCAGATTGATACCCATAGAGCGGAAGAAATCAAATATTTCAGGCCCGATAGCCTCGCCTGCGGTATATCCAACGCGCACCCGGCTAAGCCCAAGCACGTTTTTAAGCGGGCTATAAATGACCGCATCACCAATCAGATAGATCAAGCGATCCAAAGCCGAAACCGCGTTGCCATCCAGAATATCCTGACCCACCCTGCTGGCATGCGCCATGAAATATCTGTACATGCCTTGCTTGATGCGGCTTGCATCCTGCATCCGCAGCACCACCGACGTGAGCATGCTTTCAAAAACTCGCGGCGGCGCAAAATAATAGCTAGGTCCGATTTCACGCAAATCAGACAGAACCGTTTCCTGGCTTTCAGGGCAATTTATGCACAAGGCCGCATAATAAGATTGCCCGACCGAGAAAATGAAATCGCCCACCCACGCGATCGGCAAATAAGACAGCAAGCTATCGGTTTCCTTCAGCCCATCAAATTCGCAGGCATTCTTTGCCGAAATGATGATATTTCGGTTGCTTAACACAACCCCTTTGGGCTTACCCGTCGTGCCTGATGTATAAAGCATCACGCATGTTGTCTCAAAGGTTTGCGCCTCAACACGGGAATCCAGTTCTTTTTGCAAACCGTCGGCCGCAGCCAGACCGCTTTGCTGCAGCGCTCTTAAATCATGCAATCTGCTGTGATCGTATTTGCGCATGCCCCGCGCATCGAGATAAATGAGATGTTCAAAATCCTTTAAATCATCTTGAATTTCAAGAACTTTATCAACCTGCTCTTGATCGCCTGCAATCACAAACCGCGCGCCACAATGTTCTAAAACATACGACATTTCTTCGGCCACAGCGTCTTGATAGAGCGGCACGGGCACAGCGCCCGCCATTTGAACGGCCACAAGTGATCCGTAAATATAGGGGCGATTGCGCCCGATCACAGCAACATAATCGCCCTCTTTGACGCCAAGCTCAATCAAGCCCAATGCCATATTCGTGATCTCGCGCTCGGCCTGCGCCCATGTCCAGGTTTGCCAAATACCCAATTCCTTCTCCCGCAAGGCAGGGCGATCAGGAAACCGGCTGGCATTTTTGCGCAGCAAATGCGGCAAAGAGCGCAGATCATCAAGCGCCTGTGACGTCTGTGTCAAAATGTTTATCCTCCCTTGCGAACAGGGCT
This sequence comes from Paracoccaceae bacterium, assembly GCA_016778765.1. Lineage (GTDB taxonomy): Bacteria > Pseudomonadota > Alphaproteobacteria > Rhodobacterales > Rhodobacteraceae > Thalassovivens. The sequence goes on along the minus strand of JADHOV010000065.1, from coordinate 1,076 downwards.
GCGGCTTTTGCCATCTCGTCTGTTCTAGCAGAAACCTGCGCGACAATCGTTTCTTGATAATTTCTGAAATCTTACAAATTGTTTCAATCTGTAGTTTTTTTTTGAGCAGCCACTTGTTTTTTCGAATGTTTCACGTTTCCCTTTGGCGTAACCGAAGGACATCACCATGGAGCAGCGCTTTACCGATCCCAATGCCATGACGCAGGCGGGGCTAAATTTGATTCAACAAGCGCTGTCGATCTATAACAAAGATCTTGAGCTTGCTTTGTGCAATCAACGCCACGGGGAAATGTTTAACCTTCCTAAATCCCTAACAACACCGGGCGCTAAATTTGAAGACACAATCCGCTATTTGGTTGAAAGCGGGGAATATGGTGATGTTGCAAATGCGGAAGCCTTTATCCAGGAAAAAGTTGATATCGCAAAGGCCTTCGAGCCGCATTACGTAGAACGTATCCGCGCCAATGGGCAAGTGATCAGCATCGAAGGCGCCCCTTTGCCGCAAGGCGGTTGGGTCACCGTCTACACCGACATAACACAAACAAAAAAACAAGAAAACTTATTGCGCCTGCGCTCTGAAGAGCTTTCAGACCAGCTTTTATCCTATTCAGAGGAACTGGCCGCGAAAAATCGGCAATTAGAGTCCAGTATCGCAGCGCTCGAGGAAGCCAAGCGCGAACTTACAGAAATCGAATCGCGCACCCGCCTGACAAGCGAAATGATTCCGGCCCATGTGGCGCATGTGGATCGCCAGGGGCGCTATCGGTATTCCAATCGACGTCTATCTATGGTGTTGCCGGACAGACCAAATGACATTATTGGCCGGCCTATATCCGAGGTGCTCGGCGCGCCCACCTATAACCAAATTTCGCCAAAATTACGCGAAGCGTTTTTGGGGACTCCAAGCGTGCTGGAATTCACCGATGATCTCAGCGCCAGGCGCATTCGCGTGGCCTTCACGCCTGATGTAAAAGAAACGGGCATCGAAGGCGCTTATATCCTGTCGATGGATATCACCGAGGAAACGCAAGCGCGCAACGCCTTGCAACAGGTCGCCAAACGCGAACTTGCCGCTC
>JADHOV010000064.1 GCA_016778765.1 Paracoccaceae bacterium | reverse complement strand
CCGCTCTATTTTAATCACTCTGGCCCCTGCATCAGCCAGCAAGGTGCCGCAATAAGGTGCTGCCACCGCCTGTTCTAGCGAGACCACCATAAATCCTTCCAATTCTTTGTTTAGACCCATTGTGAAGATCCCTATTCCCTGCGTGTCGTGGTGTCAAAAGCCCCTCGTGGCAGTTTTTACCGCAGGCGCATCCTACAAGAGATAGAGGGATAGTGAGTTGGAAGAAATAAATTTCTTTTTAAAACGCATATGGGTTTCGTTTCCCAAACCAGCGCGGCGGTATGTTCAAATATGCGCGCAGCATCATGCTTTGATCTACTCTGGTCTCGGCGGCACCATCGGCTGTCGCATCCGGGCACCTTGTGGTGGCGCGTTGTCACAGCTGCAGCCGCAGCCGCCGAGCAGCAGGATGTTTTGGACGCCAAAGCGGGGGGGTCTACCTCCTTTTGGCTAATGTTTTTTGCAAAAAGCGTTGATCGGCTTGGCCTGATCCGGAGCCCCTGCGCAGCCTGGTCAGCGATCTTGTAAAAGAGAGGCTTTAACCAAGCAAAACTATGGCCTAATCTGGGCCCCTTTGGCGAAAGCGGGGGCCGCCTGCAGTTGCCTTAGGTGCGTGCAACGGTTTGCATGCGCTCTAGAATATCCACGCCCTGCATTTTCCAAAAATGAAGCAGGTCGATAAAAATCCAATTCTCGGCCAGTTTGTCTCCTTCGCGCCGATACATATCAATAACCCGCATATCTCCCGCTAAAGTGCTGGCCGGCATGCCCATAAAACCGCCGGTTGGGGTGAGGCTCAGGTTTGGCCAACCAAAGAATCCACCAAACTGACCCTCGGCAATCCGACAGAGATGCCCGTTGAAAATGCGGTCTTTAAACCCTGCGCGAAAGGGGCCGGAATGCTGCTTTGCATAGCGCTCGATCGTATAGGTGGCACCAATGCCAGCCGGCCCCCACCAGATCATATCTTCTGTCCAACTGCGCCGCAGCTCATCGACCAATGGTTCCTCGCGCCCACCTTTCCACGTTTTTATATCGCCAACCATATATTCGATCGCGGCAAGCGTTTTACGCCCTTCTTCTGGATCCTGCGGATCAAACATCAACCCTTCATGTGTCAATGGGCCGGGTTGAACCAAATGCGCTGCGGTTTGCGGTGGAAAGGGGCTTAAACCGGCTTGCATCATCAGATGCGGGATATCAAAAAACATCGCGGTTTCTGTGATTTTGCCCTGTTCAACTTTATGAAACTCGCAATAGCGCAGCATTGCAATCTTACCAGTTGGCGCAAGACCCAACCAAGGGGTATCAAATAATCCCATCAAATGACCCATTGAGATCACCCAAACGCCTTCATGATTGGGCATTTTGTTTTCACCCGCCATAAAAATATCCATTCGGCGTTGCAGTGAGGTCAAGGCTGTGCGCAGGGGTTGCCAAAACGTTGTTGCAACTTGCTCTGCACCTTGCAGCTCGTTGAAAGGATGGAAACCACGCCAAAAATAATCGGCGCCGCAATATTGTTCCAAGATCGCTGGGAGGTCCTGTTCAGAGGCGGCATCTAGATCTGCATAAAATTTTTTAACTAACTGTTTTTGTTCAGAAAAATCCATATCCACCTCTGTCGTTCTATAATTTTGCATGCGTATGCGAAAATCACTTGCCAAATTCATTGCTCTGAGTCTAGTGTTTATTTTGGCGGAGACGAGAATTTTCGTTGGGGAGAATTAATGGCTGAAATCCAGTTGCGTAACCTGTCAAAGCGATGGGGCAGCTTTGTTGCTGTGGATGATTTCAACCTTACCATTGCGGATAAAGAGTTTTTGGTTCTGCTTGGTCCTTCAGGCTGCGGGAAGACGACCACGATGCGGATGATCGCGGGGCTCGAAGACGCAACTTCGGGTGACATTATAGTGGATGGCAAGCGGATCAACGATCTTGAGCCCAAAGACCGAGATGTGGCCATGGTGTTTCAAAGCTATGCGCTTTACCCGAATATGAATGTTTATGAAAACATCCGGTTCCCTCTGAAAGTTCGCGGCACCGACCCCAAATTGCATGATGCAAAAGTGCGCCGTGCCAGCGCCATGGTTGAGTTGGATGATTTTTTGCACCGAAAACCGGCAGAGTTGTCCGGTGGTCAACGCCAGCGTGTGGCTTTGGGGCGCGCGATCGTTCGCGAACCAAATCTGTTTTTAATGGATGAGCCCCTTTCAAATTTGGATGCTAAATTGCGCGTCTCAACCCGCGCACAAATCAAAAACCTAAGCCATGAATTGAAGGTTACCACAATCTATGTGACCCATGATCAGATCGAAGCGATGACCTTGGCGGACCGTGTCGTTGTGATGAAGGAAGGGGTGGTGCAGCAGGTTGGTTCGCCTACAGAAATTTACGATCGCCCAGCCAATGCCTTTGTTGCAAGTTTCATCGGAAATCCTGCAATGAATTTGATTGAAGGTCAGGTGTCGAACGGAGTGTTCAGCGCTGAGCATACACAGATCGAGGTTGGCGAGGTTCCAGATGGGCCTGTCACTTTAGGGTTTCGTGCCGAAGATGCACAGGTCGTTGATGTAGGTGGCAATATAACAGCGCCGATTTATACGCAGGAATTATTGGGCGATGCGACCATGGTTTCGGTGCGCTTATCCGGGGCTTTGGTCGCGGTGAAGGCTGATAAAAATTACCGTGCTGCAATAGAAGATGAGGTTTCTTTTCGGATTCCAACAGAATTGTGTCACTTGTTTGATGCTCAAACAGGGGCGCGAATTGGGGGCTAAGTCCCTTATAACTGCCGTTTTAGACGGTGCAATCGGATGGCCGGGTTCCAGCACATCCGCAACTAGGGAGACAGACAAGATGTTTTTGAAAAAAGTAGCGCTCGTCAGCGCCTTGGCGGTGATGGCAGGATCGTCTTCATTCGCGTGTGAGATATCGGCGCGGGTAAGTATCGTGGGCAATGAATTTCCTGCGATTCAAACCGTCGGGGCCGGCGCGCAGGAATGCAGCGGTGCTGAGGTTACCACCAATTTGACTAAAGACCATCAAAGCCTCAACGTACCGGGTATGCAAGGTAACCCTGCAGAATACACATCTGCAATTGTGGCAAACTCGTCAATTGTGGCTTTAATGAATGAGGATGTAATCCGGCCCCTCGATGACCTTGTTGCAAAGCACGGCCAAGATCTGCAATCGAGTCAATTGATCAAAGTCGGTGGCAAGGTGATGGCGGTTGCTTTCATGGCCAATGCGCAACACTTGATGTATCGCAGTGATGTTTTGGATCAGATCGGCGTGGAACCTCCAAAAACTTATGAAGATATGCTGGCCGCAGCCAAAATGATCCGTGATCAAGGGATAATGGAAAATCCGATTGGTGGGGCATATGCAGCCGGATGGAATTTGGCGCAAGAATTCAACAATATGTTTTTGGGTTTTGGCGGATCACATTTCAAAGCAGGGTCTGCAGAGCCAAATATCAACTCTGAGGCTGGCGTAAATGCTTTGGGGATGATGAAATCTTTGTCAGAATACATGAATCCCGATTTTTTGACGCATGATTCGAATGCAACAAATGCTGAATATCGCGCGGGTAATATTGCGCTATTAAACATGTGGGGCTCTCGCGCTGCATCGCAAACAACAGCCGAAGGTGTAACCGAAGCCGTGAAAAATGGTCATGCAATCGCGGGTCCGATGACCGTTGGTGGCGGTTCAACCCCAGCCTCAACATTATGGTGGGATGGCTGGACCGTTGCCAAAAACGTCAGCGATGCCGAAGCCGAGGCTACGTTTGTTGCCTTAACGAATGCAATCCGTCCAGCCAAAATGGAGGATGAGGCAGTTAGAACGCAAGCCGTGTGGCTAATCGATGGCTACACCCCAACGGATGCTGCTGTCGGCGTATTCGAAGCGGCGAAAATGGCAACAACCCCCTACCCGATGTTGCCGTATATGGGGCTAATGCATTCGGCGCTGGGCAATGAGTTGTCAGATTTCATGCAAGGTAAAGAATCTGCAGAGCAAGCGCTTGCTGATGTCGAGGCTGCTTATATTGCTGCTGCAAAAGAAAAAGGCTTCTTGCAGTAAACCTTAAGGCCAGGGGATCGTTGGTTCCCTGGCTTCAATTGGAAGCCCAAGTTTATGCGTCACAGTACATTTTTCTGGTTTTTTCTGCCCACGGCAGCGGCAATGCTTTTATTTATTGCATTTCCGATTCTATCGGTGGTGATGCAGTCGATTTATGCCCCGCATTCAGCTGTCTTGATTGAGGTTGAAACATGCACGCCGCTGGTGGGGTGCACAATGGAAACCACTGTCGACCAAGAGGCAACCGCCGCGTTGCGCGCCTCCGAACCACTGGGCCGTTTCGTAGGCTTGGATATTTTTTTCGACCGTGGTCATTTAGCCGTTTCGGAGGTTGCTGGCATGTGGCGCGATACGGCCACATGGTCAGGGTTTGTTGAGGGTTTAAGCAATTTGCCGTTTTACAGGGCTATGGCCTTCACTTTGACATTCACCTTCGTGGTTACGCCGGCCGTCATTATTTTTGGGCTCTTGATTGCCCTTGCCGTAAACTCTTTACACGCTTGGTTGAAGGGCGTGGTGATCTTCTTTTCGCTTCTGCCTTTTGTGGTTACACCTTTGATCGGGGCGTTGGTGCTGTTTTGGATGATTGACAGCCGTGGTATTTTGGGCACTGCGTTGCAATGGCTTGTATCAGATCCTGACCTTTCTCTTAAAGCTTCGACAGGATTGATGTGGATCTCCTTAATTGTCTACGGCATTTGGCATGCAGCACCATTTGCTTTTGTTATTTTCTACGCAGGTTTACAAACCTTGCCTATGGATCAGATTGAGGCGGCAGAAATCGATGGTGCAACACGCTTACAGCGCATTCGATATGTCGTGGTTCCGCATTTGATGCCGTTGGTCACCTTCGTGGCCTTGATCCAATTGATGGATAATTTTCGCGTTTTTGAACCGATTGTGGGGTTTAATGCTGCCGCGCATGCGACCAGTATCAGCTGGTTTATCTTCAATGATCTAGGCGGAGAAACGCGGCAATTATCATCGGCATCTGCCTCTTCAGTGCTGACCATTATCGGCGTGTCAATTTTATTATTGCCGGTTTTGGTGCGCACATGGAATGATTTTAAAGGGAAAACTTAAGATGAGCAGCCGCGCCCGCAAGCAACCACTTGGTTTGCAAATCTTGATTTACGGATTTGCGGGTCTTTGGCTGATCATGGCCGCTTTTCCTTTTTTATGGACGGCGTGGGGTAGCTTTAAAGTTGAACTGGATTTTTTCTCTATTGCTGATTGGACTTATGCCTTAACGGGCGAGCGTACCAAAGCCGAATATGGCAGCCCTTTCACGGATGCAGGATATAAAGGCGCATGGATTCAAGAATCTTTCTACCGAAATGTCATCAACACATTCATCATTTGTTTTTTTGTGGTCTGTACGTCGCTGACAATTGGAACCTTGGGTGGATACGCGCTGTCGCGTTCTAATTATCGATATACATTTATTTTATTGATCACGGCTCTGATTTTTCGCGCAATGCCACCCATCACATTGGTAGCCGGATATATGCTTCCGTTTTTTCAGTGGAATGTCTGGGGTTTGATGCCAACCACGATCATTGTTCTGGTGGCCATAAATCAGCCTTTCACGCTTTGGATGCTGCATTCGTTTTTTCAAAATATTCCTAAAGAATTAGATGAAAGCGCAAAGGTTGATGGCTGCACGCAATTCCAAGCCTTTCGGCACGTGATTATTCCGGTGATGTGGCCGGGGGTGATTACCACAGGATTGTTCAGCTTTTTACTGGCCTATAATGATTTTGCGGTTACCGCGATGTTATTATCGGAAGAAAACCGTACGATGGTACCGCAGGTAGCAGCGTTTTTGGGAACAACCTACACAGAGGGTAATATCATGTTCGCCGTGGCTTCTGTGGTCTCAGCTACAGCACCATTGTTTATTTTAGTGATGTTCTTTCAGCGCCAGATTGTATCGGGCCTGACACAAGGGGCGGTTAAGGGATGAGCTGCGCGGGTAAGGTTTGGATGTGCCAACAGATAAAGATGAAAGTTGCGGATGCTCAAAAACGCTTAAACAGGAGCTTGGGCGCATGAAGGGATCGCGCCCAGAACAAGCCACGCTTAGCCGCGACACGGACATGTCTAAAACAGACGAAACGCGGGCTGTTATCGAGGCTATGGTAGATGGGTTGAATGATCACCGAATCGCCGATATCGGCGAGTTTTTCAGTGAAAGCTTCCGCTGGATGGGCAATGCAGGCTGTGGCACGAAGTCTGGCCTGACAGAATTTCAGAACAATTGGCAAAAGCCGTTTCAAGCCGCCTTTTCAGATAAGGTGTGCGTTGATGAAGCGCGGCTGTTTATGGGCGAATGGGCGGCGGCTTTTGGGCGCCAGGAAGCCACCCATAGCGGATGTTTCATGGGTATTGAAGCGACGGGGAAGCGTATTGAGATCCGGTATATGGACTTTTGGAAAGTGGAGGATGGTAAGATCTCTGACAATTGGGTGATGGTGGATTTTCCCCATGTTCTGGCCCAGCTTGGCCATGATGTGTTTTGCGGCGAAGGGTGGGAAGCTTATGACCGGGGCGTGCGTCAAGCGCCAAGCCCTGATGGGAAGGATGGGTGAGATGACGATTGAATATTTAAAGCGGGGCAAGCCCGAGGCAGATCGAGCCGAAGATGATGCTAAAGTGGCCACTGCGGTTGCCGCAACGCTGAAAGATATCGAGATGCGCGGAGATGAGGCCGTGCATGAATTGGCGGTAAAATTTGATAATTATGATCGCCCAACCTATCGCCTTACCGAGGAGGAGGTGCAAACGATCATCGCTAAAGTGTCAAAGCGCGATATGCAGGATATTAAATTCGCCCAAGAGCAAGTGCGCAATTTTGCGCAGGCGCAGCGCGACAGTATGTTGGATATTGAAGTGGAAACGCTCCCCGGCGTGATCTTGGGGCATAAAAACATCCCAGTGCAATCTGTTGGATGCTACGTGCCGGGCGGTAAATTTCCCATGGTGGCCTCGGCGCATATGTCGGTTGCCACCGCCAGCGTTGCGGGGGTGCCGCGGATTATCGCAGCCACGCCGCCTTTTAACGGCGAACCAAACCCTGCGGTGATCGCCGCAATGCATTTGGGCGGTGCGCATGAAATCTACGTTTTAGGGGGCATTCAGGCCGTGGGGGCGATGGCGCTTGGGACGCAGAGCATTGATCCGGTGCATTTGCTTGTGGGACCGGGCAATGCCTTTGTAGCCGAGGCAAAGCGCCAGCTTTTTGGGCGCGTTGGGATTGATTTATTTGCAGGCCCCACTGAAACGATGGTGATCGCGGATGACACAGTAGATGCGGAGCTCTGCGCCACTGACTTGCTGGGCCAAGCAGAGCATGGATATAATTCGCCCGCGGTTTTGGTGACCAATTCGCGGAAATTGGCCGAACAAACATTGGCTGAGATTGATCGCATCCTGCGCATCTTGCCCACCGCCGGTACGGCGAAAGTAAGCTGGGAAGATTATGGCGAAGTGATCTTATGCGAGACCTATGAAGAAATGCTGCAAGTGGCTGACGAAATCGCTTCAGAGCATGTGCAGGTGATGACGGATCGCGATGATTGGTTTTTAGAGCATATGACCTGTTATGGCGCTTTATTTTTGGGTGCCCGCACCAATGTGGCAAATGGGGATAAGGTGATTGGCACCAACCATACATTGCCTACCAAAAAAGCGGGCCGGTATACGGGCGGCCTCTGGGTTGGAAAATTCCTGAAAACGCATAGCTACCAAAAAGTTTTAACCGATGAAGCTGCGGCTGAAATTGGTGCCTATGGCAGCCGTTTATGCATGTTGGAAGGTTTTGTGGGGCATGCCGAGCAGTGCAATCTGAGGGTGCGCCGCTATGGGGGGCAAAATGTGCCTTATGGAGCAGCCGCAGAATGAGCATCGCCGCGCCAGCTGAAACATTAAAAGCGGTTTTGTTGCCTTGGCGCAGAGCGATGGCAGATTTTGAAGATGCGGCGCATATTCGCCATGCATTAAGCAATTTATGCGCCCCCGATATTACGCTTCATATGTGTCACCCTTTTGGCGATCTTTACGGCGCTGAAAAAATTTATGACACGATCTATCAGCCCTTGATAACAGCGCTGCCCGATCTTGAGCGGCGCGATTTAATCTTATTGGCTGGCACCTCGCCTGAAGGCCAGGATTGGATTGGCACGATGGGCAATTATATGGGCACATTCTTGGCGCAGTTTGCGGATATTCCGCCAACTGGGCATTTGGCGCATATGCGCTATCACGAGTTTTTCCGGATTGAAGATGGCCGGGTTGTTGAAATGCAGGTGATTTGGGATCTGCCTGAATTGATGATGCAGGCCAAAGCCTGGCCAATGGCGCCGCAATTGGGCGCATTCTTATGCACGCCCGGGCCGCTTAGCGGTGATGGGCTAAGCGCGTCTGGCG
>JADHOV010000029.1 GCA_016778765.1 Paracoccaceae bacterium | reverse complement strand
TGGCGGAGACGAAGGGATTCGAACCCTCGAGACCCTTCCGGGCCTACTCCCTTAGCAGGGGAGCGCCTTCGACCACTCGGCCACGTCTCCGCTCATGGGTCTACAATTTTATCTGCTGGCAAAACAAGCGGAAAATATAAGAAACCTTCACTTTTTAAAATTTGTCCGTCCCTACGCCCTCAGCTGGCGCGCAGCGCCCGCACTCTTGCTTTAAATTTTATAAGAAATTTCATCCAAACAACCCACCCCAGCCAGAGAAAATAAATCGAATGGTTTAACGCATTGTGCGAGAAAAAGCCCGTTGGCAAAAAAATAAAAACCCAGCGTAGCGCTAGCTGCGCATCCGCTTTGCTTCCAAAGCACATAAACCCTCCCCCAATAGTTTGGCCTTACAGCGTTGAAAGATTGCATCCTTCGCAATCCAAACATCATTTGACGATTTACCAAACCGCCAATGACATGTCTTTGTAAAAATACGCAGCCCGACAAGTGCTTCTTCTCTTAGCGCTTTGACTATATCCAACATTGAAACGCGCGAGTTCAATCAAAGCCTTTGAAGCGCTTAAAATCTGGCCGAGCATGCAGCCTTATTTTGCCAAGCCCCTCAGCAAAAGCAAATGGCCTGCGCGCAGCGCCTTATGCGTTGAATAGAAAATGCAAAACATCACCATCTTTCACAACGTAAGATTTACCCTCAACGCGCATCTTTCCGGCTTCCTTGGATTTCTGTTCTCCCTCAAGGGCAACATAATCCTCATAGGCAATGGTCTCGGCCCGGATAAAACCGCGCTCAAAATCACCATGGATCACCCCGGCGGCTTGGGGGGCGTAGGTGCCGCCCTTTATCGTCCAGGCTCGCGCCTCTTTAGGGCCAACGGTGAAATAGGTTTCCAATTCCAAGAGCTTATAGCCGGCGCGGATCAAGCGATCTAATCCAGCCTCTTCTAAGCCCATCTCATCCAGAAACATGGCGGCTTCTTCAGGCTCTAATTGGCTGATCTCTTCTTCAATCTGGGCGCTGATAATAACGGTTCCAGCGCCCTGTGCAGCCGCCATATCATGCACCTGTTGCGAAAACGTATTTCCTGTGCCCGCGGTCTCCTCATCCACATTGCACACAAACAGGATCGGCTTGCTGGTTAACAGCTGAAGCATTTTCCAAGCTTTCAGATCCTCTTGCTCAACCTCAACGCTGCGCGCTGGTTTTCCTTCTTCAAGCACCACCAAAGCGGCTTTAAGCAAGCGCTCTTGTTGCACCGCCTCTTTATCACCGCCGCGCACTTTGCGGCTAAGGCCTTGCAGCCGCTTCTCAATGCTTTCAATATCGGCCAGCATCAGCTCGGTTTCGATCGTCTCGGCGTCAGATACCGGGTCGACGTGCCCATCAACATGGGTAACATCAGAATCCTCGAAACAGCGCAGCACATGAGCGATGGCATCGACCTCGCGGATATTTGCCAGAAATTGGTTTCCAAGCCCTTCACCCTTTGATGCGCCTTTGACCAACCCGGCAATGTCAACGAATGTCATCCGCGTTGGGATCACTTGCTTTGAGCTGGCGATTTTAGCCAAAGTATCAAGGCGTGCATCGGGCACGGCCACATCGCCCACATTCGGTTCAATGGTGCAGAACGGAAAATTTGCCGCCTGCGCGGCCGCGGTTTTGGTTAAGGCGTTAAACAAGGTGGATTTACCAACATTTGGTAACCCGACAATACCCATTTTAAACCCCATGGCTCTGCTCCTTTTAGCGCTGTTGGGGGCTTCTAGTGGCAGATCTTCCCCGAGGCAAGCGGCGAAGATGCAAAAGCGCCGCTCTGCGACTTACGGTTTCTTTTACGGCACAAGCTTTTTCGTGAAATGTTTGCTTGGCATTGATTTTTCGCATGCGATTGGGCATGGGAGAGCATGACGAAGCGAAAGGTGCCTAATATGACTCGGATTGACGATAAATTTGCCGCATTAAAAGCAGATGGGAAAAAGGCATTTGTCTCCTATGTCATGGCTGGAGATCCAGATTATCACACCGCGCTTGAGCTGGTGAAAGGCCTTCCCGCAGCGGGTGTGGATATTATTGAACTGGGGCTCCCTTTCACCGATCCAATGGCAGATGGCAGCACGATTCAGCTGGCGGGGCAGCGCGCGCTTGAAGCCGGCATGACCTTGCAAAAAACGCTGAATTTAGCCGCTGAATTTCGCCAACAAGATGATGTAACGCCTATCGTTCTGATGGGTTATTACAACCCGATCTACAATCATGGTGTTGACCAATTTCTGCAGGATGCAAAAACCGCTGGAATTGACGGGTTGATCATCGTGGATTTGCCCCCCGAAGAGGATGACGAGCTCTGCGTTCCGGCGCAAGCCGCGGGCTTAAATTTTATTCGCCTCGCAACGCCAACAACGGATGCTAAACGCTTGCCAAAGGTTCTTCAGAATACGTCAGGCTTTGTGTATTATGTGTCGATCACGGGCATCACGGGCGCCGGCGAAGCGCAAGCGCAAAACGTGGGGCCTGAAGTGGCGCAAATTAAAGCAAATACGGATCTGCCGGTGATCGTTGGATTTGGCATCAACACCCCTGAAGCGGCGCAAAGCATCGCTGAAATTGCCGATGGCGCCGTGGTTGGATCCGCGATTGTCAGTGAATTGGCCAAGGGCAAACCCGTTGCAGAGGTTTTGGCGTTTGTCAAAACCCTCTCAGATGGGGCACATCGCGGTTAAACCTCTGTTGGCATGACTTATGCGGCCAGAAGAAGCATTTGCGTGGCCAAAAAGCTGCTTACGATTTTTTGGCTTTGGTTTCGGATAACAAACCGGGTTTTGATAAATCCGCGATCGGGCTTGCTGCGTGAGCGGCGCGCCTCTTCTACCGTAATCGCGCAGGTTAAAATGTCGTCTGGATAGACGGGTATAAACCAGCGCACCTCATCCACCCCTGGCGACCCGATTGAGCATTTTTCAAACAGCCTAGTGCGAAAAACCGCTTCGAATCCGATCAAAACCGTTTGCCAGCCGCTGGCGATGATCCCACCATAGGGGGACGCTTCGGCCTGCGCGTCATCCAGATGAAACGGCTGCGGATCCCAGTCCTGCGCGAAGGCAAGAATTTGCGCTTTTGAAATCTGTTTTGGTTCGGCTTCAAAATGAAACCCGACCACAAAATCTTCAAAATACATCGGCTGCTCCTGCTCTGGTGTTTTATAGGTTAACGATGTTATATCGCGTTTAGATTTGATCGCGACAACCCAGTAAGGTAAAGCTTAAATGCCTGTAATCACCAATATCTACGATCTTAAAAAAATCTATGCGCGCCGCGTGCCGCGCATGTTTTATGATTACACGGAGTCTGGCAGCTGGACAGAGCAAACGTTTAGTGAAAATGTATCCGATTTTCAACAGCTTAAACTTCGCCAGCGGGTTGCAGTTGATATGACAGGGCGCAGCACCGCCAGCACCATGGTGGGGCAGCAGGTTGCCATGCCGGTGGCTTTGGCCCCGGTTGGTTTGACCGGAATGCAATCTGCCGATGGCGAAATAAAAGCCGCACGGGCAGCCGAAAGCTTTGGCGTGCCCTACACCTTATCCACGATGTCCATCTGTTCAATCGAGGATGTCGCAGCCCATACTGAGGCGCCTTTTTGGATGCAACTTTACATGCTGAAGGACAATGATTTTAATGATCGTTTGGTCGAGCGGGCACGCGCGGCAAACTGCTCTGCCTTGGTTCTGACGCTAGACTTACAGATCTTGGGCCAGCGTCACAAAGACATCCGCAACGGGCTGTCGGCCCCACCCAAATTGACACCCAAATCGATTGCCAATTTGGCCACAAAATGGGGCTGGGGCGTAGAAATGCTGGGCACAAAGCGGCGGTTTTTTGGCAATATTGTCGGCCATGCCAAAGGCGTCAGCGATCCAAGCAGCCTCTCCTCTTGGACAGCCGAACAATTTGATCCGGCGCTTGATTGGAACAAGGTGGCCCGTTTAAAGGATGTCTGGGGCGGCAAAGTCATTTTAAAAGGCATTTTAGATCAAGAAGATGCCAAGATGGCCCTGAAAGTTGGTGCGGATGCGATTATCGTCTCCAACCATGGCGGGCGGCAATTGGATGGCGCGCTAAGCTCGATCAAGGCGCTTCCGGGCATTGTTGAAGCGGTGGGCGATAAAATTGAAGTGCATATGGATGGTGGCATCCGCTCTGGCCAAGATGTTCTGAAAGCCTTAGCGCTTGGGGCGAAAGGCACCTATATCGGGCGCTCGCATATTTATGGGCTTGGGGCAATGGGCCAAGAAGGCGTGCGCAAAAGCCTTGAGCTTATTCACAAAGAGCTCGATATTTCCATGGCGCTATGCGGCCATAAACGGGTTCAGGATCTAAATCGCAACACCTTGTTGATTCCGAAAGGGTTTGCGGGGGATTGGGAATAGAACCGGCTTTTCCTCTTAACGCCAACCCTCCGCTGGGGCGACTGCATAATTCTGTATTTTGGCCTTTTAAACCTTAAATAACTGGTTTATACGCGCGGCTTCATTGGGGTCACAGCCTTGGAGGGGCCCCTTGCATTTATTATGGAGAGAATTATGGCTGGAGAGATTCCAAATCTTGAAGTTTTGCCACGCACGGGGACAGGCAAGGGCGCCGCTCGTCAGGCGCGGCGCGATGGCATGGTGCCGGGTGTTGTCTATGGAGGCGGCGTTGATCCGCTACCCATTCAGATTCCATTCAACGTGTTGTTTAAGCGTCTGAAAGCGGGGCGTTTTTTATCAACGCTGTTTAACTTAAAAGTTGAAGGCCATGAGGATGTTCGGGTGATTTGCCGGGATGTACAGCGTGACGTCGTAAAAGATCTGCCAACCCATCTGGATCTGATGCGCTTACGCCGCACCTCAAAAATCAACCTATTCATCCCCGTTGAGTTTCTAAATGAAGACGTTTGTCCGGGGATCAAGCGCGGCGGCTATTTGAATGTTGTGCGTCCAGAAGTTGAATTGGTGGTTACCGCGGGCGATATTCCCGAAAAGCTTACCGTCGACCTTGCGGAGGTTGCCGTCGGAGATGTGATTACGATTTCTGCAATCAGTCTTCCAGAGGGGGCGCGCCCCACGATTGATCGCGATTTTGTAATCGCCAATTTATCGGCACCGGGTGGTATTTCTGCGTCAGAGGAAGAAGAAGCCGTAGCCGAAACAGGCGATGCACCCGCAGAAGACTCCGCGGAGTAAGGCAGCGGCGTTTTTCGCAGGCGGTCAGTAAAAATTTAAAAAGCAGAGCAACCGCTCTGCTTTTTTTATGCGCTTTGCGTTTCGAACGGGCAGCGCTATTAACGGCATATCGCTGAGCAGGAGCGTTTACATGCAATTATTCGTCGGATTGGGGAATCCTGGTTCAAAATACGCCCAGAACCGCCATAATATTGGATTTATGGCGCTTGATAAAATTGCCTCCGAAAATGGATTTTCACCTTGGAAAAAAAAATTTAGCGGCGTGATCAGCGAAGGCCGCTTGGGATCAGAAAAACTGGTTTTGTTAAAACCGGAAACCTTTATGAACCTATCCGGACAATCGGTCGGAGAGGCGATGCGGTTTTTTAAGCTGACGCCCGATGAGATCATTGTGTTTCATGATGAATTGGATTTAGCACCGGGCAAATGCCGCCTGAAAACAGCAGGCGGCCATGCGGGGCATAATGGCTTGCGCTCAATCCACCAGCATATCGGGGCTGACTATCATCGCGTACGCTTGGGCATCGGGCATCCGGGGCATAAAGACCACGTGGCCGGATATGTGCTTCATGATTTTGTCAAAGCAGATCATGCCTGGTTAGATGATTTACTCAGCGGTATTGGCGAGGGCGCTGTAAAATTAGCCGGTAAAGATCCGGCAGGCTTTATGAATAAAGTCGCGCTCAAAGCGCAGGCACAAAAATCCAAAAAACCAAAAGCGGCCCAGCCGCACAGGAACGAAGCCGCCCTTGAAAAACCACAATCGCCAGATTTGGAAGATCCCGTAAGAAATCCGCTTCAAAGGTTGATCGATAAATTCAAATAACGATTTCCAATCACTTTCACCAGCAAGCCGAAGCCTGCAGCGCTTTAGGCTCATGCTTTATGCGCAGACTGTTGCATCTGCTTGCCGATGGCGATTTATACCCCGTTACACTTATAAACCGGCTGAACAGTTGGTCTGGCGATCCGGCACCTAATAAAGACAACATACCGCTCAGGCTGGCTGCAGGGCTGCATGCGTTGGTCCTGAGCAGCCAGGACCCCGCGCTTAAGGCTTGTTACCCCCCCCAAAAAAAATCCGTGCCGCTGGTAAACCTGCACATGGCGGTTCAAGCGGCGCTGCGCAATCACGCAACGCATATCTTGCGATGGCTAAACTATATCCCGCAAACCAATGAAATCGGGCGCAACGCGGAGTTGATTGCCACCGCGGTGATGTTAGAACGCCGTTTCAACCTGCCGCTGATTGTGTCAGAGCTGGGGGCAAGCGCCGGTTTAAACCTCTTATTTGACCAATTCGTGCTATCCTCTCATGGGTTCACATATCAGCCCCATAAGGCCACGCTGACGCTCACGCCCGATTGGCGCGGCCAGCGCCCCCACCGGGCAGATTTCAAATCACCGGACGCGCCGGCGTTGATCTGTCGCCGATAAACCCTCGGAGCTCTGAAGGATTTTTGAGGCTTTGTGCCTATACTTGGCCGGACCAAACCGAACGCCTGCAGCAACTGGCGCGTATGTGCCCCAGGCAACGCGTTGCCATTGCGCAAGGTGACGCAGCTGATTGGCTTCGCCTCCGCCTTGCATCAGGATATCATAAGCATCTCCATTTGGTCTTCAACACAGTCGCGTGGCACTATTCTTCTCTCTAAACGCAACAAAACTGCATGCAAGCGCCAGAAACAGCGGGACAACAGGCAAGTAGCGCAACCCCTCTGGCACATTTTGCAATGGAAGCTGATGACCAAGGCCTAGGGGCGGCTTTGCACTTAACGTTATGGCCGGACGAGCAAGTAATTGAACTGGGTCGAGCAGATTTTCACGGGCGCTGAATCGCATGGGCCGGAAATCGGCCGTTTAAGGGCTTGTCTTAAGCGTGCTGATCGCTAGATTTTCCAGAAATAGGAGCCTATGATCATGCAAAAAGATCCAGAAATTAATGTCCTTGGCGCTGCGCTGGCCGCCTGTTCACAGGATCCGGTCACCGGTTTTTTTCGCGACGGGCATTGCAACACCTGCGAAGCCGATCAAGGTAGCCACACCGTCTGCGCGGTGATGACGGCCGAGTTCTTGGCCTATTCAAAATATTTTGGCAATGATCTTAGCACGTCGCGGCCGGAATATGGCTTTGTAGGCCTAAAACCCGGCGACCATTGGTGCCTTTGCGCAGGCCGGTTTTTGCAGGCCCATGAAGAAGGTTGCGCGCCAAAGGTTAATCTTTCTGCCACGCATGCGCGCGCCTTAGAAATCGTTTCGCTCGAGATTTTACAAGCCTATCAACTCTAATCCTATGAAACCTTCAGTGACAGGCTAAAGCGCGGCGTAAATCTGCGCAATCGCTTCCACAGCCTGCTCGGGTGGAAGTTCTTGGCTTTCTCCAGTTTTGCGCGCGGTCAGCTCTACCACTCCATTTTTCAAACCACGCGGCCCAACCGTGATCCGCCAAGGCAGGCCAATCAAGTCCATGGTGGCAAATTTGCCGCCTGCCCGCTCTTGCCGATCATCGTAAAGCGGTTCAAGCCCCAAAGCGGTGAGGCTGGCATAAAGCGCTTCGCAAGCTGCATCTGTTGCCGCATCCCCTTGCTTCAAATTCACAATTCCACAGTGATAAGGCGTGACGGCTTCCGGCCAAATGATTCCATTCTCATCATGGCTGGCCTCGATAATCGCACCAATCAAACGCGACACGCCGATCCCATGACTGCCCATATGGACCGGCACGCGGGCGCCTTGATCATTCACCACATTGGCGCCCATCGCTTCAGAATATTTGGTTCCAAAATAAAAAATCTGCCCAACTTCTATACCGCGACTGCTGCGTCGGCGCTCTTCGGGCAAAGCGTCAAAAAGGCTGGCATCATGGGTTTCATCGGTGCGCGCATAGGGGGTGGTCCATTCCTCTACGATTCCGGCACATTCCTCCCAGTCATCATAATTCACCGCGCGATTGCCCAAATTCAAATCTAGGATCTGGCTGTCATAAAACACTTCAGACTCGCCCGTATCCGCCAGTACCAAAAATTCATGCGTGTCATCGCCTCCTATCGGGCCGCTATCGGCGCGCATCGGAATTGCCTTCAGCCCCATCCGCTCATAGGTGCGCAGGTAACTGACCATATGGCGGTTATAGGCATGCATGGCGCTGGGCTTATCGACGTCAAAATTATAGCCATCTTTCATGAAAAATTCACGCCCCCGCATCACACCAAACCGTGGCCGGATTTCGTCGCGGAACTTCCATTGAATATGATATAGCGTCATCGGCAGGTCTTTATAACTGCCCACATGGCTGCGAAAAATATCCGTAATCAGTTCTTCATTGGTTGGCCCATAAAGCATGTCACGCCCATGCCGATCCTTAATGCGCAACATTTCTTGCCCGTAATCATCAAAGCGGCCGCTTTCGCGCCACAGATCCGCAGATTGCAGCGTCGGCATGAGCATTGGAATATGGCCGGCGCGCACTTGCTCTTCATGCACAATATCTTCCAATTTGCGCAACACTTTGAACCCGAGCGGCAACCATGAATAAATGCCGGCGCTCGATTGCTTGATCATGCCGGCCCGTAACATTAAACGATGGCTCACGATTTGTGCATCGGCAGGGTTTTCTTTCAAAACGGGGATAAAATAGCGGGACAGGCGCATCAAAGGTCCTTTGCAATAAAAACAGTCGCGCGCTCTGTTTAAGAAGAAAACATCCGCTCCACAAGCCTTGCTCTGTCTGCCGGCGGCGTGCACGCCGTAGGCGCCAGCAAGTTCAGACCTGTTGCAAGCATGTACAACAGTGAAGGCCGATCAATCTTTTGAATCAACGGCCGCCCTGTTGAAGATGTGTGACCCGATAGTTTCCGTTTGGAGCAAGGGGCGGATCAGTGTATTAATCGGCTGAATGTAAAGGAACGCAAGTGATCTTTTTCCCAAAAAAGCCTTTTTATATCGCGCTGCTGCTGTCTTGCTTTATGCCTATGCAGGCTGCTTTTGCTAATTCCCAGCACAGGGCGGTTCTAACAATCTGCGAAACAGCGCTTCAAACCAATGATCAGGGGACCATTCGATCTATGGCACTTCAGATCAGAAATTGGCGGAGTTTGCGAGATGAAGCCCTGATAAAGCGCGCGCAAACTTGCCTTCAAACGGGCCTTGATACCGGGTATTTTTATTCCAAACCAACCGAAAGGTTCGAAATCAGACAGGCAGCAGCGGCGAAAGAAAACCTCATCGAGGATATCGAAAAGCTGCATGAAGATCTACTTGGCTTATGCCTTGCTTTAGCCAAGCAAACACCCAAATCCGCCTTGGAGCATCCGATCTGCGCAGCCCTGTGGAGCGCAAATTGACGGACCAAGCCTACCATTTCAGATAGTTCGCCTCTTTGGCAGGCTGGTGTTTGGGCCGCCCTCACAGGCTAGTATATTCCCAAAAATCCGCCGGTCTTTCGGCGTTTTTAATGGGATGTTGAGAATAGGGGGTGAGATAATCACTCGAGGCATAGATATGTGCTCACCGAAACCTCAAGCTCTGGCGGGAAAACCCCACATATAAATAAGTTGGTGCTAAAATAAATAACACCCCCTATTCAACTAAGAAGCTAATCGGCCTTTAAGGCAAGACTTTGTCATTATAGCGGAAACTTAAAGGCTTATAGGGCAAATTGTCTAAATTCTTGGCCATTTTACACTTCAAAGCCTTGCACCGCTCTGGTTTTCCTGTAGAAGGCAGATCTGTTTTCGCACTTACTTTTATCGCACAGTCCCTCGTGGGTGGACGCGAAAACCTCATAGCCGCCCTTTGAAACGTGCCCAAAAGAGAACTGGAGAGCGCATGCCCCTGTATGAGCATGTCTTTATTTCGCGTCAGGATTTATCCAGCGCGCAGGCCGAAGGCCTGGTTGAACATTTCACAACAATCCTTGCAGATAACGGTGGAAACGTCGTTGAAAGCGAATATTGGGGTGTTAAAACGATGGCCTATAAGATCAATAAAAATCGCAAAGGCCATTATGCGATGCTTAAATCGGACTCACCTGCGCCTGCGGTGCAAGAGATGGAACGACTGATGCGTCTTCATGAAGACGTGATGCGGATTTTAACGATCAAAGTTGAAGAGCACGCCGAAGGACCATCTGCACAGATGCAACGTCGCGATGATCGTGGTGACCGCGGTGAACGCCGCGAACGTCGCGATTAAGTTTGTAGAAAAGGACGATAGATCATGGCAACCAAACCTTTTTTCCGCCGCCGCAAAGTCTGCCCTTTTTCTGGCGATAAAGCTCCGGCGATCGATTATAAAGACACAAAACTACTGCAACGCTATATCTCAGAGCGTGGCAAGATTGTTCCGTCACGGATCACCGCTGTATCAGCCAAAAAGCAACGAGAGCTTGCCCGCGCAATTAAACGCGCACGGTTTCTTGCTCTTTTGCCATATGCTGTGAAATAGGGAGATCTGATCATGCAAGTAATCCTTATGGAACGCGTGGCCAAATTGGGCCAAATGGGCGATGTGGTTGACGTAAAGCCAGGCTATGCGCGCAACTTCTTATTGCCGCAAGGCAAAGCCCGCAGCGCGTCAAAAGAAAATATCGCAAATTTCGAAGCGCAAAAGGCACAGTTAGAAGCGCGCAATTTGGAAACCAAGAAAGAAGCGGAAGATCTGGCTTCGCGCCTGGATGGACAACAATTCGTTGTGCTTAGATCTGCCTCTGACGCGGGGGCTCTTTATGGTTCTGTGACGCCGCGCGATGCGATGGAAGTCGCAACCGCCGGCGGCTTCAGTGTCGATCGCAAACAGATCGCTTTGGTCCGTCCGATCAAAGAGCTGGGCCTGCATGAGATGCTCGTGCGTCTTCATCCAGAAGTTTCTGCTACGATCGTTTTGAACGTGGCGCGCTCAGTCGAAGAAGCCGAACTGCAAGCCTCGGGCAAATCGATTCAAGAATTGGCCGCAGAAGAAGAAGCTGCTGCCGAATTTGAAATTGCAGAGCTGTTTGACGATATCGGCGGTGCCGCCGCGGAGGATGAGTTTGACAGCGCGGCCCCGGCCGCTCCCGCTGCAGAAGAAGACAGCAATCAAGACGGCTAACACGCCTCAACGATATGCAACCCGATAAGAGGGCGCCCCGAATAGATGTCGGGGCGCCTTTTTTACCAGATGCCTAGAATTGCTGAGGAGGGGTGCAAACCCCTCCGTCAAAGCCAAAAAAGATCATACGCCCCAAAAAACAGAACCCCTTTTTCGAAAGTTTCAAAAATTACTTCGTCTTTGATAATTTTCGAAAAGAATTGGCCAGCTTTTTATTTGTTTGCGTATTGACCTTCCTTAGACGCCTGCTTAGTTTAAGGAAAATTCAGAGAATGAGGCTGGAGCAATGAAAATTTTGATTTCTGTGGTGGTGCGATAGAGCGAGGCGTAAAGATCCTTTTGATCATTCGTCCGTCGCACCCCGAATAATCGGGGTTTTTTTTTGAATTCAGAATATTAGCAAGGCTGCTGCATTGCAGCGATAAGGTTAAACTGGAGATGAATATGACGCGCCAAATGAGTGGAGCAAAAATGGTTGTACAAGCCCTAAAAGATCAGGGCGTCGATACTATCTTTGGATATCCCGGTGGAGCGGTGCTGCCGATATATGATGAAGTATTTTTGCAAAACGATATTAAGCATATTCTGGTGCGGCATGAGCAAGGCGCTGTACACGCCGCAGAAGGTTATGCGCGCTCAACCGGCAAGCCCGGCGTTGTGCTGGTGACCTCTGGGCCAGGCGCCACAAATGCGGTGACCGGGCTGACAGATGCGTTGATGGATTCAATCCCGCTGGTTGTTTTAACTGGGCAGGTTCCAACCTTTATGATCGGCTCTGACGCGTTCCAAGAGGCAGATACGGTGGGCATCACCCGCCCCTGCACCAAGCATAATTGGCTGGTGCGGGACACGGCGAATTTATCTTCTACCATCCACGAGGCTTTTCACATCGCAACGTCGGGCCGCCCTGGCCCGGTTTTGATCGATATCCCCAAAGATGTGCAATTTGCCGAAGCCACCTACACGCTCAAAACCAAAGTTGCCTCAAAGCATTACAATCCGCGCGTTAAAGGCGATATGGCCCAAATTACCAAATTGGTGGAAGCGTTGGAAACGGCCGAGCGGCCGATCATTTATTCGGGCGGTGGCGTGATTAATTCTGGCCCTGCTGCAAGCAGCTTGCTGCGCGAATTGGTGGGAGCAAGTGGGTTTCCAATCACGTCAACCTTGATGGGGCTAGGGGCATATCCCGCTTCGGGTGAAAACTGGCTTGGCATGTTGGGCATGCATGGTCTGTATGAAGCCAATCTGGCCATGCATGATTGCGATTTAATGATCAATATAGGGGCGCGATTTGATGATCGGATCACAGGGCGCTTGGATGCGTTCAGCCCCGGCTCGCTCAAAGCGCATATCGATATTGATCCATCCTCAATAAATAAAGTGATAAGAACCGATATCCCGATCATCGGGGATGTAGGCCATATCTTAGAGGATATCCTCAAGCTGTGGAAATCGCGCGGCCGCAAGACCAACGCCGCGGCCCTTTCAAAATGGTGGGCGCAAATTAATGAATGGCAAAAAGTGCGCTGCCTCGATTTCAAGCCCAATACATCCACAATCAAACCGCAACATGCATTAAAGCGCTTAGAAGCGCTGACGAAGCATCGGCAAGATCGCTATATCTGCACTGAAGTTGGCCAGCATCAAATGTGGGCGGCGCAATATTTGGGATTTGAGCACCCAAATCAATGGATGACCTCAGGAGGCTTGGGAACCATGGGATATGGGTTTCCTGCATCGATTGGCGTTCAAATCGCCCATCCAGATGCGCTTGTGATCAACGTGGCGGGGGAAGCCAGTTGGTTGATGAATATGCAAGAAATGGGCACTGCGGTTCAATATCGCGCCCCAGTCAAGCAGTTTATCTTAAACAATGAGCGGCTCGGCATGGTTCGCCAATGGCAAGAATTGCTGCATGGAGAGCGGTATTCGCAAAGCTGGTCGGAAGCCCTGCCCGATTTCGTTAAATTGGCAGAGGCGTTTGGCTGCAAAGGTATTTTATGCAGCGATCCGGCCGATCTAGATGATGCTATCATGGAAATGTTGGCCTATGATGGCCCAGTGATTTTTGATTGTTTGGTTGAAAAGCACGAAAACTGTTTTCCGATGATCCCATCAGGGCAGCCACATAATAAAATGCTTTTGGGTGAGGCGTCAACGCAAGACGCGATCGATAGCACAGGCGCCGTGTTGGTGTAACCAGCGGTTTAGCCGCGCATTAAAGGAAATGGCATGTCAGCTTTAAAAATCGAAAAAGGTTCGTCAAAGCATTCGGCGTATAACTTGCGCGCCAATTATGCTGAAATGGAAGAACCGCATACTCTAACGGTTTTGGTCGATAATGAGGCGGGCGTGCTTGCGCGGGTGATTGGTTTATTTTCAGGCCGTGGGTATAATATCGATAGCCTAACGGTTGCCGAGATTGACCATAAAGGCCATCTCAGCCGGATCACAATCGTAACCACAGGGACACCTCAAGTGATCGAGCAAATCAAAGCCCAGCTGAGCAGAATTGTGCCCGTGCATGAAGTGCGCGATCTCACCGTCGAGGGCCAATCGGTTGAGCGCGAATTGGCTCTGATGAAAGTATCGGGAAAAGGCGAAAAACGGGTTGAGGCGCTGCGCCTGGCAGATATTTTCCGCGCGAATGTTGTGGACAGCACGCTCGACAGTTTCGTGTTCCAGATCACCGGTACGATCGAAAAGGTAGACGCGTTTGCCGATCTGATGCGCCCTCTCGGTTTGACCGAAATAGCGCGCACGGGCGTGGCGGCGCTTTCGCGCGGCTAAACTGCCATGGTTTTTGGATGCTGAGGGTGTTTCAGGCGTTCAACCGGCCATCCTGACTACGATGTCGCGCGGCCTCGTTTGACGCAGATCGTTAAGACTGGATGCAGCGTATAATTGAGCTGCAGTTTGGCACCTGCTATTCATTTACGATCCTTGATTTCGTTTTGCATTGCGGCGCATGCTGCAAACATGCCAATAAATCTGGAGGCAACTCTGACTGAGGGCCAAGAGCTTCTACGGTTAACATGAAAGCCCAAAGGTCATCGGGGCCACACCGTAAAACAAGATCAGACCCATGTGCCGCTTTATACGCATCTAAAGCCTCTTGCACGCGTCTATCGTATAAAATTTGATGAATGCCCATTTGATTACTTCCTTTTTTTCCGTTTTATCTTCCTGCGCCGCGCATATAAAAGGTTAGGGTTTTTGCATGGCTTGCTCAGGCTTTGACACATCCCTGACAAAGGTATGCCTGCACTTAAGAAGGTTTTGCCTTGGGTCTACATTCCGCATTGCCAAGCCAGTTGTGTTTCAGAGGCACAGCCTTGCAGATTTATACTTTAAGCTTCAAGCCACCTCATAAGCTTCAGCACCCGGATCCGTTGGTTCAACGCATCTGAATTGAACAATGTTCCCCGAGGGGCGCGCAACCGCAGCGACAGAAGAAGAACCCGCTTTCAATTGCTCGGCAAGATGCGGATATTTCTGACGGCTAACCCATTGTAAATCGCGGGCGAGCCGTAAATCAGCTTGCTCATCTACGGTGAAAGACACCATATCGCCATTTTCATAGGCAAATACCTGATTTTTGCGAGATAACTCGCCTTGAAGCGTGTCCTCAGCTTTGAAAAATGCCAAACGCCCATGATCCTCACACCAGATAATTGCGCGCTTCGATGCTTGTTCACTCCAAATAATAACGCCGTTCATCACATCATCCTTTCCTAACCATGAACTGATTTTGCGGGAAAAGCGGGCCATACTCTATCTTTGAATCTGAACACTGACTTGCAATTTGTGTCGAAAAACTTCAACATAGTTTCATATTGTGTCGCCACTGACGCGACAAAGCATAAATTTACACGTTTAACGATTACTGCACCCGTTAGGGTTGATTTTAATTAGTATTTTAAATTTAAACACGATTAATGAAGATGATAGAAAACCATTCAGAAAGATCCGAGTCGCCAGCCGAGCTTAGTGCCATGTTTGGACGCAATCTGCGCCTTTTATGTCAGCCCTACGCGTCGGTCTCGGCGCTGTGCCGCGAATTGGGCATAAACCGAACCCAATTTAACCGCTACCTGTCGGGTGAAAGCTTTCCGCGGCCAGATATTTTACAAAGAATCTGCGCCTATTTTAAAGTGGATGCACGGATCCTGTTGCAGCCCTTACATGAAGTACAAAATAGCAATACGGATGTGATTTTCAGCGCTGAGATGGAGGATTTTCTCACCGCCGACTCAAGCCGTGTGAGCCCAAACAGCTTTCCCAGCGGCTTTTACCGCTTCTCGCGGCGCAGTTTTGTGGATCATCAACGTTTTATCCAAGGGCTGATTTTTGTCTATCGTAAAAACAAGAAATGCTTTTTGCGCGGCATGGAGGCCAAAGAGGCTATTTCGGGGCAAGGCTTAGAAAGCCTGCCCAAAATTCGCGAATTTCGAGGCTTTGTAATCGCGAAGGAAGGGGGACTAGCGGCTTTGGTTTTTCGGCGCGGATCCATGAGTTGTTCTTTTAATTTTCTAACGCCAGTTCCCTCATTTGAAAACAATTACTGGCTTGGATATAGCACCCGCACCGTGCAAGAAAAACCAACCGGCGATCGGGTCACCCGGTTGGTTTATGAGCATCTTGGGCAAAACCGATCCGCAATCTTTTCAACCGCGCGCAATGCAGGGTTTTGCGAGGCTGATGATTTGGTTCCCTACCACAAAACTTTGCTCAAACCCGAGGACGTATTTTCCTGAATTGGGCGAGTTACGGCATCGACAGGTCGCGAATTGACGCGCATCAAAGCAAATTTGAAGACTTGACTGCCCATAGGCTTCAAGCAAACCCGTGAGGCAAAACATGGAACCATTTTCTGATTTAAAGGCGGTCCAAAACCCCGTTGCACGGGCCAGAGGGCTTGCAAACGTGCATTACACCGACCTGTCCGTCTATGAGGCTGAAAAACATGCCTTGCTGTTTCGGCAATGGGCTGGCTTGGGCGTTGCCGCAGATATTCCACAGATGGGGGATGCAAAACCGATTGATTTCTTAGGCGTACCGCTGGTGATGATACGCGATCGCTCAAATCGCGTTAGAGTGTTTCAAAACATCTGCAGGCATCGCGGTATGATCTTGATCGACGCTCCTAAGAAAATCGAAGGCGCAATCAGATGCCCCTATCATAGCTGGTGCTATGCCACAGATGGTCGATTAATCAGCACCCCCCATGTGGGAGGTCCGGGTATAAATACCCATGAAGACATAGATCGAGACGCGCTGGGGCTTATCGAAGTTACAAGTTATATTTGGCGCGATATTGTATGGATCAACCTCTCAGGCACGGCGCCCGCGTTTGAAATAGCCATGGCCGAGCCGATGGAACGTTGGTCTGAATTTGACCAACCGCTTTTTCATGGTGGCGCAGATAGCCGTTTTGAGCTTGCGTTGAACACCAACTGGAAATTGGCGGTTGAGAATTATTGCGAAAGCTATCATTTGCCGTGGGTGCATCCCGGGTTAAACAGCTATTCGCGGCTCGAAGATCATTACAACATTCAATCTGCGGGGTGTTATTCTGGCCAAGGCACTAACGTCTACCGGCAATTGACCGGGAATCGCGCCGAAAAATTTCCTGATTTCAAAAATCTCAGTAGCAAATGGAACCAAGCTGCTGAATATCTGGCCATTTATCCCAATGTGCTGCTTGGTACCCATCGTGATCATGCTTTTGCGGTGATTATCGCGCCCTCAGGGCCTGAAAAAAGCATCGAGCATGTGCATTTATATTATGCCACAGACGCAACCGAACCAACCTTACGGGCAAAAAACACCGCGCAGTGGAAATCTGTCTTGGAAGAAGATATTTTTGTTGTCGAGGGGATGCAACGCGGGCGCCATGGACCGGGGTTTGACGGAGGGCGGTTTTCGCCCGCGATGGATGCTCCAACGCATTGCTTTCACGCATGGGTCGCCAAGACGCTGACAGAAGCGCAAAACCAACCGGCGCAGCATGCGCCCGCCTCTGCCGGTGCTCCTGCCCCGTGACGCAGCTCGATATTCAGTTGCAAGCGGCGCATGCCCGCCAAGATGCCGCCGCATTGGCAGAGCTCTATGCCGCAGGCAGCGCCGCCGCTCAAACGCTTGACGAGCAATGCTTTCTTACAACTCAAGCCTATATTTTTGCGCTTGAAAGCAACCATCCCCTAGCCGAAAAATTGCATGCGTTTTTGGTACAAAACCGGCGTGACGCCTAAGCGATTTGACATGCCTCTGGCTTTGCAGCATTCCCGCAGCACTACCTGAGTGAGACGGTGAAAAAAGCCATGGTTTTAAAAACAACAGCCGCGCTGATTGGCCTAGGGGCGCTTGCGGGCTTTATCTGCAGCAAAACCCTTTTGCCATTACCATGGATGCTGGGCCCGTTGGTGGCAACGGCTCTTTTAAGCATTTTTGGATGGGGAAACATTCCTTCTTCTTATCAATTTCCGCATAGATTTCGTATGCTGTTCATTGCCGTGATCGGCGTGATGATTGGCAGTCAGATCACCTGGAAAGTGATACAACACGTGCCCAATATACTGCCCAGCTTGCTTAGTTTAATCGCGTTTATCGGCCTGGCTTTGAGCGTCAATTTTTTGATTTTCATACGCTTGGGTGGCTATGATCCTGCAACGGCGTTTTTTTGCAGCGCCCCGGGCGGGTTGTTGGAAAGCATTGCGCTTGGAGAAACATATGGCTGTGACAGCCGCATTTTAACCCTGCAGCAATTTCTAAGGGTAATTTTTGTTATCATCTTGGTTCCAAGCGGTCTGTCGCTTTGGATGGGAAGCCCTGTGGGCAGCGCTGCCGGCCTTGCCTTGCCCGGATCTGACCCTTCGCTGTTGACGACTCAAAACCTCTTGCTCACGCTGGTGGTTGGTTTGATCGGTTTATATTTGGGGCGCCGGCTGAAATTACCAGCAGGGCAACTCATTGGGCCCGCTTTAGCCGCCGGCCTTCTCAACCTGTCCGGCTATGGCAGCGTATACTTGCCTAATAATATCTTGATCATCGCCCAGATCATAATCGGGGTCAGCTTGGGAAGCCGGTTTGTTGGATTTGGCTACGCCGCGCTCAGGCGCAGCGCCAGCCTGGGATTGTTAAGCGCGCTGGCCATGCTGAGCCTCGCGCTTGCCCTCAGCGCGCTGCTCTCGCTTTATACCGGTTTACCATTTGACGTTTTGCTAATCAGCTTGTCGCCGGGCGGGGTGACCGAAATGTCATTGATCGCTCTTAGTCTGCAAACCAGCCCGGCCTTGATCACGGTGCATCACATGTTTCGGATCACAGCCACAGTTATTCTGATCTCTGGGATAAGCCGTTTTAGCGCGGTTTTTAAAAAGCCTTAAAGATGCGACCCGGATAAACGGTCGGGCAAGCGATTGGCCCAAGCGCTGATCGTGCCCGCGCCAAGGCACACGACAATATCGCCTGGCCCCGCCTGCGCCCGCACCAAGGCTTCAAGCGCATCTTCTGATGCCAAAGCCCGGGCATCCCGATGCCCATGGCGCAAAAGCCCATCCACCAAATCATCGCGGCTTGCCCCCGCAATCGGCGCCTCACCTGCGGCAAAAATATCACCAATGGCCACAACATCCGCATCATTAAAACAGGTGCAAAAATCATCAAACAAGCTGTGCAAACGGGTGTAGCGATGCGGTTGGTGCACGGCGATTACTTTTCCAGAGCAGCTTTGCCGAGCTGCTTTTAATACAGCCGCAATTTCAACCGGATGATGTCCATAATCATCAATGATGGTAACGCCATTGACCTCACCAACTTTCGTAAAGCGTCGGTTCACGCCTTTAAAGCCGCTTAACGCGGCGCGAATTTCGGCGGCGCAGAGCCCCAAATGCCGCGCCACCGCAATCGCCGATAGCGCATTTGATACATTATGATCCCCTGGCATCGGCAAAAGACAGCCCGTGATTAGGGTGTCTTCATTTTGCAAAGCCACGTCAAAAAAGGCTGACCCATTCTTATATTGCAGATTCAGACAGCGCACATCAGCTTGCGCATTAAACCCATAGGTAATCACTTTACGGTCGGTTATTTTTCCAACCAATGCCTGCACTTCAGCGTGATCCGTGCAGCACACCGCCACCCCATAGAAGGGGATGTTGGAGATAAAGTTCAAAAAACCAGCTTTTAATGCCTCAAAATCCCCCCAATGCTCCATATGCTCGGGATCAATATTGGTCACGATAGCAATGGTAGCCGGCAAGCGGGTAAAGGTACCATCGCTTTCATCTGCCTCCACCACCATCCATTCGCCCTGCCCCAATCGTGCGTTGGACCCATAAGCGTGGATAATCCCCCCGTTGATGACCGTAGGGTCAAGACCTCCCCCATCCAAAAGCGCCGCAACCATCGTTGTGGTTGTGGTTTTGCCATGCGTGCCCGCGATCGCCACGTTGGATTTAAGCCGCATCAATTCGGCCAGCATCTCCGCCCGCCGCACAATCGGCAAGCTGGCAACCCGCGCCGCGTCCAGTTCAGGGTTTCCTGCTTTGATCGCCGAGGAAATCACAATCACCTCTGCCGCGCCCAAATTATCTGCACTTTGCCCAATAAAAATCTTTGCGCCAAGCGCCTCAAGCCGCGCGGTGATTTTGCTTTCCTTCAAATCTGAGCCCTGCACTTGATAGCCCAGATTAAGCAAAACCTCCGCAATCCCAGACATGCCTATGCCACCAATGCCGATAAAATGAATTGGCCCAATATCGATCGGCAATTTGGTCATCGCGCTCATAACTTTGCGTCCTCAATCACCTTATGCATCAACGCCGCCAGCTTGTCGGTGGCGTTTTCAATCCCTGACTTGCCCGCGGCTTGGGCCATTTTCAAGGCAGCCTCCGGCTTGTCGAAAAAATCGGTCAGGATTGCATTTAAAGGCCCGACTTCAAAATCAGCTTCTTTACACAAAATAGCCGCCCCCGCTTGCACCAGAACTGACGCGTTCGAGCTTTGCTCATCGCGCAGCGCGATCGCCAAGGGCACCAATATAGACGGTCGGCCAATCACGGCAATATCTGCAACCGAAGACGCCCCTGCCCGACTGATCACCAGCTGCGCCTCGCTCATCCGCTTGGCGATATCCTCAAAAAATGTTTCAACCTCTGCCGTGATCCCATTTTCAGCGTAAAACTGAGACACGCGCGGCTGGTCTTCAATCCGCGCTTGATGGCTGACCCTGAGGTTTTGCACCACTTTCCAAGGCAAATCCGCCAAAGCCGGCGGCACCACATCCGATAATATGCGCGCGCCTTGGCTGCCCCCGATCACCAAAACCGATAACGGGTAATCCCCGGGCATGATATAAGGCGCCTTGGCGCGGGCTCTGACGGCCGCGCGCACTGGATTGCCGGTGTGATGCCCATTAACACCTTCCGGAAGCGCAGTGGGCCATAAACCACAGGCAACCGCATCCACACGTTTGGCAAAAATCTGGTTAACCCGCCCCAAAACGCCATTTTGTTCATGCAGCAAACGCGGACATCTTAACACCCATGCGGCGCTAAGCGTGGGAATACTGGGATATCCGCCAAAGCCGACCACCACGGTGGGGCGATCGATCAGCATCGTAACCAGCGCCGATAAAATCCCAAAAATAATCTGAAACGGCACAATCAGTTTTGCGAAAATCCCCCCGCGGGCAAATGTTGAAGAGGAAAGGACAACCCGCTTCACCTCGGAAGGAAAGCCCTTTGCATAGCGCGCTCCCCGCCGATCCGTTGCCAGTTTCACGCGCCAACCCTGCGCCAGCATATGTTCTGCAAGGGCCTGTGCCGGGAACATATGGCCACCGGTGCCCCCGGCAGCCAGAACCAAAAGCGGTTTGCCGCTCATGACCGGGCTCCAAGCAGATCAGACACATCTCTTTGCGGCCGCTTTCGCGTAAAAGCCAGTACCATACCAATCGCAATACCACCTGCGATCAAGGACGACCCTCCGTAGCTTACGAAAGGCAAAGTCATACCTTTTGCGGGTAAAAGGCGCACAGCCACCCCAATATTGATCATTGCTTGCACGCCAAACATGCAGACCAAACCAGCACCCGCCAATCGGTTAAACGCGTCGCGCTCGCGCAGCAAGCGGAATAAGGAGTTGATCACAATACTGGCAAAGATCGCAATGATCAGCACAACCATGACAAAGCCATATTCCTCGGCAGCGACCGCGATGATAAAATCCGTATGCGCATCGGGCAATGACCATTTAACCTGCCCTTCCCCGGGCCCAACGCCAAAGATGCCGCCCTCTTGAATGGCATTGGCGGCATAGCCCAATTGGGTCCGCGGATCGATATCTGCGGACAGAAACCCATCAATTCTACGCGCAAAATGTTCCGACATATTATAGGCAAACGCCCCCGCCGCGCTGACCAGGCTGGCCAATACCAGTAAAAGCGAAAGCGGTGCACCGCCAATAAAATAAACAACGCCCCAGCCGAATAAAATCAGGCAGGCTTGCCCAAAATCCGGCTGCATCACCAATAAAGCCGCCACTGTAACCGCCAGAAGGAAAGACCAAAGCCTCCCGGGGGGGCCGTTAATTTCATCGGCTGCAGAAATCAACCAGGCTGTCACAACGATGAAACCAGGCTTCAAAAACTCTGAGGGTTGCACGCTGGCAAATCCAAGCGCATACCAGCGCACCGCGCCTTTGCCATAATCTGTTCCAAAATACGGCAGTAGCATAACGGCCACAAAAGCCCCTATAAATCCCAAAACGGCCAAGCGTCGTACCAAACGCGTCGACATCATCGAGGTAATCAGCATTGCCAACAGGGCTAAGCCGCCGAAAATTACTTGCCGATGGACGTAATGGAACGGCTGAAACCCGTTTTTCTCTGCCAGCGGAGGAGAGGCGGCAAAGCCAAGCAATATCCCTATGCCAAATAAGATTAGCACGGCGGATAAGCTCCATTTATCGATCGTTCTCCACCATTTTGAAAGTAACGGCTCATCCCGATGCACCGGGGCTGATCCATAGACCATTTCTGTCATACGACGCGCCTAACCTGCCTATTCAAACCTGCTCTGCCCCATTTATGGGATCTTGCGCCAAACATACGCAATATATTGTCTCAAGACCAGATAAAAAGCTTCACTCTTGTCAAACCGAGCAAAACCCTGCATCGGATCATCTATGCAATTTGATACACTGATAATCGGAGCGGGTGCAGCCGGCCTGATGTGCGCAACGCAGGCGCAGGGGCGGGTTTTGGTGATTGATCACGCCAAAGCCCCCGGCGAAAAAATTCGCATTTCAGGCGGTGGTCGCTGCAACTTCACCAATCTGAATATTCAACCCGATCGGTTTTTATCCAATAATCCCCATTTCCACAAAAGTGCGCTCAACCGCTACACGCAGTGGGATTTCATCAATTTGGTCGAAAAACATAAAATTGCCTATCATGAAAAAACGTTGGGCCAGCTATTTTGCGATATCAGCGCCAAACAGATTATCACAATGCTCTTGGATGAGCTGGATGCGCGCGGCGCAGAATTGTGGATAAACACGCGCCTCACAGCTCTTAACAAAACCGATCAGGGGTTTGCGTTAAACCTTGAGCGCGAGGGGCAACAATACGCCATAAGCTGCCGCAATTTGGTGATCGCCTGCGGTGGCAAATCTATTCCCAAAATGGGCGCCACCGGGCTGGCTTATGAGATTGCTGCACAATTTCAAATGAATGTGACCAGAACACGCCCCGCGCTGGTTCCATTGACTTTTGAGCCAGAGCGTTTCAGGACTTTGACAGGTATTGCGATTGAAGCGCGCGTTTCAAACGCAAAGACCAGCTTTGAAGAGGCGGTTCTTTTTACCCATCGCGGCCTGTCTGGGCCGGCAATATTGCAACTTTCTTCTTATTGGGAAGAAACCGAAACGTTTGAAATCGATCTTTTTCCCAACAGCTCGATCTATGACGCGTTGCGCGCGCAGCGCCAACAGAAAGGCGCGCGAAACTTATCCACCATCTTGGCGGGGTTGATGCCGGCGCGCCTGTCTGATTTCATCCTGCAGGATCTTGGATTAACTGGAAATCTAGCCGATCAATCTGATAAAGCCCTGCATGCTTTGGCGCAGCAACTTCATGCATGGCAACTCAGGCCCGCCGGCAGCGAAGGTTACCGCACCGCAGAAGTCACCTTGGGCGGGGTGGATACAAACGGACTGTCTTCAAAAACCATGATGAGCAAAACCGTATCCGGGCTTTATTTCATAGGCGAGGCTGTGGATGTCACAGGCTGGCTCGGCGGATATAATTTCCAATGGGCCTGGTCCTCAGGATGGGCCGCAGGGCAAGCGATTGCACATCAATCCGAAGCGCCCCGCTAAGTTCGGTTTTGACATCCGTTACAATGCCACAACCTGTGCTACGAAATCTTCGCCGCGCTGCTCAAAACTTTGATATTGATCAAAGCTGGCCGCGGCCGGCGCCAGCAAAACCACATCCCCCGGTTGCGCTTGGGCATTGGCGGCCTTTACGGCCACATCCATTGTTTCACAAATTTCAAAAGGACATGGCAACTGAGCCGCGAAGGCTGCCGCCTCAGCGCCAATGACATAGGCTTTACGCACAGCGCTTGCTACGCCTTGCAACGCATCCAAGCCACCTTCTTTTTCAGCACCGCCGCAAATCCAACGTATATTTGAAAAAGCCATCAATGCTTTTTTGGCACTTTCCACGTTAGTGGCTTTGCTGTCATTTACAAACCGCACCTGATTAATTTCAGCAACCAATTGTGAGCGATGGGGCAAACCAGCGAAACTTGCCATCCCGGTTTCAATGTTTTTGGGCGAAATGCCGAGCGCGCGGCAAACCGCGTAGGCCGCGCAGGCATTTTGATGATTATGCGCTCCGGGAAGGGCTGCATGCTGGCGCAAATCAAAAGCGGCAACCTGTCGACCTTTGCGATATTCCGACAAGAACCCTTTATGGGCAAACACCATCCATCCCGGGCCGGTTAATTTTCTGCAGGCCGATACTTGAAGCACGCTGTCATCATCGCGCCCTTGTTGCAGTTGCGCCGCCAAAAAGCGGCCCTCAGCATCATCAATGCCGATCACAGCCCGATCCGGCCCTCCTTCTGCGAAAAGCCGGCGCTTTGCCGCAAAATAACCGCCAAGCCCCCCGTGGCGATCAAGATGATCGGGGGATAAATTCGTAAAAACCGCAATATCGGGCGTTAAGTTGCGCGCAAGTTCGGTTTGATAACTGCTCAGTTCCAAAACGATTACTTCGCCTGAGCGCGCCGGCTCAAGATCCATAACGCCGCGACCGATATTCCCCGCCAGCTGCGTAAGCATGCCGTTTTGGTCTAGAATGTGATGGATCAACGCGCATGTCGTGGATTTCCCGTTAGAGCCTGTCACCGCAACAATTTTTGCAGGGCGATCAAACTCATCCCACTCACGCGTTGCAAAAGAGCGAAAAAACAAACCGATATCATTGTCAACGGGCACTCCTGCAGCCTGCGCGGCAGCGATCACCGGATGTGGCTTTGGATAGAGATGCGCAATGCCCGGACTGACGATCAACAGATCAATCTGCGTCCAATCTGTACGCGCGCCTAAATCTTCTAAAATAAGATCTTGCGCCTCGGCAGCTTGCCGCGCCGGCTCTTGATCATCCCACACGCGCACTTCAGCTCCGCCAGCGCGCAACGCTAGCGCCGCGGTTAAACCCGAACGGCCTAGCCCGAGAACAACTACGTTTTTGCCCGTCACACCCTGCGCTGGTATCATATCACACCTTTCTAACTGGCAAGTACGCCCATATTTATCGCCCAAGCCTGATCTGACAAGCGGTTAAAACAAGCGGCAGCCTTCTTACAAACAAGCCTCCGGCAGAGGCGTTAGCGCACCTTTAAGGTCGCCAAACCAATCATCGCAAGGATCAGTGCAATAATCCAAAACCGGATCACGATTGTGGGCTCAGCCCAGCCCTTTTTTTCGTAATGGTGATGAATGGGCGCCATCAAGAATACCCGCCGACCCGTAAGTTTGAACGACAAGACCTGAATGATCACCGACAGCGCCTCGAGCACGAATAAACCACCAATAATCGCCCAAACGATTTCATGTTTGGTGATCACCGCGATACTGCCCAGCGCGCCCCCCAAAGCCAAAGATCCCGTATCGCCCATAAACACCGCTGCAGGGGGCGCATTATACCACAAAAACCCCATACCACCGCCAATCAATCCGGCGCAGAAAATCAGGATTTCGCCTGTTCCAGGCACATAATGAACATCAAGATAACTGGTGAAATCGACCCGACCAACGGCGTAAGCGATCACGCCCAGCGCCCCCGCGGCGATCATAACAGGCATAATCGCAAGCCCGTCCAGCCCATCGGTTAGATTGACCGCATTCGCCGAACCGACGATCACCAGCATCGCAAAGGGTAAGAATAAGAAGCTGAAATTCAGCAAAAGATTTTTAAAAACCGGCATGGCGACCTGATATTGAAGCGGATCAGGATGAAAAGACGTGGCGAAATAGGCCGCAATTGCCGCGATTGCAAAGCCCAAAGCCAACCGCAGCTTGCCCGGTACACCCGCCGCGGTTTGCCGGCTGACTTTCGCATAATCATCAGCAAAACCGATCAAGCCGAAAGAAAAGGTTACAAAAAGCACAATCCAAACAAATCCGTTGTCAAGCCGCGCCCAAAGCAGGGTAGAGCTCAGCACGGACAAAAGGATCAGCAACCCCCCCATCGTGGGCGTGCCCGCCTTGGCAAAATGCCCCTCCGGTCCATCGGCGCGAATGGGCTGGCCTTTGCCCTGACGGCGACGCAACACATTGATCAAAGGCGGACCAAATAAAAAGCCAAATATCAGCGCGGTGAAAAACGCTCCGCCGGCGCGAAAGGTAATATAGCGGAAAAGGTTAAAAGCATCTCCCCCGTCTGACAGAGCTGTTAGCCAATACAGCATTAACGTTTCCTTTCCACCGGGCGCGCCGCGCAATCCGGATCGGATTGGCTGATTATTTTGATCGCGTCAACCACTTGCCGCAAACCGCTGCTCAAAGAGGCCTTTACCAAAATGCAATCATCTGCCCGTAGAAAATCTTCAACACAGGCCGCCATCTCTTTCGCATTGGCAAAATGCTGCCCGCGCTTTTCCACCGGCAAGCTGTGATGCAAGGCTGCCATCAACGGGCCTGCCGTATGGATGAGGTCAATATTTCTTATGGCGGGCAGCTGCGCCAAGGCGCTGTGATGCGCCCGCTCATCCGCGCCCAATTCTTTCATATCACCCAAAAAAGCCACCCTGCGCGATGACGTAGCTTGCGCCAAAACATCCAGAGCCGCCTGCATCGAAACAGGGTTTGCATTATAGGCATCATCGATCAATTCAACCGCGCCAAAGGACGCGTGCAACTGGTGGCGCATCCCCCGGCCTTCTGCAGGCTGCCACTGCGCCAGCACTCGCGCTGCTTTTTCAACATCCGCGTTCAGTTTAGACAAGAGCGCCAACGCACCCAGCGCATTCATGGCAAAATGCCGCCCCACTGTATGCAGTTCGAACTTTAGGGATAAATCACCAATGCTGGCCATCACCTGCATCAAGCCATCTTTTACGCTCAGTTGCGTCATCCTGGCCTGCGCTGCGCCGGTTCCAAACCAGAGGCTCTGGCATCCTTTCGCTGCGACCGCCTGTTCCATCACCGATATGCAGGGCGCTTCGGCATTTAAAACCGCATAACCTTGCGCAGTAAGGCCCTGCACGATCGCGGCTTTCTCACGCGCGATACCCTCAAGGTTTTCAAAGGCTGCCAAATGCGCCGGCGCCACCGTAGTGATTAAAGCGGCATCCGGGCGCACCAAGCGCGCCAAAGGCGCAATTTCACCTGGATTGCTCATGCCAATTTCAACCACTGCGAAAGCCGCGTCGCGCGGCAAGCTGGCCAAAGTTAAGGGCACGCCCCAATGATTATTGTAGCTGGCGTAAGAGGCATGGGTTTTGCCTTGAGCTTGCAGCATTACGCGCAGCATTTCTTTGGTAGATGTTTTTCCTGCTGATCCAGTGATCGCGATCACCTGCGCCGCACTGCGTTGGCGCGCCGCGCGTGCCAAGCCTTCAAGTGCTGCTTGAACATTCTGAACATAAAGAAGGTTTTCATCGCTCAAAACATCTGCAGGTCGACGCGAGACCAGCGCTGCTGAGGCGCCTTTTTGCAGCGCATCAGCAACAAAATCATGACCGTCGCGCTGATCCGCAAGCGCCACAAACAAATCCCCCGCCTGAAGGGTGCGGGTGTCAATCGAAACGCCCTCTGCCTGCCAGTCTCCAGCAGTCTCTCCGCCCGTGGCCAAGGCTGCTTCTTGCGCGCTCCACAAGCTCATACAAGCCCTCCATCCAGCGCAGCCACGGCCAAACTGGCCTGCTCAACATCATCAAAAGGCAAAATATCATCCCCGATCACCTGACCGGTTTCATGCCCTTTGCCAGCAATCAATAGCGCATCACCTGGCTTCAGCATATCAACCGCGCGCAAAATAGCTTCGGCACGATCCCCCACCTCTTTTACATGCGCGGGCTCTGGCATACCGCTGATCACCATTTTGCGAATTTCGCTTGGATCTTCGCTGCGCGGATTATCATCGGTCACAAACACAAAATCAGCCGCGCCCGCAGCTGCAGCCCCCATCAATGGGCGTTTGAAGGGATCGCGATCCCCGCCGGCCCCGATCACCGCCACCAAACGCCCCAAAACATGCGGCCGTAAAGCTGAAATAGCCTTTTCAAGCGCATCGGGTGTATGCGCAAAATCAACAAAGACCAAAGCCCCATTTTCACGCTGCGCCGCCAATTCCATCCGGCCCCGTACGGTCGTGAGATGCTCTAAAGTCTCAAACACCGCCGCGGGCTTTGCACCGGCCGCAATCACCAGGGCCGCGGCCATCAGAACATTTTCAGCTTGAAATTTTCCACGCAGCGGCAGGTTAACAAGCCGCGGCATATCCTCATACGTAAATCGCATCTCCTGCCCGGTGGCGGTAAAGCGCAAATTATCGATGCAGATATCAGCCTCGGGACGGTGCCCAATCGTGATTATCGCTTGATTTGATTGTTCAAGCCGCGCCGCCAGCTCAGCCAGTTTAGGATCATCAATATTTAAAACAGCGGGCTGATCTTGCAGTAACAATCTGTCGAATAAGCCCGTTTTGGCGCGAAAATAATCCTCAAAATCTTTGTGATAATCCAAATGATCTTGCGTGAAATTGGTAAAGCCTGCGGCGCAAAGTTTCACCCCGTCCAGCCGGCGCTGCTGCAAACCATGGCTGGAGGCTTCGATTGCCGCATGCGTTACCCCGGCCAAAGCCGCTTTTGCCAAAAGCGACTGTAAAAGAAGCGCATCCGGGGTGGTGTAAGATAAAGGCGCCGTAAACGCCCCTTGCACACCATTGGTGCCCAAATTGATTGCTTGATACTCAAGCTCTGTCCAAATTTGTCGGCAAAAATGCGTCACCGAAGTTTTCCCATTAGTCCCAGTCACCGCAACAATTTTTTTTGGCTGCACCTCAAACCAAAGGGCCGCGGCCGATGCAAGCGCAGCGGCCGGATCCTCAACAACCACCAGCGCGACCGATATTTCAGGCAAAGACTGGCGCATAAGCGTGTGACCCTCTTGGTCGGTCAGAACCGCAGCTGCGCCATTCTCAATCGCTTGCGCTGCAAATTCAGCCCCGTGGCTTTGTGTACCAGGCAAAGCGATGAACAGCCCCCCCTCCTGCACCAGCCGGCTGTCGATAAACAGCCCCGAAAGAGGCTTTGAAAATGGCCGTAAAGCGGTGAGACCCAGCTCAGCCAGGGATTTCAAAGCAGCGCCCTCATAATCCGAAGACATCGTCGGGTTTGAAAACCAAGACAGCGGGCCATAGGTCTGCGCCCTCCCTTAATTGCCGGATGCGAAGGTTATAGCAGCCTGTGGCTGGGTTTCAATCTGAGGGCGCACACCCAGAAGCGGTGCGATGCGGGCAATCAGCTCACTGGCAACGGGAACGGCGGTCCAACCGGCGGTTCTGCGGGGCTTTTTGCCCGAACGTTCTTCTGGCTCGTCAAGCGTTACAACCAACACATATTTTGGATTATCTGCCGGGAAAACCGAAGCAAACGTGGCCAAGACCTTATCCTTGTAATAGCCGCCACGCGGATTTGGCTTATCGGCTGTGCCCGTTTTACCAGCAACCGCGTAACCGGGCAATCGGGCAAAGGACGCTGTGCCCTGCTCGCCGTGCACAACTTCGCGCAACATAGCCAAAGACGCGCTGGCCACCTCTGGTGAGATCAGCCGTTCTTTTTCACCAGAGCGCGGCGCATCAAACAAGGTTGGCTGCACTTTAAATCCGCCATTGGCAATGGTGGCATAAGCGCTGGCCAGATGCAGCGGGGTGGCCGAGAGCCCATGGCCATAAGAAATCGTCATCGCCGAGAGCTCGGACCATTTTGGAGGCAGAATTGGTTTGCCACCGCTGGCTTCAATCATTTCAAACGGGATGGGTGTTAGCAGACCAAGCTGCCCCAAAAAGCTCTGCTGGCGCTCGGCGCCGATCAATTGTGCGATCCGCGCAGTTCCGATATTGCTTGAGCGGATGATGATATCTGCCACTGACAGCTCTGTATCAAGATAATGGTGGTCTCGGATTGAAAACCGGCCCCACCGAATAGGGCCGCGAATATCGATCATCGTTTGCGGGTTAACCAGCCCAAGCTCCATCGCTTGCGCTGCGGCAAAAATCTTAAACGTAGAGCCTAACTCATACACTCCCTGAACGGCGCGATTGAACAAAGC
This sequence comes from Paracoccaceae bacterium, assembly GCA_016778765.1. Classification (GTDB taxonomy): domain Bacteria; phylum Pseudomonadota; class Alphaproteobacteria; order Rhodobacterales; family Rhodobacteraceae; genus Thalassovivens. The sequence goes on along the minus strand of JADHOV010000029.1, from coordinate 5,577 downwards.
GCTGTCAGCAGCTTGCCCCTGAACCGGCGGCGCCGGGCGATCATTGGGATCAAAATCGGGCAAAGACGCCAATGAAATCACTTTACCGGTCTCAACTTCCATGAGCACCGCCGCCGCGCCTTTAGCATTCATCAATTGCATACCGCCCCATAAAACCTGTTCGGTTGCGGCCTGAACCGATAAATCAATCGATAATTTCAGAGCTGTGGCGGATTGGCTGGGATCACGCAAACGCGCATCGTAAGATTTTTCGACACCCGCAACGCCCACAACCTCGGCCGAATGCACGCCCTCGCGGCCAAAGCTGGTGCCCCCCAAAATATGCGCGGCCAAATTTCCATTGGGATAAAGCCGCATTTCCCGGGGCCCAAACCGCAACCCTGGATCGCCAATATCATGCACGCGCTGCATTTGCTCTGGGCTTATCTTTTTCTTAATCCACAAAAACTTTCGCCCATCTGTGAAACTTTTCGACAGTTTTTCAGGGTCTAAATCGGGAAAGATACGCGCCAAAGCCTGCGCCGTGCCGGCTGCATCCACCAGATGCGGGGTTTCAACGTATAAGGAATGGGTTTCCATATTGGTCGCAAGAATGCGGCCTTTGCGATCCACGATATCCGCCCGTTGCGCCACAATTGACAGACCCAAATCTTGCGCGGTGGGCTCCGTCGGCTCAGCGCTGGACAACAAGCCAATACGCACAACCAATACCGCATATAAGCACAAGAAAACCCCCCCAAGCACCAGAATGCGCCCCTGCGCCATAAGGCGGGATTTATCGCGATTTGCAAAATGCCGCGCCTTGATATTGTCTTGTTCGATTTGGCGCGTATCTTCGCCACGCGCCCGCGCCGGCAAAATCTGACTGAGCGGACGCAATGGGCTGCGCAGTCCCGAAAATTGGCTGAAATCAGTCACGTTCCACCGACCTTTCCGCTACATCAACCGGATCAACCAGCAATAAATCAAAACTGGGCAAAAGCGGATAGGAAACATGCTCAACGAGGCCAAAATGATCCGCACGCAAAGGCAGTAATTGCAAACGATCAAAGTTCAGATTGGCCAAATCTTGCAACCGTCCGGGCCGGTTTTGATAGGCCCATTCGGCTTTTAAAATGGCCAAGCGGGCCCGCTGCTTGCCGATTTCAACCTGCAACTGCTCGGTATGGGTTATGGCCGCTTGCGTTTTTATGTTTTCCGTATAGGCCCAATAGGCCAATGCAATCACAGCGCTTGCCGTGGTAATATAAAGAAAACTGCGCATCATAGCGGTAAATCCATGAGCGGCATGCCCAAGTCTGAAGGTGTAACAACCCCGCCTGCCGCGCTGGCGGTGCGCCGCGCAATACGTAACTTTGCAGAGCGTGCGCGTGGGTTTTGTGCAATTTCTTCGGGCGTTCCCAAAATCGGCTTGCGCGAAACCAGTTCAAATTGGGTGGGCAATGGCGCAGTATGCGGCGCGTAACGATTGTTTGAACCCGCGCGGCCCGCACGCATTTGAAAAAACCGTTTGACCATGCGATCTTCAATCGAGTGAAAGCTCACAACGCAAAACAAACCGCCCGCACGCAACGCACGCTCTCCCGCAAGCAAACCTGCGAAAAGCTCACCATATTCATTATTCACCGCGATGCGCAGCGCCTGAAAGCTGCGCGTCGCCGCGTGGGATTGTCCAGGCTTGCTGCGCGGCAGCGCTTTTTCGATAAGCTGCGCCAGATCCAACGTGGTTTCAAAAACGGCATCACTGCGGCGCTGCACAATCGATTTGGCAATTCTGCGACTGGCGCGTTCTTCTCCATATAAATATAGCAGATTGGCAATATCGGCCTCGGGCAACCCATTCACCAAATCAGCCGCGCTGGGGCCCGACTGGCTCATCCGCATATCCAGCGGGCCATCGCGCATGAAGGAAAACCCCCGCTCCGCCTGATCAAGCTGCATGGAAGAGACCCCTAGATCCAAAACAATCCCATCCAGCTCTTGCGCATAGTCATCAAGCTTCGAAAACAAACCCAAAATAAACTCCAAACGGGTTTGCAAAGCCGCCGGCCAAGCCCGCGGCATATCAAAAACAGCAGGATCACGATCCACCGCAAAAACCTTTTCAGCCCCAGCCTCTAGCAGCGCACGCGTATAACCGCCGGCGCCAAAAGTACCGTCCAACCAGCGGCCCGAAACCGGAGCGATCTGCGAAAGGATTTGCTCGATCAGAACCGGGATGTGAGGCTTGTCTGACTGTGCAATCGCCACAGAGGCCACCCTTACCCTTCCTGACCGCCATCCAAAAAGCTTAGCGGATCAAAATCATCCGGTTGATCGCTCAACCACGCCTCGGTTTTGGCCTGATCCTCGCTGTAACGGCCGGGGTTCCAAATTTGAAACGTGTCACCGGCGGCGATAAAATAGGCCTCGCTCTCGACCGCAATTTTCTGACGCAGCTTGGCGGGCAAGACCAAACGCCCCGTCTCGTCAACAGAGGTAGGATAGCTTTGTCCGTGAAATAACCGTTCTAGCGTTTTTCGCCCAACCGATCCGCGCGGCAATTGGTCAATCTTACGATCCACCTCTTCGATGGCCTCAACCGTATAACATTCCAAAAAGGGTCGGCGCGCATCGCCGTAGACAATGACCAATTCGGGGGGCAAGCCTTCTTGCCAATTGGGATCGCAGGCTTGGATTACGCGGCGAAAAAGCGCGGGGATTGACACCCTGCCCTTCGTATCGATCTTATGCAGACTTTCGCCTCTAAATCTTCGCATTCGCGCCCAACGCCTTTCCCCCAACACCCTTCAAAACAAAGCGGCGGATCAGGAGACATAGACCCAATCCGCCGATCTTGCTCCGCGGGGCAAAAACGTCCGGCGGCGCAGACCTGGGGGGGGAGAACGTGAGCGCGCCGGACATCTTGCTGCGGTAAAGTCGGGGCCTGCATGAAACCTGCCAAAGGAATTCGGATCTTAGCGTCCGTATTTTGATATCCCGCTTTACCTAGAGCTATTGATGCCATGGTAGCCGACTAATATCAAGAAAAATTTGGGATTTTATGGTAAATTATGGGAAAATAATACAAGTTGAAATTGAAACTCAAAACAGATCACCCAAATCCTCCCAGATAGTGTATACATCATATAAAAAATACTACATGTAGATTATTTGTAAGGGAAGCATAACGTGCAAAAATCCGCCCTCACGGTTCAATTCTCACAATTTTGCGGAAGAACTGGTAGAGTTTCTTGATTAGACAGATATATTTCGAGCTTTCTTACGAAAAAATTTGCGGCAGAGAGACCTCATATAGAGATTTCCCACGAATTCCCAAATCTGTAGGACTCTGCGCTCTCTAAGGCCGCGGCACTGTTAATCTCTCGCGCAAGGCACTGCGCAAACGCGCCCAGTCAGGCCATACCGCCTTGCACAAGACGCGCGGCCAACGCCCCATAGGCTTCGGCAACCGAGCCAGTGCCCGCCGCAACGGGACGTCCCGCATCGCCGGCTCTGCGGGTTTCAAGATCAATCGGCAATGTCGCTAAGAGCGGAAGATTGAGCGTCTCGGCCTCTTTTGCCACGCCGCCATGCCCAAAAATTTCACTGGCCTCTCCACAATGCGGGCAATGAAACACCGACATATTTTCGATCAGCCCCAGCACGGGTGTTTTCAACGTGGAAAACATGTCCAGCGCTTTACGCGCATCGAGCAGCGCAACATCCTGCGGCGTTGACACCACAATCGCCCCGCTAACTTCTGATTTTTGGCACAGAGTCAGCTGCACATCGCCCGTTCCAGGCGGAAGATCAACGATTAAAACATCCAGCTCCCCCCATGCCACTTGCGAAATCATTTGCTGCAACGCGCCCATGAGCATCGGCCCGCGCCACACAATCGCTTTGTCCGGATCAAGCATCAGACCAATCGACATCATTGTAACCCCATGGGCCTGAAGCGGTATAATGGTTTTACCATCCGGGCTGGCCGGGCGCTGTTGCACCCCCATCATACGCGGCTGCGATGGCCCATAAATATCAGCATCCAACAAGCCCACGCGGCGGCCCTGTTTGGCCAAAGCAACCGCCAAATTGGATGAAACGGTCGATTTTCCCACCCCTCCCTTTCCAGAGGCGATTGCCAGAATGCGCGCCACACCCGCGGGCTTCATCGGTGCTGCCTGAGGCTTAGGGTGGCCGCCAATTTTCAATTGAGGCGGCTCGGGCTTTTCGGCAGCGCCACTATGCGCGGTTAAAATGACGCTGGTTTTGGTCACACCGGCCAAGGCGGTAATGGCCGCAACCGCTTGCTGGCGCAGCGGCTCTAGCGCGCCGGCCACTGCAGCAGAGGGGGCTTCGATCACAAATTGTACATGGCTCTCGTCGATCGTGAGCGCCCGCACCATATCAAGCGCGACGATAGATTGGCCGTTTGGCATCTTAATTTTGTCTAATTCTTGAAAAATTTGATCGCGCATGTTCTTGCCTTTCATCGCTTCAATGCCGGCATGCCGAATTTAGAACAAACATGCAAGCCGGATCATATATCCGCCTGCGCGACCTAGCGTCCCAACCCCAATCATGCAAATGCTGCATAGCGGCATTGCGCGCTTATCTATTGTGCAGGCGCAGAATAAACGTATCTTCAACAACATCAGAGACGCAGAGACAACCATCTCACAAAGGATAAAAATATGGCTTTCACAGCTGACAGTTCATTCGCAAAACCAGCCGCATTTGGCGGCATTTTCGCAGCCCTTAACAAACTGACCGAAGCAATGCAGCGCCGGCGGGTTTACCGCACAACCGTGAACGAGTTGAGCGCGTTGAGCGATCGGGATCTGTCCGATTTAGGGTTAAGCCGCGCGTCAATTCGCCGTTTAGCACAGGACGCGGCAAACGCGCTGTAAAAGGCAACTCGAAAATTCGTAATTCCCAGGTATTTTCAAACCTCAGCGGCTGCGCTTGTCCTCCCACAAGCGCAGCCGCACTTATGTTAAAGGGCTGCGCGGCAGCATCTTATGAACCAGCGCGCGTGGCGCGCGCCATAAAACACCGCAAGTCTCGCCATCGCCGCACCACGCTCTTTCCCGGTTCAATGGGCGGCTCCGCCCGCTTCAGGTAGCTTGGCTGTGTTGCCAAATCTACATGTCGTCGAAATTAACGCTTGATCTGCGAAGAAATTTCGCTTTCGCTGGAAGCAGAAGCGCGCGTATTCAGGCAAGACTGCAAAGATTGACCGGCGCATGTCTTCTTAAATTATGATAGGATTCCTCGTATGGCTGTCTTTTTTAACTTTAAGGCCGGACAAACAATTTACAAAGCCTCCACGATGCCCGATGGTGCCTATATCGTGCATTCGGGCGAGGTGGATCTAGTGTCCCCCGGCCATATGCATCTGACCACATTGCACGCGGGCGAAATATTTGGCGAAATTGGTCAATTGCTCGACGAACGGCGAACCGTGAATGCAATTGCGCGCACCGATTGCATTTTAACGCATGTCTCTTCGGCAGTGCTAACTCAAAAAATGGAAAAAGTAGACCCCGCAATTAAGGGCATTATTCGCGCTTTGGCAACCCGCCTGACCGAAGC
>JADHOV010000003.1 GCA_016778765.1 Paracoccaceae bacterium | reverse complement strand
CGCCTTGCTGGCCAGCGATATCGCGCAAGGGCGGCAGGCAAATGGCGCGCCACAAAGCGGCCATCCCGCCTGGGAACCCCATCCTATTCAAGGCTGGACCCCCGATTTCATTCCACTGGTTCTGCAAGAAACCATTGATAAAAAATCATATGATCAATTGTTGCCGGTGAATGGCGCTGACGGGATTGCCTGGGCACAAAAACTTGCCAAAGAGGAAGGCATCCTTACGGGCATTTCTGGCGGCTCGACCTTTGCCATCACGATGCAGATTGCCCAAAGCGCCAAAGCGGGATCGGTGATTTTATGCATGCTCCCAGATACCGGCGAGCGCTATATGAGCACGCCTCTTTTTGAGTCGATTGAAGCAGAAATGAACGCAGAAGAAGAAGCAATTTCCCGCTCTACCCCAACAGCGCAAATGGAGTAGCTAAGCCAAACAGGCCTAACGCGCTTGCAAAGCCTGCCAGCGCTTCTAAGCCTGCCCGCAGCGGCCACGTAAACGTGGCCGCCAACCGATAAACAGCTGATCATTAGCGCAGATTGATACGCAAACACGCTGCCGCAGCGATCGGTAATAATGCCACCGAGGCCAAAGATATTGCCGCGAGCAGCAGCGCGGGCGTGGCAAGCGGAAGACCCTCTACCCCGCGCCGCGCCACCTCTGCGCCAAAAATCAACGTCGGGACGTAAAGCGGTAAAACCAAAAGAGACAAGAGCAGCCCGCCGCGTTTCAACCCTACGGTCAATGCTGCGCCAAAAGTGCCAATCATACTAAGCGCGGGCGTGCCCAGCAGCAAAGAGCCCACCAGCCAGGGAAATCCTGCAACCGGCAGATCCAACATCAAACCAAGCAGGGGTGCAATAAACGCCAATGGCAAGCCAGTGGTCAGCCAATGCGCCAGGGCTTTAACAGCTGCAACGGTCTCTAAGGGAATGGGTGCGGTTGCCAGTAAATCCAAAGACCCATCTTCAAAATCCAAAGCATAGATGCGATCGAGCGACAGCAAACAGGCCAATAAAGCCCCGATCCACAGCAACCCGGCCGCCGCTTGAGACAGCAAGGCCGGATTTGGCCCAAGCCCAAAGGCAACCAATAGAGTCAAAATTAAGAAAAACGCCAAACCAAGCCCGAAACCGCCCCCGGCTCGGATTGATAGCCGAAGATCCCGCAGCAAAAGCGCGTTCATAAAAAAGCCTCATCTGCGCGTTCCAGCGCTGCGCCCTTAGCCTTGAACTGTGCCAAATCCAAGATTTGCGCCCGTGCATCCAAGCCTAAATCAATATGCGTGGCAATAACCGCCGCGCCCCCAGCCTGAAGATGCGCGCCAACCATAGCTGCAAATTGCCCCACCGCCTGCTGATCCAACGAAACCGTGGGCTCGTCCAATAACCACACGCGCCTTTTCGCAAGCCACAGGCGTGACAACCCCAGGCGGCGTTTCTGACCCGCGGATAAACTGCCTGCAAGGCGCGTCTGCAGCGCCTCTAATTCGAAAAGCCTCAAACTGTCTGTGATTGTCTCTGTTCCAAAAATATCCGCCCAAAAGCGCAGGTTTTCTACAACTGATAATGTGGGCTTCAAGCCATCCGTATGGCCCGCATAAACAGCCGTGTCGGGATCCAAATGTACCCGCCCTGACAGCACCGGCTGCAAACCAGCCAGGGTGCGCAGCAAAGTTGTTTTTCCAAAGCCGTTTGGCGCTTTTAAAATCAAGGCGGCGCCCGGCTCTAGGGCAAAGGTTACGTGTTTCAACAAGACCTGACCACCGCGCGCCACGCTGACATCTTCGGCTTGCAAAATAGGATGACCCGACACCGCCATGGCACTTAACTCTGATCGGCGGCTTGATCGGCGCTACCCACGGGCAGCAGCGCGGCCGCGATGCGGCGCCCCTCAGACAATAAAATATTATATGTCCGGCAGGCGGACGGGCTGCTCATCACTTCAACCCCAATGCCTGCCTCCTCCAAGGGCCTGCGAAACTCGGCCGGAATATATGAGATTTCTGCCCCCGTCCCGACAAGCACCACATCTATTTGGCCCGCCAGTGATAGAATTTGCGCGGCATCTTCGAAACCAACCCAAGCGCTGGTGCCCGCGCCACTGAGCAAAAGCGCATCATGGTGCACCTTGCCGCCAACGCGAAAAAAGCCCGGCCCATAACCATCAATCGGGCTGGCATCATTATAACTGATTTCATTTAACCTCATGGTGCGCCCCTATTCCCAAATTGGCAGGCTATGTATGGCAGAAAATGCGATCAGACAAAAGGCTATGATGCGGTAGATCTTTTCGTATTCAGGATTGAAAATCTTGGCCCCTGCCAAATTGCCCAAAGCGATGGGCGCCGCCAACATCAGCCCGATTATAATTGGAACAAACTGCAAATATGCGCCCAAAACCATGACCACCAAGATCAGAACATCAAACGAGAATAGATAAATCAACGTATTGGCCCGCACGCGATCCGCCGCATAAGGGCTGGCCATAAAATAAAATATAACCGGCGGGCCAGGCAGCCCTGCCAATCCCCCCGTCGCGCCAGAAATAGCACCCACGATATATAATAGCGGCTTGGGCAGATTAGCAGGCAAACGCAGCCCACTTAAAAGCAACGCCAATAAGGTAAGGGTCAAACCTGAGACCAGATAACGAAATAAAATTGGCTCACTGCGGCTGAGCACCCAAAGCGCCAACGGCAGCACAAGCAGCATGGCTGCGATCAAGCGAATTAAATCGGTGGCCACTACCTTCTTGCTCGCGGCGCGCAATAAGGGCAAAGGCCCGAATAAATCCATCACCGCCAAAATCGAAAGCGCCCAGATCGGTGATACAAACTGCCCCGCAACGGGAAGAAAAACCATCGCAGAGCCAAACCCTGAAAAGCCACGGATCAAGCCTGCTAGAAACGCCGCCAAGACCAACCATACCAAGCCATCTAACGCGACCGCCTCGGCGAGCCCGGCGGATAGCATTATTGGGGCACCTGTGTCCCTGCTTCGGCATTGGGTTTAGACCAATCGCGCTTTACCCCAAGGCGCAACAGCATTACAGACGCCACGAATACTGAGCTATAGGTGCCAACCAAAACGCCCCAGATCATCGCAAAAACAAACCCGCGGATGACATCCCCCCCCAACACAAAGAGCGCGATCAGCGCCAGCAAGGTGGTCACAGAGGTCATCAATGTGCGGCTCAGGGTTTCATTTATAGACAGGTTTAAAACGTCTTGCAGAGCTTTTTTCTTATATTTGCGCAGGTTCTCACGCACGCGGTCAAACACCACCACCGTATCGTTCAGTGAATAGCCAACAATGGTGAGCAATGCCGCAATAATCGCCAAATCAAACTTGATTTGAACCACCGAAAACACACCGATCGTAAGCAACACATCATGTACCAAAGCCGCAACGGCGCCCAGCGCAAACTGCCACTCAAAGCGCAACCAAATATAAATCAACACAGCCACAATCGCCAAAATCACTGCCAAAACGGCCGTTTGAATCAGCTCACCCGACACTTTTGGCCCCACGCTTTCAACCGAAACAAACGCAATATCAGGCGCTTCGCTCTGCAATGCCGCCAAGGCATTTTGGATGATATCGGCGGATACGGATTCTTCGCCGTCTTGGGCTTGTATTCGGATCATCGCCACATTTTGATCATCTTGGAAACTGGGGTCATACACTTCAGAGATGGTGACATCGCCCAAGTTCAATTGCCCAAGGGCAGACCGGTAGGCCGCAACATCCACCATTTGCGCGCTTTGGGTCCGAATCGTTGTGCCGCCACGAAAATCGATCCCGAAATTCAATCCTTGCATCAAGAAAGAGGTCAAAGAAACGATAAGTAAGATCGCGGACACTGCCAGCGACATTTTGGTTTTCCCAAAAAAATCCCAATTTGTATTTTTAGCAACGAGTCTTAGGCGCATCTTTACACCTCCAATGTTCTGGGTCGACGCCGCTCAAACCACATCACCACCAACAAGCGGGTCACGAAGATCGCGGTGAAGACAGAGGTCAAAATGCCCAAGCCAAGCGTGATCGAAAAGCCACGTACCGGACCCGATCCCATCACGAACAAAATGACTGCTGTGATAAAGGTCGTAATATTGGCATCGATGATGGCGCTCAGGGCTTTTTCATAGCCCAATTCAATCGCACGCGCGGGGCCTTTAGCTGATACAAGTTCTTCGCGGATGCGCTCAAAGATCAAAACATTCGCATCTACCGCCATCCCGATGGTCAGAACAATTCCCGCAATCCCGGGTAAAGTCAGCGTTGCTCCGACCAAGCTAAGAAGTCCGAAAATCAACCCCACATTCACGATCAAAGCCACATTGGCAAATAAGCCGAACAGCCCATAGCTGAGAACCATGAAGACCAGCACAGCGGCAAAGGCGACGATACAGGCGATTTTACCGGCGCGAATACTATCCGCGCCGAGCTCGGGCCCGATCGTGCGTTCTTCTAAAAATTCCAACCCCGCGGGCAGCGCGCCTGCTCGTAACAGCACCGCCAAATTGGTGCTTTCCTCAACCGAAAAATTACCCGTGATAATCCCAGAGCCGCCGGATATGTGACTTTGGATCGTTGGCGCACTGATCACTTCGCCGTCCAAAACGATGGCAAAAGGGCTGCCAATATTATCCGCTGTGTAATCCCCAAAGCGGCGCCCACCCGATGGATTGAACCGAAAATTTACCGCAGGTCGTCCATTTTGATCAAAGCTAGGCTGCGCATCAACCAGATCTTCACCTGTCACAACCGGCGCCGCCTCAAGCACATAAAACTGATCGGCATCGGTCAGATCGGGCAGCACCTCATTGCCATATCCAGGATCAACATCAGGATTGCCGCTGCGCGAAATAACCGGTTGGAAGGTCAGTTGAGCGGTTGTTCCAATCAACTCTTTTAATTCTGACGCCGAGCCGATGCCTGGCACTTGAATTAACACCCGCCGCGCGCCTTGGCGTTGAATAGTTGGTTCGCGCGTGCCCACTTCATCAACGCGGCGCCGGATAATTTCCAACGCTTGCTGCAAAGTGCGCTGATCGGTCAGCGCACGCTCAGCCTCGGACAAAGTAACAATCACAGTATCACCATCGCTGGTGACCTCAAGGTCGCGCGCGCCAGCATTGCTTAGAGAAACAACGGGTTTGCTCAATGTTTCTACGGCAGAAACCGCATGGGCAATCTGGTCAGCTTGTGAGATTTTCACCCGTAATTGATCGATGGGACCTTTTTGCAGACGGATCGTACCGATCTTTGCCCTTTCGGCGCGCAACGCATCGCGCAGATCCGGCCACAGCGCCTTCATGCGGGCCGCATAGACATCCTCAACCTGAACTTCAGCCAAAAGATGCGCACCGCCGCGTAAATCAAGACCCAAATTCACCAAAGATGCGGGTAAAAAACTTGGCCAGGAGAAGCCGTCTTGCGCGGCATCGGCGGATATTAAACCAGCCTTGGTATCATTATAGCCTTCAACACGGGTGTAAAACGCATTCGGAAGGGCAAGGAACAAACCGATAACGCAAAGCCCCCAAATAACGATCCGTTTCCACAGATCAATTTGTAACATAGTCGGTTCCCTCTAAACTTTTGCGATCGTCAAACGCTTTATTGGCGCTTAAGCGTCATTCGCGGGCTCTGTTTTGCTGCGCACATCGGCAAGTGTGCTTTGCACAACTCTGACCTTCACTCCATCAGCAATTTCAACTTCAAGCTCATTATCTTCTTTTACTTTTGTCACTTTTCCAATCAAGCCGCCTTGGGTGACAACTTGATCCCCGCGGCGCACCGCACCGACCATAGCCTGATGTTCTTTTACCTTCTTTTGCTGCGGGCGGATCAGCAGAAAATACATGATCGCAAAAATAAGAATTAAGGGTACAAATTGAGCAATGGCGTCCATAATGATTTCCTGTCTGGCTGCGTGTTTGGCGGAACCTATGCGCTGGTCCAACGCTTTGCAAGGGATCGGCTCCGCATAAGCGCAAGAACTTGAACAAATACATCTTCAAACCCCTCTACACTTGGCCGCGCAACTGGTGCATAAGAGCGAGCACGCGAGTCACGAACCAAAGGAAGCCTGACATGCACGATATTCGCATCATCCGTGAAAACCCCAGCGCGTTTGACGCCGCGCTTGCGCGCCGAGGCGATGCACCGGTTTCCTCAGAGCTTTTGGCGCTTGACGAGGCGCGACGCGCAAAAATTCAGGCAGCCGAGAGTGCACAGGCCGAGCAAAACAAAGCCTCAAAAGAGGTGGGCGCTGCAAAGGGCCGCGGCGATGATGCCGAATTTGAGCGTTTACGGGCCTTGGTTGCCGCCAAAAAGGCCGAGGTTGCCACGATGCAAACCGCGGCCAAAGATCTAGATGCGCAATTGACCGATCGTTTGGCCCGGATTGCAAATCTGCCCGCCGAGGATGTGCCCGAAGGCCGCGATGAAAACGAGAATGTTGAAATCGCCCGATGGGGCACGCCAACTGCGTTTTCTTTTGCGCCAAAAGAGCATTTCGATATCACCGCGGTAGCCGCAGCTATGGATTTTGAAACAGCGGCAAAAACCAGCGGTAGCCGGTTTGTGAATCTATCAAAAGGCGTGGCGCGACTTCATCGTGCTTTGGCGCAATTCATGCTCGATACGCATGTTGATCAAAATGGGTTAACCGAAATGCAAACCCCGGTTCTGGTGCGCGATGACGCCATGTATGGCACGGATAAACTGCCCAAATTCGGGGAAGACAGCTATCAAACCACCAATGGCTGGTGGCTAATTCCCACCTCGGAGGTCACCTTAACCTATTCGGTTGCAGGCGATGTATTAGACGAAAGCGCGTTGCCGATCCGGATGACAGCGCATACGGCTTGTTTCCGTTCTGAAGCGGGCAGCGCGGGCAAAGACACCTCTGGCATGCTGCGCCAACACCAGTTTGAAAAAGTAGAAATGGTGTCAATCACCCATCCAGAGACGTCTGATGACGAGCAAAAACGGATGCTGCGCTGCGCCGAAGATCTTTTGGAACAGCTGAATATTCCCTATCGCACCATGCTGCTATGCACTGGAGATATGGGGTTTGGCGCCAAGCGCACCTATGATATCGAAGCGTGGTTGCCCGGGCAAAACACCTATCGCGAAATCAGTTCGGTTTCGACGACCGGCGCGTTTCAAGCCCGACGTATGAACGCAAGGTTCAAACCCTCCGGGGGCGGCAAACCGGCCTTTTTGCATACTTTAAATGGCTCTGGGTTGGCGGTAGGGCGCTGCTTGATTGCCGTGCTTGAAAATGGCCAGCAAAGCGATGGATCGGTGGCATTGCCGGCGGTGCTGCATCCCTATCTGGGCGGGAAAACAAGCCTAAACACTGAGGGTCAGCTGGCATAAGTGCCGCCTCAGCCAATCGCTACAAATGTTTCTTCAACCGCGAGGGCGCAGATTTCTTGCGATCTTTATAGGGGTTTTTATCCGCCTGTGAGCGCAAAGTGAGTCGGATCGGCGTTCCGGGCATGTCAAAATCCACGCGCAGCGCATTCACCAAATAGCGCGAATAACTTTCCGGCATTTTATCCGGATTCGAGCACATCACGATAAACCCCGGGGGGCGCGTTTTGGCCTGCGTCATATAGCGCAATTTGATCCGGCGCCCATTAGGTGCCGGGGGGGGATGCGCCTCTATCATGCCGCTTAACCAACGGTTTAGGTTCGCGGTACTGACGCGGCGGTTCCAAACCCGATGCGCGCTCATGATCGAAGCTTGCAAACGGTCTAAGCCTTTACCGGTTTTGGCAGATACTGTGATCAAGGGGGCGCCGCGCAATTGAGGCAAAAGGCGCTCAAAGGATTCTTTTAAATCTTTCAATTTTTGCTGCTTTTGATCTTCGATATCCCATTTATTGATCGCCACGATCACCGCACGGCCCTCGCGCTCTGCCAGATCAGCAATCCGCAGATCCTGCTGCTCAAAGGGAATCGCCGCATCTAACAGCACCACCACAACCTCGGCAAATTTCACCGCGCGTAATCCATCGCTCACAGAGAGTTTTTCGACCTTATCCTGAACCTTCGCCTTTTTGCGCATACCAGCGGTATCAAAGACCCGCATCGGCACGCCGCCCCAGGTAATCTGTAGCGAAATCGCGTCGCGGGTGATACCGGCCTCTGGGCCGGTCAACAAACGATCTTCTCCCAAGATCTGATTGATAAGAGTGGATTTTCCAGCATTTGGACGACCGACAACCGCAACTTGCAACGGTTTGCTCGCTGTGGGCGCGCGATAAGCATCCTCAGCGTCAGACTCTTCGATATCAATATCCGTTTCAGCCGCCTCATCCCGCGCACGCTCTTTGAAGTCATCGGCCAACGGCATCAAACATCTGAGCAGATCGGTCATCCCTTCGCCATGTTCAGCCGATAAGCGCAACGGCTCACCAAGACCCAAAGCCCAAGCCTCAAGAACACCGGCATCTGCGGCAGCACCCTCACCTTTATTGGCGCCCAAAATCACATGTTTTGCGCGTTTCCGTAGGATATCGGCAAACATTTTATCGGTTTGGGTCACGCCAACGCGCGCATCAATCATAAACAAACAAACATCCGCCATATCCACAGCGCGTTCAGTCAAACGCCGCATACGGCCCTGTAAACTATCATCAGTCACTTCTTCCAGACCCGCCGTGTCAATCACCGTGAAGCGCAGATCGGCAAGACGCGCTTGTCCTTCGCGCAAATCGCGCGTGACCCCGGGTTGATCGTCAACCAACGCCAACCGTTTGCCCACAAGGCGATTGAACAGCGTTGATTTTCCGACATTGGGTCGGCCAACAATAGCAAGTGAAAAACTCATTTTTTGCTCCAAAAAGCGGCCTGAACGCTGTTACACCCCCTAATGGTTCAGCGATAGGCCCTTAACTTACCATCCCTACACAAGACATATAGGATACCATCAGCAACAATCGGATTGGCCGTCGCGCCTGATCCGAGGCGTATGGCGCTGCGCTCTGCGCCGGTTTCGGGATCAAATTGGCGTAACAAACCATCGCCCGAGGCAAGCAGCAACCGCCCACCGGCCAAAACCGGCCCATGATGCGGCACCACGTCTTTGCTTTTTCCTTGCCTCAGTGACACAAAGCCTGGCAAATCAACCGACCAAACTTTTGAGCCATCGGTTGCATCCAACCGCATCAATTGACCCAGGTCATTCACAAAAAACAGCGAGCCGCCGGCCGGCCAAAGTGGCGACCTTGCACCATAAGGCGCTGTCCATAGGCGCGCTCCGCTATCAAGGTGCATCGCGGCAATCCGCCCCGAACTGTTCGCTGCAAAAACTGTCGAGCCACTGATCACCGGGCTTGTCGCGATATCATCAATCGTGGCCACCGCACGGCCGCTGCGCCCGCCGGCCAATGTCGCGTTCCAAAGGGTCAGGCCTCCGCCCCGAAAGGCAGCTTGTAAATCTCCCGCGCCAAAGCCAAATACCGCTAATTTTTCCGATATGGCAGGCCCCGTTGACCCGCTCATATTATTGACATCGCTCAGATGGTCCAATTGCCAGCGAATTCGCCCTGTTGCAGCTTCGATCGCCCAAGCCACCGAATCTTGGCTGACCAAATAAACAACACCGTCAAAATAGCTGGGCCGCCCATTGCCCGAGCCTTTGAGCTCTTGTTTCCAAAGCGCACTGCCGCTCTTGGGATCAAGCGCATGCAGCACCCCATATCCGGTAGATACAAAAACAACACCATCCCCATAAGCAATTCCACCACCATCCGCATCCCCCGCGCGCTCAACGCTCGGCGTCAAATCACGCGACCAAAGCCGGCTGCCAGCGGTGGATGTTGCCGTCAACACAGAAAGGCTGTCTAAGGTGAAAACGATGCCTTCGGCCACAATCGGATCTGCGGTAATCCGATTTCGAGCCCGATCGCCGGTCCCAACGCTAAGCGTCCAAAGCGGCTTTGGCGCCGCGGACAGAGCCGCATGAACAACTTGTGTAGACGGGCTTGCATGGCCTTGCGGCCAAGCCACATTGTTTTTTTGCCTTGGCATCGCGAAGGCTTTAGGGGCCGATAGGGCGCCGGCGCCCTCAGTTGCCGATGGCTCTGATTTTAATATCGGCTCGCGCTTGCCCGGCAAGATGACCTCACGGTCACTACAGCCTGCCAAAACAATGCTGGACACAAGCGCTAAAGCTATACCGAAGCGATGGCTGATTACCTGCATCACTGCTCGGCCACCAGTTTAACCATCCACTGCGTTAGGATCTTGCCCCAACGCAACCATCAGTTGGCTTAACCGTTGCCTTAAATTCTGCGTCATCTCCGCATCCTGCAACAACTCTTTTAACCGCTTTACGGCTGCGATCTCGTCATTCTCTTGAAGATCCAACAACGCCAATTGCTCTTGCGCAAGCAGCCGCAGAGGATTGCCCGCAGCTGACAATTGCTCAAACCCAGAGCGGCGCGCTGATGCATCCAGCCCACTTTCTTCCAGCAGCAGCTGTTTGAACAGAGCCAAATCGCTATAGCCGTCCGAGATACTTTCTTGCGATATAAGTGCGGCCAAAACATCCGAGGCCGCGGCGGCATCTTGCATCATCACCAGCTCGCTCGCCCGAAACAGCCCGACAAGCGCTGAAACCTCGCTGCCTTCGGTTGCAATCTCGCCCAAAGCGGCGCTCCGGCTTTCGCTCGTATCCGATTGCAGAGCCTGCAAAATTGCATCGCCCCGCTGTTGCGCAAGCGCCAGATCCGACGCGCGTCGATATTCGTTGAAAGCGGCCCCGCCGACGATCGCCAGAACCGCCACAATGGCAATCCAGCCATACCGGCGCAGCGCACCATAGAGCCGGTCACGGCGGACCTCTTCGTTCACTTCATCGATAAAACTGTCGGTTTCACTCACGATATGCCTCTTATTTCTTCACCGCCTCGTCTTACCTTGTCTTCTGGCAACTGCCAAGAGCGAAAGACGGCCGCAAACCTTGCAACATGTATAACAAAAGCCTATTTGAGATCAGAAGGCCTAAATACCGTGTTTCACAGGATATAAATCATGCATTGGCCCTTTTTATGTGTTTTGTATAAGTAGGAGTTGTTGAGCATGCGCGTGATATCATTATTATCCGCTATCATTGTAGCAGGGGCGCTATATCTTCTGGTTTTTGAGCGCGACGCGGTGATTAAAGTCTCAAAAGGGGCTCCAATTAAAACCTTGCTCGATGCAGCCCTACCCACCGATCAGGCAGGGGTCGACTCTGCCAAGGTGACGTCGGGCGATGATCTTACAAAGACAGCTGAGAGCAAGCCAGCCACCGCAGAAGCCCAGCAAAAGGTGCAAGCCGGTGAAGAAGCCAAGCAAGATCTGGCAATCAAAGTGATTGCAATCAAATCCCAAGCCGTTGAATTAGACAGCGCGGTGATTTTACGCGGGCAAACCGAGGCGGCGCGGCAAGTCGAATTGCGCGCGGAAACCACAGGCCAAATAATTTCAGAGCCCCTACGCAAAGGCAGCCAGATAACAAAGGGCGATATTCTATGCCAACTGGCCCCCGGCACCCGCAACGCGCAGCTCACAGATGCAAAGGCACGGCTGGCCGAGGCGCGCGGCAAGGTTGCGGGCAATCAGGCAAACCTCACCGAAGCACAAGCCAAACAGCAAGAAGCCGAAATCAACCTTAACGCGGCCGAAAAGCTATCAATAGGCGGCTTTGCCTCGGAAACCCGTGTTGCGGCAGCAGAAGCCGGTATGCGCACAGCCGAAGCGCGCATCGCGGCAGCCAAGGCGGCTTTTAACACCACCCGTTCTTTGATTGAAAGCGCCGAAGCTGGCGTGGCGGTTGCCGAGCAAGAGATTGATAAATTAACCTTAAAGGCCCCCTTTGACGGCCTTCTTGAAACCGATAGTGCCGAGCTGGGCAGTCTGATGCAGCCCGGTGCCTTATGCGCCACGATCATCCAATTGGATCCTATCAAACTGGTCGGATATGTCCCCGAAACCGATATCGCCCGCGTTACGCTGGGGGCCAAAGCGCGCAGCAAGCTGATTTCGGGTCAAGAGGTGGTAGGCGAAGTGAGCTTCGTATCGCGCTCGGCCGATACGCTCACCCGAACCTTTCGAATTGATATTGACGTTCCCAACCCAAACCTAGCCATTAGCGATGGCCAAACAGCGGAAATTATGGTGGCATCGGAAGGTACAATGGCGCATTTACTGCCCCAATCCGCCTTGACTCTGAACGATGACGGGCGCCTAGGCGTGCGCCTCATTGACGAAAAAAATCGGGCTGATTTCGTCCCCGTTACGTTGTTGCGCGATACCGCTGAGGGGGCTTGGTTGAAAGGCTTGCCAAATCAAGCAACGGTTATTTTGGTGGGCCAAGAATACGTGAATAGCGGCGTTCTTGTCGCGCCCAGCTATCGTGAGGCTGTTCAATGACCAGCCTCGTCGACTGGGCCGCTGAACGGGCCCGCATGATCCTTGCGATGATTGCCTTATCGCTGACGGCGGGCATTTTTGCCTATACCACATTGCCAAAAGAGGGCGAGCCCGACATCGAAATCCCCGTGCTGTTCGTTTCGGTGGTTTTTCCGGGCATTTCCGCCGCCGATAGTGAAGCGCTTTTGGTGCGACCAATAGAAACCGAATTGGCGGACCTTGACGGGTTAAAAAGAATGAACGCAACCGCCGCGGAAAACTATGCTGGTGTGGCAATCGAATTCGAATTTGGCTGGGATAAAGCCAAAACCATGGCCGATGCCCGCGATGCGATGAATGCGGCGGAAGCTTTATTTCCCGAAGGCGCCGAAAAATATTCAATCAATGAAATAAACTTTTCTGAATTTCCGATCATTATCGTGAATCTTACCGGCAATGTGCCCGAGCGCACGATGACCCGCATCGCTGAAGATCTACAAGAAGAAATCGAAGGTATGGATGCGGTTCTAGAGGCTGTGATCGCCGGAAACCGCAAGGAAATGATGGAAGTTGTGATCGATCCGTTGCGGTTAGAGGCTTATAATGTCAGCGCGGGAGAGCTTATTTCGGTCGTCCGCAACAACAACCAATTGATCGCAGCGGGTGAAGTTGATACCGCGCAGGGCTCGTTTTCAGTCAAGATCCCCTCAAGCTTTGACGAGCCGCGCGATATTTACGATTTGCCTGTCAAAACCAATGGTGATCGCGTCATCACGCTGGGCGATTTGGCGGATATTCGTCTAACTTTTGAAGACCGTGTTGGAACCGCACGCTATAACGGCGAAACAACCGTGGCGTTGCAAGTGGTGAAACGCAAAGGCTTTAATTTAATCAAAACTGCCGCGGCGATCCGCGCCCTGATTGAAGAAGCCGAAGCTACCTGGCCCCCAGAACTGCGCGCGGCGGTGGATATTGGCAGCTCAAACGATCAATCGCGCGTGGTGGCCAGCATGGTGTCGCAGCTCGAAGGCTCGGTGCTCACGGCCATTGCCTTGGTGATGATCGTTGTGCTGGCATCATTGGGAACGCGGGCCGCGCTTTTGGTGGGCTTTGCAATACCCACATCGTTTCTACTCTGCTTCGTTTTGCTCGCGGTTATGGGCATTACGATCTCAAACATTGTGATGTTCGGCCTGATTCTGGCGGTGGGCATGCTGGTGGATGGGGCAATCGTCGTGGTGGAATATGCCGATAAGCGCATCACCCAAGGCGAAGGGCCAATGCGGGCCTATGTAGAGGCCGCCAAACGCATGTTCTGGCCCGTGGTCAGCTCGACCGCTACAACCTTATGCGCCTTTTTGCCAATGCTGTTTTGGCCGGGCGTTCCTGGACAATTCATGGGCATGTTACCCGTCACTTTGATCTTTGTTCTTTCAGCATCATTGATCGTTGCCTTGGTCTATTTACCGGTGGTCGGGGGGGTGACGGGGCGGATGGGGCGCGGCTTTGATGGCGCGGCGGCAGTGCTGCGTGCGCGTCTGCCTTGGATCCTGCGCGCGGCTTTGGTGCCTATGTGCATTTACGCGATGTTCCTTGGCGCGATGCAAACCGTCAATCCGGATTATCTTTTCGGGCTAGACGCGGCCAGTATGGGCGCCATGGCATCCTTGCCCGGCGTGCTTATGTTCCTTTTGGCGGCATTTGCCGCTTCCGTCACCATGGGCGCCGCCAAAATTCACAGCGCGGAAAAAAAGGTGCGCTCAGGCTATCGACGTACCAAATTTGGATTTTTGGTTAAGCTGATGGTTGCAAATCCGATCATGCCGCTGGTGATGATCTTCGGCGTGTTTTTCTTTGCCTTTTCGGTCTTTGAGTATTTTGGCGAAAACAATCGAGGCGTGGAATTTTTCGTCGAATCCGAACCCGAACAAGCGATTGTTTATGTGAAGGCCCGCGGCAACCTGTCTTTGCCCGAAAAAGACCGGATCCTCAAAGAGGCCGAAGCAATCGTTCTGGCCCATCCGGGGGTTGAATCGGTCTTTGCCTTCGCCGGGGCGGGTGGGTTAAATCAAAATACTTCAGGCGCTGAAAAGCCCAAAGACACGATTGCACAAATTCAGCTTGAAACCATCCCATGGGAAAACCGGCGGGATCGCCCCGAGCTTGACGGCAATGTGATCATGAAAGAGCTTATAGAAGCGCTTGAACAGCTGCCGGGCATCCAAATAGAAGTGCTCGGGATCGAGCGCGGACCGGCCAGTAATAAACCAGTGCATTTGCGACTGACGGGCGATAATTGGCCCGAATTACTAAGCGTCACCCAAGAAATGCGAAGCGTTTTTGACCAAACCGAAGGGTTGACCTTGGTGGAAGACACGCGGCCCCTGCCCGGGATTGATTGGCAAATTGACGTCGATGTTGAAAAGGCAGGGCGCTATGGCGCCGATGTGGCCACGGTTGGGGCCATGGTGCAATTGGTCACGCGCGGAATTTTGCTGGATACGATGCGCGTGGAAACCAGCGATGAAGAAATTGAGATCCGCGTGCGCCTTCCCGAAAAAGACCGCGTGCTCAGCACGCTTGACGGTTTAAAATTGCGCACCCGAGATGGGTTGGTGCCCTTGTCGAATTTCATCACCCGCAAGCCGGTCCAAAAACTGGCAGAAATCAATCGCATTGATCAAAAACGATATTTTGACATCAAAGCCGGCGTGCTGCCCGGATTGTCGCGCAGTGAAACGGACGCCGCTGGGGTTGAAAAAGACATTTTGATCAATGCCAATGAACGGATTGCCTTTCTCACCCGCTATTTGGAGGCCAATCCGCTTCCGCCAGGTGTCAGTTGGGAATGGACCGGAGATCAAGAGGATGAAGCCGAAAGCCAAGCGTTCCTATCGAAAGCTTTCATCGCGGCTTTGGCCTTGATGTTCATTATTCTGCTGGCGCAGTTCAACAGCTTTTTCAATTCGTTCATCGTTTTGCTAGCCGTAGTGTTATCAACGGTTGGCGTTCTGATTGGGATGCTGGTGATGCAGCAGGCCTTTTCGATCATTATGACTGGTACGGGAATCGTTGCCCTGGCGGGCATCGTTGTGAATAACAACATTGTTTTGATCGATACCTATCAAGAACTCTCTCGGTATATGCCGCGCATCGAAGCCATTATCAGAACCGCCGAACAGCGCATCAGACCCGTTTTGCTCACAACCATCACGACCATGGCCGGATTGGCGCCAATGATGTTTGGGCTGAGCCTTGATTTTATCAATGGCGGCTATTCTATCGACAGCCCGACCGCGCTTTGGTGGAAACAATTGGCCACGGCGGTGGTATTCGGTCTGGGTATCGCGACGGTTCTAACCTTGCTGCTTACCCCCTCTTTGCTGGCCGCGCGCTATTGGATTGTTAACTATATTGTTTGGATCGCGCGGGCGCTGGCCGTGCTCGGCGCGTCACGGCAAGCCGATATCGCACGCGACTGGGCGCTGCAGCGCATGGCAAAACGCCTCAAACAACCAGAAATTATCTGGGATGACCTCATCGAAACGCCCGCCGCCCAAAAGCTTAAAAAAACCGCGACCGGCAAATCATCTGATGGATTGCAAGCCGCCGAGTAAGCCCGCCGGCAGCGTGGCAAGGCGCCTCTAGCTTCGCAGACGCCGCTGCTTGGAGAACCATGCGGTGCGTGATCAATCGGGAACGATATATGCAATGCGGCGAGATATGGTTCGCGCCAAGCCTGCGCGTCTGAATGCCAATCCGCCAGCTTGCCCCGCAAACCCGAAGAATGCATGCGCGCACTCAAGCAGCCTCAGGCTTGGGTGCGTTGATCGCTGTCTTGCTCAGCGCTTTGCAACATCCATAAATCATAATAGCGGCCGGCTTTGGCAAGCAATGCCTCATGCCTGCCGGTTTCAACAACCACCCCATTTTCGAGCACAACAATCATATCGGCCTCGGCGACGGTTGACAGACGATGCGCAATCACAATCACCGTGCGTCCAAGGCCCGCTTGCGCCAACGCGCCCTGAATTTCATGCTCCGTCTCGCTGTCTAACGCACTTGTGGCTTCATCCAGCAACAAAATAGGAGGGTTTTTCAAAAGCGTACGCGCGATCCCTACCCGTTGCTTTTCACCGCCCGAAAGCTTCAGCCCGCGCTCTCCTACAACGGTGTCATACCCCTCGGGCAAAGATTGGATAAACGCGTGAATCTGGGCATCGCGAGCGGCCTGCTCTACATCCGCGCGGCTGGCCCCATCGCGCCCATAGGCGATGTTGTAAAAAATTGTATCATTGAACAGCACCGTGTCTTGCGGCACCACACCGATCGCGTTTTGCAAACTGCTTTGCGTCACATCGCGCACATCTTGATTGTCGATGCTGAGCGCCCCACCCGTAACATCGTAAAATCGAAATAAAAGTCGCCCGATGGTTGATTTTCCCGATCCGGATGAGCCCACGATTGCAACGGTCTGACCGGCTGGAATATCGAGCGACACATCGCGCAAAATTTGCCGGCCCGCTTCATATGAAAAGGCGATATTGCGCAGCGAAATGCTGCCCCCGGTGACCTGCAGATCAGGTGCTCCCGGCTTCGTGGTGATTTCTTTTGGCTGCTCTAAAAGATCAAACATCTGCCCCATATCGACCAAGGCCTGACGTATTTCCCGATAGACCGTACCCAAGAAATTCAACGGCATGGTGATTTGGATCATCACCGCGTTGACCATCACAAAATCACCCACGGTGAGCGCGCCAGCGCGCACTTGTAAGCCCGCCATCACCATCACAATCGTCAATCCAGCCGTGATCAGAAGCGCTTGGCCAAAATTCAACGCCGCCAGCGAATAACTGGTTTTCAAAGCAGCGGCTTCATAGCCGGCCATCGCCGCATCATAGCGTTTGGCCTCGCGCGCTTCGGCGCCAAAATATTTTACAGTTTCAAAATTTAACAGGCTATCGATGGCTTTTTGCGCCGCATCTGTATCCTGTTCGTTCATTTCTCGGCGCAGTTTTACCCGATATTCGGTCACTTTGAAGGTAAACCACACATAGACCGCAATCGTGCCGAACAACACCAGAACATACCATAAATCCAGTTTCCATAGCAAAAAGACCGAAAGTAAAACCAGCTCTAACGCCAAGGGACCGATTGAAAACACCAAATAGCGCAGCAGAAACTCAACGCCTTTAACACCCCGTTCGATAATCCGGCTGAGCCCGCCCGTGCGCCGCGTGATATGATAGCGCATCGACAGATTGTGAATATGCTGAAAGGTCTCCAGCGCCAATGAGCGCAGCGCGCGCTGCGCAACCGGGGCAAATACCACATCGCGCAATTGCTGAAAGCCATTGCTAAGCACCCGCGCCAGTCCATAAGCAATAATCAATCCAATCGCGCCAATCACGAAAAAGGACGCGTCGGGCGACACCAGACTATCAACCGTATATCCATATAAAAAGGGCGTACCAGCCGAAATGAGCTTTGCCAGCACCAGCAACAGCATCGATACGATTAAGCGGGTTTTAACCGCTGAATTATCCCGCGGCCACAGATAGGGGCCGACGCGCCGGATGGTGCGCAGAGCCGAGCGCTTTTCTTCCTGATTAAGCTCTCGGTCAGATTTTATGCTGGGTGACATGGAATATATCCTTTAACACGGTTTTGGTGAACCGTTTCTCAACACGTGGTACAGCTCTCACCAGAAGAGGCCTGCCAGACCTATTCGAAACGCCTTAATCGGGGAGATCAAAGACCTGCCCTGGATAGATCAAATCAGGATCACGGATCTTATCACGATTGGCTTCAAACACCCGCACGTATAAAATCCCCCGCCCATAACGTTTGCGCGCTATCGCCCAAAGCGTATATCCAGGCTGCACCGTAACCACATTTATCCGCGCCTCGGTTTTGGTGTCTTGGAGATGGGTAAGAAGCTTTTGCGGACTTTCCTTTTTGAACGGTGTTTCAAGCCGCGAAACCACCTTACCAGCCGCATTCACCTGATCAATGCGCAGCGTATAAACCCCCGGATCAACATTGCTGAGCAAGGTTTTCCAGTTGCCATCATCATCCGGGCGCACCAAAAGAACCGGTGCGTTATCAAGATAAATCCGTAGATAAGCCATCGGGTTGCTGCGACCAGACAGCATAACTTGGCCATCCTCATCATAGCTGATCGCATCCAAAGCGATGGCATCTTGGTCAAGGCTATCATCGGATTGTACAACACGA
This sequence comes from Paracoccaceae bacterium, assembly GCA_016778765.1. Classification (GTDB taxonomy): domain Bacteria; phylum Pseudomonadota; class Alphaproteobacteria; order Rhodobacterales; family Rhodobacteraceae; genus Thalassovivens. Next base: position 99,595 of record JADHOV010000003.1, on the reverse strand, counting down.
ACGCCGTCTTTATCCGCGATTAAAACTTTTGGCGGCGCAGCAGCATCCGCCAAGCTTTTCACCGGAGCCTCAGAGGGGGGTTGCGCAGACGCAGTTTCTTCGGGCTTAGCATCTGCAATTTTTGGTGTTTCCGCAGCCTTTGCCGCGGCCGCATCAGCAGGTTTTGGCACCTTAGGGCTTTCGAGATCGGCGCGCGCGCTTTCGGTCGTTTCGCCTTCAGAGGCGCTTTGGTTATCGCTGTCCTCATCCCCTGCGACAGACACCGAGCTGCTTTTGGCTGATAGGCCGCTGGCATCTAAACCGCCTTGCGATGTCTCATTTGCCCGGCTCTGCTCGGATGCGGTGGCCTCAGAGGTTGCCTCTGCGTTTTCGGCAAGCTCGATCTCCGCTTCATCAGATGTTTCGCTCGCCTCTGGCAGCGGCGCGGCAATCTGCGTGGGCAAGACCAAAACATCTTGATCGGAAAAAACATAGGACTCAGCGGTCCCAACGCGTAGCCGAATGACGCGCAGCTCGCTGCTATAGGGTAAATCAAAAAACCCTGCAAAATTCCCAGATCCATCTGCGTAAAGCGTGAGAAGCGCGACATCATTGACCAGCACATCAACCGCTTGATTGGGGCCGACCAAACCGGCGATCAAAACAGCACCATCTGCCTCAATCCGAATGGTTTCAATTTGTGGCATCCTAGCCAAGGTTTTTTTCTCTTTCGCCGGCAAGTCTGCCGCCTCTTCGGTGGCGGCTTGCGTGGTCTCTTCGCGCGTCTGAGCGGATACTGTCGCATCCACATCCTCAGCGGCAGGCTGTGTGGCGGGCGCCTCTGCTTGATTTGCTACGTCTGCCGCGGGTTGCTTTTGCAGGTTCTCAGGTTCGGCTTCAGCATCAGCAGCGGCGGTTTTCGACATGTCGGTTTCTGCTTCAGCCGCGCCGGTTGGTTGGAGCGCCTCAGCTTCACCACCAGCGGCAGCGTCTTCGACCACAATCTCCCCCTCTTCTTCGGCGGCTGCTGGTGCTTTGGTTGATTCTGTGGCCCGCGTCTCTTCCGCGGCGATTTCAGCTTTGGATTGCGCGGGCGTTAGATCTGTCGGCGAATCGTTGGCTGCCTCAGCTTGCTTTTGATCGACCGAGCCGTCGCGATCCGCAACGGCTTGCGGTGCCTCGGCAACCGTTTCTGCCTTGGCAGAGGCGCCATTTTCGAGCGCCGATTCTGTTTCTTGGGGCGTTTCATCCGCATCTTCAGCCGATATCTTGGATGGATCGGCTATTTCTACGGCTTTTACTGCGAGATCCTTCACCGTCTCAATCGCCTTGTTCACAGGCTGCTCAGGCGGCTGCACCGAGGCCTCAGGAGGCATATCAGAGGGGCGATTTTGTTGAAAAACCACAAATCCGATAACCGCAATCATGGCCAAAATGAAAAAAATCCAAGCAGGCAGCCCGGTGCGCGATGTGTTTTCTTGCATATTCACCCTTCGGAGCCCCCAGACCCCAATAAAACATTGAGAGACCATAACACTGCAGGTAAACATGGTCAAAGTGTGACATGCCGCAAAAGGACCCCCAAATGCAATGCTTTTCAGTCTGTGTATACTGCGGCTCGCGCCGCGGTGCGAAGCCGATTTATGCCCAAGAGGCCAGCGCTTTGGGCACCGGGCTTGCAGAGCGGGGCTGGAGACTGGTCTATGGTGCAGGCGATGTGGGCTTGATGGGCAATGTTGCCCGCGCCGCACAAGCCGCAGGTGGCGAAACCTTTGGGGTAATTCCAACGCATCTTTTGCAGCTTGAAGTCGGCAAACAAGATCTCAGCAGCTTTATTGTCACCGAAAACATGCATGAACGTAAAAAAGTGATGTTCATGAATTGCGATGCTGTGGTGCTGATGCCAGGCGGCGCAGGCTCGCTTGATGAATTTTTTGAAGTTCTGACATGGCGCCAATTGGGGCTGCACAGCAAACCCCTTATCATCCTGAACGTGGCTGGCTATTGGGATCCGCTTTTAAAATTGGCCGAGCATTTTATTGCAGAAGAATTTGCAGATCCCAGCCTTCGCGATTTTTACACGGTGCGGACTACCGCAACAGACGTTTTGGCTTATTTGGCAACGTTGCGGGCCGAAAACCCCGACCAGCTATAAATCACCACGGCAACCCAAATGATCGAAAACGCCCAAAAATGCCAATCTGTCATAGGCTCGGCAAAGATCAGTAAAGCCACCAAAAACTGAATACTGGGATTGATATACTGCATGATTCCAACCGTCGACATGGAAATCCGACGCGTTGCATAGGAAAACAAGATCAAGGGCGTTGCGGTCAGCGGGCCGGAACCCATCAATAAAAGCCATATCTGCCAGCTATCAGTGCTGTCTTGAATGGGCCAATTTTGTATCACCAGATAGGGCACCGTCAGCGGCAAGAGCAGCATCACCTCAAGCGTGACGCTGATCACAGGCGATAAATCCAGGCGCTTTTTCAAAACCGAATAAGTTCCAAAGCTCAGCGACAGAACCAAGGCCAACCAAGGCGCGACCCCCAAGCCATAGGTCAAAACCAACACGGCAAATACCGCAAGCGCCACTGCAACCCATTGCAAGGCAGAGAGCTTTTCCTTGAAAACAATCAAGCCAAAAACCACGGCAACTAAGGGAAAAATAAAATAGCCCAAGCTTGCCTCGCTGACGCGATTGATCTGTACCGAATAGATGAAAAAATACCAATTCACGGCAATGGCGCAGGCTGCGGCGAATAAAGTGATCACATGTCCTCGGTTGCCAAGCGCATGGATTAACGCAGAAAACTGGCCCTGCAGCCCCAAAACCAAAGCAAAAAACAAAAAAGACCACAGGGTGCGCTGCGCCAGCAATTCAAGCGGCGGCACCATTGTCAGCAAGTCGTAATACAAGGGCGAGAGCCCCCAAATCACGCAGGCCGCCAGAATGGCAAGAATGCCCTGGGCCGTTCTGTTCATACCACGCAGCCTCGCCGTTTTCTTATGATCATGCTCGGGCCAGTCCAGGCTTGCGCCTTTGCACAGCCCTGTCTGGGTCAGCCCTCATGAAAAAACCTGCCAAACAAAGATTTGGCAGGTTTCTCTCTTATTTATGCGCGCAGCCTTACATGCGGCTGGCAACATTTTCCCAATTCACCAGATTATCTAGGAAGTTTGACAGATAGACCGGGCGTTTATTGCGGAAATCGATGTAGTAGGAATGTTCCCACACATCGCAGCCCAATAAAGCCGTTTGGCCAAAGCAAAGCGGGTTCACGCCATTTTCGGTCTTGGTCACTTTCAATCCGCCATCGACGTCTTTGACAAGCCAGCACCAACCGGCGCCAAATTGCCCAGCGCCCGCGGCTGCAAATTCCGATTTAAACGCATCAACGCTTCCAAAGCTATCGTTTATTGCCGCGACCAGCTCTGAGGGCATGGCAGCGCCGCCTGGCCCCATCATTTCCCAAAACTGATTGTGGTTCCAATGCTGGCTGGCATTGTTGAAAATACCGTTTTGTGCCACCGCACCGGCTTGATAGGTGCCCCGAATAATATCTTCGAGCGATTGGTTTTCCCACTCGGTGCCGGCAATCAGTTTATTGCCATTATCGACATAGGCTTTGTGATGCAGATCGTGATGATATTCCAACGTTTCCTTGGACATACCTTTATCGGCAAGCGCATCATGGGCATAGGGAAGATCAGGAAGTTCAAAAGCCATAGAAGGCCCCCTTTCAAATTTACAAATTCACTAGGCACAAATGGTAGGGTTCACTCCTCGAGGTCAAGCCCTAACCCGATAAAAAGCAATAATTTGCGATCCGTTCAAGCCTTTAAAGAAAAAAGCGCCCGCAGCAGGGGGATTACCAATCGCCAACCTCTGCCCCAATAGCAGCCGCAACACATAGTTGTTTGAACATAAAACGCGCCACCGAACGAAAGCAAATCACTCTGATTTCAGCTTCAGCTGGCAGCCACATCGCAGCTGCAATTTGGCCAAACCGAGTGCGCCTTATTTCGGCAACTGGAAAGCCGGTGACGCGCATATCTACCGGCGCCAGTTTCGCCGCCACGCTGCGCGCAGCACCGCCCGAAATCGCAAAGACCGCCCGCGCATCTGACACGTCAACCACCATGGCGTGGCAGCTTGTCAACGCCGTTTCAAGCAGAGGCAAAATCTCAGACACCTCTTCTTCGGGGCCGATCAAAAGCGCCTCATCGGGTGACATCCATGCAAGAGAAAGCGCACCGGCCTGCTCAATCTGCCGCGTCCCCGGCGGCGATAGGCGCGTGGCTTTTTTGAGCCCGGCTTGAAATTTTTTATCCGAAAAATCACCGCGCAAAGTCAGCATACCCAAGCCGGACACCTGCGAAATTCGGGCAATGCCTTCAAAATCGGCGGGTTTGTCCTGTGTCTGCAGCTTAGACATTTTGTCTATCTCCATTCTTGTCGTAAAACACCGGATTAACCAGTTTTACCTTCACCTCATTGCCCGAAAGATCGGGGAAATTCAAAATCTCTCCCATTCGTTCAGGCCCCTGCGCAACCAACCCCATGGCAATGCCCCGATTCAGCGTTGGCGAGAAATAAGTAGAGGTAACGCGGCCAATTGTATTGCGCTGGCCATTTGCGTTTTCGCCCTCACCCACAGCATAGGCCCCATCTGGCAGAACACTGCCATCAAGCGTTTCCAATCCGACAAGTTTCCACCGGTCTGGATCTACCATATGGCTGCGCTCTTGCGCGCGCTTGCCTAGAAAATCGCTTTTCTTTTTTGAAATCGCCCAATCCAATCCCAAATCCTGCGGAATAACCGTACCATCCGTTTCGTCACCGATCATAATAAACCCTTTTTCGGCCCGCATCACGTGCAGCGCCTCGGTGCCATAGGGCATGATCCCAAATTCTTCTCCGGCCGCGCAAAGCGCCTGCCAAAACGCCAATCCCTGCCCCGCAGGCACCGCTATTTCGTAAGAAAGCTCGCCGGAAAAGGAAATTCGAAAGGCACGCACGTCAAAAGCGCCCAGCCGCCCCTCGGCATATTCCATAAAGCCCAGCGCCTCTTTGCTGACATCTAAACCGCCCAACTTTTCCAAGACGTCGCGCGCTTTTGGTCCAACCACGCCCACTTGCGCATATTGTTCGGTAAGATTGGCCACATAGACCTTCCAATCCCACCATTCGGTTTGCAGCCATTCTTCCATATGCGCATGAATATGCTCAGCGCCGCCAGAAGTCGTGTGGCAAACAAACGATTGTTCACCAAGGCGCACCACGACTCCATCATCCATCAAAAAGCCGTTTTCCGAACACATCAACCCATAGCGGCATTTTCCGATTTTCAACGTGCTCATCATATTGGTGTAGAGCATATCCAAAAACTTTGCGGCATCTGGCCCCTGCACCAAAAGCTTGCCCAAAGTAGAGGCATCCAACAGCCCCACCGAATTTCTTGTTTGGCGAATTTCACGCGCAACCGCGTCTTGATGGGTTTCATCGGCCCGAGGATAGCAATAGGGGCGGCGCCATTGCCCCACCGGCTCCATGTAAGCCCCCTGTTCGATATGCCAGTCATGCATCGGGGTTTGCCGCACCGGCTGAAAAATCTCATCGCGCGCCGCACCCGCAATCGCGCCCATGGAAATCGGCGTGTAAGGTGGGCGAAAGGTGGTTGTGCCCACCGCCGGAATATCAGCGTTTAAAGCCCCAGCTAGCACCGCCAAACCATTGATATTCGACAATTTCCCTTGATCCGTTGCCATGCCCAAGGTGGTGTAACGTTTGGCATGTTCGACGCTTTCAAACCCCTCTTGCGCTGCCAATTGCACATCGCTGACCTTGACGTCATTTTGAAAATCCAGCCACGCTTTTGAACGTAGCTTTACACCCGCACCCTGCGGCATCATCCAGACCGCTTCCATCGCGGCTTCCGCCGTTTGATCGATCTCAGGCAGGGGCTGTGAAGCCGCTGTTATACCCGCGGCCTCTGCGCCTTGCTGCAGCGCATCCTGCATCACTGCGCCCAGAGAAAAATGACCATTGGCCGCGCCAGCCGCCAAAACAAACCCCTCGCCCTTTTGGTTGAGCGGCGCCTTTTCAGGATCTGGCCGGAACATCGCCAGAGCCTCATCCCAGACCAGTTTACCCCCGCAATGCGACCATAAATGCACCACCGGAGACCAGCCCCCCGACATCGCCAAACAATCACACGCGATTTCTTCCAAAACCGTGCCCTGCCCCGCTTGATCGCAAATCGCCACGCCCGTTACCACGCCGCGCCCCTTTACAAAGGCCACGGCTTTGCCCGTTTCCACGCGAATGCCCAACTTTTGCGCGGCCTCGGCCAAGGCGCCACCGCCTGCGCTGCGCGCATCCAAAATAACCGGCACATCCAGCCCTGCAGCTTTCAAGGCGATGGCCGTGCGATACGCATCATCATTATTGGTAAGAACGACCGTACGATCCCCCATCGACACACCAAAATTCTCAACGTAATCGCGCAAAGCCGAGGCCAAAATCACCCCGGGAAGATCATTTCCCGCAAAAGAAAGCGGCCGCTCGATCGCGCCCGTCGCGGTCAGGATCTTTGCGGCTCTGATCCGCCATAAACGATGCCGCGGACCCGGCTGCGAGGGAGCATGATCCCGCAGGCGCTCATATCCCAGAAGGTAGCCGTGATCATAGACACCTGCGCCCATTAAGCGGGTGCGCATTGTTACATTTGGCTGGGCCGTCAGCTCTGTAACCAGATCCTCGATGAAATACTCGGGATCTTTGCCGTTAATCTGATCGGGCTCGACCACGCAGCGCCCCCCCCAATGCGCGCTTTGCTCCATGACCAAGATCTGTGCGCCCGAGCTTGCCGCGGCTTTTGCGGCCATCAATCCGGCAATACCGCCCCCAACAATAACCAAATCATAAAAGGCGTAAAAATGCTCGTAAGTATCGCTATCACGCATTTTGGGCGCTTTGCCCAAACCGGCCGAGCGGCGAATAAAAGGCTCATAGACATGTTTCCAAAGCGGGCGGGGATGGATGAACATTTTATAATAGAACCCGGCAGGCAGGAAGCGCGCCAATTTGCTATTGATCGCGCCGATGTCAAATTCCAAACTGGGCCAATGGTTTTGCGATTCAGCCACAAGACCGTCGAATAATTCGGTCGTCGTTGCGCGCTGGTTGGGCTCAAACCGGGTGCCCTCGCCCATATTGATCAAAGCATTGGGTTCTTCGGCGCCGCTGCTGACAACGCCGCGTGGGCGGTGATATTTAAAAGAGCGACCCACAAGCATTTGATTATTCGCAAGCAAGGCCGAGGCCAAGGTATCGCCTGGATATCCCTTCATTTTGCGACCGTTAAACGTAAAATTCAAAGGGACGTCTTTATTCAAAAGACGACCGCCTGTTTGCAAACGCGTACTCATTGCATGCTGCCTTTTAAAACGAAGGATTGGAGTGCTGGCTTGCAGCGTTTAAAATTGCGGTAAAAGAGCATCACGAAAACTCCCGCCACGACCAGCCAGGGCGCTTTGCAGAGATGGCCTTTTTGATATCCTCAGAGGGGGTCAAACTTTGCGCCGAATAAGTACCAAACACTTCCAAACTCGTAGTGCAGCGCGCGGCATGAAACCATTTTCCACAGCCAAAGCTGTGACGCCAACGTTCAAAATGTAGGCCTTTGGGGTTTTCGCGCTGGAACAAATAGGCTTCAAATTCATCATCGCTTGACCCGACGCCAAAGCGCTTCAGATGCGCCTCGCCGCCCGGGCTTAGCTCGGTTTCTTCGGCCTCAACGCCGCAATAGGGGCATTTCATCACTAACATATTTCGCCATCCTTTCGGAAAACAATTTTGCGCAAGCAGCTCCATTGCGCCGTAAAATTGCAGATTTCACGCGCGATCACTGCGCCGCCATCCGCTTGGTCCAAGCTGGCAATCTGCACAATGCTTTGAACATAGGCAGCATCGGAATATTCAGCCTGCGCCATCAATGGGCCACCCCGGCCGCCACACTTTCATCGATAAATTTGCCCTCTTTGAAGCGCCACATCGAGAACTCATCGGTCAGCGAAGAGGCGCCTTTTGCGATCAACTCAGCCATGCCAAAGCCCGAGCCGGGAATGGCTTTAAAGCCGCCGGTTCCCCAACCACAATTGATAAAGCAATTGTCCAAAGGCGTTTTTGACAGGATCGGTGAGCGATCCCCCGTCATATCCACGATACCGCCCCACCAGCGCAGCATTTTAAGCCGTGAAATCATGGGGAAGGTTTCGACCAAGGCCCGAACAGTTTCTTCGGCGTGATGAAAGCTCCCGCGTTGGGTGTAATTGTTAAATCCATCCGCGCCGCCTCCAATCACCATCTCACCCTTATCCGATTGGCTCATATATCCATGCACGGTATTGGCCATGACCACCACATCCATACAGGGCTTGATCGGCTCGGACACCAACGCCTGTAAAGCCACTGATTCTACCGGCAGGCGAAACCCGGCCATCTGCGCCAAAACGCCCGAATGCCCGGCCACTACGATGCCCAGCTTATCGCAGGCAATCGCGCCCTTGGTCGTTTCCACCCCGGTCACCTGCCCTGCCGCTTGGGTTACCCCGGTGACTTCGCATTGTTGAATGATATCCATACCCATATCCGAGCAGGCGCGCGCATAGCCCCAGGCCACCGCATCATGACGTGCGGTGCCCGCCCGCGATTGCCACAAAGCGCCCAGCACAGGATAGCGCGGCCCGTCGATATTGATGATCGGGCATAATTCTTTCACGCGCTCAGGTCCGACAAATTCGGTTTTCACCCCTTGCAGCGCATTTGCATGGGCGGTTCTTTGATAGCCACGCACTTCATGATGGGTTTGCGCCAACATCATCACGCCACGCGGGCTGAACATAATGTTATAATTCAAATCTTGGCTCAGCGTCTCATAGAGGCTGCGCGCCTTTTCATATATCGCGGCAGAGGGATCCTGAAGGTAATTTGACCGGATGATGGTGGTATTGCGGCCCGTATTACCGCCCCCCAACCAGCCTTTTTCGATAATCGCAACGTTTTTAATCCCAAAATTCTTGCCCAAGTAATATGCCGTTGCCAATCCATGACCGCCCGCGCCAACGATCACAACATCATATTTGGCCTTGGGCGTTGGGCTGCGCCAAGCCCGCTCCCAACCGCTATGGTAACGCATCGCTTCGCGCGCAATTGAAAATGCAGAATAACGCTTCATGAGTGGACTTTCAGAATAGCTTAGACAGTGCCGCCTTATGACAAGATGCTAAAAATTACCACACCCTCAGAGCGTCACAACGTTTATCGCTTGCGACATCTGGTGCAAATCGACGCATTGCCCCTTTTGTCGGGGCTTAAGGAAGGCTAGATAAGGGAAAGGTGGGAGACGGCGCTATGATGTTTTGGATTATCAGCACAGGCTTATCAGCAGTGGTCGCTGCGTTTTTCCTAGCCGTGATGCGGGCGCAATCTGCGCAACCCGAAACCACCACGCCGGCATTGCTGATCTATAAACAGCAATTGCAAGAGGTTGAAAAAGATGTCGCCAAAGGGCTCTTGGCCGCAGAGGAGGCAGAGCGGCTGAAAATCGAAATCTCGCGGCGAATTCTAGCACTTGATGCCACCAGACCCGGGCAAACCCGTAGGGACACACCCGCCTCACTTGCCCTGACAGCTGGGCTAATCACGGTGACTCTTTTGGGCGGAACGTTTCTAATGTACCGCGAATATGGCGCGCCGGGTTATGAAAACCTTTCGCAAAAACAACGCATTGCCAATGCTCAACGGTCATTGCAAACACGCCCCAGCTTGGAAGAATTTGCCGCTGCAATTCCCGTCCAACCCGAAGTTGTTGCGCCCAGCGCCGATTACACAGATTTGGTTGAAAAACTTCGCAAAACTGTTGCCGAACGCCCGGATGATCTTGAAGGCCATGTGCTGTTGGCCAATGTTGAAGCCGGTTTGCAAAATTTTGCAGCCGCCGCTCAGGCGCAAGAGGCAGTTTTAAAGCTTAAGGGTGAAGCCGCTGAGGTTTCAGATTTCTTTGACCATGCCGAATTGCTGATTCTCTCGGTGCAAGGCTATGTCGCGCCCGAGGCAGAGGCTATTTTGCGCGATATTCTAAAGCAAGAACCCACACATGAAGGCGCCACCTATTATATCGGCCTGATGATGGCGCAGAATGACCGCCCAGACCAAGCTTTCCGGCTTTGGCGCGCGCTGTTAGAAAAAGGCCCAGCTGACGCGCCGTGGATCACACCGATTCGGGACCAAATCAAAGAAGTGGCGGTTTATGCGGGGATCAATGATTATGTTCTGCCCGATGCAGACCAAGCCGCCGCCAGCGCGCAACTGGCTGGCCCGACGCAAAGCGATATTGATGCCGCAAGTGATTTAAGCGCCGATGAGCGGATGATAATGATCGAAGGCATGGTCGCGCAATTGGCCGAGCGCCTCGGCGCAGAAGGTGGCGCATCCGCGGAATGGGCCCGTCTGATTGGTGCCCTGAGCGTTTTGGGCCGCGTCGATGAAGCGCAAGAGATTTGGCGTGAGGCGCAACTGGTCTTTGCAGGGTCAGCCACAGATCTTGAAACCTTGCAACGAACAGCGGAACAGGTTGGGCTGATCCAATGATTATGGATAGGATTGAAGAATATGCGCTGGCGCTACCGGAAACCGGCGCGCTTATTGGCTTGGATCTGGGCACCAAGACCATCGGCGTGGCGATTTCGGATGGGCTACGCTCGGTGGCAACCCCAATTGAAACTATCAAACGCGCGAAGTTCAACCTCGACCGCGAACAGCTTGAAGCGCATATTCAGGCGCGCGATGTCAAAGGGTTAATTTTGGGTCTGCCGCGCAATATGGATGGCAGCGAAGGCCCGCGCTGCCAGTCTACGCGCGCTTTTGCGCGCAATTTGAGCAGCCATATTGATATCCCAATCGGCTTTTGGGATGAACGTTTATCAACCGTCGCAGCCGAAAAAGCTTTGTTAGAGGCCGATACGTCCCGTCGCCGACGCGCGGAAGTGATCGACCATGTGGCTGCATCCTATATTTTACAAGGCGTTTTAGACAGGCTGCGCCATTTTCACGCGCAAAATGCAGCGGTAACAAGATGACAGAAAAAGATCTCTGGAGGCGTAATGAGCCAGATTCGCCCTGCGTGAATATCTGTTTGATCCACCCTAAAGAACGGCTCTGCACGGGGTGCCTGCGCAGCATCGAAGAGATTTCCATTTGGTCGCAACTAAGCCCCGAAGCCCGCAGAACACTCATGCAAAAGCTGCCCGCCCGGCAGGCCGCTTTTAAAAAGCGCCAGGGCGGGCGCGCGGCCCGGCTCAAAAAAACGTAATCCGACCTCGGCACAATGCGCTAGCGTTCCTCGGGGTTAAAAGCGCGCAGCTTTTCGACCATTTCTTCAATTTCAGACCGCGCAAATTTTGAAACGCGCCGCGTTTGCGAGGCAGGGTGCACCGATAAACCAAGCTCGGGATTTGCCCGCCAAGAATTTTTGGGGCGGATCGGGCGGGCGCTCAAGCCTCCTCCGCAGGTTGCGCAGACATTAAAAAGCACGGTTTCAACGCAGTCAGCGCAATAAGTACATTCATATGAGCAAATGCGGGCCTCTAAACTATCGGGTGGCAAATCTTTATCGCAAAGCTCGCAATTCGGGCGCAATTCTAACATCTCACCTCTCCTTATCTCGGGATAAACCAGCCAGCAGCCCCGAACGCTTATAGATTTGGCCACTCCACGATATCATTCAATTCTGGCCGAAAATAGGCAATCATACGGCCTTCGCTGGGGGCACGGGCATCCGCTTGCCATGGGGCAATCCCATGCAAAGCTAGCCTATGGATCGCATAGGCTTCGCCTGGCTCGGCATGAACAGCCACGCGGCGGCAGTTTGCAAAAGCGTCTCGGCGTGCGGCATGATACACCTCACTCAGATCAATATCGGACCATTGCGCTACAGGATAGGGGCTAAGTGCGGCCTGAAACGCTTTTTGCATTATCAGATGCGAGCCCTCCCAGACAACCATCGGGCTGGCTTTGATATCGCAGGCGTTCAAGGGCAAACCAAGCACATAGGCATGGGGCTCGCGCAACATACGGCGGCGCGCTGCGCCGACGGGCAAAAGCCCGTCCACATGCGCCGCATCCCGTGTCAGCCGATAGGCAAACCCAGCCTTGGTTTCGCCCTGCCTTGGTTTTGGATATCCCGGATAAAGAATTGAGACCTGCGCGGGGTGCAGAGGCTTTGTGGCCACGCTTTGAATTAACTCTGAAGCAGGTCCGGCCAGCTCAATGCCCTCAAACCGCCCGTGTTCATCCGAAGGCAAGACGTCTACGCCAACATACCAAGTGCCTTCGCATTGCAACCATTTTTCTTTCAGGGCGGGGGTTTGCGCGGCGCCACTGGCAAATTTTCGTGCCGCGTTCGCCCATTTTTTGATTTCGTCATGGGCTTTGAACCGACGCCAACCTGTTGTTCCAAACATGCCTATCCCAGTGGTTTGTTGTCTTCGCATATTGACGCATCAGAGATTAAAAAGACAATTAGACTTCACGCCGCGCGCCCAGAGTTCTCAATTAGGCCTGATCGTTTGCCTGCCAAGGATAAGATCCTTTTTTTTCAAAAAGGCAATTGGAAATCAGGCATTTTGTGTAGAAATGACTATCTGTGTTCACAGGCAAAACCAGGGCTGACAAACAAGAACAGGGCGATGAGATATTTCATACAAACCTCCTAAAACGGGCTGGGGTTTCACTAGAGAAAATATCTCACTCATTCCTCATGCCTCCGCACGCTGTTGCGCCTAGACCCGCGATCATCAAATTATTGGGCGCCTCGGGGTATTTTTCTTAAAGGCAAGAAAAGACCTTATTGGGGTTCCGAAAATCTTAATATCCGATCGCTTTGCGCAGCATGTTCAATGCCACGGCGCAAATGAATATTGCAAAAATACGGCGCAATTTTGTAGCGTCTAACCTATGCGCCAAACGCACGCCCAAAGGCGTGGTGATCAACGTCATGGCAATGATCAATCCAAAAGCCACAAGATTCACTGCCCCCAGCGAATAGGGGGGGCGTGAGGCCGCCTCAATATCAACAAAGAAGAAAGACACCACCGAGGGCGCCGCAATCAACAAACCAAAGCCGGATGAGGTGGCAACGGCTTGATGAATGGTTTTTCCATGAAGCGTCATCAGCGGCACGCCCAGACTGCCACCACCAATGCCCATCAAAACTGATATGAATCCAATCATCGGCGATAAGAGCGCCCGGGCCCATCCAGATGGCATTTTCGTGCCAAGGGTCCAATCCGAGCGGCCAAAAACCATATAAAATCCAATAAACAAACCAAAACCACCAAAAATCCACTGCAAGGTGATCGATCGCAATTGCGTTGCGAACAGCACCCCAAACACCGCACCCAGCGCGATCCCCGGGGCCCAAAGTTTCAGCAGCTCCCAATCAACACCAGCCTGGCGATGGTGGCTGATCAAAGAGCGCAATGATGTAACGACGATCGTCGCCAAAGAAGTGGCCAAGCACACCTGCATCGTATCATCGCCCGCATAACCAAGGCCGGTGAAACTGTAAAAAAACGCCGGTACCAGAACCATGCCACCGCCCACGCCAAATAATCCAGCCAGCAGGCCCGCAAAGGCACCCACCACAGACAGCAAGATAAACATTTCCAGCATAGTCACATATTTTCGTTTAATACCCGAGACTTGCAACGCTTACCTTCAAAACCCCTACCGTGACAGCGAAAAATTCAGCCCGCTGGGCATTTGATGCATTTCGAAACAAAATAAATGCTTTGCCTTGCAGTCTTTACTTTGCGCGTTATCTTCCTGAGAATTGAGACCTTAAGAGACAAGCCGGAGCCCACATGACCCTACAAGAAATGCTCGCATCAGCGCCAGGTGCATCCCCGGCCTTAGGTGCGCCAAATCGCCCTTGGATGCATTTTGACGAATTGAGAAAGCTGTCCCAAACCATTGGAGCCCAGCTTGCCGGTTTTGGGCTTGGACGCGGAGATCGCGTTGCGATCGTGCTGCCAAACGGCCCCGAAATGGCGTCGGCATTTGTGACCATCGCGCAATGGTGCGTGACCGCGCCGCTGAACCCAGCCTATAAGCGCGATGAATACGCTTTTTATATGGAAGATCTGAAGGCAAAAGCCTTGGTCGTGATGGCCGATGACGACGGGCCGGCCGTTGAAGCCGCTGACAAGCTTGGGATTAAAATCCTTCGCCTACACAGTTCTGATGCCAGACCAGCCGGCGTTTTCTCGTTACACGCCTCTGCGCTGTCTAGCGCAACCGCTGCGCTGGAAGCTGTGCCGGCCGAAGCCGATGACATCGCTTTGATCCTGCACACATCGGGCACCACCTCGCGGCCGAAAATTGTGCCTTTGCTGCACCGCAACCTGACCGCCAGCGGGCACCATATTGCCAGCTCGCTCGCATTAAGCGGCACAGATCGCTGTTTGAACGTTATGCCGCTATTTCATATCCATGGCCTGGTTGCCGCTGTCACTGCATCGCTTTGCGCGGGCGCCAGCGTCAGCTGTACAGCCGGATTTGACGCGTTAAAATTCTTTGGATTGATGAAAGAGGTTCAACCAACATGGTACACGGCGGTTCCCACGATGCACCAAGCGATCCTGTCACGCGCGGCGCGCAACGCAGATGTGATTGCTGAGGTCGGCCTCAGGTTTCTGCGCTCGTCCTCTGCGTCTTTGCCACCGCAAGTTTTTGACGAATTGGTCAAAACCTTCAACGCGCCGGTTATCGAAGGCTATGGTATGACCGAGGCAGCCCATCAAATGTGTTCAAACCCTCTGCCACCGCGCGCGCAGAAACCGGGATGCGTGGGTATCGCAGCAGGCCCGATGGTGCGCATTGCCTCGGAAAACGAAGATCATTTGATTGAAGATCTGGGAGAAATCGTAATTTCCGGCCCCAACGTCACCCCCGGATATGAAAACAACCCCGACGCCAATGCCAAAAGCTTTTTTGAAGCTGAGGGCCATCGCTGGTTTCGCACCGGCGATCAAGGTCATTTAGACGCAGAGGGATATTTATGGCTGACCGGCCGGTTAAAAGAAATCATCAATCGCGGTGGAGAAAAAATTTCGCCCCGCGAAGTGGATGAGGTTTTAATGGACCATCCTGCTGTAGCGCAGGCAGTTACTTTTGCGCTGCCACATCCAAAACTTGGCGAAGATGTGGCCGCTGCAGTGGTGCTGCGCGACAATGCTGATATTGAAGCGGCAGAGATCCGCAAATTCACGCAAGAGCGGCTTGCCGCGTTTAAAGTGCCCCGTAAGATTCTGATCTTGGATGAGATTCCAAAAGGTGCAACCGGTAAATTGCAACGGATCGGCCTGCATGAAAAGCTTGGATTGGCTGAGAGCGCATGACGAAAATATGCATATTTGGTGCCGGCGCCATCGGCGGCTACATGGCCCATGCGTTGATCAAAGCAGGGGCGGATGTCTCGCTGATTGCCAGAGGCCCGCATCTTGAGGGGTTGCGCGACAATGGTCTCACCCTGATAAAAGAAGGCGTGGCCGAAACGCTCCCTGTGAGGGCCACGGACACACCCGAACAACTTGGCCCCCAAGATTATGTGATCAGCGCTCTGAAAGCGCATTCCGTCGCCCCTGTGATCGACCGGTTCAAACCTTTGCTGGCGGATCACACGGCGCTGGTCCCGGCGGTGAATGGCATACCTTGGTGGTATTTTTACAAAGCGGGCAGCGACAGCGCGATGGAAAACCGATGGCTGGAAACCTCGGATCCTGGGGGCGTGCAATGGGCCGCCTTTGGCCCTGAGCGGGCGATTGGATGCGTGGTCTATCCTGCCTGTGAAATTTCGGCACCAGGCCAAATCACATTAAAATCGGGCGATCGGTTCACCTTAGGCGAACCTGATGGTCAGCGCAGCGAGCGGGTGATGAAACTGTCAGAGCTATTGCGCGCGGGGGGGTTGCGCGCGCCCGTGAAGCCCAGATTGCGCGATGAAATCTGGATCAAGCTTTGGGGCAATTGCTCTTTTAACCCGGTCTCAGCGCTGACCGGCGCCAGTTTGGATCTGATTGGCAATGATCCTGCCAGCCGCGCGGTGATCCGCGATGCGATGATCGAATGCCGCAAAGTGGGCTTGGCCGTCGGCGCACGGTTCAATGTGGATATTGAGCGGCGCATCCAAGGCGGCGCCGATATTATAGGCCATAAACCATCAACACGGCATGATGTTGAATTGGGACGCCCGATGGAATTGGATGCGCTGACCAGCACGGTGCTGGAATTGGCCCGCCGCCTAGAAATAGAAACGCCAACCTTGAACGCGATCAGCGCGTTGGTGCGCCTGCAAGGCAGCGTTCTGGGGCTTTATGACAAGCAAGATTCGATAGAAACTGCGATTAACAGCCCCTATGTGCCAGCCGAGGGCGGGTAAGCCGGTTGAGCAGTTTTTTCAGGCACGCGGGCGGCGGGTGAATGGCCGCTAAGCCGCTTCGCGCTCGATCACGTGTTGTAGCGCCTCTAAAACCAGCTCGGGGCCATCGCAATGCGCGCGCTCGGATAAAACCCGCCGCCATCCGCGGGCGCCTGGGCGGCCTGTAAACAGACCCAACATATGCCGTGTTATTTGATTAAGCCGCCCACCATTTTCGATATGGGCATGGATATAGGGCATCATCTGGTGCACCACATTGACCGGATCTATTACCCGATCCTGCCCGAAAATTACACTATCCGCATTGGCAAGAAGATCGGTTGGCTGATGATAGGCCGCACGGCCAATCATCACCCCATCCAATCCCGCATCTAGGAAATTTTGCGCCTGACCCAACGCGGTTACACCGCCATTGATCGACAAGTGCAGCGCCGGAAACAGGCCTTTCATTTGCAACACCAAGCCATAATCAATCGGAGGGATATCGCGGTTTTCTTTCGGGCTAAGGCCCTCTAGCCAAGCTTTACGCGCATGGATGATAAAGCGCCCGATACCCGCCGC
The DNA here is from genome assembly GCA_016778765.1 of Paracoccaceae bacterium. Lineage (GTDB taxonomy): Bacteria > Pseudomonadota > Alphaproteobacteria > Rhodobacterales > Rhodobacteraceae > Thalassovivens. The sequence goes on along the minus strand of JADHOV010000003.1, from coordinate 82,547 downwards.
TGAAACACGCGCCAAGAACTCGGGCAATATCTGCTCGGGAATTTGATCATCAACGCCGATCCGGCATTTGACCGTAACCTCAATATTCACAGCAGAGCGCATGGCCGCGCAGCATTCAGCCACAAGCCCGGGTTCGCGCATCAATACAGCGCCAAAGCGACCCGATTGTACCCGGTCAGAGGGGCATCCAACATTGAGGTTGATTTCATCATATCCGGCCTCGGCGCCCAGTTTGGCAGCCTCTGCCAATTCAGCAGGGTCCGAGCCCCCCAATTGCAACGCCACCGGATGTTCAGCCGGATTGTAATCGAGCAAATGCAAGGCCCGTCCGCGCACCAATGCAGGCGCCGTGACCATTTCGGTATAGAGCAGCGCATTCTGGCACAATAAGCGATGCAAATAGCGGCAATGCCGATCCGTCCAATCCATCATCGGCGCCACGCTCAGCCGGGCCGCGTGATGCAAATTCTGCGAAGAGGCCGTGGGGCGCGTAAGCATAAAGACACATCCTAGGGTTTGCGTGGCATCCTCCTAACGCAGGAATGCGCCTTTTTGCAAGCAAAGCGGTGAGACGCTTTTAATGCGGATTTCAGGCAATAGCCGCGCCGATCTGCCACGCTGTCAGAAGCTCTTGCATTATCAGAGCACCATATCCCCACGTATCCGCGTGCCCGCTGCCGGCAATCCACACAGCGCGTTTGCAACACATCCCCTCGAATAGTGCTAGGCTGCCTCGCTAAGCGCTTGGCGGCGCAGCGCATAAATACCCGATGCCACTATAATCAACGTGCCGATTGCAGTCCAAAAATCTGGGATCTGCGCGAATACCAAATATCCATAGAAGGTGCTCCAGATAATCAAGCTATATTGCACCGGCGCCACCACAACGGCTTGCGCAAGGCTCAGCGCTTTGATCACCGAAAATTCACCCAAAGCGGCCAGAATGCTCATCGCCAGCAAGAGCAGCCCATCGCGCGAAAAATCCGGCATCCGCCATACGAAGGGCAACATCAACGTGATCAAACTCATGCTGGTAATCGCCGTATAGGCCACTGTCGTGGATACTGGATCCGCATGGCTTAAAAACCGCGATAGCACCTGCCGGCAGGCGAAGAAAAACGCAGCGCCCACCACCAAAAACACCGCAGGATGCAAGACATCCTGCCCCGGGCGGATCACAACCAAGGTTCCTACAAAACCCAAAACCACCGAAATCCAGCGGCGCAGCCCAACTTTTTCTTTCAGAACACTCACCCCCAATACGATCACGATAAAAGGGGCGACGAAGCTGACCGCCGCGGCATCAGCAAGCGGAACGTAGCGCAAAGCCATTACGAATAAACAGGCCGATCCTGCTGCTGTTGCCCCGCGCATCACCTGCAATAACGGCTGCTTCGACACCAAAAAAGCCGGGCCGCGTAATAGCAAAAATACAACGACGCCGCATAGCAACCCCAATTGGCGGAACCAAACGATCTGAATCGGGTGCATGCCATCAGATAAAAACTTTGCCATCGTATCCACAGCCGAAAACAAAAACATGCCCAAAGCCATAAAACAGATGCCCATGAAACTGTCAGAGCGCATATTCCGCGCTCCGATCTTGCTTTGTGGCATGCAGGCAATTGCGCGGATCACAAAGCGCCGCGCCACATGAAAAAGCGATCGCAATCTCAGCCCGGGCATTACGCGCCCGGCGTGCCGCACGGTTTGCCAAACCCGCAGTTCGATCATCATGTGCGCGGACCACAGACATTGTTGGACCTTTTCAAACAAAGATATGGATGAACAGCCTGTACCCATATAAACGCTGTATCGCCAGTTGCCTCCTCCCAAAAGACAACCGGCGATACCGGCACTCTCGTATTGGCTACAGGTGCTGGGAGCAAAGTTTACACAAAGCGGTCGGAAAAGAAAGCCCCTAGTCAAGCGTCGGTTTTTTGAGGGTCTAAGATATCCCCTGACACATGCGCCTCGTCTCAGGAAACGTAAGCAGCCCATAGGGTGCTGCGCTTAAAAGCTTGATCAAACACCGATGAGCTGATCAAAAAACATCACCGGCAAGACTTTACAGCTATGCGCAATGAAAAAATTGAAAAAAACCTTTATTTAAAATCTATTACATTGTTTAAAAGTGTCACAGCGATATTCATATGAGGGTCAAATGAAACAGATCGAATTAGCCTATCTCCCCGTTATTGGTCGTGGAGAGCAGATAAACCTCATCTGCGCTCTGCATGGCATTGAGGTAAATTATCTTCTTTCCAGCCCGATGGGGGAAGATTTCGATAAAGACACGCAAGCGCCCTTTGGAATCATTCCTTGGATGAAGGATATGTCGAACGGGTTGGAATTGAACGACTCGATGGCGATTGTGCAATATTTGGTCGCCCAATATCCCGGCCCGTTAACGCCCAAAAACAATGAAACGGCTGCCCGCATCAACATGTATTGGGCTTGGGTGCAGGATTACTATTCCTTTGTTTTATCGCCCTTCCACGATATTATTACGGGGCATAATGAAACCTTTTGGAGAAATCTGCGTTTAACTGACAGCCTGGCTGATGGCGGCAAAGATGCGGGTATCGCCAATCTGACTAGGCTGCATAAAAGCCGCTTTGAATTTCTTGAAAAGCATTTGAGCGCGCAAAAAGCAGGGCCGTTTTTAACTGGAGACACCTGCTCTTATGCCGATATCTTCCTCTATACCTGCGTACGCGCCGTTCAAGAAACCGGGGGTTTTGGTATGTTAAGAGAGGCCTGTGGGGGCGACCCATTTGCCGAATTCCCAACCATTCTCAGCATAACAGAGGCAGTCGGCGCGCTCAGCACCGTAAAAGACAGCGCCGCCAAATTTGCGCAATGTCCCATTTAAGGCGGCGTCTGTAAAAAACGCCAAAAAAACGATCCAGCCCATCCAATATGGCAGCAGCTTGCACTGATCTTTAATTTTAGAACCAGCAAGCCTTCGGACAGACCGCTGTGAACGTGATACGCTTTCACAGCGGTCTGTTCTGTGTTTCAATAGAGCAGAACAAGCGCCTCCAGCGCTGCGGCGCGCGTTAGGCTTACGCAGCAACGCTTATGATGGCAGTGGGCGCAGGCAAGGCACGCCCTTCAAATAAGAGTGATAAATCGGATCCACATCCACACAAGCACTGCCGTTGACGGGATCCAAATTATCGCGCGCATTGGAAATCCACCATTGATCGCTAAGTGATTGAAAAATATGTGGTAAAATGAATGGATTGTGCGGAGGTAAAAATACCAATAGGCCAATTGCACGAAATACGCGTCGCCCGTATTTGTCACAAATATTGAAATGCAGACGGTGTAAAACAAAACTGGAAACTCAAATAAATTTGTAAGGTTTCTCTGAGAGTTGCGTAACACCACGCTTCCATTATCAAAGGGAGGATGGCGGTGTTCTTCTCCATCAACAGATGCATCGCTCGAAGTAAGATAGATTTCTTTGAGCCTGATGCCGGTGGAAAATAAAAACACGGTGGCCGTCAAACACATCATGTAGAACACGGGCATAAATATTTCTGTCATTTTTAAGACACTCCACTGGGCTGATCTATGGCCGCTTCACGACCATCGATGTTTTAGAGCTTCGGGATCAACTGGGTAAAGATCCTGACGGGTTTGCAACGATCCATGTTTCTTTATCCTCTGCGCCACTGCCGCTTGAAACAAAGCGAGCTAGCGCAGATTTTCGCTTAGAAATTGCTTCTTATATCCTCGAAATGATCTTCCCACCCGCCATCCGGTATAAAAGTATCATCAAAAGATTGTTGTTTTGACAGCTCGGTTTTGTAGAAAACTTCCTCGCATTTTTCGCGCAACGCTTCCAAAAAATAACCATCTTCCTTATCAAGAATACCGTTTTTGCGCAGGCTGGCATCGCGCAGCTTGGTTATACGCGCCAACTTGGTTTCCCAAAACTCGATTTGATCTTCATCTGCGTTTTCTTGCGCCAAACCCAATGCAAATTCGCCAAAATGCATGCATTGATACAGCAGCGTTTGATGCGTTTGAAACAGTTTTGCTTTTCCAAAACCAAACATGAATTTTCCCTATCATATCCCAATATATCGATGCGCCTTTGGCAAGCATCCGCATGACTAAACTACCATAACGAAAGTATTTTATCTAGGACAGGTTTTTACCAACCCAACTGCCTGTCTGCGCGGCGTCTTTTTTGCCAACGGCGCATATTCTCGGCCTTACCCCCTAGCCCGCAAATCGTCGACAGCACGGAACAATCGTTGCCCTGCCCGCTGCAAAACGCGCCAATCCAGTCAGAGCCAAACCATTTTCTAAGGGAGCGAGGGTTGATTTTGCCTTCAATTGAACGTGATCTATCGGTAAGGCGCGTAAAAAAACCCAGGTATACGTCTAGACCCGCGCGCGTGGGGGGCATAGACCATTGGCAAGGCGAACAGGCCGCTTAGATTTTCGTGGCGGCTGACGGGAAAGGCAAAATATGCATATTTTTATCACCGGCATTGCAGGTTTTATTGGTGCAAACGCTGCCGAGCAATTGTTGAAGGCTGGGCACCGCGTGACGGGTATTGATAATTTAAACGATTATTATGACCCGCAATTGAAGCAGGCTCGGCTTGCGCCATTGACCAGACATTCCAATTTTCGATTTCATCACGCCGCGGTTGAAGATCCGGATGTGCTGAAAAACCTATTTGAAGCCAATGGTTTTGATGCAGTGATCCATTTGGCTGCGCAGGCCGGCGTGCGCTATTCAATCGAAAATCCCCGCAGCTACCTTAACAGCAATTTGATCGGTACGTTCGAACTGTTAGAGGCCGCCCGCGCGCATCCGCCCAAACATATGTTGCTGGCCTCCACCTCTTCTGCCTATGGCGCCAATGAGGCGATGCCCTATCAGGAAACGCAGCGCGCCGATCATCAAATGTCGTTTTACGCCGCCACCAAAAAATCAACCGAGGCAATGGCCCATTCATACGCGCATCTATACCACTTACCGATAACGATGTTTCGGTTCTTTACCGTCTACGGTCCTTGGGGGCGCCCCGATATGGCGCTTTTTAAATTCACCGACGCTATTTTGAACGATCGACCCATTGATGTGTATAATTATGGCAATATGCGCCGTGATTTCACCTATGTGGATGATTTGGTGCAAGCGCTGACACTTTTGATCGAAACCCCGCCTTCAGACACACCAGTAACGACAGAGGACAGCCTGTCGCCTGTTGCGCCGCATCGGGTGCTCAATATTGGCAACAATGCGCCCGTCACATTGGAAGAATTTATTGCCGCGATCGAAGCCGCCACCGGGCGCTCTGCAACGCGCAATTTGATGGATATGCAAGCAGGCGACGTGCCCGCGACCTGGGCCGATACAAGCCTTTTGCAAGCCCTCACCGGGTACCAACCGAAAACAGACATTCAGACCGGTGTCCGAAAATTTGTTGACTGGTATAACAGCTATTACAGTTAGGGTTTGAACGGCGCTGCAAAGCGCCGTAAAACGAGGCAAACCTAAAGGATGAAACGCCATGCCAGATCCCGCCGCGAGCAGTATCCTGCAACATGCGCAGCGCGTCTTAGACACCGAAGCCGCCGCCTTGGCCAAACTGGCCACGCAGTTACCACCTGATTTTCAGGCCGCAACCGAGGCTATGCTGGCCTGCAAAGGGCGGGTGATCGTTTCAGGCGTCGGGAAATCTGGCCATATCGGGCGCAAAATTGCGGCCACATTTGCCAGCACCGGCACACCCTCCTATTTCATCCACGCAACCGAAGCCAGCCATGGTGATCTTGGGATGATTGGCCCGCAGGATCTCTGCCTGCTGATTTCCAATTCCGGCGAAACCGCCGAGCTGAAAGATATGATCGCGCATACGCGGCGGTTTTCAATTCCAATGGCCGCGATTTCCTCGAATGGTGCAAGCACGCTCAGCAAAGCTGCAACCTTCAAACTCACGCTTCCCGATGCGCCCGAGGCCTGCCCGATTGGCTTGGCCCCAACCACCTCAACAACTTTGGCATTGGCCTTGGGCGATGCCCTCGCGGTTGCCTTGATGCAGCAGCGCAACTTTCGCGCCGAAAACTTTCAAACCTTTCATCCCGGTGGCAAGCTGGGTGCCCAAATGATGCGCGCGGGCCAGTTGATGCATGGGCCGGAAAAACTGCCGGTTGTCTCAGCCAAAAGCTCGATGGCGGACACCTTGCTGGAAATGACATCCAAGGGCTTTGGCGTGGCTGCTCTGATTGAAAATGATAGGCTCACCGGGTTGATATCAGATGGGGATTTGCGCCGTCATATGCAGGGCTTGATGGATAAAACCGCAGCTGACATTGCAAGCCCGACCCCGATCACTATCGCCGAAGATGATTTTGCAGCAGATGCGCTGCGAATAATGAACACGCATAAAATCTCGGTCCTTATCGTGGTGGATGACGCTGGAACAGCCTGTGGTATATTGCATATCCACGATTTATTGCGCGCGGGCGTGGCATGAAAACCAGCATTATCATCCCCGCCCGCTATGCCAGCTCTCGTTTTCCTGGAAAGCCCCTGGTACAACTGCAACTGCCAAATGGCGCGCAAAAGTCGCTTATCGAGCTCAGTTGGCAGGCAGCCAGAGCTGTCAAGGGCGTTGAGGATGTGTTTATCGCCACGGATGATCGCCGCATCGCCGAGGCAGTAGAGCTGTTTGGGGCCAAGGTTATCATGACCTCAGAGCAATGCGCGAATGGCACCGAACGCTGCGCGGAAGCGGTGAAAAGGGCAAAGTTGACCTCAGACCTGATTGTCAACTTGCAAGGCGATGCGCCGCTCACCCCGGCTTGGTTTGTTGAAAAGCTCATCAAGGCGATGCAAGACGATCCGACCGCAGAAATGGCCACGCCGGTCTTGCGCCTTGATCGTCTGACGCATGGGCATTTCTTGGAAGACCGCCGCAAAGGGCGGGTGGGCGGGACCACCGCGGTTTTCGACAACAACCAGCACGCGTTGTATTTTTCAAAAGAGGTGTTGCCCTTTATCGATCTAAGCGCGCTGCCCAATGCAGCCCCCCTGCCCGCTTTTCATCATGTGGGCGTTTACGCCTATCGGCCCAGCGCCTTGGCGGAGTATTTAACCTGGCCACAAGGTCCTTTAGAAGGTCTGGAAGGTTTGGAGCAGCTGCGCTTTTTGGAAAATGGGCGCAATGTCAAATGCGTCGAAGTCGACGCACGCGGCAAAGTGTTTTGGGAATTAAACAACCCCGAAGACGTGGCGCGAATAGAAAGCGTGATAGAGGGTTGATATGCAGGATAAAATCATAAAAGTAGGCAATATTGCCATTGGCGGCACCAACCCGTTCGCGCTGATCACAGGCCCCTGCCAGCTGGAAAACCGCAATCACGCCTTCATGATGGCCGAAAAAATTGCTGAGGCCTGTGCAAAAAGTGGCACCCAATTCATCTTCAAGGCGAGCTATGATAAAGCCAATAGATCTTCAATAAACACGCAGCGGGGCCTTGGAATTGAAGAAGGTTTGCGCATTCTGAGCGATATACGCGCGGCATTTGGCTGCCCCATTCTAACCGATGTGCATGAGGCAGCGCAGTGCCAAACAGCCGCCGGCGTGGTGGATATTTTGCAAATTCCCGCATTTTTATGCCGGCAAACCGATTTGCTTTTGGCGGCGGGAAAAACCGGCCGCGCAATCAACGTTAAAAAAGGCCAGTTTTTGGCGCCTTGGGATATGCAGAATGTGGCCGATAAAATCGCCAGCACCGGCAATGATCGAATTTTGCTCTGCGACCGGGGCACCTCCTTTGGCTATAACACTTTGGTCAGTGATTTTCGCGGCCTGCCGATTATGGCCAATACTGGTTATCCGGTGGTGTTTGACGCCACGCATTCGGTTCAACAACCGGGCGGGCAAGGCAATACATCAGGGGGTCAGCGCGAATTCGCGCCGGTTCTGGCCAGAGCCGCCTGCGCAGTGGGCATTGCTGCGCTGTTTATCGAAACCCATCAAGACCCGGACACCGCGCCAAGCGATGGCCCAAATATGATTCCTGTCGATCAAATGGGTGACTTGATCAAAGAACTGCGCGGGTTTGATGCGCTGCGCAAAAGCCTCTAGAAAGCTCAAACCACCCTATCTACGAAGCGAGTGATGGAAGCCAAAGCACGATCGAGGGAAAGCTGACCAAAAGCGCAATCGTCACCGCATCCGCAAGGAAAAAAGGCATAACCCCTTTGAACACGTCTTGAACGCTCAAATCATCACGCACACCCGCCACCACAAAGCAGTTCAAACCGATGGGTGGCGTGATCAAGCAAAACTCGGCCATTTTCACCACCAGAATTCCGAACCAAATCGCGCACATCGTGCCAGACATGCCAAAGGCGCTATCTGCGGCAGAGACCATTTCCCCGCCATTCAGCGCCATCACCGCCGGATACACAACCGGCAAGGTCAGCAATAACATCCCAATCGCATCCATAAACATGCCCAGCACCGCATAGGCCAATAGGATACAAATCAAAATCAACATGGGCGCCATGTCCAGCGATGTAATCCAGTCCGAAAACGCATCGGGCAGTTTGGCAAAGCCCAAAAACCGCACATAAATCAAAACACCCCAGATGATAGTGAAAATCATCACCGTCAACTTTGCGGTTTCCAACAAGGCTTCACCCAGCTGCTTCCAGCGCATCCCCCGATAGAGCGCCATCACAAACACGATAAACGCACCGACCGCGCCGCCTTCCGTCGGCGTGCCCCAAGCTTCGCCAAACGGGTTGTAAACGAAGAAAATAATGATCACCACAACGGCCACAATCGGCAGCGCCGGCGGCAGGCTTTCGAAGCGTTCGCGCCAGGTGAACCCGGATACTGGCGGCCCTACCGTTTTAAAACTCACCGCGATTCCAATGATTAAAGTGGCATAAATGATGGCCGAAAAAGCGCCCGGAATGAAGCCCGCAAGCAACAGCTTGCCCACATCTTGCTCAACGATAATCGCATAGATCACCAGAATGGCAGAGGGTGGGATCAACGAGGCCAGCGTTCCTCCAGCGGCCACAACACCCGCCGCAAACTGCTTATTATAGCCAATTTTCAACATTTCCGGAATGGCGATCCGCGCAAACACCGCCGCCGTGGCCACCGAAGCGCCCGACACCGCCGCAAAGCCCGCAGTTGCAAACACCGTTGATACCGCCAAGCCACCGGGCACCCAGGCAATCCAACGTTTGGCCGCTTCGAACAACGCCACGGTCAATTTTGCATAATAGGCCAGATAACCGATCAATATAAACACCGGAATTAGGCTTAGAACCTGCGCGCTTACCTTGGAATGCGGCGTCAATCCCGCCACTTTCACGCTGATTTGCAAGGCTTTTCCGAACCGCGCAGGGTCATAATCAAACCCATTCCACCGCAGCCATACCAAGCCAACAAACCCCGCCAGACCTGCCGCGAAGGCCACGCGCATCCCGAGCAGCACCATAACCAGCATGCCCGTGCTGACATAAAGGCCGATCGTAATATTATCCATCAATCCGCCCCTTCCAACGCCTGCGCTTCAAGCTTTGCCTGCTCGGCCACACTTAGGGTCAAAGGTACGGCAACCGGGTTTTCCAAGCCAAAGAACAAAGCCCGGCCAAATCCAAACGCCTGCAACAGCAACCGCAAGCACAACACCGCAAAGGCCACGGGAACAATAAGCTTTGAGGGCCAGACTGGAATGCCGATATCAACTGAGCTGTCACGGCTACATAAAGGGCGGGCGCAGTCAAAAGAGCGGTCAAAATGCTCCCATGCTCCCCAAGTAAGTGCCATCATCAAGAGCAAAATCAATAATACAGATAGCAGCTCAAACAGCCAAAGCACGCGCCCTTTTAAGGCCGAGACCAGCATGTCCATGCGGATATGGGTACCATCACGTTGCACGTAAGAGACGCCCATGATCGCGATGACGGGCATTGCTGCTTCGATGTAATCAACATAGCCCGCTAAGGGAGAGGCGAAAAATTTACGACCTGTCACCGAATAAGCTGCCAAAAACATCAATGAAAAAATCGCCAGTCCGCTGATCAAGGCGCAAAATCGCTCAATCGGAAGCAAAGCGCGATCAAGCCGGCTCAGAAGGCTTGAATCTTCTAGTACCGCCGCAGATCCTGCCATTTCACCCTCCGAGCTTTTAGATATAAGCAGACCGCCCCGATCTGGGGCGGCCCATCATTTTTCTAAAATGGTTTAATTGGCCGCTTTGGCCTCTGCCAAAGTGGACATCACCAGATCATAGAGCTCTTGACCTGGCAGCCCCTGAGCTTCCATGTCTGCGATCCAAGCATCGCGGATCGGATCCGCTGCTTTGGCGCGGAACGCATCGATTACATCGGCACTAATCTCAACTTTGGTCACGCCCTTCTCAGCCAAGACGGAATCCCATTTGGCCAACAACTCACCATAATTGGCTACGTAATGATCAAGCGCTTCCTGCACAGATCCATCCAACGCTTCGCGATGCGCGTCTGACAAAGACTCATAGGCATCAATATTGACCACGACGGGGCAATTCACCGTGCCGGGGTTCAAATTCGCCGTCCACCAATCGGCTTGGTTGATTGTACCGAAAGACAAATGCGCGTGCTGCGCAAAGGCCACCGTGTCAACAACGCCAGATTCCATCGCTTGATAGGCTTCTGTTGCCGTCACCGATGTTGGAACGCTGCCCGCAGCAGCGAAGGCTTTTCCCAAACCGCCAGTGGCGCGCACCCGCATGCCTTCAAAATCACTCAGCGTGGTTCTGGGCTCGCCCGTGCCGACCAAGTTATATTGTGGCATCGGTGAAGTCATCAGCAGCTTCGCATTCCACTGCGCCATTTCTTCGGTGGCGGCGGGATGCGCATAAACAGCAGCAGAAACCGCCACTTCCTGCGCTAGATTTTCAACGCCTAAAAAGGGCAGTTCCAAAACGGTCACGACGCGGTTTTTATCGGCATGATAACCGGCGCAGAACTGCGCCATTTCAAACGCGCCAATACTAATTCCATCGAGGTTTTCTTTGTTTTTGGACAAACCACCATAGCTGATATTCAGCGTGAATTCGCCGTTTGTCTTTTGATCAAGCAATTCGCCCAATTTATGAATATGCTCTGTGAAGGCACGGCGTTTTCCCCACACCGATACGTTCCATTCTTCTGCCAATGTTTCCGTTGCCAGCGCGCCTGCGATGGCAAAGACAAATAATTTAGGCATTAACGTTTTCATGTTTTTCTCCCATTCTCACGTGCTCGTAAGGTGTAGCTAATAATCAAAGCCTTCACAACCAGAACAAGCCTCAGCAGGTTGCTCAAAGGCAGCGCACCAGCCTTTCGGCCAAAAAATGAACGTTGATGTCAGCGATGCTGAAGAAATGCCCTGATGGGTCAGGTCAACCACAGGAAGCGCCTTAAAGACCCCAAGAATATCGCAGCTGTACAGTTTCTAAACCGAAATTGGTGGCGTAGATTCCCGCGTTCGAGCGGTGATCATAGCTCGCTGCAAGCCGGCCTGTAGATCCAAAATCATATCCAACTTCGATCCCTGAGCGAAATTCAATAGGGCCGCCCAGATCCTCGCCTGCGCCGCGTACATAAAGCCCAGACATGAGGTGAACCTGCGCAAAGATCGGCGCAGTTTTAAGGGCTGCTTCGTAGAGTACGCCCACGCCGGCCCAATAATCACGTCTCTGCGTTGCTGAGGCGCCATAGACCATACGCCATGGTCCGTAGGCCCGCCCTGTCTGTTTGCGAAGATAGACTTCTGTATCGACTTGATCCAATTGATAATAGACTTGGCCCGCAGAGATACTGATCCGCTGCGGCACTTGCGACTCGGCATAACAATTGGGCTTGCAGTCCGATAGTGAGATATCTGCAAACCCAGCGAGCAAGGTCAATACTGCAAAAGTTCCGTCCATAATATAGCCCACATCCAACTGGTATCTTCTACACCAGACGAGATTTACGCTGCTAACGCAACGGAGTAAACCCAAAGTGATAAAAAACCTCTAGAGCCGGGAGAGAGGTAAAGAAATCCGCAAAATTTTCTGCCGCCTGAGTTGAATTTTGAGACAAAAGACCGATCGTGTAAATGATAGGCTCATGCGCTTCTTCGGGCACTGACACCACTTTATGTACCGTGGTTTGCGCAACCAAATCTGAGGCGTAGACGATCGCAAGCCGTGCCTCATTCACCTGTGCCAGCCACAACGCAGCGCGTATGTGATCGACCGGCAGGATCTGTGGTGCTTAATCGCTCCAGAGATCAAAATAGGTTAACGCCTGATGGGCATAGAGGCCCGCGGGCACGGAGCCCACATGCCCCACCGCCAAATAGCCATCTGCTAAAGCGGCTTTAAAGGTTTCGCGGCGGGTAAAGTCAATATTTTGCTCAGGCTCAACGCTGCTGGCCACCACAAGTTGGTTTGAAAACGCGGGCCGCGCTCGGTTGATGAAGCCTTCCCCCAATAGCAAATTTACCAAAGCGCGATTGACAGAAATGATAAGATCTGCGGGCGCGCCTAAGCGCCGACCTGCCAGAGACGTAATAATTGGCCACCCCTCATGCACCGCCGATTGCAGCGTTACACCCTCTTCTAATGCATCTTTTAAACTGGCTGCAGCGAGCATAAACAGAGGTTTTTGCGCCTGTTTCGCCACCGCTATGGCCGCTTTTAAACACAATAAAAAACCCAGAAAACCAATGATAAATGAGAAAATCGAATATTCATTCGGGTTTTGTGGGGAGCTCCATATCTGACCAATATTCGGAAAACTTTGGAAAATTCCACGTCATACGATAATGGCGCGATATCACGGGCGTGCCAATTTTCATATCTTTTACCAATGAGGGCTTCAGGGCATGCCCCGAAAAGGTCAGAGCGACCTGTGATTTCCTGCGCGCCTGAACCCAAGGCAAGCGGCATATGAAAGCAGAATAATCCCATCCCACGGTCATATATTCGGTGGTAAATTTACTGGCCAGTGCGCGCGAAAAGACCCGAGTTTTTCCGCGGGCAAAGTAACTGATAAAACGCTCATCTGTTTTACAAATACGATCAAGGGGCCATTTATGGGTGATGCCACGCCAGCGCACATAGCCAAATTCTTTCTTAAACGCGTCGGGCAGGCCCGCAAATTCTCTGGGGTAGAAGGCCATAATCGGACTATTGCCGTAATAGTAGTAATTCTTCGCGAGCAGCCGCGCCAAGGGCATGGCCCGCCACCAAGGAATATAATGCCCACGGCACATATACATCCCACCGGTTTTTTCCACATCGGCAACTAATTTTGCCACATCGCCCAAAATCATCGTGTCCAAATCAATAAATACGGTCGGCAGATCCGGATTCAAAACGCCCGGAACGAAAATAGACAGTTTCAGCCGGCAGCCTTTTTTCATCGTTTCATACCAATCGCCCCAATCAGGAAAGGGTTTAACATCAATGAAATCACCCAACCCCTCTGGATCATCGGTCACGCAGACAAAACGCACGTTTCGCGATGCCATTTTCTGCAGATTTAAAAGCGTGTTGTTCACGTGGTTCGCAGAATAACGATCACCCCATTTCACCACCACAACCTGCATCATACCGAAACCTCTTTTTGCTTAGCTCTTAGACCCGCGCCGCCCCTACTGCAAACGGGCGCGCACGCACTATGCATAAAACGTTGCTGACCGCGCTGTCTAGCCCTAATCCATTTAGCCCACGCTCGGCCGGATGCAGCCCAAAGCGTGGCTTTATAAATCCCCCCCCGCCCGATTGACAGGGCTTGAGCCCGCCCACCCTGCTGATAATATGCTGTCAACCTGTTGGCTCGGCGCCTTTAGAGGCCGGTTTTACAGCGCGGGTTTCTATCCAAATATTGATATAATTGGCACCAAAAATCACCAAAGCTCCAAGCACCACATAGATGTCAATCACCTCACCATATAGGCTAAAGCCGACCAACATGATCACCGGCAAACGCAATAAATCGACCGGCACCACAACGGTGGCCGGGGCTAAAGACAAAGCGCTGGTCAAGCATAAATGCGCAAATAATCCAGCGCAGGCAATCAGCACGACCCAAGGCATGTTGCTGAAAGATGGCAATGCGATATCGCCATCAGCGCCCGCGCAAACAGCCCCAAAGACCAGCTGCATCAACGTCATGTAAAACAAAACTGTCCAAATGGTTTCGCTGCGCGTCAATTGTTTTGTCGCCATAATGGATCCGGCAAATCCAATCGCGGCCATCGCACCTGCCACTACCCCCCAACTTAGCGTATCGAGCGTGGGGCGGGTGACCAGTAGCACCCCAAGCAACCCCAAAGCACCGGCGAGCATGCGGGTTTTGCTCAATGGTTCGCCAAGCACCAAGGGAGCCAAGAGTAAAACCCATAAAGGCGCGGTGAACTCCAAGGCAAATACCTCGGCCAGCGGCACCACAGTAATGGCAAAAAACCATAAATTCTGACCGGTAAAATGGCAGATATTGCGCACCAGATGAACGGGTAGATGCCGCGTTGAGATCTCTTTGACTTGGCCAAAATAGACGCCAAAGGCCAGCACCAAAACCGCCCCGACCACGCTGCGAAACAGCATGATTTCAAACGTATCAAGTTGGAAGCTAACAGCACGCCCGGCAACCGCCATGGCTGTAAAGCTTGCAATCGCCCCGAACATATAAATCGTGGCACGCAGCAGATGCGATTTTTGCGTCGTCACCAGTTTCTACCTTCCTTTTGCATTGCCAGACGGGCCAGATTGTCTTGGCTTTGCAAACCCGTATCGCTCTGTCAGAAGCCACCCTGCTAGAGGGAAGCGCCCGCGTTGTACAGACAAAACAAGGGCCTGCGCTGGTATAAGGGGCGCATCGGGCGCGCCAGAATCAATTTGACCTTGGGCGCGGCACTGTCTACCTAGCTGAAAGATCTCAAGAGGCCCAACCGATGATATATTCTTCTGCAGAGCAATGGCAAAACGCGCCGCATAAACGGGTGGTGCTTTTTGGCATGTCAGGTTTGGGCAAAACCTATATGTCCAATATTTTGCGCGACACGGGCGCTTGGTTTCACTATTCGGTCGATTATCGGATCGGAACCCATTACATGGGTGATTATATTACGGATAGCATCAAGCGCAAAGCGATGGACGTGCCCTATCTGCGCGAACTTCTATTGTCTGACTCGATCTATCTGGCCTCAAACATCACCTTTGAGAACTTGGCGCCGCTATCCACTTATATGGGCAAACCCGGCACCGAGGCCAATGGGGGCATACCGTTTCAAGAGTATCGCAAACGCCAAGGGCAGCATCGCCGCTCGGAAATCGCCGCGTTGCTCGATACTCCAGAATTTATCGGCCGTGCCGAAGATATATATCAATATGATCATTTTATCTGCGATTGCAGCGGCTCAATCTGCGAAGTTGTTGACCCATTTGATCGCGATGACCCTGTGCTAAAATCGCTTAGTGAAACTGCGCTTTTGGTTTGGATCAAGGGCAACGCAGCGCATACGCAAGAACTCGTTCAGCGTTTTGATAAAGCCCCCAAACCCATGTATTACCATCCTGATTTTCTTGTTGAAAAATGGACCCAATATCTTGCCGACCAAACCCTGCAAGAGCACCAAGTAAATCCAGATAGTTTCATTCGGTGGATCTACGCGGAGGCTCTAGCGCATCGCCAGCCGCGCTATGAGGCAATGGCCAATTGGGGCGTTACCGTTGACGCCTCTGAGGTTGCGCGCGCCAAAAGCGAAGAAGATTTTAGCGCTTTAATCGGCCAAGCGCTCGCCGCCAAAGCCGCCCCTGAGCCAGTTTAAGAAAGATGCGTTCAACGTAATTTGGGTATCAGAAAGACAAACAATGCCAATAAAAATTCCCGCCAACCTGCCTGCCTTTCATGTTTTGAAGCAAGAGGGCGTGATGGTGATGAGCGATGATGAAGCAGCCCGGCAGGATATTCGCCCCTTAAACATCGGCCTCTTGAATTTAATGCCAAAAAAAATTCAAACCGAAAACCAATTTTCGCGCTTGATTGGCGCAACACCGCTGCAAATTAATCTATCTTTGATCCGGATGAGCGAACATCACACCAAAAACACTGCGGCAGAACATATGAGCAGTTTCTATCGCGCCTTCCAAGACGTCAAAGCAAGCGGTGAAAAATTTGATGGCCTGATCATCACCGGAGCTCCGATCGAGCATCTGCCCTTTGAGCAGGTGACCTATTGGGATGAGCTTCAAGAGGTCTTTGAGTGGACGCAATCGCATGTGCACGCAACCTTTGCGGTATGTTGGGGTGCAATGGCGATGCTCAACCATTTTTATAAAATACCCAAATATGATTTAACTGCAAAGGCCTTTGGATGCTTTGCACAAACCAATCTGGATCCGACCTCCCCTTTTCTAAGGGGGTTTTCGGATCAATGCGTTATCCCAGTGAGCCGCTGGACCGAAATCAACCAAACCGATATTGATAGCCATTCCGGCTTGAACACGCTTTTGGGCAGCCCCGAGGTTGGCCCCTGTTTGGTGCAAGATCCCGCTCGCCGCGCCTTGCACATTTTCAATCATTTTGAATATGACAGCGACACCCTAAAACAAGAATATGACCGCGATGTTGCATCCGCGATAGATATCAACGTGCCGATCAATTATTATCCAAATGATGATCCGAGCAAAGCGCCGCAAAACCGATGGCGTAGCCATGCGCATTTACTTTACGGCAACTGGATCAACGAAATATATCAAACAACGCCTTTTGATCCTGCTCAAATCGGTCAGCCCCTGTCAGACCCGCTTTAATTTTGCGCATTTTTAGATAGGCGCCACGTATCGGCATCAATGGCCAGACAGGCCTCAACGGCCGCATTTGCAATCACCGAGACCGTTCCGCTTTCGGGATCCGTCACATTCATACCGCCTTTTACAACCGTCACGTTTGCCCGCCCGCGGGGTAGCGATGCGGCAACCACCTGCGCATCCACGCGCTCTGGACGCATCACTGCGATGGTCACATTCACCTCCATCTCAGCATGATCCAACGCTAAGCTGCGAAATAAAACCAGTGAACTGTGATGCAACGCATCTTGTACCGCCCGACACGCCGCTTTCGTGTAATCTTCGCCGTAAAGATCATTGCCGCTTCCCATTTCCAAAATAATGCGTTTCATTGCTGCAGCTCCAAATTAAAAGAAACCAATATCGCGGCATTTGCGATGATCGTCGCAGGCCCGTCGGGCTGGTTTGGTTGCGGTATTTCCAGCCCGCCAACGGCCCCTTTTATTGAAACTTGCCCATAAGGAAATAGCGCCTTTAAAGCCGTAAAATCCAATTCATTGGGGTTTGGCACCGCGATTTCAACATCGATCAACATGGCCTCCTTTGGAAATCCAAACGCATCCGCAAGGCTGACTGAATTATGCCATAAGGCGTCTTCTATCGCCCGTTGCGCGGCCTTCGTGGAACTGCCGCTGCGCAGGGCAGTTCCCATCCCAAGCTCCATAAGCATTCGTTTTTTCGCCAATTTCATCCAACCTCTATCTGAGAAAACCCGCCTTTTTGCCCAAGCCCCCAGGGCGCATTACGGCAAGTCTTTCACAGGCCCTAAGGAATGGGAAGCGCCAAAGGCGGCCATATCTTAAAGCATTTGGCCAATTACGACACAGCGTCGCAAATAAGCCAGACTCAAAGCTTATAAACGTCAAAACTTGGCCCACTGATTCAAGGACCTGGCATATGCAAGCTGAAGCTTCGATTATTCAACTGATCTGCTGTACTATCGGCGCGGAACGCGGCCGGGCGGCCCGTGGTGCTCCGATCACTTAGACGCCACCCGCGCCATTTCAATTTTGCAAATCACTCTTTGGACGAAGCCATGACAGAACAAATTATCCGCCGTGCAGGAGGGCGCTCTGCCCGA
Source organism: Paracoccaceae bacterium (assembly GCA_016778765.1). Lineage (GTDB taxonomy): Bacteria > Pseudomonadota > Alphaproteobacteria > Rhodobacterales > Rhodobacteraceae > Thalassovivens. The sequence continues at coordinate 64,597 of JADHOV010000003.1, read as the reverse complement.
AGATCTGCGCGCAGCGCCCCCCTCGCCGATCACTTGCGCCCCGTACGTGCCGGCCTTGAAGGCGGGCGATTTAACCCGCTGAGCCCACAAGCTGAAGACCGCATTCACGCAGCTGTGCTTGACGCTTTGGAGCATATCGGCTTGGCCGACGCCCCCCCCAGCGGCATCGAATATATGACGAAAGCCGGCGCAATTTTAGACAATAATGGCCGCCTTCACTTCCCGCGCAGTTTGATCGAAGATACCATCGCGCGGGCAAACCGTTCGATCACGCTGTACGGGCGGGATCCAAAACATGATCTGGAATTATCCGGAGGCCGGGTGCATTACGGAACCGCGGGCGCTGCGGTCCATGTGGTGGATGTCGAAGGGCGCGCTTACCGCGAAAGCACCGTGCAAGATTTATTTGATGCAGCCCGGATAACCGACACGCTCGATAATATTCATTTTCTGCAACGCCCGATGGTTTGCCGTGATATCCCAGATAATAGAGAGATGGATCTCAACACCGTGTATGCCTGTAGCGCGGGCACAACCAAACATATCGGAACCTCTTTCACAGAACCTAGTTTTGCCACAGATGCGTTGGAAATGTTGCACCTGATCGCGGGTGGGGAAGACGCCTGGCGGGCGCGTCCCTTCATGTCAAATTCAAACTGCTTCGTGGTTCCGCCAATGAAATTTGCAACAGAAAGCTGCCTGGTGATGGAGCGCTGCATCGCGGGCGGCATGCCAATTTTACTGCTCAGCGCTGGGCAAGCCGGGGCCACGGCGCCGGCCCCTATTGCGGGTGCTATCGTACAAGCGGTTGCCGAATGCCTGGCCGGATTGGTCTATGTAAACGCGGTGCAACCCGGGCACCCGGCGATTTTTGGAACTTGGCCTTTTGTGTCAGATTTGCGCACAGGCGCAATGTCGGGGGGCAGCGGCGAACAGGCGCTTCTCAGCGCAGGATGCGCGCAAATGCATCGTTATTACGATTTGCCCGGCGGCGCTGCTGCGGGAATCGCGGATGCAAAACTTCCCGATATGCAAGCCGGTTGGGAGCAGGCGACCTCAAATGTAATGGCTGGCTTATCGGGGCTGAATATGGTCTATGAAGCCGCCGGAATGCACGCATCGCTTTTGGGTTTCTGTCTGGAATCGCTTATTTTGGGAGATGATTTGATCGGCCAAGCCTTGCGCTGCGTGCGCGGTATCGAGGTCACAGAAGACACGGTAAGCGTTGACGTGATCCGCGCCACCTGTTTGGAGGGACCCGGCCATTATCTCGGCTCTGATCAGACCTTGGCCTTGATGCAAACCGAATATATTTATCCCGCTTTAGGCGATCGAACCTCGCCAAAAGAATGGGAAGAATTGGGTAAGCCAGATCTGCTTGAAAAAGCCATCGCGCGCAAAACTGAAATTTTATCGCGCCCCTCCGCGGCCTGTTTTGACCCTGCGATCGACAGCGTCATACGCGATAGGTTTAAGATCCACCTGCCCGGTTAGGGCCTTTAAAATATGAGGGATATCCCAATCGTGGCTTGATCCAGCGCCGTTATCCTCTTTTTCGCCCAATTTGGCCCTATCTGCTCTGGCCTTTTGGGGCCAGAGCAGATAGGCGAGCCGCAACTAAAGATACAAAAGGGCACCAAATATGGATCTTCGCAATATTGCGATCATCGCGCATGTTGATCATGGCAAAACCACCCTCGTGGATGAATTGCTGAAACAATCGGGCGCTTTTCGCGCCAATCAAACCGTGGCCGAGCGCGCCATGGACAGCAATGATCTGGAACGCGAGCGCGGCATCACCATTTTGGCCAAAGCCACGTCGGTGGAATGGAAAACCACCCGGATCAACATCGTTGACACGCCTGGCCACGCCGATTTTGGCGGTGAAGTTGAACGAATTCTCAGCATGGTCGATGGTGTGGTTCTGCTGGTCGATGCGGCAGAGGGTCCAATGCCGCAAACCAAATTCGTTACGGCCAAAGCTTTGGCTTTGGGCCTGCGCCCGATCGTTGTGCTCAACAAGGTGGATAAACCCGACGCCGAGCCCGATCGTGCGTTGGATGAATGTTTTGATTTATTCGCCTCGCTTGGCGCCAATGATGATCAGCTTGATTTTCCGCATATGTACGCCTCTGGCCGCGCGGGTTGGGCAGATCATGAGCTTGATGGGCCGCGTAAAGATCTCTCAGCCCTGTTTGATCTGGTTGTAAATCACGTATATGCGCCCAAACAAACCGCTCAAATCGGCAATGATTTTCAAATGCTGGCCACCACATTGGGCAATGACCCTTTTGTTGGGCGCATTTTGACCGGCCGGGTAGAGAGCGGCAGCTTGAAGGTTGGCGCCACCATCCAAGCGCTGACCCGGTTGGGCCAAAAAATCGAACAATTCCGCGTTACGCGCATACAAGCCTTCCGCGGCCTTGCGCCACAAGATATTGAACTGGCCGAGGCCGGCGATATCGTCTCGCTGGCCGGTATGAGCAAAGCCACGGTTTCAGATACGCTCTGCGCCTTAGCCGTTGATATGCCGCTGCATGCCCAGCCCATCGACCCGCCAACGATCACGGTCACCTTTGGCATCAATGACAGCCCACTTGCCGGACGCGAAGGCAAGAAAGTGCAAAGCCGCGTGATCCGCGAGCGCTTGCTGAAAGAAGCCGAAAGCAATGTTGCAATCAAAATCAGTGAAACCCCCGGGGGAGAGGCGTTTGAAGTCGCCGGTCGCGGCGAATTACAAATGGGTGTTTTGATCGAGAATATGCGCCGCGAAGGCTTCGAATTATCAATCTCACGCCCACAAGTTTTGATGCGCGAAGGCGAAAACGGCGAGCGCCTTGAGCCGATCGAAGAAGTAACAATCGATGTGGATGATGAATATTCCGGCACTGTGATCGAAAAAATTACCGGCACGCGCAAAGGCGATCTGGCGGAAATGAACCAGACGGGCAATGGCAAAACGCGGATTATCGCCCATGTTCCCTCGCGCGGATTGATCGGATATTATGGCGAGTTCTTAACCGACACCCGCGGAACAGGCGTGTTGAACCGGGTGTTCCACGAATGGGCACCGTTTCGCGGAACTATACCCGGGCGCCGCGCCGGTGTGTTGATTTCTATGGAAAACGGCGTCTCCGTTGCTTATGCACTCTGGAATCTAGAAGAGCGGGGCCGTATGTTTATCGGCGCGCAAGCCCCCATTTATCAGGGTATGATTATCGGAGAACATAGCCGAGATAATGACCTTGAGGTAAACCCGCTTAAGGGCAAAAAACTCACCAATGTCCGCGCCTCGGGAACCGATGATGCGGTCAGGCTGACCACGCCGATTCAAATGTCGTTGGAAGAGGCCATTGCCTATATTGATGATGATGAGTTGGTCGAGGTGACACCCCAGTCAATCCGCCTGCGCAAACGGCATCTAGATCCGCATGAGCGCAAACGGATATCAAAAACAAAATAAATGAAAGGGCGTGCAATGCACGCCTTTTATCGTTAGGCCTCTGCGCCGCCGTTAAGCCTGTAATAAGGCTTCAACCGCCTTAACCGCCTGCGCGGCATTGCTGATATCGCTGCCACCGCCTTGCGCCATATCGGGGCGACCACCGCCGCCTTTGCCGCCCAAAAGCGGTACCGCGGCCTTGACCATATCAACCGCCGAGATGCGATCGAGCAAATCGCTTGAAACGCCCGCGCAGACCGCTACTTTCCCGCCTAGATCCGCGATCAGAAGCACCGCAACCGATCCGATTGACGCCTTGTGGCTGTCAATCAGAGCCGGCAGGTCTTTGCCCGAAACGCCGCTGACAACTTGCCCTAAAAACGCAACCCCATTGACCTCTTTGGCCTGCGGCGCATCCCCTTGACCCGCGCCCCCCGCCAAGGCCAGTTCGCGGCGCAATTGTGCCACTTCATTTGCAAGCGTTTTGCGCTCATCCAGCAAAGCCGCCACGCGGCGCTCTAAATCTGGCATCGGGGCTTTCAACGCGCTTGCCAGCCCTGAAACAACCGCGCTTTGCTGCGCAAGATGCGCGGATGCCGCGGCCCCTGTCAGCGCCTCAACGCGGCGCACGCCGGCGCTGCTGGCGCTATCGGATAAAATCACAAACCCGCCAATGTCACCGGTTTGCGCAACATGCGTGCCACCGCAAAGCTCTAAAGAATAGGTCGTTTGATCCATGCCTTTGCCAGACTCTTCGGCCTGACCCATAGAGACAACGCGCACCTCATCGCCATATTTTTCTCCAAACAGCGCTTGTGCACCGATGGCACGGGCATCATCGGGTGTCATGATGCGGGTGGTCACCATGCTATTTTGGCGGATATAGGCATTCACTTCTGTTTCGACAAGTTGCAACTCTTGCGCCGTTAACGCCTTAGCCTGGCTGAAATCAAACCGCAGCCGATCTGCGGCATTCAGCGACCCGCGCTGTGCAACATGCGCCCCCAAATGGCCGCGCAACGCCTCATGTAGCAAATGCGTGGCGGAATGGTTTGCGCGGATCGCACTGCGCCGATGGTGATCCACTGCCACTGAGCAGCCAATCCCGGGTTGCAAATGCCCGCTGGTGATTTCTGCATAATGCAGAAAAACGCCCGCCACTTTCTTGGTATCGGTGATCCTTGCGCTGCCCGTTTCACAGCTTAGCACACCCTGATCACCCACTTGACCACCGCTTTCGGCGTAAAACGGCGATTGATTTAACACGACAAAAGCGCTTTCACCGGCTTCTACGTGTGCAAGATTTTTACCATCGCGCACAAGGTTCAAAATTTGCGCCTCAGCGATTTCAGTATCATACCCTAGAAAATCGGTGCTGCCATGTTGCTCAGCAATATCGAACCAAAGGCTTGAATCTGCAGCCTCGCCAGTGCCCGACCAGGCGGCGCGCGCTTTTGCCTTTTGATCGGCCATAGCGGCCTCAAACCCCGGCAAATCAACGCTTCTGCCTTTTTCGCGCAAAGCATCTTGGGTTAAATCAAGCGGAAAACCATAGGTATCATAGAGTTTAAACGCTGCTTGGCCAGGCAATTCAGCCGCCTGCGGCAAACCTGCAAGCTCATCATCTAGCAGCTTCAAGCCGCGCTCTAAGGTTTGCCGGAAGCGGGTTTCTTCTAACTGCAAGGTTTCTTGTATCAACGCTTGAGCCTGCACCAATTCAGGATAGGCGGCACCCATTTGCGAGACCAGCGCCGGAACCAAACGATGCATCATGGGGTCTTTCACCCCCAGAAGATGCACATGTCGCATCGCGCGGCGCATAATACGGCGCAAAACATAGCCGCGCCCATCATTCGAGGGCATAACGCCATCAGCCATCAGAAAGGAAGTCGAGCGTAAATGATCCGCAATGACTCTGTGATGGGTTTTCCCCGGCCCATCGGGATCATTGCTCGATGCATCAGCGCTGGCTTCGATCAGCGCGCGCATCAGATCCGTATCATAATTATCATGCTTGCCTTGCAGCAGCGCCGCAATCCGCTCAAGCCCCATCCCGGTATCAATCGATTGTTGATCCAGCGCCGTCATCGATCCATCTTCGAATTGTTCATTCTGCATGAAGACCAAGTTCCAGATCTCGATAAAGCGGTCACCGTCTTCTTCGGGGCTGCCCGGAGGTCCTCCCCAGATATGATCGCCATGATCGTAAAAAATCTCAGTGCACGGACCGCAAGGGCCCGTAGGACCCATCATCCAAAAATTATCATTCGTGGCAATTCGGATGATCCTATCATCGCTTAAACCCGCAACTTTCTTCCAAATTACGGCAGCCTCGTCATCGGTGTGATAAACCGTGACCAGCAGCTTCGATTTATCGATACCAAACTCTTTGGTTAACAGTTCCCAGGCGAAGGGGATCGCCTCAGTTTTAAAATAATCGCCAAAGCTAAAATTACCCAGCATCTCAAAAAATGTATGATGGCGGGCGGTGTAACCCACATTATCAAGATCGTTGTGTTTGCCCCCGGCGCGCACGCATTTCTGCGAGGTCGTTGCCCTCTGGTAATCGCGCTTTTCAACCCCGGTAAATAGGTTTTTGAACTGCACCATGCCGGAATTTGCGAACATCAATGTCGGGTCATTGCGCGGCACCAACGGGCTGGAGGCCACAACCGTATGATCATTTCTGGCAAAGTAATTCAAAAACGTACTGCGGATATCATTCATCGTGGCCATAAGCTGCCCTTTTCATTGCGCATTCTCTGCCGCCCCCTCTAGCTCTTTGTCCAGATTTTGTCCACCGGTCCTGCGTTGCTAGCAGGGGTATATTCCAAATAAAAAAGGCCGCTGGCGCGCGCCAGCAGCCTAACTTACCCTTTGTCCTAATTGGGCCTTAGCCCTCTAACACGCTGTCTCCACCATCGCTGAGTAAATTATCAGCTAATTTTTTCTCTAAATCAAAATCAAGCCCATGCGCAGCGCGAATTTTATCTTCAATCTCAAGCGCTATTGCCTTGTTTTCTGATAAAAACACTTTTGCATTTTCGCGACCTTGGCCGATACGCTCATCCCCGAAACTATACCAAGACCCGGATTTATCAACGATTCCAGCTTTCACGCCCAAATCAAGCAATTCCCCATTCTTGGAGATGCCTTCGCCGTATATAATATCAAATTCAACTTGTTTAAACGGAGGCGCAACCTTATTTTTAACGACTTTTACCCGCGTGGCATTTCCAACAACTTCATCACGGTCTTTGATCGCGCCAATACGGCGAATATCAAGCCGCACTGAGCTGTAAAATTTTAACGCATTGCCGCCCGTGGTGGTTTCGGGGCTGCCAAACATCACACCGATTTTCATCCGAATTTGGTTGATAAAAATAACCATGCAATTGCTGCGGCTGATGGATCCCGTTAATTTGCGCATCGCTTGGCTCATCAAACGCGCTTGAACACCAACGCTGCTATCACCCATATCGCCCTCTAATTCTGACTTGGGCGTTAAAGCCGCCACAGAATCAACCACAACCATATTCACCGCCCCAGAGCGCACCAGCGTATCGGTGATTTCCAACGCTTGCTCGCCCGTATCGGGCTGGCTGATCAACAATTCATCAAGATCAACGCCAAGCTTTTTCGCATATTGCGGATCCAACGCGTGTTCGGCATCGACAAAGGCACAAACCCCGCCTTTTTTCTGTTCTTCTGCAACGCAATGCAAGGTTAACGTGGTTTTACCCGAGCTTTCAGGGCCATAAATCTCAATGATCCGGCCTTTGGGCAAGCCCCCAATACCAAGACCAATATCCAACCCAAGCGAGCCGGTTGAGGTGCTTTCAATCTCTTGTATCGCGTTTTCGCCGCCCAACTTCATGATCGAGCCTTTGCCAAATTGACGCTCAATTTGACTTAATGCGCTGTCTAATGCTTTTTGTTTATCGTCATTTTTTTTATTGGTCATGGAAAGTAAATCTACCATATCGGTTACGCCTTTTCCGGTTATTTCACAGCCAAGGCCCCACGGCAATCACTGCTTTGTTCTGCTCATGTTCCTATATGGGGGTAAAAAAAGAACATTTCAACAGTTTTCTTATCGAGGATCTCTCAAAAGGGTTAATCAACCCTTTATATTTTATCAAAAACTGTTGACGTTTTCGGCGTTTTTAGCCAAAATTTAAGGCTCTAAACAGGCCTGCCCGCATCGCAGCCATTTGTCGGCCAACCAAGAATTTGGGCAAAACAATAAGCATTTGCAAAGGGCGCAGGCCGGTTGTGGGCAAATCACGGCATTTGCGATTCAACTGCAGAGGCCAATTGAGTCAAAGAAAATGGCTTTGCTAGAAAAATTGAATTTGGCACAGATGACTGATCGGCCGTCAACTTATCTTCTGCATATCCTGACATGAAAATAATTCGTATATGAGGGCGGGTTTGCAAAGCCTCGCGCACCCAACTGGGCCCGCCACGCCCCGGCATCACGACATCAGTGACAAATAGATCTAATTTAACATTTGGGTTTTGGGCGATTTCTAAGGCCTTTTCGCCCGATTCAGCCACCAAAACGGAATATCCGCATAAACGCAGGGCTCGGGCCGCAAACGTCCGCACAGTTGCTTCATCCTCCACCAATAAAACGGTGCCGCCCTCCGGCCTATTTGCAACCAATTTGATATCCGAAGGCGGGGAGGCAGCTTTTTGAGATGGCAAATCACTGGCTGGCAAAAGTAAGGTGAAGATAGTGCCCTGACCAACGCTGCTATCCACAAAAATATAGCCGCCCGTTTGCTTAACAATTCCATAGACGGTCGACAGACCCAAACCGGTGCCTTCGCCGGTGCGTTTGGTGGTGTAGAACGGTTCAAAAATTTTTTGTAATTTATCAGAAGCAATCCCACAGCCTTTGTCTTGAATGGAAATGCTCACATAAGCGCCCTTGGGAACCGCCACACGATCACGGAGCATGGGTTCGCAAATCTCTGTACCAGCGGTTGAAATAAATATTTCACCACCCCCTGGCATTGAATCCCGCGCATTCACAACAAGGTTCATAACAACCTGTTCTAACTGCCGTTTATCGGCCCGCACAGCGCGTTTCACAGGATCATATTTCAACCGTAACTGCACTTTCTCTCCAACAAGCCGGTCTAACAAATGCGTAAGATCAGACAACGTTTCCCGAATTTCAAGGTTTTGCGGCCGCAAGGTTTGCTTGCGGGAAAACGCCAATAGCTGTGAAACAAGCGCCGCAGCGCGATTGGCGTTTTGATTGATTTGTAACAAATCATCGTAATCCTGATCCGATTTTTTGTGGCGCAAGAGCAGCAAATCGCAATGCCCAGTGATCGCGGTTAATAAATTGTTAAAATCATGCGCCACGCCACCAGCCAATTGACCAATTGCTTGCATTTTTTGACTTTGAACAAATTGCGCCTCCAACGATTTGAGTTCGGTTGCATCGGTGAACACAGCAGTCAAATTCGAGCGCCGGTTGGACATGTCTTTATACAACGACACTTGCACAAAGATTTCGCGCTCAGGTCGCGAGAGGCGCAGAAACTCGGGTTGCTTCAAACCTCGGCCCAAGGTGGCATCGCGCAGCCAATCCGCCAAGGCCCGCCCCAGCCCCTCCATCACCTCTTCAATCGCGGGTGTTTCATCGGCCCGCAGCCCCAAGAGCTTCGAGGCTTGAGAATTGGCACGAATAATCACGCCCTGAGGCGATAATTCTGCCATCGGAACGGGAACCCGTTCAAAATCATCGTGAGGGGTCGGTGCGATCTCCTCTTTGCTCCAATTTGGCACCAAAAACACTTCATACTCTCCAGCCTCCAAACGGTTTTGCAAAAAGCGAAAGGTACCAGAGCAGCCATTTAATTTCAGCGTCTCCGGCAGGAGAGGCGCGCGCTTTAAAGCCTGTGTAATTTCTTTTTGGCTGTGAGCCTGTTTCAAAAGTCTGGTTGCTACAGGATTGCCAAAAAGCACCTGCCCGTTTTCACCAAGACGAAAAAAGGGAAGACAAGCACCGATCAGGTGGCAGTGGCAAGAATGAAAGCTGCTGGCCGAGGGCGTGGAAGTCGACGCAAAATGCTCGGCCTTAAATTTTCTGCCAAGCCAAATAAAAAAATCCGTAATCTTATGCCAAGACATTTTAAAAATCGCTTACATCCTGAAAATGAAATTGGTTTTGCCACCCTCGCATTGCAGCGTGCAAAATCAGAACCACAAAGCCCGTTTCATGCCGATGCTCAAAGCAACTATGAGGCCTGGTAAAATCTGCTGTCGGACAACTTTGGCCCCATGGGTTGCGCGCGTTCAAACATGGGATGCGACTGTCGATTTGCGGCTTGCCTGGATGGAGGCTTTTTAACGCAGCAAAAAAAGAGGCCAAGCTTACCCAAAAGGCCGAAGATTCGCAGAGGCGGACCCTGAATAGAGGCGGGCGCATATCCCACCCTCCCTGAGCGGGGCGGGTTCTGTCTTGCGCACCATAGGACGGCACGAATAGCGCAAATGTCAGCTCATACATTTTTGCCCCAAAATACCAACTGGGCGATAAAAATACCGGTGACGCCATATTTTAAGATGGCAGAAATATCTTTAATTTATGTAAAGACCATAGCCGAGATCTGGCACTGCGTACAAATCAATCTTTCTTTAATACGGCGTAATAGAAACCATCGCCATGATTTGACGGAAGAAATTGCTTCGAATCCCGGCAAGACCAAGACGGATTCTCTGCTATAAAACAATCAATTTGATGGCTGTTTTCGCGTTTTAATACGGAACATGTCGCATAAAGCAGCAAACCACCCGATGCCACCAAAGCACTGGCTTGCGCTAAAATTTCGCTTTGCAGGTTTTGTAAATCGCGCAGACGCGCTGCCGTTAACGTCCATTTCCCAGAGGGATCACGGCGCCAGACCCCGCTACCAGAACAGGGCATATCGCAAAAAACAAGCCTCTGAGCGGGGCCATCTGCAATTGGCGGCTGATCGAGCAGCACCACCTCAGCTTGCGCGCGCGCTGCCCGGTTTGGCAGATCGCGCATGCGCTCACCTGCACTATCAAAGGCGAAAATTGGTTGTTTCAACCACGCGGCCAAGGCCAGCGTTTTACCGCCTCCTCCCGCGCAATAATCCAGCACAGGGCCCGGGGTTTCGCGCGGCAGCACCGTGATGCTCGCCTGGCTAGACGCGTCCTGCAACTCTACCAAACCGGCTTCATAAGCCCGCGAGGTTTTGATTTTGCGCGCGCCCTCTAACACCTGCAGCGCGGTTTCAACAAAGGCGTGTTGAGCGGTAAAAATCTTCTCTTTCCGCAAAGCCTCTGCAGCAGCATCACGGGTGGTTAGGGCCAGGTTCACCCGCAAAAACACGGGCGCACGCGCGCGCAAATTTTCCGCCACCGGGGCGGCGTCTTCCCCAAGATCCTGCTGCCAGATAGGCCATAACCAATCCGGCAAATCGGCTTGCTCAGCCGCGGAAATATGCGCCTTGGCCTTGCCCTCTTCGGGCGCTAACGGCGATGGTGCATAGCCTTCTGCCGTGAAATAATCCTGCGAATCCAAATTCTGCCGTCGCAAGGCTGCGATCAAGAGCGCGCGGCCCGTCTCCGCTCCGCCCAAAGCCGCGTAAGAGCGCCGGCAGCGCAAAGCATCATACACCCAATCACGAATTGCCGCGCGATCCTTTGAGCCTGCATAGCGGTTTTGACGGCCCCAGCGGGTCAAAGTTTTTTCAGCGCTCTCCCCGGACAAGATCAAATCAAGCAGGGTAATTGCGGCCTGAACGCGAGCAGCGGGAGTCATTTTTAACTACATAACCCGGTAATTGGGGCTTTCACGAGTGATTTGAACGTCATGAACATGACTTTCTTTCAAACCGGCCCCCGTGATTTTCACAAAGCTGCAATTGCGCCGCATTTCAGAAACCGTAGCGCAGCCGGTATATCCCATCGCCGCGCGCAACCCCCCCACCATTTGATGGATCACCGCATTTGCAGAGCCTTTATAAGGCACTTGCCCTTCGATCCCCTCGGGCACCAGCTTATCACTGGCCGCATCCTTTTGAAAATAGCGATCCGCAGAGCCGCGCGCCATCGCCCCAAGCGAGCCCATCCCGCGATAAGATTTGAACGAGCGGCCCTGATAAAGGATCACATCACCGGGGCTTTCATCGGTGCCCGCGATCATACTGCCCACCATCGCGCAAGATGCCCCTGCGGCAATCGCTTTGGCAAAATCACCAGAAAATTTTATGCCCCCATCCGCGATGACCGGAATATCGCCGGCCGCGCTCGCGCAATCTAAAATCGCCGTCAATTGCGGCACACCAACCCCCGCCACCATACGGGTTGTGCAAATGGACCCCGGCCCAATTCCCACTTTTATCGCATCCGCACCGGCGCCAATCAACGCTTTGGTGGCTTCTGCGGTGGCCACGTTACCCGCGACCACTTGTACCGCGTTTGATAATTTCTTGATCCGTTCAACCGCGTGGGCCACGCCTTCTGAATGACCATGCGCGGTGTCAATCACAACCATATCCACACCGGCATCGATCAAGGCCTGCGTGCGATCAAACCCAGCATCGCCCACCGTAGAGGCGGCGGCAACGCGCAACCGCCCCAGATCATCTTTACAGGCTGTGGGATTCAAAACGGCTTGTTCAGTGTCTTTTAACGTAAGAAGACCCGTCAATCGGCCCTGGCCATTTGTCACCAGAAGCTTTTCAATCCTCCGTGATTTCATCAGGCTGATCGCCTCTTGCCGATCCGCTGGCTCGCGCAAAATTGCCAGATTTTCCGAACTCATCATCGTTGCCACGGGCGTGGCATCATCGCTGGCAAAGCGCATATCACGATTGGTGACGATCCCAACCAACAAGCCGGCTTGGTTCACAACGGGAAAACCGGTCACGTTATAGCGCTCTTGCAGCGCTTTTGCATCAGCCAAGGTCTGATCGGGCGTCAGAGTAATGGGGTTATAAACAATGCCGCTTTCGAACCGCTTCACGCGGCGCACCTGACGGGCCTGTTCCTCGGGGTCAAAATTGCGATGGATCACACCCATGCCGCCGGCCTGTGCCAGCGTAATCGCCATGCGCGCTTCCGTCACCGTATCCATGGCCGAGCTGAGCAAGGGAATGTTCAGCGCAATCGCCGACGTCACGCGGGTGCGCGTATCGGCTGTGTTTGGCAAGACGTTGGACGCAGCCGGAACCAACAAAACATCGTCAAAGGTAAGTGCCTCGCGAATCTGCATAAGATCATCCTTTTATTGCAGGTATCGTTTGACAGGTTGCTATTCCATGATCCGGCCGAAAAGGAAAGAGGCTTTCTAGAGAAGTTTCAAACCGAAAAGATTATGATGTTTAATTTCGTGCAAAAACCCTCTAGCAACGAGGCGCAGAGGAAGCGCGCATACCAGCCAAAGGCGCGCCTTGACACCATAAGGAACCAACATGAGCACACATGGCTATGAAAGCGGGCGCTTGGATCTTCCATTTGTTGGCATTTCCACCTTTGGAAAGCGTCCATATCAGCCCGATTGGAGCAATCTTGAGGCAGATATTGCAATTTTGGGCGCGCCGTTTGATGCCGGCACGCAATGGCGTTCTGGCGCGCGCTTCGGGCCACGCGGCGTGCGCGAAGCATCAACCTTGTTCAGTTTCGGGCATGCCGGAGCCTATGATCACGAAGACAATCGCGTCTATTTGCCGGGATCTGTGCGCATGGTCGATATGGGCGATGCGGATATTATCCATACCGATACGCAAAAAAGCCATGCCAATATCGAAAAGGGCGTCCGCGCAGCACTTGCAGCAAATGCCTTGCCCGTCACCATTGGCGGGGACCATTCGGTCAATATTCCGTGTATCAACGCGTTTGACGATCAGGGCGATTTTCATATCCTGCAGATTGATGCGCATCTCGACTTTGTCGATGAACGCCACGGCGTGCGCTTCGGCCACGGCAACCCGATGCGCCGCGCCGCTGAGAAACCCTACGTGACCGGCCTAACCCAACTGGGCATTCGCAATGTCAGCTCAACCGCCAAAGAAGGCTATGAGGCGGCGCAGGCGATGGGATCAGATATCATATCGGTGCGTCAAGCGCGGGCTTTGGGCCCAGCCCCCCTCGCCGAACGGCTGCCAAAGGCGACGGCGCTTTATATTACCATCGATATTGATGCATTTTGCCCCTCGATCGCCTCGGGAACCGGCACCCCCAGCCATGGCGGCTTTCTCTATTATGAGGTGCTAGAAGTGCTGCAAGAAGTCAGCAAGACGCATCGAATTATCGGCATTGATCTGGTCGAAGTTGCCCCTGATTACGATCCCAGCGGATCCACCAGTATCTTGGCGGCGCAACTGCTGCTAAATCTGCTTGGGTTTATTTTTGATGCCCGTCAAAGCGCCGCAGCCCTATGACGCGCAAAACCATTTTAATGACGTTTGCGGCCGATTTTCTGAGCGCAAATCGCGATAGCGTCGAGTCAAATTCTGAACTGTTTGAATAGGCCCGTTTGAATGACCAAAGACCCTCTTGTTGTTTTCACCCCCTCTGGAAAACGTGGCACATTTCCCAAAGGAACGCCCGTTCTAAGCGCAGCGCGCGCATTGGGCGTGGATCTCGACAGCGTTTGCGGTGCCCGTGGCATTTGCAGCAAGTGCCAAATTTCACCCGCCTATGGTGAATTTCCCAAACATGGCGTGAGCGTGGCAGATACTGCGCTGTCAGAGTGGAATGCCGTTGAACAACGCTATCAAGAGAAACGCGGGCTTAAACCCGGCCGGCGTTTGGGGTGCCAAGCCCAAATCCAGAGCGATATCGTGATTGATGTCCCCCCCGAAAGCCAAGTGCATAAACAAGTGGTGCGAAAAGCCGCAAGCGATCGCGCAATCGAGATGGAGCCGGCAACCAAATTATATTTTGTTGAGGTTGAGGCACCCGACATGCATGAGCCTACGGGCGATCTTGAACGGCTGGAACGGGCGCTTCACGCGCAATGGAGTATCGCCGGCATAGAGATGGAGCTGGCGGTTCTGCAACAGCTTCAGCCGGCGTTGCGCAAAGGCAATTGGCAGGTGACCGTGGCCCTTTATCAGGATCATAAAAGCCCCAAAGCGCAGGTTCTTCAGGTCTGGCCCGGGCTGCACGAAGACGGTATATTTGGCTTGGCCATTGATCTAGGGTCAACCACGGTTGCGGCGCATCTCACCGATTTACAAACGGGCGCAGTATTGGCCAGTTCGGGCGTTATGAATCCGCAAATTCGTTTTGGCGAAGACCTGATGAGCCGGGTGAGCTATGCCATGATGAATTCTGGCGGTGATCAAGAAATGACCCTGGCCGTGCGCGAGGCGATCAATGGATTGGCCGATGATTTGGCAAAACAGATAGGCTGCAGCAAGGCCCAGCTGTTAGAAGTTGTCGTCGTATGCAACCCGGTCATGCATCATTTGCTTTTGGGAATTGACCCTGTGGAATTGGGCCAAGCACCGTTTGCATTGGCAACATCAGACTCGCTCAGCCTAAGAGCCGCTGATTTAGATCTCACCGCGCTCAATCCGGCCGCGCGCTGTTACATATTGCCCTGCATTGCGGGGCATGTTGGGGCGGATGCTGCAGCGGTGGCTTTGTCGGAAGAACCGGGAAATTCAGAGGATCTGGTTCTGATCGTCGATGTTGGAACAAACGCCGAAATTCTTCTGGGAAATCAGCAGCGGGTTTTGGCCTGTTCGTCCCCCACCGGGCCCGCCTTTGAAGGGGCACAAATCAGCGCGGGGCAGCGCGCGGCCCCCGGCGCGATCGAAAAAATTGAAATTGATCCGATCACGAAAGATCCGCGGTTTCGCGTGATTGGCTGTGATCTTTGGTCGGATGATCCCGGCTTTGCCGAACAAAACCCCAGCGGCATTACCGGAATTTGCGGGTCAGGTATCATCGAAGCGGTTGCTGAATTGCGTTTGGCAGGCTTGCTGGATGAAAGCGGCTTGCTTGGCTCGGCCGAGGCAACGCAAACCCCCCGAATGGTACCGGAAGGGCGCACGCATTCCTACGTGATTTTTGACGGCAGCGCCGAGGATGGGCCGGTAATCAGCGTGACGCAAGGCGATATTCGCGCCATCCAGCTGGCCAAATCGGCGCTTTACGCCGGTGCTCGCTTATTGATGGATGAAATGGGGGTTGAAAAGGTAGATCGTGTGGTTTTGGCCGGTGCGTTTGGAGCGCATATTTCAAGCAAGCATGCGATGGTGTTGGGCATGATACCCGATGTACCACTCGAGAAAGTATTTTCGGCTGGCAATGCGGCTGGAACCGGAGCTCGCATCGCATTGAGTAATCTTTCCGCCCGTAGAAAAATCGAAGCAACGGTGCGCAAGATCACCAAAGTGGAAACCGCGATTGAACCGAAGTTTCAAGACCATTTCGTTGCCGCGAACGCCATTCCCCACAAAACCGATCCCTTTCCCGAACTCAACGCGGTGGTCGACTTGCCCAAAGTCTCGTTCAACGCGGGCAGTGGCGAAGGCCAAGGCGGGCGCAGGCGGCGGGCGCGCAAACCTGCCCTGTGAGCCCCGCAGTAAAGGCTTTTGAAGCTCAGGCCTTGGGCAGCGCTGAGACCCGATGCGCAAAACAGATTGCCCGATTGCTGCGCAACTTTGAGCGCGCTGCCGCACGCGCCCAAAACCTGCACCGCCGCGCCTCTTTCGACCCAGCTCAAAACGAAAATGGCATTGCGCAGCCCGATGGTGCGCCTTTAGATTTAACGGCCCGAAAACAGTTTCAGGAAAAAATAAGCGCAGGGTCGCGAGCAGCGGCCATTTCCAATGGCGAAACCGAGAACAGCAGCGCAAAAATCCAAGGGGCCAACGAAGCTTGTAAGCGCGTAAATCTCTATGCGGGGTCAAACCCACAGGCTGTTTATCGGGCTTAGAGGCGCAAAATCGAAGGAAAAACTTGCGACTGGCAGATGGTTGGGCAACATAAAAACGCCATTTATTGCCGCTAGACTTGCAGTTAAACCTGCCTTAGAGCACTGTAAGCACAGATAAGACGGGGGCGTAAATGGCCTTAGCCAACAGGGTTCAATTGACATATTGGGGCGCCGCAGCGGCAATCAGCGGAGTGGTGTTGTGGGTGCTGGGGGATATGCTCTTACCCTTCTTAATCGGGATCGCAATTGCCTATTTTCTGGATCCTGCGGCGGATATGCTTGAACGCTGGGGCTTGCCGCGCAGCCTGGCCGTACTGACGATCACGCTGGCCAGCCTGGTTATTCTTTTGCCCGTTGTGCTCTTCATCACAACAACGCTGATCGGACAGCTCAGCGCATTGAACAATTTTTCATTCTCGCAAGAAAAAATTATCGAAATCGAAGCGCAGCTTAAATCGAACCTGCCTGCTGCGATTGGAGAAAACCTTGATCTGCGCGCCTTATTTCAAAAGATAAGCGCTTTTATCAGCGAGCGCGCCACACAATTTCTGGATGGTTTTGCAAAGCAAATGTTTGGCGCATTGGTCTCTTCAGCGGCTTCTTTGATCAACTTGGCCGTGCTGTTTTTGGTGGTGCCCGTGGTGGCTGTTTACATGCTGCTCGATTGGGATCGTATGATCGCGCATTTGAAAGGGTTGCTCCCCCGCGATCATGAAGACACCATTTGCATGCTGGCAAGTGAAATCGACCGGACATTGGCCGCCTTTATCCGCGGTATGGGCTCGGTGAGCCTTATTTTAGGCAGTTATTACGCGCTTGGCCTATGGGCCATCGGTTTGGATTTTGGATTGGCGATTGGCGCTTTCGCTGGCTTGGTTACCTTTATCCCCTATCTCGGCGCCATTATCGGGGGCGGGTTGGCGCTTGGCTTTGGGGTTTTTGAATTCTGGGGAGACTGGTCAAAGCTTTGGTTTGTTGCGGGAATATTTATATCCGGCCAAATCATTGAGGGCAATTTTCTGACCCCTAAACTGGTTGGCACGTCAATCGGGCTACACCCGGTTTGGCTGCTATTTGCCCTATCCATATTTGGCGGCTTATTTGGATTTGTGGGTTTGCTGATCGCCCTGCCCGTGGCGGCAAGCGTTGGCGTTTTGGTGCGATTTTTTACGGGCGAATATCAAAAAAGTCGCCTCTATAAAGGAAAAAGTGACCTCTCGTGAGCAAGCCCCTTTCTGCGCAACTTAGCTTTGATCTTCCCAGCCGGCCCTCTTTGCAGCGCGGAGATTTCTTTATTAGCCCAAGCAATGCGCTGGCCTTGTCCATGCTTGAAGAATGGCCTTCCTGGCCCAATAATTGCCATATTCTAAGCGGCCCGGAAGGCGCCGGAAAAACCCATCTTGCGCATGTATGGGCGGCCACCAGCGGTGCCCAAATTATAAATGCCAACGATCTGCCAAACCAAGAGATTGCAACGCTTTCTCAAACCTCGTTGGTGGTCGAAAATATTCCAAATATCAGCGGCGATCGCGCCGCCGAAGAGGCTTTATTCCACCTCTTAAACCTTATTAAAACTGGGCCGGGTTGGTTGCTGATGACCGGGCGTGAAAACGCGCTTTTTTGGGGTATTAAACTGCCCGATCTAGCCTCTCGACTGGCCGGAGCCCGCAGCGCTGAATTGCACGCTCCAGACGATATTTTATTCGCGGCGCTTCTGGTGAAACTCTTTGCAGACCGGCAGCTATTTCCCAGCCCCGATGCCATTCAATATCTGGTCACGCGTATCGAACGCTCGTTCAAATCCGCGCAGATGATTGTGGCGCAAATTGATCGTATCGCGCTGAGCAAACAACAGGCTGTTACGCGCAGTCTGATAAGTAAAATTTTAGCTTCTGCAGACCATTCAAGCGATTGACCTTGCGCCTTATGGCCGCCATAAAGCCAGTTAGAAAAACCACCCGCGGGGGGCCATGTGATGGTGTCAAACTATGCGCCTTCCATAGAGGAACAGGCGAATTTTGACTCGCGCCTGCGAAAAAAAGGCGATCTGGTCGCGCTGTCGAAAGTGGGGGTGGTCGATATAGGGTCAAACTCCGTGCGTTTGGTGGTGTTTGACGGGGCTGCGCGTTCGCCCGCCTATTATTACAATGAAAAAATAATGTGTGCCTTGGGGGCGGGGCTTACCGAAACCGGGTGCTTGAATCCCGAGGGCCGCACGCGCGCGGTGGCGGCGATTTTGCGCTTTACTTATTTGGCAAAAGCCATGGGCATACCGCGCTTGATCGCGGTGGCTACAGCGGCGGTGCGTGACGCGCAAGACGGCGCCGCTTTCGTTCAAGAGCTAAAGGAGAAAACCGGTCAAGCGGTCCTAGTGATCAAGGGCAAAGAAGAGGCCCGCTTATCTGCACAGGGCGTGTTACTGGGCTGGCCCGGCGCCTATGGATTGATTTGTGATTTGGGCGGTTCCTCGATGGAGCTGGCCGAAATCGGCGACGGCAAAGTGGGCAAGCGCATCAGCGCAAGAATTGGCCCGTTGAAGCTGCGCGAGCTTCAAGGCGGTGCAGCGGCACGCCAGCAGTTGATTGCCCGCAACATGGCCAAGTTAACGGAGAAAATGGGGCCGCAACATAACCGCTTGTTTCTGGTGGGCGGATCCTGGCGCGCGCTGGCGCGTATCGACATGGAGCGCCGCGCCTACCCGTTACACGTGATCCATGAATACCGAATGGATAAAGACGCGGTGCACAAAACCGCTGCTTTCTTACGCCAATCGGATCCTGAGAAATTGCGGATCAAATGCGGCATCTCGGGGGCACGCATGGCGCTGCTGCCTTACGCGATTGAAGTTCTTGATGCGCTGGTTGAGAGTTTTGCACCAATCGATATTGCCCTCTCCAGCTATGGTATCCGCGAGGGGCTTTTATACGAACAAATGTCAAAAAAACTGCGCAGAAAAGATCCGCTGATTGAAGCCTGCGCCTTCGCAGAAATGAAAGATGCGCGCGCACCCGGCTTTGGCTTACAGTTGTTCAAATTTGTTTTGCCGCTTTTCCCAACCGCGGATGAGGAAGAAAAGCGCCTGATCAAAGCCGCCTGCCATCTGCATGATGTAAGTTGGCGCGGCCATCCCGATTATCGCGCCGAAATCTGCTTTGACAATGCAACGCGGGCCAATTTGGGCGGGCTGAAACATGCCGAAAGGGTATTCTTGGGGCTTTCATTGATGCACCGCTATCGCAATCAACGCAAAGGCCATAAATTCGAAAACCTGTTTTCTTTATTGTCTCAGGAGCAGATCCGCATGGCAGAAATTTTGGGAAAAGCGATGCGGCTTGGCGCCATGATGTGGGTGAATAAAAAGGAAACCAACGCCAAATTATTTTGGGCCCCGGATGCCAAAGCCTTGCAGCTGGTTTTGGAAGGCGATGCCGTAAGCCTTTATGGTGAGGTGGCCGAAGCCCGCTTGAAATCGCTTGCACGCGCGATGAATGCCAGCTTTGACTTCCAAGCAAAATAATCTATCCCAAAAGGCGTTGCGGCACGTGCGCAGCGACGTTTTGTGCATTGCTTAAACCGCTACGCGCCGCTGAAAAGAAAAGGCCATGCGCAGGCTGCCTAGACAGGTTCAGCTTCACCGGCCAGCCCTAAAATGGCGTTGCAACCTGCAACATGCAGGCTCTGCCATCCGCTGAGGCGCTGTGAAGCGGTTTGTCTTTTCTCATGTGGGCATATTCACGCCGCGCGCTGATGATTGCAGGCGCCGCAAAGGCAAGGGCGGCCTATCAGCTTTTGGCGTTTTTAATTTTCTCAAAGGCTTCATTCACCCGGATCAAGCGTTTTTCGGCTAATTTCACGGCTTCTGCGGGCACCCCGCGCGCGATCATCAAATCAGGGTGGCTATCGCGCACCAGCGCCTGCCATTTGGCTTTTATTTTAGGAAAAGCATCCTCTTGGGATGCCCCCAAAATTGTGTAGGGATCCGCGGCATAGCCGTTCACGCAGCGGGCGCGAATGGATTGAAATTGCGCCCCTTCAAGCCCGAATAAATCAGCCACTTTTTCTAAAAAGACGTTTTCTTTCGGGTGATAATCGTCATCAGCAGTCGCAATGTGAAACAGCCCTTCCAGCAAATCCTCTAAAATTTTACTACCGCTGCCAAACATAGCCCCAATCCGCTTGGCGTAATGTTCATACCCCGAAACATCCTGTCGCGCCAAATCGAAAACCCGTGCAGCTTGGTCAAGCGCCTCGGGGGGAATGTGAAACACTTGTTGAAACGCCTGCACCTCTGACCGGGTGACATGCCCATCGGCTTTTGCCATTTTTGCGCCCAGCGCAATCACGGCGATGGTGAAGGCCACGGTTTGCTCGGGCGGCTTGCTCCAATGGGCAAATACTTCGGATAAAGGCGCACCCTTTGCCAAAGCCGAAAGAACTTCAGAGATACGAGACCAAAGCGACATAGAGTTTAAATACCCTTCCCGATTTGAAATGTCAGCGGCTGTTCACAAAATTTTTTGCATCAATATCAAATCCAGCCAAGTTTCAAACTTATACCCCACCTCGGGAAGCCGAGCTCTTTCTTGAAAGCCCAACGCTTTGTGAAACTTCAAGCCTGCTAAATTTGCAGCGCTGACCCCAGCCCAAAGGCTATGCACCCCGTTCTTGGACGCATGGAGGCACAGTCGTTCCATCAATTGCCGCCCGATCCCTTGACCCATCGCCCTTGGGGCCAAAATAATGCTATGCTCCATCGTGTGGCGATAGCCTGGCCCCCCGCGAAACTGAAAATAGGTGCAAAACCCCAACAGACCAGTTGCATCCTCGGCGATAAAATAGCCACGATTTTCTAAATCTGCGGCAGAAATTGCTGTTTCCAGCCCGACGATGGTTTTTTCTTCAGTGGTGAAGGTATTTAGCGTATCGCGGATAACAGGGTTCCACAGATCAGCGATGGCTTGAGCATCCTGAACAATAGCGGCGCGCAATTTCATTCCAACACCACCTCTCCGGTTGGCGTTGATAGGCAAACGCTGAGCTGTGGTTGAGCAGCTTTTTCGATCAAAACCCGATTATCCTGCAGCTGCGCAGCCAAATAAGCCGCAAGCAACTCAGCTTGGGGATGCGCAATCTTAAGCTGCCTCAAGCGACAGCCCCGATCAGGCAGCTTTTGGGCGGGTGAGGGATTGCCCAGCCAATCGATCAAAGCCGGGGCCATATTATCAAGTGGCAAAATACCGGTCTCGGGCACGCTTATCAACCAGTCCAGATCGCCGCGGCTGACCGCAACACTGGGGCCGGTTTGGGGCAGCGCAGCCTCCAATGCCGGGCCCATCGCCTCGGTGCGGCAAATCCAGTTGGTGGGTCTGGGGCGACCGGAAAACCGATCTAGATCGAACCAACGGGGCGCAAACGGGGCTTTGGCCTGCGGGTCGATAGCGATGACTTCCAAATATAGCTCGCCTAGATTCAGCAGCTGATTATGGGTTCCAAAGCGCAGATGGCGCCCGCCAGCCTCTAAGGGCACGCCAAGAGCGGCCTCAACATACTCAACGCCCTCTTGCAAACGGCCGGCGCTGATTGCGATATGATCTATACCAAGCACCATAGGTACCATCTCACGCTTGCTTTTCAGGTCACAAAACCTGTTTTTGTTGCATCCTTGCCTTAGATCAGCCCCGATTGGCGCGGATTAAGCTTAAAATATCTTGCGCCGCCGAGGGTATATTGGTGCCCGGTCCAAAAATCGCCTTCACGCCGGCATTTTTCAAAAAATCATAATCCTGTTGTGGAATAACCCCTCCACAAATCACCAAGATATCGCCCGCATCGCGGGCTGCTAAGATTTTAATCAGTTCCGGAGCCAACGTTTTATGCCCCGCCGCCTGACTGGATATACCGATCACGTGCACATCATTGTCAATCGCGTCCTGCGCGGCTTCCTCTGGGGTTTGGAACAAGGGGCCCACATCGACATCAAAGCCGATATCGGCAAAAGCAGTGGCGATCACTTTAGCGCCTCGGTCATGGCCATCTTGCCCCATCTTTACCACCAGCATACGCGGGCGCCGGCCTTCTTCCTCGGCAAAGGCTTCTATATCCCGCTGAATGGCAGCAAAGCCTTCGTCATTCTCATAGGCTTTGCCATAGACGCCGGCCAAGGTTTTAACCTCGGCGCGATGGCGGCCAAATATTTTCTCCATTGCCATACTGATCTCTCCGACAGAGGCGCGGGCGCGGGCTGCCTCAACCGCTGCTTCCAAAAGATTGCCACCCGCTTGCGCCCGCTGTTCTAATTCTGCCAACGCCGCAGCGCAGGCCGCCTCATCACGTGCTTCGCGGATCTGCTTCAAGCGGGTTACTTGCGCCGCGCGCACGGCTTCATTGTCAATATCCAATATATCAATCGGATCTTCCTCGGGCAGCCGGTATTTGTTCACCCCGACAATCACCTGATCTCCACGGTCAATATCCGCTTGGCGGCGCGCCGCGGTTTCTTCGATTCGAAGCTTGGGCAAGCCGCTGGCCACAGCCTTGGTCATGCCGCCCATATCATCCACCTCTTCGATCAATTTCCAGGCGGCCTCAGCCAAATCCGAGGTCAGCTTTTCCACATAATAAGAGCCGGCCAGCGGATCGACCACATTGGTCACCCCGGTTTCTTCTTGCAAGATCAACTGGGTATTGCGCGCGATACGGGCGGCAAATTCGGTGGGAAGGGCAATCGCCTCATCCAAAGCATTGGTATGCAGTGATTGCGTCCCCCCCAAAACCGCGCTCATCGCCTCATAGGCGGTGCGTACAACATTATTATAGGGATCTTGCTCTTGCAAACTGACGCCCGATGTCTGGCAATGGGTTCGCAGCATTTTGGATTTTGGAGCTTTGGCACCAAGCTCTTCCATAATACGATGCCATAAAAGACGCGCGGCGCGCAACTTCGCCGCTTCCATGAAGAAGTTCATCCCAATGGCAAAGAAGAAAGACAAGCGCGGCGCGAATTGATCAATATCCATTCCGCGCGCCATCGCAGTTTTCACATATTCTTTGCCATCTGCCAGCGTATAGGCCAGCTCTTGAACCAAATTCGCCCCGGCTTCCTGCATATGATAACCCGAAATCGAAATCGAATTGAACTTGGGCATGTTGGACGAAGTATATTCGATAATATCCGCGATAATGCGCATCGAAGGCTCAGGCGGATAAATATAGGTGTTGCGCACCATAAATTCTTTGAGAATATCGTTTTGAATGGTGCCCGAAAGCACCTTGCAATCATGGCCCTGCTCTTCACCTGTGACGATGAAATTGGCCAAAATCGGGATCACCGCGCCGTTCATCGTCATCGAGACGGAGACTTTATCAAGCGGGATCCCTTCGAAAAGGATTTTCATATCCTCAACGCTGTCAATCGCAACGCCGGCTTTGCCCACATCGCCTATAACGCGCGGATGATCGCTGTCATAGCCGCGATGCGTGGCCAAATCAAACGCCACGGAAACCCCCTGCTGCCCCGCAGCCAAGGCTTTGCGATAAAACGCATTTGAGGCCTCGGCGGTGGAAAATCCAGCATATTGGCGAATTGTCCAAGGGCGCCCGGCATACATCGTGGCCTTCACCCCTCTGGTAAAGGGTTCTTGCCCTGGCAACCCCTCTAAATGTGTAAGCCCCTGCAGATCATCCGCCGTGTAAATGGGATCCACGGCAATACCTTCTAAAGTGTTCCAAGTTAAATCTGCCGGATCGCGGCCGCGCAATTCTTTCGCCGCGATCTCTTGCCATATCGCTTTATTCTGGGTCATTTTTCATCGCCCTCGCATTTTTCGCCGCGCCAAACACGCAGAGTTGAGTGAAAATTTTTAACGATCATAGCGAACCCCTCTTCGCAAACGCTTTCAAGAGACCTATATCAAACCTAAAGGGAGTCATCATGAAATCATTGATCGCCGCAATTTGTGTTGCCGCGCTGCCCAATTTGGGAGGCGCAGAAAGCCTTGAAACCATCTTCGTCGACGTCACGGAGGAAACCACGATCGACGGATATTTATGGCTAAAACGGCCAGTGATTGTTTTTGCAAATACCGACTTGGATGTAAATTTCCAAACCCAGATGAAATCGTTGCGCCAAGGCGCAGAGGAATTGGCCGCACGCGATGTGGTGGTGCTGGTCGATGCAAATCCCACCGACAAAACCGCCCTGCGCAAAAAATTTCGGCCGCGCGGATTCGCGGTGTTGCTGATGGGCAAAGACGGACAAATCAAATTACGCAAACCTTTTCCTTGGGATGCCAGAGAATTAAGCCGCAGCATCGATAAAATGCCCATGCGCCAACAAGAAATGCGCTCGAAATAAACCTGCCAGAGGGGCCAGCCGTGCTGGGATAGACCCTGCACCTCCAATCGCGGCAATTTAAAAATAATTGCCGCCGGCCTTGGCCAATAGATTTTATGTGAATGCGCCGGCCTCAACAGCTTACTCGAACTCAATGATAACGTCATCCACGGCCAAACTGTCTCCGGCCAGGGCATTCACTTTTTGAACCACGCCTTTGCGCTCGGCGCGTAGAATATTCTCCATTTTCATCGCCTCAATCGTACATAAGGCTTGGCCTTCTTGAACCTCTTCACCTTCCTCAACACTAAGCTTCACGAGCATTCCGGGCATTGGGCAAAGCAACAGTTTTGAGGTATCAGGCGGCAGTTTCTCGGGCATCAACTGCGCCAATTCTGCGTGCCGGGGGCTGCGGATTGTAACCTTTAAATCCGCACCGCGCGTGCGCAAGCGAAAACCGCCTGATATCTCATCGACCTTCATCACCAACGGCGTCTTATCCACCAACATATCGGCCAATTTTATGCCCGGTGTCCAGGCTCCACTTACATAATGGGACGCCCCATCCTCAAAGGTAACCAAAGCCCCATTTTGATCCGCCGCTACGGTTACAGCATGAGTTTCACCCTGCAGGCACACAACCCAGTGATCGCCAACTTTGCGCGCATGATTGTCAAGCCGTCCGGAAATCTGGGCCCGCCGTATTTCACCAACGCGGTACATCGCAGCGCTGGCGGCAACAACCCGTCGCAAAGCCGCAGTTGGCAGCATAACCCCTTCAAAACCGTCCGGATATTCTTCTGCGATAAACGCCGTTGTCATATCGCCAGAGATGAATTTTGGATGATCCATCACCGCGCTGAGAAAGGGCAAATTATGGCCAATACCTTCAACTTCGAACCGGTCAAGCGCCAAACGCATATGTTCAATCGCGCCGGCCCGGCTTGGCGCCCAGCTGCAGAGTTTTGCGATCATAGGGTCATAATACATGCTGATTTCGCCGCCCTCATACACCCCCGTATCGTTTCGGATAATATGATCATCTGAGGCTGTTTCGGCAGGCGGACGATAGCGGGTAAGCCGACCAATAGAGGGTAAGAAGTTGCGATAAGGATCTTCCGCGTAAAGTCGGTTTTCAATAGACCACCCATTGATCTGAACCGCATCTTGCTTGAGGCCAAGCGGCTTGCCGGCCGCCACATTGATCATTTGCTCCACCAGATCTATGCCGGTGATCAGTTCGGTCACCGGATGTTCAACCTGCAAACGCGTATTCATTTCCAAAAAGTAAAAATTTTGCGCGCTATCGACGATAAATTCAACAGTGCCAGCGCTTTGATAACCCACGGCTTGCGCCAAAGCGCAGGCTTGTTTGCCCATCGCAGCGCGGGTTTCTGGCGTTAAAAATGGGCTCGGCGCTTCTTCCACTACTTTTTGATTGCGGCGCTGGATCGAGCATTCGCGTTCGTTTAGATAAATGCAATTGCCATGGCTATCCGCCAAAACCTGAATTTCAATATGGCGGGGTTGGGTGACGAATTTTTCAATAAAAATCCGATCATCCCCAAAGCTGCTGGCAGCTTCATTCTTGGAAGATTGAAAGCCTTCGCGTGCCTCAGAATCCGTCCAGGCGATGCGCATGCCCTTGCCGCCACCCCCGGCCGAGGCTTTGATCATCACCGGATAGCCAATTTCTTGCGAGATTTTAACCGCCTCTTCGGCATCGTTGATCAAGCCCATATATCCAGGCACGGTTGAAACGCCGGCCTCTTGGGCAATTTTCTTAGAGGTGATTTTATCGCCCATTTGCTCAATCGCGGCGACAGGAGGGCCAATAAAGGCCACATTCGCCGTGGCCAAAGCTTCCGCGAACCGGCTGTTTTCAGACAGGAACCCATAGCCGGGATGCACCGCTTGCGCTCCGGAGCTTGCAATTGCCTTCATCACATTTTCAATCACGATATAGGATTGATTGGCCGGAGATGGGCCAATATGAAAGGCTTCATCTGCCATTTGCACATGCAGCGCCTGACGGTCAGCATCGGAATAGATCGCAACTGTTTTGATCCCCATTTTACGGGCAGTTTTGATGACGCGGCAGGCTATTTCACCGCGGTTGGCTATCAGAATTTTCTCGAACATCGAAATAGTCCTTTTTTATTCTGGATCAAACGCTTCAGCGAAATTGGCGTGGATCAAATTCAAATCAAGGATCAGCTTGGCCTCATAACAGGCTGGATCAAAGGGATCATCATAGGGTTTCACTTCGCGCTCAAACAACCAATTGAGCCGCCCTGCATCCAGATTTCCCCGCTCAAAAGGCTGATCCCAAAAATGTTCAAGAAGAGCGCGTACAAAGCCCGTATCGGCCCGCCGATCCGGAGGTCGACGGTCTCTATAGCGCTCAAGGCGTTTCAAAGGTGTCACGCCTTTGGGGTTGGGCCGACGAATGGTAAATTGAAAATCTGTACCCGGCAAACGCCCCGGAAAGCCACGATGTTTTAGCATGATGGGAGAGCCTTCTGCTTATGGCAATGGGGGCCGCGCGCTGCGGCAAAACCCGCCCAGCGCCGCTGGTTATTTCGATTGCTCAAGACATCAAAGATCCGCTCGCCAGAGCGCTCAAATGGTGCCGGGCATGTCAACTCGCCCCCGGCCCGTATGTGTAAATGCGCTCCGCGATGGGTGATTTCAACCACCGGCAAAAACCCCCTAATCGATTGCAGTTTGCGCCAAATATCTTGGCGAATTTGGTGCGCCAAACGCGGCGCAGACATCAGGGGCATCACAACCTCGCGGCTGATGTCAAACCGCGCTGGGAGCCGGCGCGCCAATGTAAAACATGGCCCATCATAGATTTCGAACCAATTGCCGCGCTTGATGGTTTTCTGTTGCATGCTCAGCTCACATCACTACTAAAAATCAAAGCAAAACCTTTTTACAATGGTATATTATCATGCTTTTTCCATGGATTTTTCAGCTGCTTACCGCGGAGGGATGCAAAAGCCCGCGAGACCCGTTTGCGGGTTGATTTGGGCTGAATAACCTCATCGATAAAGCCCAACTCTGCGGCCACGAACGGATTGGCAAACCGGTCTTCGTAATCGGCTGTATGTTGCGCGATTTTATCTGCATCGCCCAGATCGGCGCGATGAATAATCTCGGTTGCGCCCTTGGCCCCCATCACCGCAATCTCGGCGGTGGGCCAAGCATAGTTAAAATCACCCCGTAAATGTTTTGAGGACATCACATCGTAGGCTCCGCCATAAGCTTTGCGGGTGATCACGGTTACTTTTGGCACCGTGGCTTCGCCATAAGCAAAGAGCAATTTGGCGCCATGCTTGATCACCCCACCATATTCTTGTGAGGTGCCGGGCAGAAACCCCGGTACATCCACCAGCGTCAAAATTGGAATTTCAAACGCATCACAAAACCGCACGAACCGGGCCGCTTTGCGCGAACTGTCAATATCAAGACATCCTGCAAGAACCATGGGTTGGTTCGCCACGATGCCGACGCTTTGCCCCTCTAACCGAATAAACCCAGTTAAAATGTTCTTTGCAAAATCTTCCTGAATTTCAAAAAAATCACCCTCATCGGCGATTTTTAAAACCAATTCCTTCATATCATAAGGTGTGTTGGGATTATCGGGGATCAAAGTATCCAATGACGCCTCAATGCGGCCCGTCTCATCAAAAAACGGGCGTATGGGCGGCTTTTCACGGTTATTCAAAGGCAGAAAATCAACCAAACGACGAGCCTCGCTCAACGCAACGATATCATTCTCATACGCTGCATCCGCAACAGATGACTTCTTGGTATGCGTCGCTGCGCCGCCCAATTCTTCGGCCGTGACCACCTCATTGGTCACCGTTTTGACCACATCGGGCCCCGTGACGAACATATAAGAGCTATCTTTGACCATCAAAATGAAATCGGTCATGGCAGGGGAATAAACCGCGCCGCCAGCGCAAGGCCCCATGATCAAGCTGATTTGCGGCACCACGCCAGAGGCCAGAATATTGCGCTGAAACACTTCGGCATATCCTGCGAGCGAGGCAACCCCTTCTTGGATACGCGCTCCGCCAGAATCGTTTATGCCAATCACCGGCGCGCCATTTTGCAACGCCATATCCATGATTTTACAAATTTTTTGCGCATGCGTCTCAGAGAGCGAGCCCCCGAATACGGTGAAATCCTGCGAGAAAACATAAACCATTCGGCCATTAATCGTGCCCCAACCGGTAATCACACCATCGCCGGGTGGGCGCTGTTTTTCCATGCCAAAATCAGTGCAGCGATGCGCAACAAACATGTCAAACTCTTCGAAACTATCTTCATCCAACAGCAGCTCAACCCGCTCGCGCGCGGTTAACTTACCCTTGGCATGCTGCGCCTCTATGCGCTTGCTGCCGCCGCCTTGGCGGGCAACGTCGCGACGCTGCTCAAGTTGTTGCAAAATATCTTTCACCTTGACTCCTTCGGCAATCTGCCGCTTCTGCTATACTGATTGCGGTGTAACGCAAAGAAGATTTATGCAAATTTGCAAATAATTCTAAGACTTAAATTGCTAATTTGTAAATTTGCTAACTTTATCTGATCCAGCAAACAGATAACTCCATCCACCTTTTTCTGGATGGTTAAGGAGCGTATATGATCGAAAGTCCCAAGGCCCAGTTTCTTAACCGCCAAACCCAGCCGCATATGGTCACGCTGATTATGATGGTCAGCATTTCAGCGCTGGCGATGAATATTTTTTTACCAAGCCTCCCGCGCATGGCGGATGAATTTGACACCAGCGCCGCCATTTTAGGGCTGTCGGTGAGCGTGTATCTGGCGGTCAGCGCACTGGTTCAGTTATTCTCAGGGCCGCTCTCGGATATGAAGGGGCGCCGTCAAGTGACGCTTTGGTCGATTGCCCTGTTCACGGCGGTCAGCATCGCCATTACCTTTTGTCAAAGCACCGAGTCATTTTTGATGTTGCGCGCAATCCAATCTGTCATCGCAAGCGTTTTTGTGATCTCGCGCGCCATCGTGCGCGACACCACCGATACCGCAAATTCGGGCTCTCGGATCGCCTATATCATGATGGGCATGGCGCTGGTGCCGATGTTCGGGCCGGCTTTGGGCGGGGTGATTGATGCCTATTTTGGCTGGCGCGCCAATTTTTGGATTCTGAGCCTGCTGGGGGTGGCGCTTTGGCTCAATTGCTTTTTTGACCTTGGCGAAACCGCGCCAACGACAGATGTGAAATTCCAAGCACATTTTGCGCTCTACCCCGATCTTTTGCGTTCAAAACGGTTTTGGGGATATTGCTTCACTTCAGCATTGGGATCCGGTGCCTTCTTCGCCTATCTGGGCGGGGCCCCTTTTGTTGGCTCTGAAATTTTCAGCTTAAGCCCAGAGGCGCTAGGGTTGTTCTTCGGCGCACCGGCAGCGGGATATTTTTTAGGAAACTTTTTCACCGGGCGGTTTTCGTCTCGGATTGGACTGGATGCGATGATCTTTTGGGGGCTCGCCTTGAACTTATTCGGCCTCACAGCCTCTTTGGCTGTATTCTACAACGGTATGGGATCAGCGATCAGCTTTTTTGGCTTCATGACCTTTGTCGGGTTTGGCAATGGGTTAAGTATTCCCAACGCCACGGCCGGAATGCTGGCTATACGCCCAGATCTTGCCGGGGCTGCCTCAGGGCTTGGCAGCGCCATTATGATTGCGGGCGGGGCGGCCTTATCCGCCCTTGCTGGCGCCGTTTTAACGCCAACCAGCGGCGCCACGCCCCTGCTTTGGCTGATGTGGAGCTCGGTTGCCGCAGGGGTGATCTGCATGATTTATGTCAAAAAACGCCATCGCAGCATTCAAGCCTCTTGACGCCTCTAGCATAATTAGCAAGCTTAGCAGATCATTTTAGAAAATTTGCAAATCGGAGTGACAATGGCCGTTCAAAAGCTCTATGCCGGCGCCAAGCTGCGCGATCTGCGCCGTAAACTGAGTCTGACGCAAAAGGAATTTGCCGCGCGTCTGGGCGTGTCGTTGCCCTATTTGAATCAGATTGAAAACAACAACCGGCCGGTCTCCAGTTCTATTCTCTTGGCATTGGCCCAGGAATTCGGCTTTGACATCACTGAATTATCAAGCGGAGAAAGCGAGCGCCTTGTCAGCGATTTGCGCGAAGTTCTGGTGGATCCGGTTTTTAGCGAAGCACAACCCTCGCTTGGCGATCTGCGGCTGGTGGCGTTTAATGCCCCGGCCTTTAGCCGCGCATTTCTGGATCTGCACCGCGCCTATAAAAACACCCAAGAACGCATGATGTCATTTGATGAAGCCTTGGGCTGGCAAGATGGGCATATGCAGCCCAACCCTTGGGAAGAGGTGCGTGATTTCTTTCATTATTGCGACAATTACCTGGACGCGGTTGATAGGGCGGCCGAAAGCTTCGCGCATGGGTGGCAAGGGCCAAACTGGCTGCGCGGAAACGTTGAAGAGGCGCTTGCAGGCTTAGGAATACGCGTGGAATTAAGCGACCAAACCCCCTTGCGGCACTATGATAAGACCCAAAACCGGCTGAGCTTGAGCGCCCATGCCAGCCCACCAACACAAATTTTTCAACTCTGCCTGCAATTTGCCCTGATCACAGAAAAGCCTTTGCTTGAGGCCACATTAGATTTGGCGAGATTTCAATCGCCTCAAGCCCGCGATATTGCCAAAATCGGCCTGGCCAATTATTTCGCCGGAGCGGTGATGATGCCCTACAGAATATTTTTACAGGCGGCCCAAGACGAGCGCCATGATCTGGAAAGATTGGCACGCCGTTTCGGAGCGTCCCTAGAACAAGTTGCACATCGGCTCTCAACGCTGCAGAGGCCCGGCGCGAAAGGTATTCCTTTCTTCTTTGTGCGCGTCGACCAAGCAGGCAACATCACCAAGCGCCACTCTGCCACGCGGCTGCAATTTGCGCGCTTTGGAGGCGCGTGCCCGCTGTGGAATGTGCATCGCGCCTTTGAAACTCCGGGGCGGTTTTTACGGCAATTGGCCGAAACGCCAGATGGGGCGCGTTACATTTCGCTTGCGCATGATGTGTCAAAAACCGGTGGCGCGTTTGGGGCTCCGGCGCATCGCTATGCGATCGCACTGGGCTGCGAAGTAAAACATGCCGCGACTATGGTCTATGCCGATGGAATGGACGTTGACACCCCGCATGCTTATGAACCGATTGGCGTTTCTTGCCGAGTCTGTGATCGGCGCGCCTGCCACCAACGCGCCCTGCCCCCGTTAGATAAAGAGCTTAGCATTGATCATGATCTGCGCGAGAACCTTCCCTATTCCATCCAGTGATCGCTTAAAATCGCCGCGCCGTTTATTGCCCGCACCTTCAGCGCTGGCTGGTCTGCCAATCCGGCGCCAACCAAGGCTGTGAATTGGCGCGCGCAAGCGGCGTTTTACCCAAAATAAGATCGCTGGCTTTCTCGCCAACCATAATCGAAGGCCCGTTTAAATTGCCATTGGTGATTTGTGGGAAAATACTGCTATCAACCACGCGCAGCCCTTTAACACCAATCACATTTGTTTGCGGATCGACCACGGCCAAAGGATCATCCACCGCCCCCATTTTACAGGTGCCGCAGGGGTGATAGGCGCTTTCGGCATGGGCGCGGATAAATTCGTCAATCTGGGCATCGGTTTGCAACTCAAAGCCGGGTTGAATTTCATGTTTTACAAAAGGCCGAAATGCCTCTTGCGCGAAGATCTCTCGCGTGAGGCGAATACCGCGGCGGAAATCTATCCAATCTTTTTCGGTAGACATATAGTTAAAGGTGATTTTTGGGCTGTCTTCTGGCTTGGCTGACCGCAAAGTAACCGCCCCGCGAGACGGGCTGCGCATTGGGCCTATATGGGCTTGAAACCCGTGCCCCTCAGAGGCCGCCTTGCCATCATACCGCACCGCGATGGGCAAAAAATGAAATTGCAAATCAGGATATTCAACCCCCACGGCTGAACGAATAAATCCGGCGCTTTCAAATTGATTAGACGCGCCAGGGCCGCCGCGCGTCAGCGCCCATTGCAGCCCAACCCACGCCTTGCCAAACACGTTCCAATATTTAAACAGGCTCACCGGTTGGCTCGCGGCCATTTGAATATAGACCTCCAAGTGATCCTGAAGATTTTGGCCAACGCCAGGGCGGTCCGCCACTATTTCGATACCATGGGCAGCCAGATGCGCGGCAGGGCCAATCCCAGAGAGCATCAATAGTTTCGGGGAATTGATCGAAGAGCTTGCTAAAATCACTTCCTTTTTGGCCCGAACGGTTTTCAAGCCCCCCCCTGCCAAAAGCTCAACCCCAACCGCGCGGCGTCCAGAAAACACGATTTTTTGCGCCAAGCCGCGGATCAGATAGCAATTTTTTCGTTGCAAGGCGGGGCGCAGATAGGCTTTTGCAGCGGACCAGCGGGCCCCTTTGTGAATGGTATGTTCCATCGGGCCAAAGCCCTCTTGCTGCTGGCCGTTATAATCGTCGGTCAGCTGATAGCCGGCCTGCCGGCCCGCCTGCACAAAAGCCTGCACCAAGGGATTATCGCGCTTGCCGCGCGTCACATGCAATGGGCCATCCCTTCCGCGCCAGCTGGCATCGCCGCCATGCCCGGCCGGATCCCAGGATTCCATGCGCTTGTAATAGGGTAGCACATCCGCGTAAGACCAGCCGCTTGCCCCCATCGCCTCCCAGGCGTCGAAATCTTTGGCATGGCCACGCACATACACCATGCCATTGATGCTAGAGGACCCCCCGATCACCTTGCCGCGTGGGCAGGCAAGCCGCCGCCCGCCCAGATGCGGCTCGGGCTCGGACCAATAGCCCCAATCATAGCGCTTCATATTCATCGGGAAGCTCAGCGCCCCGGGCATTTGAATAAGCGGGCCTGCATCGCTGCCGCCATATTCCACCACGAGCACCGAGGCCCCCGACTCGCTTAAGCGATAGGCAAGGGCGCAGCCCGCGCTGCCAGCCCCGACAATCACATAATCGGCTTCTGCCGCGCTCATGCGCGCCATCGCAGGAGGCGCGCATAAATGCCGATATCCGCGCCTTTAAAACGGTGCATCAACATCCCCCATACGAACATAGACCGATTTCAACTGCGAATAATGCTCAATCGCGTTTTTCGAGTTTTCGCGCCCGATACCGGATAATTTCATGCCGCCAAAAGGCGCCTCGACGGGGGCATCATTATATGAATTGATAAAGCAACTGCCCGCCTGCAATTTGCCAATAACACGATGCGCGCGGCTGATATCACGGGTAAAAACCCCCGCAGAGAGCCCATATTCGGTTTTATTCGCGCGCGCCACCACATCCCTCTCATCGTCAAAATCCAAAACGCTGAGAACCGGCCCAAATATTTCTTCGCGCGCGATCGTCATCTCATCGCTGACATCTGCAAACACGGTCGGCGCCAAATAAAAACCCGGGCGCTCGAGCCGCTGCCCGCCGCAGACCAACCGCGCACCCTCGGAAATACCTTGCGCGACGAACCCCTGAACAATCTGCATCTGCCGATCACTGACCAGCGGGCCAAAATTTGTGGTTTCATCCAGCGGATCGCCGATCACCGCCCGGTCAAGCCGCGCGCTTAACCGATCCAAAAACGACTCTTTGATGGTTTTATGCACAAACACCCGCGTGCCGTTGGAACAAATTTGACCTGACGAGTAGAAATTCGCCAGGATCGCGCCGCCAACGGCATTTTCCAAATCCGCATCTTCAAATATAATCAGCGGCGATTTACCCCCCAGCTCAAGCGTCACCTGCTTCAGACCCACGGCCGCGCTTTGGTAAACTTTGCGCCCCGTGGCCACCGATCCGGTGAGCGAAACTTTGTTAATGCGCGGATCCTGCAGCAACGCCGCGCCAACATCGCC
Source organism: Paracoccaceae bacterium (assembly GCA_016778765.1). Classification (GTDB taxonomy): domain Bacteria; phylum Pseudomonadota; class Alphaproteobacteria; order Rhodobacterales; family Rhodobacteraceae; genus Thalassovivens. The sequence continues at coordinate 29,964 of JADHOV010000003.1, read as the reverse complement.
CTGCCCTTGTACAACGTTGAACACGCCATCTGGCAAACCAGCTTCGCTGAGGATTTCGGCGATTTTCAGCGCGCAAAGCGGCGTGGTTTCTGATGGTTTGAAAATCATCGCATTGCCGCAGGCCAAGGCTGGCGCAGCTTTCCAGCAGGCAATTTGCGTCGGGTAATTCCAGGCACCAATGCCAAGACAGATCCCCAAAGCTTCGCGGCGCGTATAGACCCAATCTTCGCCAAGCTGGATATGCTCTCCAGTCACATTTCCCGCCAAACCCCCGAAATATTCAAGCGCATCGGCGCCGCTGGTGGCATCCGCATATAGCGTTTCCGAAAGTGGTTTGCCCGTATCATGGGTTTCTAGAACCGACAGCTCTCGGTTGCGGGCGCGGATCAGATCGGCAGCGCGGCGCAATACGCGCCCCCGTTCAGTGCCCGAGCGCGCCGCCCAATCTTGCTGCGCGGCCTGCGCCGCGCTTAGCGCCTGCTCTATAATATGATCCGTACCCGCGTATATCTGCGCGATAACAGCCCCTGAAGCGGGGTAGATCACATCAAACCGCGCCCCGCTTATATCGTCAACATAGCGCCCATCAATAAAATGGCTTGCTATTGGCTGCGTGCTATACATGCATATCCCCTTCAAAGCTGCGCGGAAAGCCCTAGCAGAAAAAGTGATATATAAAAATCAAAATTTATATGGTCATATTAATTTTGATATATTTCTTGAAATTCTACCCTAGCCGCGTCAGATAAATCGCATGGAAAGACGCAGCATTCGTGACATACGCAATTCAGAATTCATTCAAGCCACTCTGCAAGCGGTGCGACAAAAAGGATTTCAAAATGTCACGTTAAGTGAAATCGCTGCCTATGCGAGCACGACAGCCGCCAGCATAACCTATCATTTTGGCAGTAAAGAAAAGCTGCTGGAAGCTACGATGCGCCACTTGCTCGAACTCTTGCGCCGTGAGGTCATCAACAATCTAAAAGAAACCAAAACATCCAAACAACGCCTGCAAGCCGTTTTAACCGCAAACTTTTCCGATTCTCTCTTCACGAAAACCCATTGCAATGTCTGGGTGCAGTTTTGGTCAGCCGCGCCCTACCAACCCGCGCTGGCGCGGCTTCAAAAAATCAATCGCGCTCGCGTGGCAAGCCATTTGCGGCGCGAAACGCGGCTACTGGTTGCTTCAGAGCGCCAACAAATGGTGGAACAGGCGCTGCAGGCCTATATCGATGGTGTTTGGATAAGTGCGGCGCAATCCACTGGTGTGATAGATGCCCAAGCCGCGCGTACAGATATCAATAATTTATTGGATCTGCTCGTAAGCGCCGGCTAATCCCCCCTGGGAAAGCGTTGTTGGCTTTCCAAAATATTCAGATCCATATGGTTGCGCATATAACGTTCAGAGGCATCTTGCAGCGGCTGGTAATCCCAAGGGTAATAGCCCCCTTTTCGCACCGCCTCATACACCACCAGGCGCCCCGCCTGGCTTTGTCGAACGGCGGCGTCAAAGGCGCTAAGATCCCAGCGCGCCTCGGATTTTACCCTAAGCGAGGCCACTGTGCCCTGATGTGCCGGCAGGTTGGCCAAATTTATCCGCTCTTGCGGGTCCGCCTCCAAATCAAACAACTGATCGGGATCCAGCAAACAACGGTTATATTTCCAGCGCCCATAGCGCAAAGACACAAGCGGTGCATAAGAGCCTTCTGCGGCGTATTCCATCAGCACGGGCGCGCTGCGCGCTTGACCAAGCGCCAGCGGCACCAAGGTTTCACCGGCCGTCCAAGGCTGCAAAGCGTCAAGCGATATGCCGGCCAGGTCGCATAGCGTTGGGCAGACATCCAGCGTTGAAACCGGCTGTGTCAGTAGCGCCGCGGGCAACTCTGGCGCCGATATCATCAAAGGCACCCGCGCAGAACCTTCATAAAAAGACATTTTAAACCACAAACCCCGCTCACCCAGCATATCCCCATGATCTGACACAAAGACAATATGGGCCTCTTGCTGCGTGGCTTCCAACACCTCTAAAATCTCGCCAATTTTATCGTCAAGATAGCTGATATTGGCGAAATAGGCGCGGCGGGCGTCGCGGATCATCGCCTCGCTCAAAGTATATGAGCGCCAATCATTGGCATCAAATAACCGCTGTGAATGCGGATCATGCTCGGCATAAGGAAGCGCTGCAACCGCGGGGCTGAGATGCGCGCAATCCTCATAAAGATCCCAGTATTTCTTGCGTGCCACATAAGGATCATGCGGATGCGTAAAGCTAACAGTGAGGCACCAAGGGCGACCATCTTTGCCGCGCGCCAGATCGTATAATTTACGGCAACTTTGATAGGCAACCTCATCATCATATTCCAGCTGGTTTGTAATTTCACCAATACCAGCGCCAGTCACCGAGCCCAAATTGTGATACCACCAATCAATGCGCGCGCCGGGTTTTCGGTAATCCGGCGTCCACCCAAAATCAGCGGGGTAAATATCGGTGGTCAAGCGCTCTTCAAACCCGTGCAGCTGGTCCGGACCAACAAAATGCATTTTTCCAGATAGGCAGGTCTGATAGCCCGCCGCGCGCAAATGATGCGCATAGGTGGGTATAGAAGCTGCAAATTCAGCGGCATTGTCATAGACTCCCGTTTTCGAAGGCAATTGCCCAGACATGAATGAGGCCCGCGCCGGCGCGCATAACGGGCTGGCGGTATAGGCATTGGCAAACCGCGCCGAGCGCTGCGCCAGGCGTTTCAAATGCGGCGCGTGCAGCCAGTCGGCAGGGCCGTCGGGAAACAACGTTCCATTCAACTGATCAACCATAATAATCAGAATATTTGGGGAAGATGTCATAAAAACGCCTCTTTGAGATATAGGTTATTTGGGCTGAGCCTCCATTAGATGAAAGCCTAGACTTTTGTAGCAGGAACCGGGGGGGTGCGCAGACGACGTTGCAAAACCGCCTCGCGCCAGCTGATAAAGCTGACCGATGCCAAAATTGTGCCGCCCCCAATCACCACCCATGGATCGAGCGGTTCGTCAAAAAACACCATCCCAACCGACACCGCCCAGACCAGCTGTAAAAACGTAACCGGTTGCGTGATGTTCACGGGCGCTGCGGCAAAGGCCAGCGTCATCGTGTAATGCCCCAATGTGGCAAAGCAGGCCACTCCAAAAAGGATAAGCAAATCGTTTGTCGAGGGCGGAACCCAAACCATCCATGCCATCGGCGCCAGCCCCAGCGTGACAAAGAGCGAAAGCATCACAACGATTGCGCCCGCCGAAACTTGATCGCTGAGCCGTTTGGTTAACAAATAAGAGCAGGCGAAAAATACCGCAGCCAGCAGCATCGCCAGATGCCCCATATCCACGCTGCGAATACCGGGTCGCAAAATAATCAAGGCGCCCACCAAGGCAATGCCGACGGCGATCACCCGCCGCAAAGCCAGTTTTTCACCCAAAAATAACGCCGCCCCCAATGTCACATAAATCGGCGATAGGTAATTCATCGCCATTACATCCGCCAAGGGAATCCGCGCCATTGCAAAAAACCATAGAAACACCGCCCCCACATGCGCGGCGCCGCGATACACAAAAAGCCGCATCAACGGCTGCGAAAAATTACTTTTGAAGATCGACCCCAGCATTGGAACCAGCAAGACCAAGCCCAAAGCATATCGCAAAAACGCCGCCTCAGCGGCGGGCATATCCGGGCCTAAATATTTCACCAAGGAGGTCACGCCCACAAACATAAGCCCCGTCACGATCATCCATAAGATGCCGCGTAAGGTTGATGAAGAAGAGCGTTCGGTCATGGCGTTACTGAAAAGCTAAATAGGCCGAAAGCACAAGAGCTAATGAGAGGCGAGCAGACTGTAAGCGATTGCCCACATCACAAGCGCAATCCCCATATCTAAAATCTGCCATGCGCGGGGATTGGCAAAAAAGGGCGCCAAAAGACGGGCGCCATAGCCCAACCCGAAGAAAAAGGTAAAACTGGCCAGCATAGCCCCCAAAGCAAAACCCATCGGGCTTTCGGATTGGTTGGCAACCCCCCCCACCAAAATCACCGTATCAAGATATACATGCGGATTTAAAAAGGTCAGCGCCAGGCATGTGAACAAGGCCGCCGGCAAAGACATCACATCGCCCATTGCATCCAAAGCTTGATTGCCGCGCCAAGCCGATATCATACTGCGTGCGCCATAGGCGAACAAAAACAGCGCCCCTGCAAATCGGATCCAGCTCATAAGATTGGGCCAATTCTCCAAAAGGGTTCCCAAACCAAAAACCCCCAGAAAGATCAACAGCGCGTCAGAAACCGCGCAAAGCAACACGATCGGCAAAACAAAACGGCGCATCAAACCGGCCTTCAACACGAAGGCGTTTTGCGCTCCGATCGCAAGGATCAACGAAAGACCAAGGCCAAAGCCCAAAAAGAAAGGTTCGATCATGATATAGGTCTTGCGAAGATCATCCGCAACACAAGCCATAGAACACGGCGCAACACAACCGTAGAACAGCCCCCCTTAAACGATGGGGCTTGTATAGCTTCCCGCTTTGGTATTGGGCGCATACGACAGTAACCCGCGCTCAATCAAGGCCTTCAAACACCTGTGAAAGGTCGGCTGCGCCATCCCGTTCAACAACGCGTGCTTCTTAATATCAACAGATTTTGCAGTGCCACCCGCCATAAAGATTTCTGTGTAAAACGCGTAGAACACATCTTTTTCGTTTTGGGTCAATGCCCCAAGCCCCACTTCCTCCTCAAGGCCCAATAGGAGCTCGCGCATCTGCGCCATTTTAAAGTATCGTTGGGACATTATTCACCTGTCAAAAACATCAGAAGACTGTTTGATCGATCAAAGTGCCCGAAGCAGAAAAGTCTTAAAACCATACCGAAAGTGGACCAAAAAACTGTCTGACTTTCAATACAAAATTGTGTCGATTAAAAAGTTATCATTATGACTTAAGGAAATCTTTTAATTGACCCTGGGTGCTAAAAAGGCGCGGCAAATTTACGTGAAAATTACCAAATCCAGTTTGCCCATGCCTCAAAAAATGTATAAGTTGTGGGCTAGGATTCGAGATCTGTCATCATTTTCTGACGCCGTATAGAACAGATTACACATGGGGCGATTGATGTCATAAAGATAATCATTTTTCAACCAAGGCGCAATCGGTCAAGAAAAACAGCCTGCAAACATTGCAGAAAAAATTTAAAAAGCGCGATTTCGCTAATGTCACAGAATCGTGTCGAAAACTGATCATTCATCAGGTTAATATGTAATTCTCAATAATTTAATAATATTAAACAGATACTCAATCAGAGCCTTCTAATTGCGCCATAACCTCGTCACTAGCTTCGAAATTGGTTGTCACGCGCTGAACATCATCGTCATCCTCAAGCGCATCGATAAGCCTCATCAGCTTTTCCATGCCCTCAAGATCCAGCTCTGTGGTGGTTGTGGGCTTCCAAACCAGCTTGGTTGACAAGCTTTCGCCCAAATCATTTTCCAACATTTGCGCCACTTCATTTAGGCTGGTGTCTTCACACCAGATGAAATGCCCATCTTCTGAGCTTTCCACATCTTCTGCGCCCGCTTCCAGCGCCGCCATCATCACGCTATCATCATCACCGGCGGAAGCGGCGTAACTCACCTGACCTTTGCGATCAAACATAAACCCCACCGATCCGGTTTCCCCCAAATTGCCACCGTGTTTTCCGAAGGTCGAACGCACATTTGACGCGGTGCGGTTTCTGTTATCCGTCATCGTTTCAACAATCACCGCCACGCCATTTGGGCCGTAGCCCTCGTAACGGATTTCTTCATACTCATCTCCATCACCCGCAACCGATTTTTTAATCGCGCGCTCAATCACATCTTTTGGCACCGAATTTGATTTGGCTTCCTTAACGGCCAAGCGCAAACGGGGATTTTTTTCAGGATCCGGATCGCCCATCTTAGCGGCCACGGTAATTTCTTTGGACAGCTTCGAAAATAATTTTGAGCGCGCCGCGTCTTGGCGACCTTTGCGATGCTGAATGTTCGCCCATTTTGAATGGCCTGCCATTTTCCCCTCCGAAATCCGTTTATTTGCGCCTATATAGGTCAGGCTATCACCAAGGGGCAAGCCACGAATCTGCAAAGTTTATCACCAAGGGCCGTGCCCCGGCATGGTAGGGTTAAGTTTCCAAATCCAGATCAGCCGCTTTATAAGGGCCATATTTTGGGAATAAACCAAGCCGACAAAAGCCCAATACTCAGATTGAGCGGCACACCAACGCGCAAAAAATCAGAAAAGCTATACCCGCCGGGCCCATAGACCAGCATATTGGTTTGATAGCCAATCGGCGTGGCAAAGCTGGCCGAAGCGGCCACCATCACCGCCACAACCAGCGGCCGGGGATCAACGCCCAAATCATGCGCCAACGCAATCGCCACAGGCGTTACGATCACAGCCACCGCATTATTTGACACCAGTTCTGTGAGCAGCGAGGTCAGTAGAAAAAAACACCAAATCAACAGGAATGGCGAGAGGTCTGCGATCAAAGGGGTCAGAGCCTCGACCACCAGTGCCACCGCGCCCGCATGGTGCAAACCCGCGCCTATGGCCAACATCGAAAATATCAAAACCAACAAGCGACCCTGAACGAAAGCAAAGGCTTCCTCTGCGTCAATGGCCCGCGTCACGAGCAATATCGCGGCAGCCACCAAGCTGAGCACGAAAAGAGGTGCAAAGCCAAAACCGGCCATCAGCACCAAACCCAAAATCGTCACAACTGCGATGGGTGCATGACGGCGACGAAACGGTTGCACAGCCGGTTGAGAAATAACAACAACGGCAAATTCTTGCGCCAGGCGTTTGATATCTTCAGCAGCGCCTTCCAGCAGTAGCGTATCCCCCAAAGTGATGGTGAGCGAGTGCAAATTTTGCGCTATATTCTGATTATGCCGGTGCACAGCCAGCGTATAAACCCCAAATCGCCGCCGCAAATGCAGATCGCTTAACCTGCGCCCCAGAATTTGGCACCCAGGCGTAATTAATATTTCAACAGTTGTGGTTTCCACGGCAGAAACCTGATCCACCGGGCCTCTTCGACTTAAGGTTTTTTCCTGCTGTAGCCCCAACAATTCCCCGATCGGAGAGCGCAAAACAACCCGGTCACCTGCGTTTAGGCGGAGTGCCTCTAATTTATTGCGCAACGAGACGTTCTTGCGCAGCACATCGATCACACGAACCCCTTGCCGGCGAAATAAGGCCACTTTTAAGACTGGGCTGCCGATGAGCGCCGAGCCCGGCGGGATAAGCACCTCGCTGAAAAATTTCTTCTGCGTTTGATCTGACAATACATCTGCCAAACTGGCGCGTTCGGGCAAAAGCAGCGGTGCGATAAACCGTAGGTAAACCGCGCCCCAGACCACCAAAATACAAGCCAAAGGTGTGATTTCAAAAAGCCCGAACCCCACCAAACCCAAGTCACGGGCCACCCCATCCACCAATAAATTGGTGGAGGTCCCCAACAGGGTCAACATGCCGCCTAATATGGCTGTATAGGAAAGCGGAATAAGAAGTTTACTGGCATAAATATTCAGGCTTCGCGCCAATTGCACAAAGACCGGGATCATCACCACCACCACCGGCGTGTTTGACATCACCGCTGAGGATAACAATACGAATAGCAGTAAAAGGCCCAAAATACCGCCAGGATGGCGCATTTTTTGATTTTGCACAGCCGAAATCAACGCATCCAAAGCGCCCGTGCGCACCAAGGCGGCCACCACGATGAACATCGCGCCAATTGTCCATGGCGCCGGGTTTGAAAACACTTGCAACGCCGCCTCATAGGGCAAAATACCCGTCACCAAAAACAGCGCGGCACCGCTCAAAGCAATCACCTCACTAGGAAACCGCTCTTGCCAAAACATCACCAGCATCACCGCCACGATGCACAGCGAAAATCCCGCCGGCCATAAACCGGAAGAAACAAAGACCATACGTGTCCTTTCAAACCCACTCAGCCGCGCCTTAGACCGTGTTTAACGGCGCGGCTGCACCAGAAACATACCAATCAGTATGGCAGATAATGCCGCCCATAAAAACAGGCTTGGTTGCTCATTCAGTAGAATAATCGCCCAGAAAACGGCAAAAATCGTAACGGCATAACTGACCTGTAGGGCGAAAACAGGCCCCACCCGTTTCACCAACCACACATAGCTCGTATAGGCAAAAGCATGCAGCGTTGCCGAAGCGATCAAAGCAAGATCTGGCGCGCCCCATGGCAGGCGCGGGTCGATCCAATGCCCACTGACAAGCGCAAAAGGCAGCGTTGCAAGCGCTCCAAGACAGCTGGCGCCAAATAACGTGGCCACGGGGTTTAAGTTTTGAGTTCCAAACCGCGCAACATAATTGCCCTCAAACCCATAGCAAAGAGGCGCAATGACGGCTAAGAAAATAAATCCCACTTTTGAAGAGTCGGGCAAACGCGCCTCTGGCAGCACCAGCAACATCACACCACAGAGCCCAAAAAACAGCCCCAAGAGCCGGAATTTCGCAAAGGTTTCATTGCCCATCATAACGGCAATGGGAAAGCCGAACATGGGTACAGTGGCGATAATCACCGCCAAAAACCCCGCCGGCAAGTGGATAGCAGCCGTATAAGAAGCCGAATTTGGCGCAATGGTGCCCACGCAGGCGATGATTGCAAATAAGCGCAGCGCGCCGGGCGTAATGGTTAAGCTTTGACGCCGGACCATTAAGACAATGCCCAAAACGCTGGCGCAAATCACCTGTTGCCAAAAAATAAGGCCAAAAAACAAATAGCCATCCGAGACAATTACTTTTGTCAGCGGGATCGTTAAACCCCAGGCGGAGCCAATGCATAGCACCGCTAAATACGGCCAAATCCGTTCAATCATAAAGCCGCCGGTTGCAATTGACCGCCCACGCGGATCATCCTTACATTCTGCGCTTTTCCATTGCTATCCTCAGTTTCCACGTAAAGCCCGGCAAGCGTGGCAGGCCCATCTGCCGGGCTGAACCGCGCTTTTGGCATACCCGTCACAAAGCGGCGCAAGGGTTCGGTTTTTTCCATCCCGATCACGCTATTATAATCGCCGCACATGCCCGCATCGCTTTGATAGGCGGTGCCTTTGGGCAAGATCATCGCATCCGCGGTTGGAATATGCGTATGGGTGCCCACCACAACGCTGGCCCGCCCATCACAAAAATGCCCCATCCCCATTTTTTCAGAGGTTGCCTCGCAATGAATATCAACCAAGCTGGCCTGTATTTGCCCGCCCAAAGGATGCTTAAGCAACACTGCATCGATCGCCGAGAAAGGATCATCAAAGGGACGTTTCATAAACACCTGTCCCAAAACCTGCGCCACCAGAATTTTGCGCCCGCGCGCATCACTGAAAATACGCGCTCCGCGTCCCGGCGCGTTCTTGGCAAAATTTAAGGGGCGAATAATTCGTGGCTCTTTTTCGATAAATCCCAACATGTCTTTTTGATCGAACGCGTGATCGCCCAAAGTGATGCAATCTGCACCCGCGCCAAGCAATGCGCGCGCATGATCGGGGCTTAATCCATGGCCACTTGTGGCGTTTTCACCATTGACCACGGCAAAATCAATCTGCCACTCGGCTTTCAACCGCGGAAGGTTTTCAATCAGAGCTGCGCGACCTGCGCGCCCCATCACATCGCCAAGAAAAAGAAGCTTCATGGCGCCGTCCCTAGGGCCTCTGCCCTGAAAGCGCAAGCAAAAGCCGGCTATGAAAACTGATATTTCGCCCCGTAAGTGACCGGAAAATTAACAGAACGGGCGATAAAGCACCGCTCTGAAACGCGCGGGTGCAGCAGGTCGGCACGGCTGGGATCATCGCAGTTTGACAGCGTGATCTGCGGCCGTAACGTTGCCGCGACAAACCGACTGGCGCCATTGGCAAGCGTTTCGCCCTGTGCAATAGGGTGTTCTTGATAGGCTTGGACACATAAGCCGGCCTCACTGGCCAGGTGCAAATACCATAACATATGACAGCCGCTCAGCGCTGAAATCAACAGATCCTCAGGATTATAAAGCGCGGGATTCCCACCCAAAATTGGATCATTCGAGCAGCTTATCACAGGTTTTCCGGGGCTGCATAAATCCCAACTGCGCGCATACCCGCCATAGGTTTTTGTGCCCTGCCCGCGGTTTCCCGTCCAGATTACCCGCGCCGTATAATCGTGAACAACAGTCATAAATTTTCCTTTCAGCCAAGGCAATTTGCCCAACGAAATCAGCGTCAAAAACACGCCTAAACTTAGATCATGCGAGCGCGCAGATCGATGATCTCATCCTCGGTTACGATTTGATCCAAAGGTTGATCCGTTGCCTCCAATGGCAGGTGATCCGCCTGCTGCGCGCTATAGGCAAATCCAATCGCCAAAGTAGGTCGCTTTGCGCGTAACATCTCGAGCGTACGGTCATAAAATCCACCGCCATAACCCAGACGCCCGCCATTGCGATCAAACGCCACAAGCGGCACGATCACCAGTTCCGGTTCAAAAAAATCATCGTCAATCGGGATTTTGGCACCAAATGGCCCCTCTTTAAGCGCGCCCTCAGGATACCATTTTGAAAACCGCAAAGGATGGCCTTCGCCGGTAATCACAGGCACCCCAACCGGGCCGTATCCAGCTGCTTCCGCCATCGCGGGGCGCGGATCGATTTCGGTGCGAATGGGCATATATCCGGCCAAGGATACGCCGCGATATCCGGCCAAAACCGATGATAAGAGCCCCGCGCAAGCGCCTATATCCAGAGCATGCGCCGCTTTGCGCCGCGCGAAGGCGGCTTTGCGCGCGGCCCGTTTTCGATCTGTCAGACCACTCATAACAAGATCAACCCTGCCAAACCCAAAAATGCCAGAAATCCCACAATATCGGTGACCGTGGTCACAAAAGCCCCAGAGGCCAACGCAGGATCAATGCCAAAACGTGCCAGCAGAACCGGAATGCCAGTACCGGCAAAACCCGCCACAACCAAATTGATCACCATCGCCAGCGCGATCACGTATCCAAGCATGGGGGATCCGAACCATATCACCCCGACCACGCCCATTACCAAGGCGAAAACCACCCCATTTAAAAGCCCCACAAGAACCTCCCGTCTTACCACCCGAACCAGATTTGAGCGGGTCAAATCTTTGGTCGCAATCGCCCGCACCGCAACCGTCAGGCTTTGCGTGCCCGCATTGCCGCCCATCGAGGCTACTATGGGCATTAAAATCGCCAAAGCCACCAATTGCGCAAGCGCTGCTTCGAATTGTGCGATCACCAAAGAGGCTAAAATAGCGGTAAACAGGTTCACCCCCAGCCAAGGCAAGCGCTGCTTGGCCGTTTCCAAAACCGTATCGCTGAGGCTGCTTTCTCCAACCCCGGCGAGGCGCAAAATGTCTTCCTCATGTTCACGGTCAAGCACCATCATCGCATCATCAATCGTTATCATGCCGACAAGGCGCTGTTCATGATCCACAACAGGCGCAGAAATCAGGTGATATTGATTGAACGCATAGGCAACCTCTGCTTCGTCTTGATCTGCCGGGATTACGCGAAAAATCTCTTCCTTCAGGCTGGCCAATGCGGTGCTGCGCTTTGATGACATGATGCGCCCTAGCGTGACATTGCCGACCGGATGGAATTTTGGATCCACAAGAATCACATGATAAAACTGTTCTGGCAACTCCTCGGCTTTGCGCATGAATTCAATCGCATCTCCAACCGTCCAATAATCGGGCGCTGCAACCACTTCGCGCTGCATTAAGCGACCAGCAGAAAACTCTGGATAGGCCAGCGATTGTTCGACAGCCAAGCGATCTATATCATCCAAAGCGTCCAGAATGGCTTCTTGCTGCGGCGTTTCCAAATCTTCCAGCAGATCGACAACATCGTCGCTTTCTAGATCGCGCACCGCATCGGCCAAAACCTCGGGTTTCAGAAGATTGATCACGTCTTCGCGAATGGCCTCATTCAGCTCAGACAGGATTTCACCATCAAATTCACGCTCATAAAGACGGATCAATCGCGCTCGATCGTGACCATCGATTTGTTCGAGCAAATCCGCGATATCCGCCGCGTGCAAAGGCTCCATCTGGGCAACCAGCTGATCACGATCTTTACGATCTACAGCCTCTAAAATAGCCGCAACAGCGCTTGGCTTCAGCTCATAACTGCAATCGGGCTGCGCCAGGTCTTGATCAGATAGAATGGTATGGTTTTGCATCATAAGCCCCCATAAACTATGCTCGTGATAGCGGAGAATAAAACAAAAGAGCAATGCAATAACGCGGTTTACCGGCCCTGATATGCAAATTATACAGCTAGGGATGGGTTTCAATCAAAAGGATTTTACGTGATCGCATCCTCACCTCAGCTGTTGCTAACAGGCCAAACGCTCAGTTTTAGAGCCGATCCCTTTGTAACAGAGATCGCAGCAGCCAGCACTTTCGACAGCGCCGGCGGCGTGCTCATCGAAGCGGGAAGGATCCTTGCCCAAGGCCCAGCTGCAGATTTGCGCCGACACTACCCACAAGCGCAGGTCATCGATTATGGCGATAAACTGATCATGGCGGGATTTATCGACGCGCATGTTCACTATCCGCAGACCGCAATCATTGCCAGCTGGGGAAACCGCCTGATTGATTGGCTCAACCAGTATACGTTTCCCGAAGAAATGCGATTTGGCGATGCGGCTTATGCGCATCGCAGCGCAGAGACCTATCTGGATCTGGCGCTCGCGCATGGCACGACCAGCCTGGCCAGTTTTTGCACCATTCATCCAAACAGCGTAGAGGCGCTGTTTGTCAGTGCGACCGCGCGCGGCATGGCCATCGTGGCGGGCAAAACCTGCATGGATCGCAATGCGCCCGAGGGCCTGTGCGACACGGCGCAAAGCGCCTATGACCAAAGCAAAGCCTTGCTGCAAACATGGCATGGGCAAGGCCGGGCGCGCTACGCCATCACGCCGCGGTTTTCGCCCACCTCAACCCCCGAGCAGCTGACCGCATTGGGGGCGTTATGGCAGGAATTTCCCAATTGCCTGATGCAAACCCATCTCAGCGAACAAATCGATGAAATCGCATGGGTGAAAGATCTCTTCCCCAATGCACGTGATTATCTGGATACCTACGAGACATTCGGTTTACTAGGCCAACGCGGCCTTTACGGGCACGCAATACATTTGGAGCCGCGCGAAAAAGCGCGGCTGAAAGAGGTTGGCGCGGCTTTGGTTCATTGCCCGACCTCAAACAGTTTCATCGGCTCTGGCCTTTTTGATATGAACGGTCTGGCACATGCCGGGCAACGCATCGCTCTGGCAACCGATACGGGGGGTGGATCCAGCTTTTCCATGCTGCGCACTATGGCTGCGGCTTATGAGATCGGGCAACTAAACGGTCATCCTTTGCACCCGGCGCAATTGCTGTGGTTGGCTACGATGGGTTCTGCGTGCAGCCTGCATCTTGACCATGAAATCGGCAGCTTGTCGCCCGGAAAATATGCGGATCTGGTGGTTTTAGATTTAGCCTCAACCCCCGCAATCGCGCAGCGGCAAAGGCGCGCTATTGATCACTGGTCAAGCCTGTTTCCTACCATCATGATGGGCGATGATCGCGCCATCCATTCAGTTTGGATCAAAGGCGCAGAATGGCACAACAAAACCGGTTAGGCACGCCGCAGATGCGTTTCTCAACCCGTTATGCGTTGATAAGCTTTTGCACCAGACGGTTTTGATGCCCGATCAAAGCCTCTAGATCAGTGCTGGACAGCTGGCCATCGCGTACAACAAAGCGCCCTTCCACCATTAAATCGCGCACTTTATTCGGCCCGGAAAGAACCAACGCCGCAGGATCCCAGCTGCCCGCACTTTCCACCCCAGAAACATCCCAAATCGCAATATCCGCGCGTTTTCCAACCGCCAAACGCCCGCATTCGGGCCGGCCCAGCACATCTGCGCCCCCGCGGGTTGCAATTTCCAACGCCTCGCGCGCACTCATGGCATCGGCCCCTTGCGACACCCGTTGCAGCAACATCGCTTGGCGCGCTTCATCCATCAAATTGCCCGAATCATTGCTGGCAGACCCGTCGACACCCAATCCCACAGGCACCCTCGCATCGCGCATCTGGCGAAGCGGGGCGATCCCCGAGCCAAGGCGGCAATTCGAACAGGGGCAATGCGCGACACCGGTTTGGCTTTTGGCAAATAAGGAAATTTCTTTGGAGTCCAATTTCACACAATGCGCGTGCCACACATCCGCACCTGTCCACCCCAAATCTTCAGCATATTGCCCAGGGCGACATCCAAATTTTTCAAGCGAATAAGCGATATCTTCATCGTTTTCTGCCAAATGCGTGTGTAAAAATACCCCCTTATCGCGCGCCAAAAGCGCCGCATCGCGCATTAAATCACGACTCACCGAAAACGGAGAACAGGGCGCAATGCCCACCCTAAGCATGGATGCGGGAGAGGGGTCATGGAACGCATCCACCACGCGGATGCAATCTTCCAAAATCCGCGCTTCCTTTTCAACCAAAGCATCAGGCGGCAAGCCGCCATCGCTTTCTCCGATGCTCATCGCGCCGCGGGTTGGAAAAAAGCGCAAGCCAATTTCCTGCGCCGCCTCGATCGTATCTTCCAGCCGCACACCGTTGGGGTATAAATACAAATGATCGACGCTTAAGCTGCAGCCAGACAACGCCAATTCGGCCAACCCCACCATCGCTGAAACGCGCATTTCTTCAGGCCCAAAACGGGCCCAAATCGGGTAGAGCGTCTGCAACCAGCCAAACAGCAACGCATTTTGAGCGCCAGGCACCGCGCGGGTTAAGCTTTGATAGAGGTGATGATGCGTGTTGACCAAACCCGGCGTCACCACGCAGCCTTTAGCCTGCACAACATCGCAAGAAACAGGCGGCATATAATCAGTTTCTACTGCGATGATTTCGCCATCATGTATATGAATATCAGCGCCTCGCAATTCGCGCCGCGCATTATCCATGGTGAGAATGTAATCGGCATTTTTAATCAGAAAATCGCTCATACGCCCGTCTTTAATTCACGCTTTTTGTAACAAGGGCAAAGCCGCGGCCATCAGCTCGGGGGTTGCCGCAGCAATAATTTGCCCTCCGTTATGCGCGGGACGCCCCTGCCAATTGCAAACCACCCCTCCAGCGGCTTCGATCACTGCTATCGGCGCTTGCACATCATAGGCGCTCAATCCGGCCTCGATCACCAAATCGATCTGCCCCGCCGCCAGCAACGCATAGGCATAACAATCTAAACCATAGCGCACCAATTGAACCTGTTTGGCCACCGCCTGAAAGCTCGCATGCTCGGCGCGGCTGCCAATTTCAGGAAAAGTCGAAAACAACAGCGCCTCCTGCAAAGCGCGCGTGCAACGCGTTTGCAAAGCCGCCGCCCCCAAAGGGCCCGCCATCGTGTTCAGCCCTAAACCACCGATAAACCGCTCGCCGATATAAGGTTGGTCAATGAGTCCAAAAAACGGGCCCGCCGCATCGCGCAAGGCAATCAAAACGCCCCAGGTTGGGGTTCCGCTCATGAAAGAACGGGTGCCATCGATCGGATCGAGCACCCAAGTTAACCCCGAGCTTCCAGAAGTTTCACCGTATTCTTCGCCCAAAATGCCATCCTCTGGGCGTTGCGCTTCAAGGATGGCGCGCATCGCGCGTTCAGCAGCTTTATCCGCATGGGTCACAGGATCAAAGCCCTGATCAGCTTTATTTTCAAGCGCCAAGTTTGTTGACCGGAATAGCGGCAAAATCGCCTCTCTGGCCGCGTCGGCCAAGGCAACCGCCACGCGTTTTAGATCCTCTTTATCCGTCGCAGAGAGGGTCTCCCTGCTTACATACGCTTTTTCCATAATCAAACCCTTTCGCCCAAAGGCGCTAGAGCATGATCACGCGAAAATCAAGCGACGTCGCTGAGCACCCGGGCAAGGTCAAACAATCTACGCCGTTGGTTTTCCGGTATCGCATAGTAAGAGCGCACCAAATCCAACGCTTCTTTATCGCCCATAAGATCTGACGGCATCGCGTCAGACTGAATTTTAACGCCTTTTTCTGCCTGCAACCCATCGAAGAAAAAATTAATCGAAACGTCTAAAGTGCTTGCGATATCCCATAGGCGCGATGCGCTTACACGGTTCGCACCGGTTTCATATTTTTGAATTTGTTGAAATTTAATCCCGACATGCTCTGCCAATTGCTGCTGCGTCATCCCCACCAGCCATCTACGCTGCCGGAGTCGCTTTCCAACATGTTCGTCAACAGGATGTGCCATTGAATATTCCTTTTTATAACAATCATGGCGGTTTAGACCGAAATACCCTGGCCAAACCCTTAATTCATGATCGAGAGATTAGCAGAACAGCAGCAAAATTCAAGCACTTTTTGTTACTTAAGCGAATAAAGTTTTTGAATCACTCTCTTTAAAGGAGAGTATTCGCAGCGCTTAAAACTGGTTTTCAAAGCGGTGATCGCAACGTCAAAGCACCCCTGCCACTTGTCAAGCACAGCTAGGGCAAGCCGTCTGCTTTGTGCAGATCTTCTAAAGAAACCTTGCATTTTCAATGCAAAGGACGGGTTTATTCGATTTTACAGAAACCACATAGGCGCGCTGAAATTCCCATAAGCCATGGCCTCAACGCGCTTTTGATGAACTGCAGAAACCGGTTGACCGGTCTATTGCCCGCAACACCCTATAGATGGTTCATACCGTCAACCGCTCGCCACCTTGGACGGCCCGAAAAAAGGCCTTAAAAAATGCGTAAGGCCTTTAAACGGTGTTCAAAAAGACTCACTTCGCACTATTTTTAACAATTCAGGAATTGATCTTACGCTAAGCCTTGAAAAGTGGCTCATTCTCCCTAATATATATCTTAATGTTTTTTGCAGAATGGAGATCCCATCCTGCTAATTCGGCACTGGAGGTTAATTATGGCAGAATTTGAAACAATGCGCAGCACCGCAGCGGGTCGCGTCGGCGAAATCGACGAGGGCCTACGCACGCATATGAACAAAGTATATGGTACAATGTCCGTTGGTATGCTGATTACAGCATTGGCAGCATGGGCCATTGCCGGCTTGGCAACCACGTCTGATCCGGCCTTGGCTGCCGGCCAGATGGCCAATGGTACGTTGCTCACGTCTTTCGGCGTTGCCATCTACACATCGGCTCTGCGCTGGATTGTGATGCTGGCACCTTTGGGAATGATTTTTGGCTTTGGCGCCATTATGCAACGCGCTTCGGCCAGCGGTGCGCAATTGTTCTTCTTTCTCTTCGCAACGTTAATTGGCATCTCGCTGAGCTCGATCTTTGTGTTCTACACAACCTTCTCGATTGTTCAGACCTTTCTAGTCACCGCGATCGCTTTTGCAGGCTTGTCGCTTTGGGGTTACACCACGAAGAAAGACATTTCAGGCTGGGGCTCTTTCCTGATCATGGGCGTGATCGGCATTTTTGTAGCGATGATCGTCAATATGTTCCTCGGCTCTCCCGCGATACTGTTTGCGATCTCGGTTCTGGGCGTTTTGATCTTTGCTGGCCTAACCGCCTATGACACGCAGAATATCAAGAACACTTATTTGGCGCATGCCCATCATGGAGATCAGGAATGGTTGGACAAGTCAGCGATTCACGGCGCGCTAAATCTTTATCTGGATTTTCTGAACATGTTCCAATTCTTGCTGATGTTCATGGGCAACCAGGAATAGGCAAGCGCCTCTGTCAATACCAAAAGGCCGCGGTTCGCTTCGCGGCCTTTTTTATGCGATCTGAATGAAGCGACGGCTGAAGCTATCAACCGCAACAAAAAAACCACTCAAAATACTGAGTGGTTTTTTTATGACTTAAAAGGACAAGGCTTGCTTATTTGATTTTACCTTCTTTATATTCAACATGCTTACGCACAACCGGATCGTATTTACGAACGACCATCTTCTCAGTCATGGTGCGGGCGTTTTTCTTGGTCACATAAAAATGGCCAGTGCCTGCGGTAGAATTCAGGCGGATTTTAATAGTGGTTGGCTTGGCCATGAAACGTCTCCTGAAGCGGGGGATCAAACACCCGTAAAACTCTGTAGAATGTGCCTTTTAGCGATGCTGCGGCTGCTGTCAACCGTGACCTGGCATATTTTCTGCAGCTCGTCCGGATCAAAGCAAACGCGCGGAGAACCTATAAGCCGGATTCTGTCCAGAGGTTGCCCTCTTGGATGATCATTCCTCTTGGCCCAAGGTTGCCCCTGCGCCTCTAGCTGCCAACCCGAACCCTATAGGCCAAAGATGCCCGGTGGCGATATCGAAAAAACGATCAACCCACCTGAGGTTCCTATTTGGCATTGCTCCTGGTGGGGCTTGCCATGCAAGACCTGTTACCAGGCCTCCGGTGGGCTCTTACCCCACCCTTTCACCCTTACCTGCGACCAGCGTAGGCGGTTTGCTTTCTGTTGCGCTATCCGTCGGGTTGCCCCGCCCGGGCGTTACCCGGCACCATTTCTTTGTGGAGTCCGGACTTTCCTCGACCCCGAAGGGCCGCGATCATCCAGTTCTCCGCGCAAAGCTGCAGTAGGCGCGAAAAGCGGCGAGGTCAATTGCAAAGCGTATTCAAAGCAGCCACCAGCGTACAATCAAACCGGCTTAAAGGGCCCCGGCGATGGGGCGCGAAATGCTGCCGGAGCGACGATAAGATTTGCTCCAAACCAAAGCTTGGATCATATCCATAATCTGCAGCCTGTTTCACAAATTGTGCCCGGGCGCGCAGCGCATCTTCACCCATCACCGGATCCATCTCGACAATCGCATTCAAATGCCAGGTTTTAAGATCCGGCCAAACACCAACCCCGCTTAGCGCCAATCTGCGCCAATCAAACCGTGCACCAGGATCGGCTTTTCGGCCAATGGCAACGTCGGAATGCCCCAGAACCCGATGCGCCGGAATATTGTGCCGGCCAATAATATCGCCACAAAGCGCAATCAGCGCGCGCATTTGTTTATTGGAAAACGGATGATCGCCGCGATTATCAAGCTCAATACCAATTGACCGGCTGTTGATATCCGTTTCACCGGCCCAGAAACTGCGCCCGGCATGCCAAGCGCGCTGGCTTTCGCACACCAGCTGGAGAACCCGGCCATCCAATGTGATAAGATAATGCGCCGACACCTCATGGATCGGATCGCATAAGCGCTGCAGCGCGGCCTCGGCGCTTTGCATCGCCGTGTAATGCAACAGCAAAAGATCAATCGAGCCTCCTGCGCGACGCGGGCCAAAATTTGGCGAGGCCCTGACATCCGCAAAAGGGGCGCCAATCATCCCGACGATCCGGCCAAGCGAAACGGCGTCGGATCCCAAGAGCAGGCAAACCCATCGCCATCCGGATCAAGACCCATCCAATCCATTTTCGGACCGCTGCGCTTTAAAAACACCTGCTGGGCTTCGCTGGGAGAGGCATAAAAGTTACAGCTCCGCAGATATAGCTCTTCATTGTAAAGGCCGGAGCGGCGATAGATTTGCACCCCAACCGGGTTGGTTGTGCGCAAAGCGTATTCGATGATACTGATCTCATTTGTGCCTGGGCGCACAGGCAAATCGGTGGGCTCAATCACAACATATTTCGCACGGCTTTCGGCCAAGCGCTTGGCATCGCTTTCGATCGATTGACGGGCGGCGACCGCCTCAAAATCATTTTCATCCGACAACGAGGTCGTATCAACCGACGCAACCGCACCTGTTGGATCATCGACCTCAACGGCTGCGGCGGGCGCCAAGCTTTGTTGTTCAACAGCCATCGGAGAGGGCAGCGGCAACACAGAGGCCGCATTTGGGGTCGGGTTTTGCCCAATCTCAACTGGCTCGCAGGCGCCAAGAAGCGCCAAGGCGCCGCCGGCGGTTAAAGCTCTGATCAAAAGGGAGTTCGACATTAGGGGCGATCCTGCATCATGAGGCCCACCATTTCTGCGGTTTATGAACAAACCCAGAGGCCTGTTCCAGAGCGTAGGCGGAATTTAGCAAATCTGCCTCCTCCCAAGGGCGACCAATCAGCTGCAACCCCAGCGGCAAGCCCTGTTTGTCCAATCCGGCAGGAACAGAAATGCCCGGCAAACCGGCCAAGTTCACGGTGACCGTAAACACATCATTAAGATACATTTCCAAAGGATCCGCATCCGCCATACCGCCAAGCGCAAACGCCGCAGAGGGCGTGGTAGGGGTTAAAATACTGTCAATACCCGTTGCAAAAACATCGTCAAAATCTTTTTTAATCAACGCGCGCACTTTGCGGGCACGGTTGTAATACGCATCATAAAACCCTGCGGATAACACATAGGTTCCCACCATGATCCGGCGCTGCACTTCCGGGCCAAACCCTTCCGCGCGGGTTTTTTCATACATCTCTGTAATGCCATCGCCCGCCGCCAAAGCAGCCCGGTGCCCAAAGCGAACACCATCATAGCGCGCCAGGTTTGACGATGCTTCGGCTGGGGCAATCACGTAATAGCTTGGCAGCGCATATTGCGTATGCGGCAAGCTGATATCGATCATTTCTGCCCCAGCAGATTTCAACATATCTTGGCCTTCTTGCCATAAAGCCTCGATCGCATCCGGCATGCCATCCATCCGATATTCGCGCGGGATGCCGATTTTTTTGCCCCGAATATCACCACTCAACATCGCTTCGAAATTCGGCACGGCCAGATCAGCGCTGGTGCTGTCTTTGGGATCATGGCCAGACATTGCCTCGAGCATAATCGCCGCATCCCGCACTGTTTTCGTCATTGGGCCTGCTTGATCAAGCGAGCTGGCAAAGGACACAATACCCCAACGCGAACAGCGCCCATATGTTGGTTTAATCCCGACAGTGCCGGTAAATGCAGCAGGTTGGCGGATCGACCCTCCGGTATCGGTTCCGGTAGCGGCCAAACAAAGATCTGCCGCCACGGCCGCGGCGGAACCGCCAGAAGACCCACCGGGGGTCAGCGCCTGCTCACCCAGTTTCCAGGGGTTGACTACGTCGCCATAGATTGAGGTTTCGTTTGAACTGCCCATCGCGAACTCATCCATGTTGAGCTTGCCCAACATAACGGCACCGCTATCGCGCAATTTCTGGCTAACCGTGCTTTCATATTCGGGCTTAAAACCCTCTAAAATTCGGCTTGCCGCTTGACTGGGTACGCCTTTGGTACAGAATAAATCTTTGATGCCGATCGGCAAACCGCACATATCCGGCGCATCTCCAGAGGCCAGATGTTGATCTGCTGCCCGCGCCAAATCCAACGCCAGCTCGGGCGTTTTATGAACAAACGCGCCCAGCGCATCAGCGCCCTCAATCGCGCTTAGGCAGGCTTCGGTCAGCTCAACCGAGGTGACCTGTTTCGCGCGCAGCGCATCGCGGGCCTGCGCCAAACTCCATGCGTTCATCTCACTCATTATTCAACCACCTTTGGAACCGCAAAAAACCCTTCGCGCGCATCTGGCGAATTGGCCAAGACCTGCATTTGCTGATCACCATCATTCACCTCATCCGCGCGTCGTTTCAACCGCTGCGGAGTGACCGAGGTCATTGGCTCAACCCCGCTGACATCCACCGCATTTAATTGCTCGATGAATCCCAAAATCGCATTAAATTCCTCAGCCAAAGCGGGCAAAGCCGCTTCATCCACTTTTAATCTGGCCAATTTTGCCACTTTTGCGGCTGTTGCAGTATCGATCGCCATCGACCTCTCCATATTCTTTCCCCGAGGGGTTTAGCGCCGCAGGCCTCTGCCTGCAAGCATCTGCTGACAGCATTAATGCAAAAGCCAGCGGCTCCTTCCGGCTGCGACCCCAACGAAACTTTCAATCACCTATCCGCTCGCTGAGCCAAAACGCCTTATGTTTCTTTTAAAACAGACCCACAGCCACCAATGGGCGCGCATGACGCTTTTTAAAATTTTATGCAGAGCCCGCAGTTAGATCAACGGTTTTGCCCGCGCGGCCAGACGATCCGCGCGCGTCCAAATGGCAATATTGTTGGGCGAAATCGGCCTTGCAACAAAAGCAGTCATTACGCGTATTGCTGCAATTGCCAGGTTAAATTTGCCTTCACGCTGGGCCATTCGCTTGCAATGATTGAATATACGGCGCTGTCTCGATAGCTGCCATTGGCCATAATCATATTGTTGCGCAAAATCCCATCCTGCTTGGCGCCGAGGCGCTCAATCGCCCGCCGGCTTTGTAAATTCATCGCATGGGTTCTAAATTCCACGCAAATGCAATTCAATTGCTCAAACGCATATTCCAGGAGCAGCCATTTACATTCGGTATTCACCGCGCTGCGCTGGATAGATTTTTGCAACCAAGTTGACCCAATTTCCAACCTGCGCTGCGATGGTTCAATATTCATATAGGTGGTCATACCAATGCAGCGCTGCGTCACAAGGTGTTTGACCGCGAAAGGGTACATTGAGCCCTGCCGGTGCAACTCTGAGCGCCGGCTGATCTCTGCGCGCATCTCGCAAGCAGAGGGAATGTTCGTATACCATAATTTATGCAAATCACCGTCTTGAACCGCCTCAACCAGATCTTCGTGATGGGCCATTGACAAAAGCTCCAGCGCGGCAGCTTTGCCTTTAAGGGCAATATTTTCTTCGCATAGTCGCATCGATTAACTTTCCATTTTTCTGGGTTTATTCTGGAGCTGCGCCGAAACAAACGCCAAACCCGCCTGTCGTAACACCCAGCCTTGCTCTTTTGCCCAGCCCAAAGCGGGCGCCACGAAGATCCGCAGCAATTAAACGGCCGCTGATTCCCAGAGCGCCGCGCGATCTGCATGTCCCTGTGTGCGCGCTGCGTAAAAATCCATTCAAAGGCAAATCGGTGCTTTCCTCTGCGCGTATTATTGCAAATACTGCCCCGTATCGAAACCCCATACTCGCGCTAAAGGAAAAGACATGTCAGACATAACACGAATAGCAACAGGGCAACGTATGAGCCAAGCGGTGGTACATGGCAGCACCATTTATTTGGCAGGCCAAGTCGGAACTCCGGGCACATCAGTCACCGAACAAACCCAAGAAGTTCTTGATAAAGTTGATAGTTTACTAGAGCAGACGGGCTCGGATAAAACGCGCATTTTAAGCGCCACGATCTGGATGGCTTCTATGGATGATTTCGCGGATATGAACGCGGTCTGGGATGCGTGGGTGCCTGAGGGCCACGCCCCTGCCCGAGCCACGGGCGAATCTGCTCTTGCGACCCCCAAGCACCTTGTTGAGGTGATTATAATCGCGGCAAAAGCCTAGCTGCTATTGCCCCAAAGCCACCCAAGCCGCTGCTTCGCCTCGGGCTTGGGTCGCGCCGCCAAGAGCCGCTTAATCGGGCTTATGCCACCGCATAACCTCCTGCACGCCGGCCCGTTTGGTCCGAAACGCATTTGCCGGATGGTGTTTATCTTCATAGCCGAAAGACACAGCGCATAGGATATCGCGATCCGCTTCAATCTGCAGCTTTTCGCGCAGAATAGGCGCCATTCCGGCAATCGCCGCCTGCGCTATCGTGGCTATTCCCAAGGCTTGGGCGGCAAGCGTAAAAGCGGTGATGAAAGCGCCTGCATCCAGCGCGGCATATGCGCCCAATTCTTTGGGAATTGTCAGGATCGCCACCTGGGGCGCATTAAAGAAGCGATAGTTTTCTAGCATTTGCTGACGCGATGCGGCGCGATCACCTTTTGCAACCCCCACAGCCTCGTATAATTGCCAGCCACAGGTTGAGCGGCGATGTTTGTATTTGCCGCTATAGCTTTTGGGAAAGGGAATCTCTGGCGCTTGTAACCCCTCGTTGGCCGCCTCCGTCAAGGCAGCGGCCAACATCTTGGTTTGCGCGCCTTCGCAAAGAATAAGCTGCCACGGCTGCGCGTTACACCAAGACGGGACCCGTTGAGCCGCCTCAACAATTTTTTCAATATCAGAATGCGCGACCGGCCTGTCTAAAAATGCGCGGCAAGAATAGCGGGTCTGTAACAGCGCGTTCAGCGTCTCAAACTGGGCGAGCATCAGAAATTCCTTCGTTTAATTCGGCCAAGATCTGACCTCGGTCTGCATCTTTTGCGCGTATTTCGCCTATTGCTTCGGGGGCCCATGTCGAAAATCGCGGTGCCGGTGCTGCCTGCAGCAAGCCTTGCGCCCAGCTCCAAATCTGGCGTGCTTGAATATGCGGATCGTTTTGCGCCTCTTGCGGTGCATTTATTTTCGCAACGCAGGCATCGGTTTGCGCAAATAAAACATCCCAATGCGAGGCCGGTTTCTGCGCGAATAATCCCGCCAAACGGGCGGTGAGCTCGGGCCATAGCGCGGGCTCGAATTGTTTGCAAAAGTCGGCATCTTCTTGCAGGTCTAATTTCCTTAAAAATGCGGCATAAAATTGCGGCTCCAAACATTGCACGGAAATATAGCCGCCGCCGCGACAGGCATAAGTCCGGCTAAAATGCGGCCCGTCCAACAGGCTTTTGCCACGTTCTTTGACCAGCCCGCCCGGCCCTTGAAGGGACATCAAAAGCGAAAGCATATGCGATGTCCCATCCACCATAGCCGCATCAATCACAGCGCCTTTCCCGGTGGCTCTTTGGGTCAGCAAAGCCGCCAGAATCCCAATCACCAGATATAGCGCACCGCCGCCAATATCACCCAATAAGGTGGGCGGGGGAAACGGCGTTTCACCGGCATTTGAGGCATACCAAAGCCCGCCACTACGCGCCAAATAATTCAAATCATGGCCCGCTGCCTGCGCCAAAGGACCGGTTTGTCCCCAGCCCGTAACCCGTCCGTAAACCAAACGCGGATTGACGTGCATCACATCCTCTGGCCCCAAGCCCAAACGCTCCATCACCCCGGGTCGAAAGCCTTCGATCAGCCCATCAGCTTGGCAGACCAAACGGTGCGCGAGCTGTTTTTCATCCGCGTTCTTCAAATTCAAAACGATCGAGCGTTTGCCGCGATCCAGCAGATTATGGCGGACATGAGCAGGGCTTTTATCTGCGGTTTCGCGATGAATAACGATCACATCGGCACCCAAATCTGCCAGCATCATACCCGCAAAAGGCGCTGGCCCAAGGCCTTCGAACTCGATTACTGTTAATCCTGATAACATCGACACCGCGCTTTTGAACACAAAGTGGTGCCTAGCATATCTGCCAGTGGTTTCCAATCAAAGCGCCCGCCCTGGCCAAGATATTCAGCCGGCATGCTGTTAAAGCGGCCCTATGAGTGACCATTTCGCCTTTGGCGGATCCAGCGTCAGCGCCGCTGCCAAGGCCACCGCCAGCAAACTGGCGAACTGAAGGTAAATCAAAAAAGTAAATTTTGTCATTGGCGCCATCTCCTGTGACCTCAATCCCCCGTCAAATAGCCAGACTTCACCTGCAATCAAGCCGCTAGGCTGTTCTTGCGCCAAAAAACAGCGGGAAACCGCCGACGATCCATTTCAAAATAAGCGGCAATCAGGCCTTGGCATATCCATTCAGAATTGATTTAACTGCGCCTTAACAGGCCAAGAACAGCGCCGTCTGCCGCTGCAAAGTCGGCTAAATACAAAGGATCTAACCTATGAAAAAAATCGGCGTTTTAGGGGGTATGGGGCCCGAAGCGACCATTCTTTTTCAACAGCGCTTGCTCAACGCGGTGCGCGCGCAGGATGATCAAGATCATATCCCTTTGCTGATCGATATGAACCCCCAAGTGCCCTCACGCTTGGCCTATGTTTTGGATCAAACGATCGGTGCGCCAGATCCCGGTCCAGTGCTGGGGGATATGGCCCAGCGCCTCGACAAATGGGGCGCAGAGGCGCTGGCAATGCCGTGTAACACAGCACATCTTTTTGCAGAGGCTATTCAAAGAAAAACCGCCCTACCGTTTTTTAATATGGTGAAATTATCGGTTCAAACCGCGCTTGCAAAAAGCAGAGCTGGCGATGTTATTGGCATTCTGGCTTCACCCGCACTGCGCAAAACCCAGCTTTTCGAAAGGTATTTTCAGGCCAGTGAGCGCATTATAATTTGGCCGGAAGATGATGTAAAAATGGTGCAGGCGATCCGGAAAATCAAAACCTCTGGCGACACAGCCGAGGCCCGCAGCCTGCTTCTGGAAGCCTCAACAGAATTGACCCGACGCGGTGCCAATCTTCAGCTCGTGGCCTGCTCTGAATTTTCAATGATTCAAACCAGTCATGATCCAAGCGCGGCGATGATCGACACATTGGATGTGCTGGCTGAAGCTGTTGCGCAATTCGCGCTCGAAGCCCGCGGGCCGCATCGTGGCGTATAGGCAGATGCAAGCGCAAAGCTTTGAGGGCCATGACCATGCCCGCTGACGCAACGCTTGAAACCGGCGAAAAAAGCCAAGACGACGCGCAACAAGGCCTAAAATATCCGCGGATCGTTCCTGTGGGCTTAAACGGCTTTCTAGTGCAATTCAGCGGCGGCTTGAACGAAGCCTCAAATCGCGCTGCCTTGGCGTTTAAAGCCGCGATTGACCAACAGGCTTGGCACGGCATCGAAGAAACCAGCAGCACCTTGGCGTCAAGCTTTCTGCGATTTGACACAGCTGCCCTGACCCATTATCAGATGCGCGCGCAGCTCGCAGAGTTGCTTGGGCAGCATGATTGGTATCAGGCCGCGCTGCCCCGAGGGCGCCGTTTATTTGTGATTCCCTGCGCTTTTGATGCTGGAAACGGGCCACAATTATCCCAAGCGGCAGAGCTGGCCGGGATGGACAGAGCCACAGCGATCCAAAGCTTGACCGCTGCGCCGCTGCGGGTAATGGCCATAGGATACGCCCCGGGCCAACCTTATGCCGGCGAGTTGCCACCGGCTTGGGATATTCCGCGCATAGAACATGTGAACCCAAAAGTCCCCGGCGGCGCATTGGTCGTGGCGATCAGACAAGTGATCATTTTTGCCGCCGATAACCCAACTGGCTGGCGCCATATTGGGCAAACCGCTTTTCAATGCTTTCGCCCCCAACAGCCCGATAATCCCTTTGCGCTGCGCCCGGGGGATGAATTGCAATTGCAATCCGTATCGGCAGAACAGCTCTTTAATCTTAAAAGCCAAGATCACAGCGGTGATGGCGGTGCAGTGATTCGTGCGTTGTGATGGCCAGGTTAAAGATCCTCTCCTGTGGTGCTCATGCAAGCATTCAAGACTTTGGCCGCCCGGGGTATTTGGCACAAGGGCTTTCGAAATCGGGCGCAGCAGATTGTTTGGCTTTAGAGGAAGGCGCCGTACTTCTTGGGCAAGTCAGCGGCGATGGGGCGCTAGAGATGGCTGGGTTTGGCGGCGTCTTCCAAGCTCAAGGTGATATGAAAATTGCATTAACCGGTGCCCCGATGAAGGCAGAGCTTGACGGCACGCCCTTGGCTTGGAACGCCGCGCATCACCTGCCAGATGGGGCAATTTTGCGCTTAGGGGGGGTGCAAGCGGGCACATATGCCTATTTGTCGGTGGGAGGCGGTTTTGACACAGAAGTTTTTTTGAAGGCCCGCGCCGCGCATCATGCGATTGGCATCGGCGAGGCGTTGGTTGCAGATGGCACTCTGCCGATCGGCCCGGATGAGAAACCCTTTATCAGCCAAAAACTGGATGTAGAAGATCGCTTCCAAGGAGGCTGCGTTCATATCGTCGCCTCGGTTCAAACCGATCTTTTCAGCTTTACTGAACGCGCGCGCTTCGAAAATACAATTTTTACGCGCGACATTCGGGCCAACCGCATGGGCATAAAATTAGACTTTGAAGGCGCGCCGTTTCAAATCAGCAATCAACTCAAAATACTTTCTGAAATCATCGTGCCGGGGGATATTCAAATGACCGGTGATGGACGCCCCTTCGTCTTGATGCCTGAATGCCAAAGCACCGGCGGTTATCCAAGGATTGGAACGGTGCTTCCAAGTGATCTACCAAAAATCGCGCAAGCCGGCTTAGATGCAACGATTAGGTTTAAATTTCTATCGCTTGAACAAGCGCTTGAATATCAAAATCAGTATAATGAACGCGTATCTCAATTATCTGACCGCTTGCATCCATTGTTGCAAGATCCGTATAAAATGAAAAACCTCTTGTCGTTTCAATTGATCGGAGGCGTAGTGTCGGCCTTCGATGCAGGAGATACAAAGCAATGAAAAATATTGATTTGAATGCAGATATGGGGGAAAGCTTCGGCCCCTGGAAAATGGGCAATGACGGCGCTCTTTTGCAGGTGATCACCTCGGCCAATGTTGCTTGCGGCTTTCACGCAGGGGATCCAGATGTGATGCAGCAAACGATGCAACAGGCGCAGGATTGCGGGGTCGGTATCGGCGCGCATCCGGGCTTTGACGATCTGCAAGGGTTTGGACGGCGGCGGCTTCACCTATCCAAAACCACGTTACAAAATCAAATACGTTATCAGATCGGGGCGGCGCAGGCGATGGCGCGCAGCGTTGGCGCTGAAATTCGCCATATTAAACTGCATGGCGCGCTGTCAAACATGGCATCGGAACATGCAGAGCTGGCTTATGACGCCTATGAAGCCGCGCTTTCAGTCGCGCCGGAGACCATTTTAATGGTGCTGGCGGCGAGTGCTCAGGAAAAGGTCGCGCAAAGCTTGCCCTGTCGATATGTTGGCGAAATTTTTGCCGATCGGGCCTATAATGAGGATGCTACGCTGGTGGATCGCTCAATCGAGGGTGCGGTGATCCATGATCCAGCGCTGGCGGCTGATAGGATCACACAAATGGTGGTAAACGGCAGTATCATCACGCGCTCGGGGCAGCATATAAAAGCCCAAATTGATACAATTTGTCTGCATGGGGATACGCAAAACGCTCTCGAAATTGCCAAATCTGTGCGCAGGTCACTGGAACAAGCTGGAATCACTTTAGCGAAATTTTGCTCCTGACGCTGCAGTTACTTCGGCAAATCCCAAATGATCCTAAAAACGGCAATGGCCTTTGCAGGCGGGCTGACAGGCTTGAAAAACCTTGCCTTGTCCTGAGAAACGGCTAATTAAACTACCTGCAAGGGACAAATTAGTTGCGATCCGCAAACTGGTTAGATAACTTGACCAATATTGGGGCTCGGAGGACTGCCCTGTAAAAAATTAAACAGTGAGGAGAAACTGTATGGAACGTCGTAAGTTTTTAAAAGGCGCTGCAATTGGCGCTACTGGCGCTGCTTTGGCGGCACCCGCCGTTGCCGGTGGTCATGGCAAGACCATGACAATTGTTTCATCTTGGGGCCGAGATTTCCCTGGGTTAGGAACATCAGCTCAACGGCTGGCTGCTAGAATCACCGAACTATCTGAAGGGGCGATCACCACTGAATACTACGCCGGCGGCGAACGCGTTGGGGCTTTTGACGTTTTTGACGAAGTGGCTTCTGGAAACTCACAAGCATACATTTCGGCAGATTATTACTGGAGGGGTACACATCCTGGCTTCGCTTTTTTCACTGCAGTTCCGATGGGGATGAACAGCGCAGAGTGGAATGCATGGATTAAGTTTGGCGGTGGACAAGAACTCTGGGATAAAATTTCAGGCGAATATGGTTTGAAAGCGATGCCTGCTGGTTCAACTGGATGCCAGGCTGGCGGATGGTTCAATAAAGAAATTAATTCTGCGGACGACCTAGCAGGCTTGAAAATGAGAATTCCGGGATTGGGTGGCACAGTAATGTCAAAATTGGGTGCGTCTCCAATCTCAGTGCCTGGCTCTCAAATTTATGAAAACTTGGTATCGGGAGCGATTGACGCCGCTGAGTGGGTTGGTCCGTGGAATGATTACTTCTTAAAGTTCTACGAAGCAGCGAAATTCTATTACACTGCCGGTATGCATGAGCCAGGAAGCAATCTGTGTCTGAGTATGAATGCCAGTTGGTGGGGTAGCCTGTCAGATCATGAGAAGAATGTTA
>JADHOV010000063.1 GCA_016778765.1 Paracoccaceae bacterium | reverse complement strand
TGGTGGGTGATAAGAGACTCGAACTCCTGACATCTTCGGTGTAAACGAAGCGCTCTACCAACTGAGCTAATCACCCGCAAAAAACCATTTAAACAAAGCTTTAAGCAGACGCAAGAGGCTAGGGGAAAAATAGTGCCTTTCTTCGGGTTTGCTTAACCATTTTTTGCGTTTTTTTCAAACTTTTAATGACGGTGTGACGGGTTATAAAGGCCAAACTCTGGCCAAGGTTTGACGAACCTCGGCCAGAAAAGGCGTTAATGCGCTGTCGCAGGTGCCGTTGAGGGCGAATTAAGCGCTGCGGCCGCTGCCGCGGCTTCCTCTGCGGCTTCGTCCCATTCTATTTCATTCGGGGTTTCGGTTAACGCATTCGCAATAACTTCTGATACATGGCTAACGGGAATAATGGTCAGCCCCTCCTTCACATTATCTGGGATTTCCGCCAAATCCTTTTCATTCTCTTGCGGAATTAAAACCGTTGTGATGCCGCCGCGCAGCGCCGCAAGCAGTTTTTCTTTTAATCCACCAATCGCCAGGGCATTGCCCCGCAATGTTACTTCACCCGTCATTGCGATGTCTTTGCGCACGGGGATACCGGTTAAAACCGACACGATGGAGGTTACCATCGCTAAGCCAGCGCTTGGTCCATCTTTTGGGGTTGCCGCTTCGGGCACGTGCACGTGAATGTCCAACCGATCAAATAGGGTTGGCTTGACACCAATTTTAGGGCTGATTGAGCGCACATAAGAACTGGCCGCATCGATGCTTTCTTTCATCACATCACCCAGCTTACCCGTTGTTTTCATGCGCCCTTTGCCAGGCAGCTTTAAGGCCTCTATTGACAGCAAATCGCCCCCAACCGAAGTCCAAGCCAAACCAGTTACCACGCCGACTTGGTCTTCCTTTTCAGCCAAACCATAGCGGAATTTCTCAACGCCTAAGAAGTCGCTGATATTATCCGGCGTAACCTCTAGCGTTACGACCTCTTTCTTAACAATTTTAGTCACAGCTTTCCGCGCAATCTTTGCGATTTCTCGCTCAAGATTTCGCACGCCGGCCTCGCGTGTATAGCGTTGAATAATACTGCTTAATGCATCATCTGTCAGCGCCAGCTCGCCTTCTTTTAAACCGTGATTTTTCAACTGCTTTGACAGCAGATGCCGCTTCGCGATTTCGCATTTTTCATCTTCCGTATAGCCAGAGAGAGGTATGATTTCCATTCGATCAAGCAAGGGCCCGGGCATGTTGTAACTATTTGCCGTGGTCAAGAACATCACGTTGGAGAGATCATATTCAACCTCTAAATAATGGTCCGAGAATGTGGCGTTTTGTTCCGGGTCAAGCACCTCAAGCATCGCGGATGCAGGATCGCCTCGAAAATCTTGCCCCATCTTGTCAATCTCATCCAAGAGGATCAATGGATTGGTTGTTTTGGCTTTTTTCAGCGCCTGAATGATTTTACCGGGCATCGAGCCAATATAGGTTCTACGATGGCCTCGAATTTCAGATTCATCGCGCACTCCTCCAAGAGAAATACGGATAAATTCGCGCCCTGTTGCCTTGGCGACAGATTTGCCAAGCGAGGTTTTTCCGACACCGGGAGGGCCAACCAAACACATGATCGGACCCTTCAGCTTGGTGCTTCGTTGCTGAACAGCGAGAAATTCAACGATGCGCTCTTTCACTTTTTCAAGGCTATAATGATCACGGTCCAACGTCTCTTGCGCGCGCTCAAGATCTTTCCTGACGCGAGATTTTACTCCCCATGGAATGCCTAAAATCCAATCAAGATAGTTGCGCACAACAGTGGCTTCGGCAGACATTGGGCTCATATTTTTGAGCTTTTTCAATTCCGCATCAACTTTTTCTTTGGCTTCTTTGCTCAGCTTGGTGGCCGCAATCCGGCTTTCCAGTTCGGCCACTTCGTTTTGGCCTTCTTCGCCATCCCCCAATTCTTTTTGAATGGCCTTCATCTGCTCATTCAAATAATATTCGCGCTGGGTTCTTTCCATCTGCGATTTCACGCGGGTTTTGATTTTCTTTTCAACTCGCAGAACACTCATTTCGCCCTGCATATGACCGTATATTTTTTCTAAACGCTCACTGACCGATAAAATTTCAAGCAACGCTTGCTTTTGTTCAACTTCAATGCCCAAATGGCCAGCAACCAAATCTGCTAGCTTGGCCGGATCACTCGCTTCTGCAACTGCCCCTAAGGCTTCTTCGGGAATATTTTTTTTAATCTTGGCATAACGTCCGAATTCATCGCTGACGGTGCGCACGAGAGCTTCCAACGCATCAACATCGCCCATGGTTTCGGATAAATCTTCAGCGCGGGCTTCAAAGAAGTTTTCATTTTCAACGAATTCCGAAATGTGGACCCGGCTTTTGCCTTCGACAAGAACTTTGACGCAGCCATCGGGCAGTTTGAGCAATTGTAAAACATTCGCCAATACGCCGGTTTTGAAAATGCTGTCTGCGGTTGGCTCATCTTCTGACGCGTCGACTTGGCTTGAGAGGAGGATCTGTTTGTTATCTTCCATAACCTCTTCCAGCGCCCGTACGGATTTTTCACGCCCCACAAAGAGTGGTACGATCATATGCGGAAAGACCACGATATCTCTTAAAGGCAAAACGGGATATGTTGGCGCGGTGGTTTTTGTCATGTTTCATCCTCAATGACGGCAAGGTAGCCCGGTTTCCTGTAAGGGGAAGGCGGCCCTTTTGCGTTTCTTGTACTTGGTACATAATAGTCGATGCTGTTGGTTTCAACCATATGCAACTTTTATTAAAGCAGGATCTTTGTATTTGAGTGGGCGCGCCTCGCGGAAGCGTTTTGGGGAATCATCCCTCTCGTTCAACCGCAAAGAGTGCCCATCGATTGAGAGCAAAACAAATAGGTTCAAGCGTTTTTTTAGTTTTTATACAGCCCGTGTAAGCCCTGATAGAGAAAATTGAATTTTTAGTTTCATGGAAAGAGTGAGAATTTGGTTCCGGCCTTCTTGACGCGGGCTTAAGTGAACCGTATGAGGGCAGTATAAGCCTGTTTGGTTTCAGATAGCGGTTGTAGCTCAGTTGGTTAGAGTACCGGCCTGTCACGCCGGGGGTCGCGGGTTCGAGCCCCGTCAACCGCGCCACTGAACTCCAAGCAGCTTAGTAGATTGCGCGGTTGTAGCTCAGCTGGTTAGAGTACCGGCCTGTCACGCCGGGGGTCGCGGGTTCGAGCCCCGTCAACCGCGCCATTTTTGTTTTGTAAATGCGAAGGTTTGAAAACAGGCTCTCTGGCTGGGTGGGAGGGGCTAGCTTGTCTCAAGCAAGGGGCCCGAAGGGCGTCAATCACTCGGCCGCAGCTATAAGTTTTTCATTCGCATCGATTTCAGCCGCGCGTTTTTCAACAAGCTCAACAATGTGATCCACCATATTTTCATTGCCAATTTTGTGGTCTTGCTTTCCGGCCCAATAAACCATGCCGCTGCCCGCACCGCCGCCGGTAAACCCAACATCTGTCATCAACGCTTCCCCAGGGCCGTTAACGACACAACCAATAATCGAAAGGCTCATCGGTGTTTTTATATGTTCAAGCCGGTTTTCCAAGGCTTCAACCGTTTTGATTACGTCGAACCCTTGCCGCGCGCAGCTTGGGCATGAAATAATATTCACCCCGCGATGGCGCAAACCCAATGATTTTAAAATTTCATATCCGACTTTGACTTCCTCAACTGGATTGGCAGACAGCGAAACGCGGATCGTATCGCCAATTCCCATCCATAATAAATTGCCTAAACCGATCGCAGACTTAATCGTTCCGCTGGTCAATCCGCCAGCTTCGGTAATACCCAAATGGATGGGGGCGTCTGTGGCTTCTGCCAAAGCTTGATAGGCAGCGGCTGCCATAAAAACATCGGAGGCTTTACAGCTGATCTTGAACTCGTGAAAATCATTATCCTGCAAGATTTTGATATGATCCAAACCACTTTCAAGCATAGCATCTGGGCAGGGTTCGCCGAATTTTTCCAATAAGTGTTTTTCAAGCGATCCTGCATTAACACCAATGCGGATAGAACAATTATTGTCTTTCGCCGCTTTAATCACTTCTTTAACGCGATCTGGCGCGCCGATATTTCCTGGATTGATACGCAAACACGCCGCGCCGGCCTGCGCTGCTTCAATACCGCGTTTATAATGAAAGTGGATATCTGCAACCAAAGGAACTGGGCTTTCCTTTGCAATTTCCTTGAACGCTTTGCTGCTATCCTGGTCTGGCACCGAAACGCGCACGATGTCTGCCCCTGCATCTGCTGCTGCGATTATTTGCGCTAACGTGGCTTTGACATCAGTTGTTAAGGTGTTGGTCATCGTTTGAACGGAAATCGGCGCGTCTCCCCCAATCGCAATATTACCAACATGAATTTTTCGCGATTTTCGACGGTAAATATTTCGCCAAGGGCGTACGGAATTCAAGGACATATCTGGTCTCAGTGGTTATTTAAAAAGGGCCTTAAGAAGCAGCTATTGCTGTCAACTTACTCTGACATTCCTTCAGTTGTAAAGCTTGACACTGTCGCTTCTGCTACAACACGTTCTAAGACCGGATCTAGGTTCAGATCAGCCGGTTGATAATTAGCCATCAAAGACGTGGGTGA
Source organism: Paracoccaceae bacterium (assembly GCA_016778765.1). GTDB lineage: Bacteria > Pseudomonadota > Alphaproteobacteria > Rhodobacterales > Rhodobacteraceae > Thalassovivens. Next base: position 4,469 of record JADHOV010000063.1, on the reverse strand, counting down.
AAGCTCTACGTTTTTGACCACTTTGCCTCCAGTACCCGCCGGGCCATATAATTTTCCTTCAACGGCAAAATATACAGAGCCCGACATACCTGCCCGCAACATGGGGGCCATTTCAGTTTGTGGAAGGATGAATTCTTCACCCGCTTTCATCGTATTTTCAAAAATACGGCTCCCATCCGGCGCTGTCACACGCACCCAGGCATCTCTTACGGCAAATAGCGCCAGCGTCGGCGGAGCTGTCTCGAGCACTTGCGGCGTATCAACTTGGGCAAGCAGATTTGCTTCACTTGGCGGGGTGTTCTCGACATTCGCAACTATCCCGGCGCTGGGATCAGCGGCGGGGTCGGGTTGCGGAATGAAATTGCCAAAATCTGCCGGATTTAAAGATGATATCGGGGCATCGCGGGCGGTAAGAATGGGAAAATCGAGCGCCTGAGGGCGATAAAGCCGATCAAGTTTCTCATTATTCAGACGTTGGTCTAACGCGTTTTTTGTGACCTCAGCTTGTGGAATCTGTACCGAACCCAATGGATCTAAATCCGATAAAACGATCGGCGTATTTTCCGCTGGTGTTAGTTTAACTTGCTGCACTTCTTGCAACAAAGACCAGGCTCCAAAGCCGATAACGCCGATGAGCGACGCCAACACAGCCACAGAGGCAATGGCGCGCATTTCTAAAGTTTCAAAGAACCCGGCATCGGGCGGCTCCATCGCCAAAGGGGATGTTTTGAATATATCAGTTGAACCCGCGGTGTTTTGTTTGGGCAAAAGGGGCGCAGCGGATTGCAGTTTTTTGGTGCTTGGCCGTTGCGCCAGCGCGCTTACGGTTTGAAAGCCGCTTTCTGCGCAAAATTGTTGAAGAACCTCTTCGCTGTCCATGCCCAGGTATTTTGCGTAAGAACGCACATAACCGGCAACAAAACCTGGTGTGTCAAACGCGCCGGGGTCGCAGTTTTCGATCGCAAATATGTAGGATGCTTTGATTTTAAGGTCGCGTTGTACGTCAAGTAGCGATTTGCCAATGGTCGCGCGTTCACCGCGCATGATGTCACCAAGTCGTAGCTCGAAATCGTCAAACCCTTTCGGACCTGCCGATTGAGCACCCTCTAGCTCGGGTGTGGCTTTGTTTTTTTTGCTCTTTCGCCTCAGCGTTCCAGCTCCCAATACTCGAGACCGAATCGTTCTTATCCACGTAGCTCGTGATTAGATAGCATAATTGAGTAAGAATTACACTTTAGGGTTACTTTAGGCAGAGTTCTCGGCACGATTCAGCGCGCAATGCGCCCAAAGCGTATCCATTGCCCTGACCAAGGCATCAATTTCGGCCCGCCCGTGAATAGGGGATGGCGTGAATCGCAACCTCTCTGTTCCACGCGGCACCGTTGGGAAATTGATAGGTTGCACATAAATACCAAAATCTTGCAGGAGCATGTCAGATAGTTTTTGCGTATGCACCGGATTGCCCACAATCACGGGAACGATATGAGAGCCATGATCAATAATCGGCAACCCGATCGCTTTTAATCGGTACTTTAAAATCTTAGATTGCGTTTGATGTTGCGCGCGCAAGTCTTGGTCGGATTTCAAATGCGCTACAGAGGCTGCCGCCCCTGCGGCGACCGCAGGAGGCAGCGAGGTGGTAAAAATAAATCCGGGCGCGTATGAGCGGATCGCATCACAAAGTTTTGCACTGGCAGCGATATATCCGCCCATAACCCCATACGCCTTTGCTAAGGTGCCGTTGATAATATCGATGCGATGCATCAAACGATCGCGCTCGGCCACGCCGGCGCCGCGGGCGCCATACATACCCACCGCATGCACCTCATCAAGATAGGTCAGAGCGTTGAACTCATCTGCTAGATCACAAATTTTAGCAATGGGTGCAAAATCACCATCCATCGAATAGATTGACTCAAACGCAATGAGTTTCGGCGCCTTGGGGTCATCGGCTTCCAGCAATTCGCGCAAATGTCCAAGGTCATTATGCCGAAAAATGCGTTTACTTCCGCCGTTTCGTCGAATGCCTTCAATCATCGAGGCGTGGTTGAGCGCATCCGAATAAATGATCAAATCTGGAAAAAGTTTTGGCAAGGTAGACAGGGTTGCATCATTGGCAATATAGGCACTGGTAAACAGCAACGTGCTTTCTTTGCCATGCAGATGGGCAAGCTCATCCTCAAGCCTCTTGTGATACACGGTTGTCCCAGAAATATTCCGCGTACCACCAGATCCCGCACCAGTGGCATCTAACGCTTCATGCATAGCACTTAAAACAGTCGGATGCTGCCCCATTCCCAGATAATCATTGCCACACCAGACTGTTACAGGCGCATTAGTTCCATCGGGGCGATGCCATGTCGCGTGGGGAAAATTGCCTTTTTCGCGCACGATATCAATAAACGTGCGGTACCGCCCCTCATCATGCAAACGGTTTAAAGATTGATCTAAGAAATCATTATAAGTCAATCTACGGCCTTCCATTTTTTACCAAAAGCACCAAGCGCTTTTCCAATCACTACTCTATAAACCTCATCGGCATGAATGCACCTAAAGTCAAGGGTGACTGGACAGCGCAGGAACACATGTTAGGCTTAACACTCATGCTCACATATAGGGTGGTTTGAAAATGTCGCTAGCCCCAATTCTTGCGCGGATTGACGCAGATCTTGAAAATGCAACGAAGCGGTTGTTGGAATTGTTACGGATCCCTTCCATCTCGACAGATCCCGCGTTTGATACGGCGTGCGAGACTGCCGCTGATTGGCTTGTGGATCAATTGCGCGCCATAGGGGCAGAAGCGCAAAAACATCAAACGCCGGGAAAGCCGATGGTTATGGGCAGTTTTACAGGATCTTCAAATCCGGATGCGCCGCATATTTTGTTTTATGGCCATTATGATGTGCAGCCCGCCGACCCGCTCGAATTATGGCATCACGATCCATTTGAACCAGCCGTCGAACAGACAGCGCGAGGTCGGGTTATTCGGGGCCGCGGGAGCTCAGACGATAAGGGCCAATTAATGACCTTTGTCGAAGCCTGCCGCGCGTGGAAAAACGAACATGGGCAAATGCCGTGTAAAATAAGTTTTTTCTTTGAAGGCGAAGAAGAAAGCGGGTCTCCAAGTTTGGTTCCTTTTATGGAAACGCATAAAGAGGCGCTGAAGGCTGACGTGGTTCTAATTTGCGATACTGGTTTATTTGATGATCGGGTTCCGGCAATCGTTACGATGTTGCGCGGTATGGTTAGTGAAGAAGTGGTACTGCGCGCTGCCAACCGCGATTTGCATTCAGGTTCTTATGGCGGGATGGCGCGCAATCCACTGCATGTGCTCACTGAAATTTTAGCCAGCTTGCATGATGAAACTGGCCGCGTGCAGCTGCCTGGATTTTACGATGGGGTGCGCGATATACCGCCCCATTTGTCAGCGCAGTGGCAGAGCCTCAACTTTTTGCACCACAGCTTTCTTGGCGATGTCGGCTTGCGGCTGCCAGCGGGCGAAACAGCTTACAGCCCGCTTGAACATATTTGGGCGCGCCCGACCTGCGAAATCAACGGGATCTGCGGCGGCTACACAGGCGAGGGGTTCAAAACGGTTCTGCCAAGCCAAGCCTCTGCTAAAATCAGTTGCCGTTTGGTCGAGGGGCAGGATCCAGAAAAAATCCGTGCAGCTTTGCATGCGCATGTCTCGTCCTATTTGCCGGCTGATTGTACGGTTGAATTTATTTCTTATGGGGCCTCACCCGCGGTTGTTATGCAAAGTGACACGCCGCTATTTGAAATCGCCCGCGCCGCGCTAAGCGCCGAATGGGAGCAAGAGGCGGCCTTTACCGGCTGCGGCGGGTCGATACCGGTTGCCGGTCATTTTCAAGATATTATTGGCGTTAGCCCAATGCTGATTGGGTTTGCAAAGGACAATGATCAAATTCACTCTCCAAATGAAAAATATGATTTGCAAAGCTTTCACAAAGGCATTCGCAGCTGGGCGCGGATTATAGAGGCGCTCTCGTTTGATAAACGTTCTAGACAAATGGCAAAAAAATAATGTTGGACGGATTTAAGCATAAGACCTGCGATTTGAACGGGGTAAAAATTGCCTATTCCGAGCTTGAAGAAAGCAAAGGGAAAGCGCCGCTTCTTTTGCTGCATGGTTTTCCGCAAAATCGGTTTATGTGGGGCCAAATCGCGCCGATTTTGGCCGAACAGTTTCACGTGATTTGCGCTGATTTACGGGGCTATGGTGACTCGTCTAAACCTAAAGGCGTTGCCGAATACAGCTTTAGAAAAATGGGCCAGGATCAATTAGGGCTTATGACATCCTTAGGGTTTCACCGCTTCCATTTGATTGGGCATGACCGAGGTGCGCGCACCGCATATCGGATGGTCCTAGATGCCACCGATCGCATTAAGTCTTTAACGGTTATGGATATTACGCCCACCCATTTTTTGTTGGATGCGCTAAAGTCAGA
>JADHOV010000028.1 GCA_016778765.1 Paracoccaceae bacterium | reverse complement strand
CAAATATTGCTATTTCGCCTTCAGCAAATTGCTGTTTCTTCAGTGCCAAATCTTAGTCTCTGAGTTACTACGAGTTTCAGTAGTCACACGTTTGTGCAACATTTTGTGTAACTGTATGAAAAAAGACTAAGGAAATCAATGATTGATTGAGTCGTGTGAAACTTTTGTGTAAGTAATAAATCCAAGTAAATCAATTACTTACGTTTAAAAAGCTACTCCCACTCAATCGTTCCTGGTGGCTTTGATGTGATATCATACGTCACGCGATTGATACCTTCCACTTCATTGATAATTCGAGTGGCAGTTTCGCCGAGAAACTCATGAGAAAATGGATAATAATCGGCCGTCATCCCATCAACTGAGGTGACAGCACGCAGCGCGCAGGCATAATCATAGGTGCGCCCATCCCCCATCACGCCAACCGTGCGCACCGGCAAAATCGCCACGAAGGCCTGCCATATGTGGTCATATAGGCCGTGTTTGCGAATTTGATCAATATAGACCGCGTCCGCCTCCCTTAGAATATCCAGTTTGGCGCGGGTAATCTCACCAGGGCAGCGAATGGCCAGGCCGGGCCCTGGGAAGGGATGTCGCCCGATAAAGTTGTCGGGCAATCCAAGTTCGCGGCCCAAGGCGCGCACCTCATCCTTAAACAGCTCTCTAAGCGGTTCCACAAGTTTCAAGCCCATTTTTTCAGGAAGCCCGCCAACATTATGGTGCGATTTTATCGTTACAGATGGGCCACCGCTAAAGGATACAGATTCGATCACATCCGGATAAAGCGTGCCCTGCGCCAGAAATTCTGCATCCTCAATTTGATCTGCATATTTTTGAAATACGTCGATAAACAAGCCACCGATGATTTTACGTTTGGTTTCGGGGTCTGATTGCCCGTCTAAGGCGCCAAGAAACAGCTCGGATTCTTGGGCGTGGATGAAAGGCATATTGTAGTGATCTCTAAACATCTCAACCACTTCCGTGGCTTCCTCTTTTCGTAGCAAGCCGTGGTCTACGAACACGCAGGTGAGCTGATCGCCAATTGCCTCATGGATCAAAACGGCGGCCACGGAACTGTCGACGCCTCCGGATAATCCGCAAATCACTTTTTTATAGCCAACTTGCTTTCTGATCGCCTCCAAAGCCTGTTCGCGATATGCGCCCATCGTCCAATCGCCTGAAAATCCAGCAATTTTTACGAAATTTTCGTAAATCATGGCGCCGTTTGGCGTATGGTGTACCTCTGGGTGAAACTGGACAGCGTAAAATTGTTTCTCGAGATTTGCGGTGATTGCAAAGGGCGCGTTTGGCGAGGTTCCATAGGCGCTAAACCCCGGAGCGATCGCGCTGACATGATCTCCATGCGACATCCAGACTTGTTCGCGCTCTTGCGCAAACCATCCCTGTAACAGATCCAGAGTATCGCCCGTTTTGGACACATAAGCGCGGCCAAATTCTGCCGTTTTATGACCACGCTCGACCTTGCCACCCAACATATCCATCATGACCTGCTGGCCATAACATATTCCTAGAATGGGTACTCCCAGTTCAAACACAGAATATGGCGGGCGCGGAGCCCCCGCATCAAAGACAGAGGCAGGGCCCCCTGAAAATATGATGGCCTGCGGCGCTAAGGCACTTAAAAAAGCGTCTGAGATATTCTGATATGGGTGAATTTCACAATAGACCTTTAACTCGCGCAAGCGGCGGGCAATCAATTGCGTTACCTGACTGCCAAAGTCGATGATTAACAGACGTTCATGATGCTGGTGTTTCATGTCTGACTGGTAAAACGCCACGCCGTCAGGCGCAAGTGGTTGCGGTGCTGAAATCAGGTCAAATGTCGGTTTCAAGAAAGAAAGCAATCTCCATGTCGCTTTTCATGCTTAAGAGCCGTTATTTGGCGAAGGCAAACTGGGGATGCAACATAGATCATACGCAGAAAAACGCGGTATTCGAAGTTTCAAGAAAGGTCGAAACATGGCAGAACTCTCTACAGGTCGGCGTTCTCGAGGAGGCGGGGGAGCAGCCCGCCGCGCAGAGCGCACATCCATCAAGATCGAGACTGCAAAATATATTGAACGCAATATCCCGAATTTCGATCTGTTAAGCGAAGAGGCTTTGGAAATCATTGAAGCCAATGCCGAGCTTATGCTGGAAGAGGTTGGGGTGAATTTTGTTAACAACCCTGCTGCCCTAGAGCGTTGGCGTGCGGCGGGCGCGAGCGTAGAAGAAGAGCGGGTGCGGATCCCGCGTGGTTTGGCAAAAAATCTCTGCGCAACGGCTCCAAGCCGGTTCACCCAACATGCTCGAAATTCTGAGCGCAATGTTGAGATTGGTGGTAAGTCTTTGGTTTGCGCGCCGGTATACGGGCCGCCTTTTGTGCGCGATTTAGAAGGTGGCCGCCGCTATGCAACGATTGATGACTTTCAGAAATTCGTAAAGTTGGGCTATATGTCCAAATGGCTGCATCACTCGGGGGGAACGCTGTGCGAGCCAACCGATATTCCCGTCAATAAACGCCATTTAGATATGCTTCTGGCGCATATGACACTATCGGATAAACCGTTTATGGGATCGGTCACTGAGCCCAGCCGCGCGCAAGATAGCGTGGATATGTGCAGCATCCTGTTTGGGGATGAGTTTGTGCAGAACAACACGGTGATGACATCCTTGATCAACATCAATTCTCCGATGACATTTGATGATGTTATGATGGGGGCGTTAGAGGTTTATGCGCGCAACAATCAAGCCTGCATTATTTCGCCTTTTATTGTTGGCGGCGCGATGGCACCGGTTTCGGTGGCGGGAACCTTGACGCAGGTCTTGGCTGAAGTCTTGGCTGGTATTGCGTATTCTCAGCTGCTGAAGCCCGGCGCTCCGGTGATTTTTGGCGCGTTTGTGGCCTCAATTGACATGAATTCGGGCGCTCCCACCTTTGGAACCCCAGAGGCTAGCCATATCCTTTATGGGGCAGGGCAATTGGCGCGGCGCCTTGGGTTGCCTTTCCGCTCCGGCGGGGGGCTCTGCGGATCGAAACTGCCCGATGCTCAAGCGGCTTATGAAAGCGCAAATACTTTAAACGCGGCCTTGATGGGTGGGGTGAATTTTATGCTTCATTCCTGCGGCTGGTTAGAAGGCGGGCTGGTATCGTCTTTTGAGAAATTTGTTATGGATGCAGATCAATTGGGCGTTTTGCATCATTTGGCGCGGGGCGTGCAAATTGACGAAGACTCGCAAGCGTTAGACGCAATCCGGGAAGTGGGCCCTGGCGGTCATTACCTTGGATGCGCGCATACGCAGCGAAACTTTAAAGAATCGTTCTGGCGCAGCGAAGCCTTTGATTATAAGCCGTTTGAAACATGGGAAGAAGAAGGCGCCAAAGACACGATGCAGCTGGCCTCAACGCGCGTGGCAACCCTGTTAAAAAATTACCGAGAACCCGAAATGGACATCGCGGTAAAGCAAGCTCTTGAGGCGTTTGTGGTGATGCGTAAATCAGAAATGTCGGACAGTTTCGTCTAAATAGGTTGCTTTTCGGCGCTTTCAATTTCCATTGTTTCCGCGATCAAGGCGGTTAGAATGGTAACGTGCAAAGCGATGTTATACTGAACATGCTTCTGCAGTCGCATCTGGTTTAACTGGCCCTCTTTATCGATCAAGGATCGTAAAATCTGTGCAGAGTGTTCGTTCATGTTCAGCGCAAGAAATGACCCCAAGCATGAGGCCCGGTTGTAGTTTTTAAGGCCCAGATTCGCTGCACTGATTAGTATTTTTGGCCCTTTGAAGCTGTTTAAGTGGACTGTCATATCCGCGGCTGCCTAGATTTTAATTTTAGTTTGGATCAGAAAGCTGGCGGTAATGTCTTAATTAAACCCTGCGCCCCCGTTCTCTGTTTTGGGGAAGCCTTTATTATTTTGCCACAAACTCGGCTCGTTGACGCTTTTAAGAAGTCTTTAACAATTGCAACTTTAAAGTGATATTTTTGTTGCTTAAGATTTGAATTAAATTTTTTGGATTGTGAAAAATGTCCAATAAACATCAAACGAGCAGGGGTAAATTAAGCCAAATCTGGCTGGATAAAGCCACGTTTCACTATGATGCACATGTCCATCTGGGATTATCCATTCGCGAATTGGCGCGACAATCTGCTGGTCATGCTTCCACAATTCTAAGGCAGATAAGGCGTATCGAAGCTTTGCAAGGTGATCCGCAGGTGAAAGCCGCACTGGCTAAGCTAAAATCATCGCGGGGCGAGGGGGCTGAACCTACTTCATCCTGCCCACGGGATCAAAGTCTTAATAAGGATGTTATAAATCTTTTAGAGCCCAAAAATGCGGTTTTGGTGATGTCCGAAAACGTTGAAATGGCAGGTATTTTCTTGATCTCATCAGAATACGCACCTCAGAAATTAGGGCTTGTGCCGCGCGCACACGCGTAATCAATGATCGCAAACGGAACGCTGCATTGTGTTTCCGCAGGTCGCTTATCGCGTTATGTTTTAGCATCAAATCTGCAGGCTCAAACCGAATGCGCCGAAGCGCCCCGAGCCTTTCAGCCGCGCCCCAATCCCGCGCTCGAAACAGAGCCCGTTTTCAAAGGATCACCGGAAACCCCGTTGATGACATTGGCCAGACGCCGCAATAAAGATGGTTCGTATTTTTTAACGCGCGCATTGGTGGCTGCAGGCAACCGGTTTCATGATGATTTTGAAATTGCACAGACCGTGCGCCCTGACGGGTTTTCCCACGAGGATTGGTTGCGCTGCGCATCCGGTGCTGCGCTTTCAGGGGGCAGTGATAAGCAACAACTGTTGATTGAACGGGTGGCAGCCACCTTGCGCGACCTTGGGCCAGAATTGTCAGATATTTCGCTACGCTGCTGTTGTTACCTGGATGGTCTTGAGTTGAGTGAGCAATCTTTAGGCTGGTCGGCGCGTTCGGGTAAAGTCGTGTTGCGTATCGCTTTGCAGCGGCTCAAGCGATACTATGAAAGCCATATTGGCGTTGAGAATGGTCGCATAGGTTAATATTATTTTGGTTTTGCTTTGAAAATGCTGCGCGCGTTCAGTTTGCATTGTGGCAAAGTGTTTCATCCAGATCATAGCGGAAATGCGTAAGCGCCCCTTGGAGCTTGAGCCAGTTCTGCTATATTGCGCTAAATAAGAGGGTGAATACCAGTGCGTGATCTAAAACTGCCTCAAGAGCGGCATCCAGAAAAAGCTCATAAGCCAGACAACCGGCAGCCCAAGAAACCCGATTGGATTAGGGTGAAGGCACCGGTCTCCGAAGGCTATAAGGCCACGCGCGATATTATGCGCGAGCATAATTTGGTAACGGTATGCGAAGAAGCAGGCTGTCCAAATGTTGGCGAATGTTGGAGCCAAGGCCACGCCACCATGATGATCATGGGCGAAGTGTGCACACGGGCCTGCAGCTTTTGCAATATAGCCACCGGAAAGCCTCCTGAAGCTTTGGATGTGTTTGAGCCTGGCAGGGTTGCCGATGCCGTCTTTAAATTGGGGTTGAACCATGTGGTGATCACGTCGGTTGATCGCGATGATGTAGAAGATGGTGGGGCAGAACATTTTGCGCAAACCATTCGCGCGATCCGGCGCAAAAGCCCTGAAACGACGATTGAAATTCTGACGCCCGACTTTTTAAAATGCGACCCGGCCGTGCTTGAGTTGGTGGTGGCGGCGCGCCCGGATGTGTTTAATCACAATTTGGAGACCGTACCCGGATTGTACCCAGAAGTACGCCCCGGCGCGCGCTATTTTCATTCTTTGCGGCTTTTGCAAAGGGTCAAAGAATTGGATCCGTCGATGTTCACAAAATCCGGCATCATGGTTGGGCTTGGAGAAAATCGACAATCTGTTTCGCAAGTGATGGATGATTTGCGTGCCGCGGATGTGGATTTTTTGACCATTGGGCAATATCTGCAACCCACGCCAAAACATCATGCGGTGGATCGATTTGTGCACCCGGATGAATTTGCGGCCTATGAAAAAGCGGCGTATGGCAAAGGGTTTTTAATGGTTTCAGCAACCCCTTTAACCCGCTCTTCATATCACGCAGGAGATGATTTTCAACGCTTGCGCGCGGCGCGTTTGGCGCGTTTGGCTAAGTGAAAGCAACCTTTTGGGGTGCCGCCCTGCAAAAAAAATTAAGAAAGCGCAATACGGGCAATGGTGAGTTTTGGGGTACGCGTTAAATGTTACTTTAGCCGTTTCTCAGTTTTTGGATCAAAGAACAAAAGCTGATTGGGGTCAAAGTGAACGGCAACATCGCTGCCCATGGGCAGGGCGACATCCCCCTTGCTTTCAACAATAATACGCTCGCCCGTTGGTGCCATTAAATAGCTGTAATTCACACCGCCTAGCCGCTCATGCACGCTGACGGATAGGCCATTTCCGGCTTCGTCAATAGATAGATTTTGCGGGCGGATGCCAACAAGAATTTCGCGCAGATCAGATGGTAAAGCCACGTCAGGCTCAATCGGGGTTGACGAGATAGCGGATAGAAAAATTTTATTGTTTTCGACGCGGCCTTTTAAAAAATTCATTGCCGGAGAGCCGATAAAGCCAGCAACAAATTTATTTGCTGGATCGTGGTAAAGCGCCATGGGGGCGCCCACTTGTTCGATAACACCCGCACGCAACACAACGATTTTATCCGCCAAGGTCATAGCCTCAACTTGATCATGCGTCACATAGATCATCGTGGCCCCAATTTCTTTATGCAATCGCGCGATTTCCACGCGCATATCAACGCGCAATTCGGCGTCGAGATTTGACAAGGGCTCGTCAAACAAAAACACTTCAGGACCGCGCACGATGGCTCGGCCAATCGCCACGCGTTGCCGTTGACCGCCCGATAATGCTTTGGGTTTGCGATCCAAGTAATCGTTTAGCTTCAAAATTCGGCTGGCTTCGGCAACTTTTGCTATGATTTCCGCCTTTGGGTGACCGGTCATCTTTAGCCCAAAGCCCATATTTTCAGCGACCGTCATGTGAGGGTAAAGCGCGTAGCTTTGAAATACCATAGCGACGCCGCGCGCGGCTGGATCGCTTTTGGTGACATCGCGATCTCCGATGGCAATCTGACCAGCTGTGGTTTCTTCCAGCCCCGCAATCATTCGCAGCAAAGTCGATTTTCCACAACCTGAGGGGCCAACGAAAACGCAAAACTCCCCCTCATCGATTGATAAATCTATGCCATGAATAACCTCTAAATCACCGTATTGTTTTTTGACATTGGTTAAAGTTACCCGGGACATAAGATTTCCTTTAAGTTGGGAATTGCCAATTTTTAGCGGCGTCAGAAATTTTTCTGGCAGCCTCTTGAAGTTTTGGCGCGAAACGTTCGATGCTTGATAAAGAATGATGGGAAGTGGTTGATGTGAGCGACAGGGCTCCTATTGCGCGGTTAAGACCGTTCAAAATCGGCACAGCGACGCATATGATTCCAGGTTCATGCTCTTCGCGATCAAACGCCATCCCGATAGATGCGATCTCTAACAGCTCCGCTTTCAGGGCCGGTAAATCGGCTAAAGTGGCGGCTGTATATTTGTGGAAAGATTGCCGCGTTAGCGCTCTGGCTTGTTCTTTTTCGGGCATAAACGCCAACAGGGCCTTGCCAACACCTGTACAATAGCCAGGGCCGGTTTTGCCGGCTGAGCTGAACATTTCAACCGGTTTTTCTGCGTTGCGTTTGTCAACATAAAGCACGTGTCCATCATCCATTTGCGCTAGATGCAGGGTTTCACCCAAGGCATCTGCCAAATCGTCTAAGATCGGGCGTGCAATGGGTGCAAGGGCGCTTTGTCGCCATGCCGAATGGGCGAGGCGGACCAAACGGATTCCGGGAATATACGTTGCAGTTTGCTCATTATAATCCAGCATTGATTGGTTTGAGAGGGTTTGCAGCAGGCGGTACACTGTGGCTTTGGGATAGGCGCTTTTGGAAAGGATTTCAGAAAACCTAACCGGCCGTTCAAAGCTTGCAACAAGATCAAGCATTACCAGCGCTTTGCCGACCGTTCCATCGGAGGCGTTGGTTTGGATGGTTGGATTTTCCATACGACAAAGCTCCTTATCGACAGTTGACAAATTAGATGATTCCTTTCACTGTTTCAATAGTTGGAATTTGGTTTCACTATATGGAACTTTTGGTCAACTATCAACTGGGAGAAGAAAATGCTAAAAAACCTAAAAAAACTGGCGACAACCGTCGCCGCGACAGGCGCGCTGGCAACGGCCGCGTTTGCCGGAGAGTTGGTGATCACATATGATGATTTGAACCCCAACCCCAAGAAAGCCTTTGATGATGTGGTGGCGGCGTTTAAAGCGGCCAATCCGGATATCAACGTGACTGTGAATAATAATGACCGAGAAGCTCATAAATCTGCTATTCGAAATTTTTTATCTGCGAACCCGCCTGATGTTACCTCATGGTATCCTGGAAATCGCATGGGACCATTTGTAGATGCCGGTTTGTTTGAGCCAATTGATGATCTTTGGGCCGCGAACAATTTGGATCAAGATATGGCGGCAGTACAGCCAACCATGACGCGGAATGGAAAAATTTGGGGTGTTCCTTATTCTTATTATCAGTGGGGCATTTATTATCGTAAAGATATTTATGACAAGCTCGGCCTGTCAGAGCCAAAAACGTGGAATGAGCTTTTATCAAACTGCGATGCTTTGAAAGGTGTCGGGGTAACCCCGTTCACCATCGGCACCAAATATCTTTGGACCGCAGCTGGCGTATTTGATTATCTTAATCTGCGCACAAACGGCTATGATGTGCATAATGCTTTGACGGCAGGAGAAATCAAATACACGGATGAGCGCATTCGCGCGACATTTGCCAATTGGGAAGAGATGTTAGAGCGTTGCTCATTCATTGATAACCACGCCTCGATGGATTGGCAGGGTGGCGTTGCGGCCTTCGCAAAAGGCGATGCTGCGATGTATGTTATGGGTAACTTTTCAGTTGGGGCCTATAAAGACGCTGGGTTAACAAACGATCAAATTGATTATTTCCAATTCCCAGAAATTACACCTGGCTTACCTATGGCAGAAGAAGCCCCTGCGGATGCATTTTTCATTCCCTCCGGTGCTAAGAATAAAGACAATGCAAAGAAGTTTCTCGCCTTTATTGCGCAGCCAGAAGTTCAAACGCAGTGGAACCTGACATTGGGTCAATTGCCGCCAAACTCAAAAGCTGAGGTTGGGGATGACAAGTTTATCCAGGAGGGGTTTGCCGTTGTATCAAATGCAGCTGGTTTGGCGCAGTTTTATGATCGGGATGCCCCTGCAGCCATGGCCTCTGAAGGGATGAAAGGCTTTCAGGAATTCATGCTCGATCCCAGTAAGCTTGACGCGATCCTAGAGCGTTTAGATGCTGTTCAAGCTGATGTTTATAAGTAAAAACAAAATTTTGCGGGGCGCGCTTTTTCGCGCCCCGCGTGCAAGTTAGGCGGGACATGCAGACGGAATATCGAAACAAAACGGCAGGATGGTTTCGCATCAACAAGCTGAGCCTTGCGCCGTTTGTTTTTTTAATTCCGGCATTGGCGTTTTTTTCGATCTACGTGATTTTTCCAATTTTTCAATCGCTGCAGCTTTCACTGTTTGAATGGAATGGGCTCTATAACGCCGAAGGCAAGTCGACCGCGCAATATATCGGTTTGGAAAATTATCGAAAGCTTTGGCTGGATCCAAATTTTTGGATCTCCATTAAAAATAATTTTCTTTGGCTGTTTCTTTATATGCTGGCGGTGCCGCTTGGGCTGTTTATCGCAATATTTTTAAATCAGACCGTGACGGGCATTCGGTTTTACAAATCAATGTTCTTCTTTCCATTTGTCATCAGTCAAGTTGTGGTTGGTTTGATTTTTGGGTGGTTTTACAACCCCGATTTTGGAGTTGTTGCAAAGATATGGCAATTTATCTTCTGCGAAGAAACGGTCAATTTTATTGGTAATAAAACGGTAAAATGCGCACGCCCCGCTCCCGATATTCTATCAAGCCCAGATTGGGCAACCTATGGGATTATTTTTGCTGGTCTGTGGCCGCAAATCGCGTATTGCGTCATCTTATATTTAACCGGTTTGAACAATGTGGCCGTAGATCAAATTGAGGCTGGTCGCTTAGATGGTGCGAAAGGCTGGCGTATGTTGTGGTACGTTGTCTTGCCACAACTGCGCCCGGCAACGTTTATCGCGGTTGCGGTCACGGTGATTGGGGCTTTGCGCTCGTTTGATATGATCGCTATTATGACACAGGGTGGCCCCTATGGCATGACCAATGTGTTATCGCATTATATGTATGAAGTGGCGATCAGCGAATATGGTGAGCGCTATGGCTATGGCTCAGCGGTTGCAACCGTTTTATTTGCGATCATGATGGTTTTTATCAGCTATTTTCTATGGCGTATGTATCAAGATGAAAGACGGGGCGGTTAAATGTTTCCTCGCGCGATACAGCAGGCCAGCAAGCCAAAGCAGGTTGCCTATTCTCTCTTTCTTCCGATTGCATTGTTTATCTGGATTTTGCCTCTTTTGGCGGTGTTTTTGACTTCGGTTCGAGGCGCAAAAGACATCAATACGGGCAATGTGTTTGGATGGCCAAGCGAATTCAAATTCGTCGAAAATTATACGGCCGTTTTCACGCAAACCGAGGCTGTGAAATATTTCTTTAACAGTTTTCTCATCACGTTGCCGGCCGTCGGGATCTCGATCGCCTTGGCCTGTTTGGCGGGTTATGCGTTGGCCATTTACCGATTTCGTCTGGCTTTGCCGCTGTTTTTTCTTTTTGTGGCCGGAAACTTTGTTCCGTTTCAGATTTTAATGGTTCCTGTGCGAGACATGTCGGTGCAAACGGGGCTCTATAATACGATTGCTGGCCAATTCCTTTTTCACGCGGCGTTCCAAACTGGGTTTTGCACTTTATTCATGCGCAATTTTATTAAGGCCTTGCCTTTTGATTTGATCGAAAGCGCGCGCGTCGAAGGCGTCGCAGAATGGCGCATTTTTTGGTTTATCATCGTGCCCCTGGTGCGCCCGGCGATCGCAGCATTGGCGGTTTTGATTTTTACCTTTGTTTGGAACGATTTTTTCTGGGCCAATGTTCTGTCACAAGGAGAGCAGGTGAAGCCAATTACCGCAGGGGTGCGCGCGCTCAATGGTCAATTTGTCAGCAATTGGCAGCTTGTCTCGGCAGCTTCGCTGTTGGCCGCAGTTCCGCCTGTTGCAATGTTTTTC
The DNA here is from genome assembly GCA_016778765.1 of Paracoccaceae bacterium. Classification (GTDB taxonomy): domain Bacteria; phylum Pseudomonadota; class Alphaproteobacteria; order Rhodobacterales; family Rhodobacteraceae; genus Thalassovivens. Next base: position 26,147 of record JADHOV010000028.1, on the reverse strand, counting down.
TTCATGCAAAAGCATTTTATTGCGGGGTTAACACTTGGGGCGGTAAAATAGGAAAGAGCGCAGGAAATGGCTAAGAAAATCTGCTTTATTGGTGCAGGGTCTACAATTTTTATGAAGAATATTCTTGGGGATGTCTTGCATTACCCAGCACTAAAAAATGCGCATATTGCGCTGATGGATATTAATGAAACGCGTCTATTGGAAAGTCAATTGGTGGCGCAAAAGTTAATCCTAAGCTTGAAGGCGGAGTCTAAAATTACCACTCATCTGTCACAACGCGAGGTGTTGGATGGGGCGGATTTTGTGGTTGTATGTTTTCAGATCGGGGGCTTTGAACCCTGTACAGTAACCGATTTTCAAATCCCAAAATCCTTCGGGCTTGATCAAACCATCGCCGATACGCTTGGAATAGGCGGGATCATGCGCGGTTTACGAACAGTGCCGCATCTTTGGTCAATCTGCGAAGATATGCTGGCGCTTTGTCCCGATGCGGTAATGTTGCAATATGTAAACCCTATGGCGATCAATACTTGGGCGATTAGCGCGCGGTACCCGATGATCAAGCAGGTGGGGCTGTGCCATTCGGTGCAAGGCACCGCAGAAGAGCTGGCGCGTGATTTGGAGCGCGATATTGAGGATATTCGCTACCGCGCTGGCGGCATTAATCATATGGCTTTTTTCTTAAGGTTTGAGGGTCGGCAAAACGATGGGTCTTGGGCTGATCTTTACCCCGATTTACGCCGTGGCTACTCTGAAGGCCGGTTTCCGACGCATACGGGCGCCAATTCCCGCTGTCCAAATTTTATTCGCTATGAGGTGATGAAGCATTTTGGATTATTCGTGACCGAAAGCTCTGAACATTTTGCAGAATATGTGCCATGGTTTTTAAAATCTCATCGGCCAGATTTGGTGGAAAAATTTCAAATCCCGATCGATGAATACCCCAAACGCTGCAAAGAGCAAATTGATGCATGGAAAGATCAAGTTGTAGCTTTTCGCGAGGCTGCGCATATCGAGGTCAAGCAAAGCCACGAATATGCAGCTAATATCATGAACGCGCTCAGCACCGGTGAAACGGCAGTCATCTATGGTAATGTGGCCAATAATGGATTTATCCCGCAATTGCCTGCTGGCGCTGCAGTTGAAGTGCCTTGTCTTGTGGATGCGAACGGCATTCACCCAAGATCGGTGCCCGATATTCCTCCACAATTCATTGCCCTGATGCGCACCAATTTAAATGTACAAGAGTTGACCGTTCAAGCATTATTGGATGAAAATAAAGATCATATTTATCACGCCGCAATGCTTGATCCGCGCGCCGCGGCAGAATTAGACCTTGATCAGATAAAAGCTCTTGTGGATGCCTTATTGGCAGCGCATGGCGATTGGATGCCAAAATGGCTTCAGAAAGAAGAGGCAGCATGACACAAACCGTTACATTTCACGATTTAAAGGGTGCTTCGGTCTTTATCACCGGCGGTGGGTCGGGAATTGGCGCCGCGTTGAGCGAAGGGTTTGTGGCCCAAGGTGCCAAAGTTGCTTTTGTTCAAAGATCAAATGCGGATCATTTCGCCGCAGAGCTCGCCGAAAAATATGACAATGCGCCTTTATTCTTACCCTGTGATATCACAGATGTAACATCCTTAAAGGCGGCGATAGCAAAAGCTGGCGCTCAACATGGGCCGATTTCAGTTTTGGTTAATAATGCGGCCAATGACACACGTCATACGCTTGATAGTTACACGCAGGATGAGTTTGATCAAAATATTGCCGTAAATCTGCGTCCGCAATTTTTCACAGCGCAAGAAGTTGCCCCGGCGATGCGCGCGAATGGGGGTGGATCAATCATAAATTTTTCTTCAATTTCTTATATGATGGGGAATGCTGGTTATCCTGTTTATGCCGCAACAAAAGCGGCGATTACCGGGTTAACCAGATCGCTTGCACGCGAGTTAGGACCCGATAGAATTCGCGTAAATGCCGTGATGCCTGGCTGGGTGATGACCGATCGGCAAAAGGATTTATGGGTGACAGATGACGGGTTGAAAAAGCACTTGGCGCGCCAATGCCTGCCCGATTTGTTACAACCTAAAGATATTGTTGATACAACTTTATTTTTGGCCTCTCAAAGCAGCCGCATGCTCACGGGGCAAGCTGTTGTCGTGGATGGCGGCGTGGTTGTAACAGGATGAATATAAATAAGCGGGCAATTGGGCCAGATTGGTTGGCCGTGGATTGGGGAACCACCCATTTAAGGATCTGGTTGCTGGATGCTCGGGGCCATATTTTGGCCGAGGCCCGTGATGATAGTGGAATGGCCACACTGTCTTCAGATCAATTTTATGCTCGCTTCACGCGTTTGGCGGGGCCCTTCCTATCGCCAGATAAGGTGATTCCGGTTGTGGCCTGCGGAATGATCGGCGCAAAGCAAGGCTGGCATGAAGCGCCTTACATTGCCGCGCCTTGCGCAGCGCCGGGGTTAGAAGAAGCCCAAAAAATAGAAACCCGCGATGAACGGTTTTCGCTTTACATACTGCCAGGCGTGAAGCAGAAGCATCCAGCAGATGTGATGCGCGGTGAAGAAACGCAAATAGCCGGATTTCTCAGCCAAAATCCAAGTTTTGATGGCGTTCTGTGTTTGCCGGGCACGCATACCAAATGGGTAAGAATCAGCGCAGAAGAAATTGTCAGCTTTCAAACCTTTATGACGGGCGAGATGTTTTCACTTCTCAGCGAAACATCCGTTTTGAAGCATTCGATCGCATCATCCGGCTGGCACAAAGGCGCATTTCTTGAGGCGCTGGATGCGGCGATCAGCGCACCGGCCTCAATTGCGTCAAAATTATTTGCGCTGCGCGCCGAGACATTGTTAAATGATCTATCTGGCGCGGTTGCGCGATCGCGCCTATCTGGGTTTCTAATTGGCCTCGAACTGTCGGCGGCACGCCCCTATTGGTTGGGCCAAGATATTGCGATTATCGGTGCTGAAGATTTATCTATAGCCTATATGGATGGTTTGATAAGCCAAGGTGTAAAGCCTCAAAGCCATCACTCGGTTGACATGACGCTTGCGGGCCTCACCAAAGCCTATCAACAGATACAAGGATCCATTAATGCAGCGTGAAATTATAGCGATTTTACGGGGAATCACCACCAAAGAAGCTCCCGCAATTGCAGAGGTGCTCATTGAGGCCGGGATCGATAAGATTGAGGTCCCGCTCAACTCACCATCACCGTTTAAAAGCATTGAAAGCCTTATCAACAGGTTTGGCGATGTGGCGGTGATAGGCGCGGGAACGGTGTTACAGGTGGAACAGGTTGAGCATTTGGCGGCGATAAACGCTTCAATGGTTGTGTCTCCAGATTGCAATTCAGACGTGATTATGGCAACGAAACGGGCTAAGATGCTGTCTTATCCGGGGTGTTTTACGGCGACCGAATGTTTCACCGCGCTGCGGCATGGGGCGGATGGTTTAAAACTGTTTCCTTCATTTTTAGTGGGGCCAAAAGGGCTTGAGGCGTTGTGTGCTGTTCTCCCCAAAACCGCTCCCATTTACGCGGTTGGTGGTGTTGGGCCCGATAATTTTGCAGATTGGGTTGGCGCAGGGGCAACCGGGTTTGGAATCGGATCATCGCTTTATAAACCGGGTATGTCCTTGGCCGATATACGCGCCAAGGTCCAAGATATCACGGCGGCCTATGATGTAGTGTTTGACCGATGAATGTGTTCGACATGACCAACTGCGCCTTGGGGGAAGGGCCCCTATGGCATCCTGGCCGCCAGTCTTTGTTTTGGTTTGATATTTTATCTAAACGCTTGCTGATGAAAGAGGGCAATCAACTGCGCGATTGGCAATTTGAGACCTGTGTATCGGCAGCGGGTTGGGTCTCTGCTGATCAAATCTTAATCGCTTCTGAAATTGAACTTTTTACCTTGGATATAACGACGGGTAAAACAGACACTGTTGTTGCGTTGGAAGCGGAAAAGCCGGAAACCCGTTCAAATGATGGCCGCGCTGACCCCTTTGGAGGGTTTTGGATTGGCACGATGGGAAAAGCTGCGCAGACGGGCGCTGGGGCGATCTATCGCTATTTTAAAGGCGAGCTGCGAAAACTGATCTCTAACATAACAATTTCCAACGCGATTTGCTTTTCACCTAATGGCGATGCGGCTTATTTTGCTGATACCAGCCAGCAAATTATCCACCGTTGGCGTTTGTCTGGGAAAGATGGGTGGCCAATCGGGGATCCTGAACCTTTCATTGATATGCGAGCGGATAATATTCACCCGGACGGGGCGGTTGTCGATCAATCTGGATGTTTGTGGAATGCCCAATGGGGCAGTGGGCGCGTTGCGCGCTATAGCCCCGAGGGGGTTTACCTGGATCATATTCAATGTCCGGCTTCGCAAAGCAGTTGCCCTGCCTTTGGCGGTGAAACCTTAACAAGCCTGTTCGTAACATCGGCGGCGATCGGTGTGAATGAGCCGCAGGCGGGCCAGACATTTTTCGTAAAAGATATAGGTGCCAAAGGGCAAGCGGAACATCAGGTGTTATTGTGAGGGCAATATGAAGCGCAGCCTCGGAACGTGTTATTATCCTGAACATTGGCCGCAAAGCCGGTGGGCAATTGATGCGAAAAAAATGGTTGAAACGGGGCTAAGCTGGGTGCGCATTGGCGAATTTGCCTGGCATAATCTAGAACCGCGCGAGGGTTGTTTTGACTTTGACTGGCTCGATGAAGCGATTGCATGTTTGGGGCAGGCGGGATTGAAAGTTGTGTTGGGCACACCAACCGCTGCGCCGCCCAAATGGGTGGTTCAAAAATATCCGGATATGCTGGCTTTAGATGCGCAGGGGCAGCCGCGTAGATTTGGCTCTCGCAGGCATTATTGTTTCAGCCATTTGGGCTATCGCCTGCAATGCCGCGATATTGTGGCACGGCTTGCCAAGCGCTACGGCAATAACCCTGTCGTAGCGGCTTGGCAAACCGATAATGAATATGGCTGCCATGATACCACGCTGTCTTATTCAAAAAGTGCGGAAGATGGGTTTCGCAACTGGTTGCGCGCTGAATTCTCAGATGGTTCTAATACGGGGGATATAGGTGCGTTAAACGCGGCCTGGGGCAACGTTTTCTGGTCGATGTCTTATGCTGATTTTGATGAAATTGAGATGCCAAACCTTACAGTTACAGAGCCGAATCCAGCGCATTCTTTGGCGTTTAGGCGCTATAGTTCAGAGCAGGTCGTTGCCTTTAACAAAGAACAGGTCGAGATTATACGGCAGCATTCATCAGCGCCTATTTCCCATAATTTTATGGGCCGCATAACCGATTTTGACCATTTCAAAGTGGGCGAGGATCTTGATATCGCAACTTGGGACAGCTATCCGCTTGGGTTTTTGGAAGATCGTGTGGGGGCATCGATAGATGAACAAAAAGCTTTTTCACGACAAGGCCATCCAGATTTCCAAGCCTTTCATCATGATCTATATCGCGCGGTCGGGCAGGGCCGCTGGTGGGTCATGGAACAACAGCCCGGGCCGGTGAATTGGGCGCCATATAACCCTGTTCCTTTACCCGGTATGGTGCGGTTCTGGACATGGGAGGCTTTCGCCCATGGCGCCGAGGCGGTTAGTTTCTTCCGCTGGCGGCAAGTGCCCTTTGCCCAAGAGCAAATGCATGCCGGGCTGTTGCGCCCGGACGGTCAAGCTGCACCAGCCTTAAAAGAAGCCGCGCAAGTGGCCGCAGAGCTATCGGATGCGCCAGATGTTTCGACTGCATCGGCCGAGCTTGCGGTTATTTTTGATTACGATGCAGATGCGGCTTGGAGCGTTCAACCGCATGGAGCAGCGCTTAGTTATTTCGGTTTGGTTTTCGATCTGTATTGCGCCCTGCGCCAGCTGGGCATCTCGGTCGATTTGATCTCCAGCAAAGTGCGAGATTTTTCAAAATATAAGATGGTTTGTGCGCCGGGGTTGATGTATATGCCTTCGGATTTAAAACAAGCTTTGGCCTCAAGTAGCGGAATAAGTCTGATTGGGCCGCGTTCAGCCGCGCGCGATGCGCATATGACAATCCCCCAGCCATTACCCCCAGATATTCCTCATCTTGATGTGACGGTGAGCGCTGTCGAATCTCTCCGTCCAGATATGCCTATCGCGCTTTCAGGCGCAGGCGCGATTAAAGGCTATCGTGAGGTTTTAGAAGGGGATGCCACGCCAATTCTCTTGACCAAAGCTGGCGACACGGTGGCGATGGGCAATGGCAATTTGGTTTATCTAGGAGCTTGGTTAGATAAGAACGGTTTTCTAGAGTTCTTAGAGCCGCTATGTCAAAAAGCCGGAATAGAAACGATTAAAATGCCAGAGGGCGTGCGCCGCCGCGTTATGGGGGCTGAAGAGTTTTGGTTTAATCACAACGCTTTGGCCGTTGAGACCATTCATGGTCAGATAAAGCCTGCTGATTTTCTGCGGCTCAACCCGTCCGAATGATCAGGGCTTGGGGATCGGATCTGCAGGGCAGGGTGGTTCACCTGATCTCTATTGCTTCCGATGATTTACGAGCAAATATCTCAACATATGGCGCTGTTTTACAAGATTTAAGGTGTAAAGATATTCCACATTCTGTGGTTCTGGGCTTTCCCAACCTCGAACCTTACTTAACCAACCCGCCCTATCTCGGGGCTATCGTGGGGCGCTATGCAAATCGGATTGCCAAGGCGAGAATAGACGGCGCGACGCATCATCAGTGTTTGGATGCCAATCAAACTGGGTTGCATTGCCTGCATGGCGGATCGAATGGCTCGTCGAGCCGATTATGGGCCATTACCGACGCAGGGTCTGATTATGTAACACTGGAAGATGTTATCCCGGATGGGCATATGGGGTTTTCTGGCACGCTTCGGGTGAACGTGCGGTATCAGTTGGCGCAGTCAAATTTGAAGATCGATATTACCGCCACGTCCGATGCCGCGAGCTTATGCAATTTTACCAATCATAGCTATTTCAATCTTGACGGCCGCCCGCAGATTGATCAGCACCGCTTACAGGTTTTATCGAAGTGTTACCTTCCGGTGGATGAGACTGGCATTCCCAGCCATGCACCCACCCCCGTTGCGGGCTCAAAATATGATTTTCGGAATTTTTCAGCGCTGTGCGAAAATGGAACATTTGCTGAAATCGATCACAATTATTGCCTGAATGAGCGGCGACGTCCGATAACCGCAGTAGCGCGCTTAGGTACCGATACGCTTGATATGGAAATGGCGAGCACAGAGCCAGGGGTACAAATTTACACGGGAAGCGGGTTGTTTGATTTTTCTGCGATAGGCCATGCTGGGCACCCTTATCGCGCCTTTGCTGGTATCGCCCTAGAGGCTCAAAACTGGCCTGACGCACCCAATAGGCCCGAGTATCCAAGCCCCTGGTTATTGCCCGGCGACGTTTATCACCACGCAACCGTTTATCGTTTTGCTCCCAGGCAGGCGCGCAGCTCTTAAAATTTAAGGTACAGGTCTTAAAAGATAAGTGTCCATGATCCAGCCATGGGTTTCACGGGCGCGCTGGCGCGTGGTTTTTATCTCTTCGCAACACGAAGAAAGCCGGCCGCTGATTAAAATCTGCTCTGGCATGCCCAAAAATGCACCCCACCATATTTCAAATGCGTCTGGATCCAAACGATCAAACGCGGTTTGACCATCCAGCATTACAACCAAGCTTTCACATTTATCAGGCCATCCGTGATTGGCTAAATTGCGCCCCGTGGTATAGGTGACGGCGGCTCCTAAAGTGTTAAGGGGAATGGCATGCGCCGCGGTGAGCAGTTGAACTGATGTCAATCCCGGAACCACAGTGATGCTGATTACTGCGTTAGGCGTGTTTAGCCTTTCGGCAATGCGCAAGCTGCTGTCATAAAGGGAGGGGTCACCCCAGATCATAAGCGCCGCTTTGCCGCCATTGGGAAGCGTTCTGTGCAGCGTATCCCGCCAAGTTTTCGCGATCGCACTGTGCCAATCGACAACCCCATCAAGATAGGCTTTGGTTTTGGTATCGCGTTTGGGAAGATCAAAATAAATCAAGGGCGGGATTGGATCGAGACATTTTTCACAAATGGTTTTGCGCAAATCGGCAAGATCAGATTTCTGGGCCCCTTTATGCGGGATTAGAATGACATCAGCGGTTTGAAGCTCGGCAATCGCTTGTCTGGTTAGATGATTTGGATTGCCCATCCCGATGCCGATAAAATACAGATCAATCATAGTCCAGCCTCAATACAAAACGGCCTCATAAAAAATGAGGCCGTTTTTAGTATCGTTTCAAAATTTAAGCAGAATACACGCGCTGCTGCATTAGACCCGACGCCGGAGTATCGCGCATCATTTTTGCCAATGCCAATACCGCGAGATCAACAAGGGGTTCCAAGACAATAACGCTCATATACGCCATGCCGAACAGCCCAACGCTTGCGAAGGTTTCAACGCCGAACCCTTGGCCGTAAAACACCCAGAAAGCGACCCAGCCAACAACGCCGGCTTGATAACTGGTCGAGAGCATAAGTGCTTGGCGGTAGCTCAAGTCGACATAGGCCGTTTTTGGCGCAATCACGGCTTTTGCAATGAACGATAAGGCGAATAAAGGAACCAAAAGCGATGTGAGGTTCATAAAATATTGTGGCAAATCGATTGGGGCGAAAAAGAGCCCTTGGATCAACAATCCAGCGGCTAAGCCAAACGCGGCCGGAGCCACCCCAAAAATGAGGAACAAAGTCGAGCCTAGAATAAAGTGAACTTCTGATACACCGACTGGAAAATGCGGCAAAATCTCGAAAAAGACAAATGTCGCGATCGTCGCCAAAAGCGCGCGAGCTGCCAGATTGAGGGCGCCAGACTGGCGCAGTGCCTCCAGCGTTAATTTAATGCCATAAGTTGCAGCGCCTGCCGCAGTCGCATAGCTCAGGGCAATTTTCACCCCATTCACAAGGCCTGGTTCAATATGCATGTCTTTTCCTTTGTTAAAGATCACTTCCCCGTGATCAACCAATATAAAAACCCCCTATTTCAGGGATCTGCGTTTACGCATCAGGCCGGTCTCCGGGCTTGCAAAGTCTGCCGGTTGTATCGCCTTCTCATGGCCGATTGCCATAATGGCTTATGATACAGCCTCTTTGCCTACCGTTGCGGGGGCAGCGCCAGATTGGCCCAAGTTTGCCGGGGGCAAACTTGCGTTGAACTGGCTTCCCGTTTCACCATCGCATCTGCTTTGGCACCTTTTGCTTGGCCAGTTAAGCAGGCTGGTCCCTTGGGTCAAGACAAATCACGACAGATCACAACCAACCCCGACATCTTAAAGCGAAGTTTCAGCCAAAGCGCCATATAGAATAAGCCCGGGCGCGCTTGAGATATCCTTTGAGAGTTGCTGCGCCAAGCTTTGCAGGGTTGTTCTTTGCAGATATTGCTCAGGTGTGGAAATACTTTCCGCCAGTAAAGCCGGAGTGGTTTTCGGCAATCCGTTTTGGATCAACAGTTCAGCTAAAGAAGCAAAGGTGCGCTTTGGCATATAAATCACCGTTGTAGCATTCGGATCGGTAAGGGCGGATATATTCAAATCGTCTGGCAGCGCGCCGGCAACGTCATGCCCCGTCACAAATTGAATGCGTCTGGCGGTCAAACGTCGGCTGAGGGGTATACCCGCCGCGGCGGCTGCCGCGCTTGCAGCGGTTACCCCTGGCACAATTTCAAACGGAAGATTCGCGGCGCGCAAAGCATCGATTTCTTCCTCTAATCTGCCAAAAACGCCCGGATCACCTGATTTAAGACGTACAACTTGATAGCCTTGGCCCGCATAATCGACCAATAAGCGGCTAACATGATCCTGCTTAGGCGAACGACGGCCGGCGCGTTTTCCAACGCCAATCAATTCTGCTTTTGCGCCGGCATATTTGAGAATTGGCCCAGAGGATAAATCATCGAATAAAACAACCTGCGCCGTTTTCAAGCAGTCAACGGCTTTCAAGGTTAAAAGCGCGGGGTCGCCAGGGCCCGAACCAACGAAGCTTACAAATCCGGTCACGTCTGCGCCTCATCAATCAAATGGAAAAAGGTTCCGCTCACATATCCGCGAAAAGAGCCGGTTTCGGCGACTGAATTGCCATCCGCATCGAACACATCCGCCAATGCTGCGTCGGGTTGGTTGATAATGCTTGAATAGTGAAATTCATGACCCCGCAATTTCGTGCCTTTCGCATAGCCCAAAGCGGGGGCGCGTAGATTGGCTTGACGATAGCCCAAATGAAATTTGCGCTTCTCATAACTGGTTACCAAACCAAGCAACCCGGCCATTTTATGCGAGACACCCTGCTTATCGATCAGGGCTTCTCCGAGCGCCATATAACCGCCGCATTCGCCGTGAACGGGATTTTGTGTCGCATGGGTCCGTAAACTGTTCCAAAAATTTTCTGCCAAGGCCAGTTTGCCCGCATGCAGCTCTGGATACCCCCCCGGTAAGATGACCAAGTCTGAAGGCGGAACAGGCTGATCGGATAAAGGTGAAAACGGCAAAATGCTCGCGCCTGCCGCGCGCCAGCTTTCGAGCAGATGCGGATAGGTAAAGGAAAAGGCAGCATCGCGCGCGATGGCAATTTGTTGCGCCGGTGGGGATGCCCAGCGCCCCGGCTGCGCAACAGCAGAGCCGGCCGCAGCCGCAAATAAAGCATCCAGATCCACATGATCTTTTAAAAATTGCGCATAGCCTGCCACCGCGGTTTCCAAATCGGGATGTTCGACCGCTTGAATAAGCCCCAGATGCCGCTCGGGAAGCGTAAGATCACCGCGTCTCGGCAAAGAACCAAACACCTCAATTCCTGCTTTTTGCATACCCAACCTTGCCAAACGCTCATGGCGCGGGCTGGCAACCCGGTTTAAGATAACCCCAGCAATATCAAGATCAGGGGCATAGGTTTTAAATCCTAAAGCGGTTGCCGCTGCAGATTGCGCCTGCCCAGAAACATCAATCACCAACACAACAGGCCAGCCCAATCTTTGGGCCGTTTCAGCGCTGCTTCCGTAACCTTCGGCGCCGCGCGTTGCCACACCGTCAAACAATCCCATTGAGCCTTCTGCAATGATCAATTCCGCGCCAGACGCTTGATGGCTGATCGCATCGATCAGCTCAGCACCCATAGACCAGCTGTCAATGTTGAACGATGCCCGGCGCGCCGCGGCAAAATGGAAGGCCGGATCGATATAATCGGGGCCGCTTTTAAACGGTTGAACGGCAAGGCCGCGATCAGAAAATGCTCGGAGCAAGCCCAGCATAACGGTGGTTTTGCCGGTGCCTGAACTGGGTGCCGAAATTAAAAGACCGTTCGGACGCATCAATCAGCGCTTCTATAGAAAGGCGATTCTGCGCTTTGCGGGCGAAAGCGGCGATCATAATCTTTGGCATAGAGGCTGCTTTCAGCAAAATCCTCAGCGGCCAAAGCTGGCCCAACAAGAATGAGAGCGGTGCGTTTCACATCATCTGATAGCGTGTCAGCCACGCGGTGCAGGGTTGAACGCGTGATTTTCTGATCGGGCCAGCTTGCGCGATAGACGATCGCCACTGGGCAATGCGCGCCGTAAAAAGGTGTAAGTTCTGTCACCACCTTCGCAAGCTGATGGATTGATAAATGGATCGCTAAAGTGGCCCCGCTGCGCGCAAAGTTTTCCAAACTCTCCCCTGGAGGCATGCTTGATGCGCGGCCCGACGTGCGGGTTAGCACCACTGACTGACTGATCTCAGGCAATGTTAACTCGGCTTCTAAAGCTGCAGCAGCAGCGGCAAAGGATGGAACCCCGGGGGTGATTGTAAATGGAATATTTGCTGCTTTTAAGCGCCGGATTTGTTCGCCCATAGCAGACCAAATCGATAAATCGCCCGAATGCAGGCGCGCCACATCAAGCCCGGCATCTTCTGCACGCTGGCATTCGGCGATAATGGCATCAAGATCCATCGGCGCGGTGTTCACAATCCGCGCTGTGCTTGCGCAATGGGCTAATATTTCGGTGGGCACCAAAGAACCGGCGTAAAGGCAGACCGGCGAATTGGCGATTAAATCGCGTCCGCGGAGTGTCAAAAGATCTGCCGCTCCTGGACCGGCCCCGATAAAATGCACTGTCATTTAAAGGATCCTTTCGCCAAGGCACAAGTTGCCAATTTATCATCTGATACCAAACGCTTGAAGATTAAAGATGATCCATTTCCTGCTGCGAATAACGCGGCGGCTTCGGCAATACTGCCCAGACCATAAGCGGCTTGCGCGGCGGGTGATTGCGTTGGTGTAATTTGCCGCTTTAAATTTTCCAAAGACACAGGAATAAGTGTAATCCTTTTTGCCGCTGCAAATTCTTGCAATGCAGGATCTAAAGCTTTTGTGTCCAGCGTGGCAAGCGCCTTTATTGGGCCCGGTAATTCTGTCAGATGATAAACCTGATGGATCAGGTTTTCAAAGCTTTTTATAGTTACGGCTTTTCGAAATCCAAGTCCAACAAAAATCATAGGGTGCAGTTCCATTGCAGGATTGGAAAGTTGGCTTTCCAACCGCGTTTTGAACCAAGCTGGGCCATTTGGGACAGCTCGATTCTCAGAAGCTCACCGCCTTTTTCCAGCTGCCAGTTTATCAATAAGGCTTCTGCCTCTAAAGTTACGCCATTGCATACCAAACGCGTGCCCGCCGGCAAAATATGCCACAGCGTATGTAACAAGGCATCGCTGATACCGCCGCCAATAAAAACCGCATTTGGCAGCGGTAAATCATGGAGTTTTTCTGGGGCTTGTGCCTGTATCACCTGCAACCGGTCTAGCCCCAATTTTCGTGCATTTTTCCTAATACGGCTCACGCGATCTGGATTTTGTTCAATACAAAAAGCTGTCAGCGTTGTATCACTGGCCAGCCATTCCAAAGAGATCGAGCCAGACCCACCGCCAAGATCCCACAGCACATCACCAGGTTTTGGGCAAAGCGCTGAGAGCGTTAAGGCGCGAATCGGGCGTTTGGTAATTTGGCCATCATGGGAAAAGGCGCTATCGGGCCATCCATTTGCCAACGGAAGCGCCGGCCCATCGCTTGGCACGATTGCCAGCAAGGCAGGGTGTTCAATATTTTCAAGATTAAAGCCATCTGCGCGGGTCGAGCGGATTTTTTGATGCGGCCCAGCTAAGCGCTCAAGCACATGTAGCTCGGCCCCCTCAAACCCCACATTGCATAGATATTGCGCAACCTTTTGGGCCATCGCGCCGTCTTTAAGCGTGATCAGAAGGCGCTTATTTAACCCCAAATGCGGGCGTAATCGTTCAAGGGGCGCGGCATGTAACCCTAGGCATTGCGTGGACTCAAGCGGCCAGCCCAAGGCCGCCGCCGCCAATGAAAATGATGACAGGCCGGGCAGGGCGCGCCACTCCTCGGGCTGTAAATGTTGCGTGATACTTGTGCCCGCGCCAAACCAAAACGGATCGCCCGATGCCAAAAGCACAACCTTTTTGCCCCGCAAAGCCAAGAAAGGTTCTAGACCCGCCGCGAAGGGGACCGGCCAGCAGAAACGCGTAGCGTTACAGTCTGGCGGTAAAAGGTCTAAATGCCGGGTGGCACCAGCGATAATCTCTGCGTCTTGCAATATTTTTGCACTTGTGGCGGTTAGCCCATCTGGACCATCTTCGCCCCAACCAAGTATGGTGAGCCAAGGAGCGTTATCCATGACCGTAAACCTTTTGATTTTGGCTGGCACGATTGAGGCCAGTGAGCTCGCGCAAGCTGTCGCAACGAAAGGGTATCGGGCGTGCCTGTCTTACGCTGGGCGCGTTGAGCGGCCCAAAGCTCAGCCAATTGAAAAGCGGATTGGTGGATTTGGAGGCGTTCAAGGATTGTTCGCCTACCTCAAGGCAGAACAAATTACGCATGTGATCGATGCCACGCATCCTTTTGCGGCCCAGATGAGCGAAAACGCTGTGCTTGCTTGCGCCAAGGCAAGGGTTCCCCTGTTGGCTTTGACGCGCCCTGCTTGGCGCCCCGAAGCGGCTGACCAGTGGCAGAGCGTGCCCGATATTCCGGCGGCGGCGGCGGCCTTGCCCGCTCAGAAACAGAATATTATGCTCGCTATTGGGCGGATGCATCTTGATCTGTTTGCCGCGCAAGCGCAGCATCACTATTTGTTGCGGCTTGTGGACCCGCCCGCGCAGGCTCTGGCCCTGCCAGACAGCACGGTTATTGTATCTCGTGGACCGTTTAGCAAGGAACAGGATATCGCTTTGATGCGCGAGCATGAGGTTGAAATCGTTGTTTCTAAAAATGCGGGCGGAGGCGGCGCCTATGCTAAAATTGAAGCGGCCCGGCAGCTTTCCTTGCCGGTAATTATGATTGAACGCCCCATTTTGCAGCTCCCCCGCGATGAGGCGTTCTTGGTCACCGATGCGATGGATTGGATTGCGGGACATTAGCGCAGGCTCCGGGGCGTATAAACAATCGGCGTGGCGTTTTCTCGTGGGATCAGACGCGTTTGGCGCGAACCGAGCAAAACCATCGTTCGCATATCTGCCATATCGGGCGTAGCGTCGCTAAGAGCAACCGTATGCAGGCTTTCCTCTGGCGTGCTGACCGCCCGCGCAAACATGATCAACCGTTCCTTTTCACAGGCGCTCTTAAGAAAATCTAATGCTTTTTCAAACCCTTCAGGGCGCGCTTTTGAACGCGGATTGTAAAAGGCCATGGCAAAATCCGCCTCCACCGCCAACCGCAAACGCGTTTCGATGATTGACCAAGGTTTTAGGTTGTCACTCAGGTTTATAACGCAGAAATCATGCCCCAAAGGCGCTCCTAACCGCGCAGCGGCTGCCAGCATCGCGGTGATTCCAGGCAATACGGTTATGTCCAGATCGCGCCAGCTTAAAGGCCCGGTTTCAACGGCCTCAAACACCGCAGAGGCCATTGCAAAAACGCCCGGATCACCAGAAGAGACAACCACCACATGTCGACCTTCGCCGGCCAGTTTGAGAGCGTGTTCTGCGCGTTGCAATTCCACGCGATTATCGGATCCGTGAATGGTTAATCCGGGTCGCGTGTTCACGCGCGCCACATAGGGGTAATAGCCAATTGCATCCGTGGCGGTCTCCAATGCGTCTTTGACATCGGGTGTGATCAGACCGGCGCTGCCGGGTCCCAATCCAATAATTTTCACTGTTCCGCTCATGGCCGCCTTCCTTGACCATGCACAACAATAATCGAAAAATAAGGGATAATTCTGCCCTCGCATTCAGAAAGTTTGTGAACGGTTTGCTGGGGCATCGTGGCGTATTCGATCAACCAAGCTTTTTGGTAGAGGTCGCTCGCTTTCAGGGCCTGGCGGATTTTTTCGATGTTACGGCCAATCTTCATTATGACCAAAGCATCGCTATTGGTCATGCGCTTTTGCAGCTCGTCCAGTGATAAAGTGCCTAATAAAACGGTTAAAACATCATCACCCCAGGTGATCGGCGCGCCGGTGGCCGTCCAAGCGCCCGACATGCCCGTAATGGCTGGTACAACCGTGACAGGGTGCGTGTCTTTCAGCCGAGTGTATAAATGCATGAAGGATCCATAAAAGAAGGGATCGCCTTCGCAGAGGATCGCGACCTCGTGCCCTTGCTCGGATAAAGAGGCAATTTTTGTTGTACAATCTTGATAAAATTCGGACAGAAGCGCATTATATTGTGGATCAGTTACAGAGATTTCTGTGGTCACGGGATATTCCATCGGCAACTCAATTGCGCGCATTGACAATAGCCCCTCAACGATCGTTCTCGCGTGCCCTTTGCGCCCGGCTTTCCGAAAAAACGCAACATTTTTGATGCGCCGCACCAATCTATCGGCTTTGACGCTCATTAAATCCGGATCACCCGGGCCAAGCCCGATCCCATAGATGGTTGCTTTGCTCATTCGTTACGGCTCGCGATTGCGTTCACAGCTGCAACGGTGATGGCGCTTCCCCCCAAACGGCCCTCTACAATCGAACAGGGCGTGGGTTGCGCTTGCCATAGGGCGTCTTTACTCTCAACCGCGCCTACAAAGCCTACGGGGCACCCAATAATCGCTGCAGGGCGCGGGCAAGCGGGATCTTCGAGCATATTCAAAAGGTGGAATAACGCAGTCGGCGCATTGCCAATTGCCACCACCGATCCCGCCAATCGGGGGCGCCAAAGTTCTAAAGCAGCCGCGGATCGGGTGGTGTTCATATCGGCCGCTAAATCATAAATATTTGGATCATGCAGCGTGCATATGATTTCGTTTGCCGCGGGCAAACGGGCCCGGGTGATCCCTTCAGAGACCATACGGGCATCGCAAAAAATAGGTGCGCCCGCGTGCAATGCGGCGCGTGCCTTGGTAACAAAACCATTCGAAAATTTGATATATTTTGCTAGATCGACAAAACCGGCCGCATGGATCATGCGCACAGCCACTTGTTCTTCCAAAGCATCAAAATTCGTTAAGTCTGATTCAGCGCGGATCATCCGAAAAGATTGTTCGTAAATCGCAGCGCCGTTCGTTTCATATTCATAGGGCATTAAAAGCCATCCAAGTTTTGTAAAATAATATCTTGGTCTAGGCCGGTTTTAATAGGCATATCCCAGGCGCGGCCCTTTACAATCACGTCAAAGCCACAGTTTTGAGCAACGAAGGTTAGATCTGCCTTTTGGGGTTTTGCGCACCCCTTCGCGCATCCTGAAATATGCAGCTCTTTCGAATTTAACGCAGGATTGGCACCAAGGCGCGGCGCTATCTGCGCTGCGAAACCGCGCGTATTTCCTTTGGCACTCTGACAGGCCGGCGCGCCCGGGCAGACCTGAATGCGCCGCTTAGGGTCATGCTCATCGCTGATAAATTCAGGCGGTATTGATAGGTCTGACACCCGTTCCAATAAAAGCCCGCGCCAGGGTGTTAAGCGCAAAAACTTACAGTCAGATTGTATCAACAGCTTCGTAAAATCTTGCGATGTAGTTTGCCCAAAAGCAGGTGCTAAATGAAAGCCAAGCGCCGTTCTTCCAAGCGGAAGGGATGCGCCAGAAACTTGTCTTTTGATTGCATGTTCATCTTGTGCATTTTGCAGCGGCAATGGTAGGTTTTGCATCCGAGTATTGGGTTTACTGCCCCGGACAGCCTTTGAAAACATATGAGCCAGTGAAATCAAGGCAGATATCGCGGTATCTTGTGAAACGCTAAGACCAAAATCAGCGCCATCTTCGATCAATAAAAGGCGGCCATCTTTTGATGTTTCAAGGCGTATATCTGCCGAACAGCTCTGCAAAATCGGCTGCCGCCCAGTATCTATCGCAAAGCCAAATTTCGCTGGCAGCTCTGGCAATTCATCAAGGCGGTCATAAAGTGCTTGCGTTAACCGGTGGGTTAAATCGTTTTCTTGCCATTCTGGGCTTAGCAACACGCCGCGCAAAGCCTCATGTGACGCGGTTTGCGAAACTAGCGATAAAGATTGCAACGCCGAAAACGCCTTGGCGAATGAAGCCGGGGTTAAACCGCGTATTTGAACGGCGGCGCGGCTGGTAAAATCTATCAACCCATTGCCAAATTGCTCGGCGATTTTGCAGAGGCCCAACGCTTGATCAAGGCTTAAACGATTGGATTGCGGACGCACGCGCAGCAGCATTCCATCACCCGACATCATGGGGTGAAAGGCTGTGGGGCACCAGCCTTGAGCCTTGGGTCTGCTCATTGTGCGGCCTCAAGCGAAGCGCGGATCGAATTGCGCCGCGTGACCCAAAGCCCAGCTTTATCCAAGGCCTCAAAGCGGCTTTTTAGAGCAGCGAATGCCTCGGGATTGGCCTCTTCCATAAAGGTGGAAATATCAATATTACCCAAAGTGGCATCGAAAAACATATCGAATAAATGCGGCCCCACCGCATTTGCCAAATGCGCGAAGCTGCCCATGTGATCTAATGTTGCAGCGATTTCCGCGGCCCCGCGATACCCGTGGCGGCGCATGCCGGCAATCCAATCTGAATTGCTTGCCCGAGCATGAACGACGCGGGCGATTTCTTCGGAAAGACTGCGCGCGCGCACCGCTTCCGGGTTGCTATTATCCAGATGGTAAAGCGCGGCTGATCCACCCGTTATTTGCTGCGCAGCGGCAAAACCGGCTTCGTGAAAAGCGTAATCGGCCGCCAGCAGCAGATCCGTTTCGGGCAGATCTTGAATATGTACAAATCCATCTGCTTTGGCGACTTGCTCTTTGATCGCATCGGGTCTGTAGGTGCTATCTGGACCGTTCAACGCGTAGGCGCTGGCGGCCAGCCACGCATTTCCAGCCGCTGCGCGCGCCTCATCTGTGTAGGTATCGCCAAAGGCGCCCATCGCCAAGCCGTAATCTCCCGGTGCCGGACCAAAGACGCGCGAGAGTTCGTATTTGCTGACATATGGATTCCAATCAGGGCTTTCGCTGCGCGCCCGCAAGCTTTGAACGGCCTGAGAAAACAAGGCAGATAAGGTCGGAAAAATATCGCGGAACAGGCCCGAGACGCGCAATGTCACATCAATGCGCGGCCGTTCAAGCTCTGTAATTGGGGTGATTTCGATGCCGCTGACGCGTTCCGAGCCTTCATCCCATTTGGGCTTTACGCCGATCAGCGCAAGCGCCATAGCAAATTCTTCGCCCGCCGTGCGCATGGTGGCAGAACCCCATAGATCAACGATTAGGTTTTTCGGATAATCACCATGATCTTGTAAATGCCGGCGCACCAATTCTTCGGCCAAAACCAAACCTTGCGCGTAGGCCGATCGGGTTGGAACCACGCGTGGATCCGTTGTGAACAGGTTTCGCCCGGTTGGCAAAACATCTTTTCGGCCCCGATAGGGCGACCCGGAGGGACCGGCCGCCACCCGCTTGCCATCAAGGGCGGTGAGAAGCGCCGCGCTTTCGGCTTTGATCGAGGGGTAGCTATCAAATTCTGGGGAAATCTCGGGTGCGCGCCCGAAAATATGCAACCCATCACCAAACTGGCTTTCCTTAATGTCGCACACAAAGCGGTCGATGCAGCTGATCGCTTCTGCGTTTGAACTTGCCGCATCAAGCCCAAGATCTTGCTCAACACCAAGCTGCTTTGCTTCGGCGCGTATGTCATCCTGAAGCCGGGTGCGGCGGCGCGGATCTAGCCCATCGGCATTTGAAAACTCATCAAGAAGATTTTCCAGAAAGGCCAGCCTGTCAGGTGTTGCGCTGGCTTTCATAGCCGGCGGTATATGCCCCAGCGTGATCGCGCAAATCCGCCGCTTGGCCTGAGCCGCTTCGCCTGGATCATTTACAATGAACGGATATATTACCGGCAGATCCTTAATTAGCGCTTCTGGCCAACAAACCTCTGATAACGCGACCGATTTTCCAGGCAGCCATTCGAGCGTTCCATGCGCCCCAATATGGATTAAAGCGCTGGCGGCCTCGACCGTTCTAAGCCAGAGATAAAACGCCACGTAGCTGTGGCGCGGCGTACGGCCGGTATCATGATACTCAGTTTCGCGCGCTTGAAGACTGCCGCGTTCGGGTTGCAAGGCAATAAGCGCCTTGCCGCGCCGTGCTGCTGCGAATTCGAATGCTCCGCTTCGCGCTTGCGGATCGGTTTCAGGATCTCCCCAAGCTTTAAAGAGCTCAGATTGAAGGCATTCGGGTAATTCCTTTAACGCCATTTTATAGGCGCTGAGGGGCCATTTTATCCGCTGGTTTTGAAGGTCTTTTTGAAGTGGGGCGGCTGGCGCGACATCATATTCGCCGGTTTGTAGATCGGCCAGAATCGCTTCTGCTGAAGCCAACGCATCAAGACCGACCGCATGCGCCATTTGCCAAGGTTTGCCAGGGTAGGTTGATAACACCAATACCGGGCGTTTTTGCGCATTCTCCACCTGCGAGAGATCGACATGCGCGCATATGCGATCGGCGATTGCTGCGATCCGGGACGAGTCGGCTTTATGAATAAAGCGTGAAAACTCAAGTTGTGGATCCCGCGTTGCGGGGTCTTTAAACGAAGCAACCCCCGCAAATAGGCGGCCATCAACCTCTGGCAAAACAACATGCATCGCAAGCTCGGCGGGCGAAAGACCGCGCTCAGTATCCGCCCAGGCCGCCCGCGTTGAGGTTGCCAGAGCCATTTGAAACACCGGAACCTCTGCGATATCCAGCGGCGAGGCGCCATCAGGGCCTTTTCCTGAAAATGCCGTTGCATTCAAAATCGCAACTGGCGCGATTAAGCGCATTTGTCGTTGCAGCCACGCCGCTGATTGAGGCTCTTTCAACGAAGGAATAAACACCCCAAACACGTCAAATCCGCGGGCTTCAAGCGCTTTGGCAGCAGCCTCAATCGGCGCCAAATCCGCCGCTGTGAGATAAGACAGATAAAAACTTATCACAATCGCCGGTTTGGGCGCCACGCGCAGCGCAAATGCGGCAGGGCAGGATAGGCGATTTTGCAATGACCAACCGCCTACGCGCGGCGGAATTTTTTGGCCTATTTTCGGGCGCGCGAATAACCCTGCAGATAGGGCCAATTGTGCCAAAGCCGCGCTTGCGGCATCGGGGCCACCTGCGTCACAAAGCTGGCGCAATCTGCGCAATGTTGACACGGGCAGTGTGGAGATCTCATCAAGCTGGCTATCGGCCCGCCCATCGGCGGCCAACACGGCCAAAGCGATCCCGTTTTCTTCAGCAACCGCGCGAAGCTGTTGTAGACCATAAGCCCAATAAGGCATTCCTCCAATCAACCGCACCAAAACAGCTTTTGCATAAAAAAGCGTTTGTTCAATATAGGTATCAACTGAAAGCGGATGTTGCAGCGCAGCCAAATTTGCCAAACGAAGGCTTGGCAGATCCTCTTTCGCGTTATGCCATCCAACCGAGAAGGCCCCCAAATCACTATCGGAAAAAGACAAAACCACCATATCTGCAGGCGTTTGCTGCAGATCAACCGGCTGAGCCGTCTCTTCCAAACCGTGACTTTCGCGAAAGATCACATGCATCTCTGCTGCTATCCTTTCAATGTGCTTTCGATTGCATTTCTGTCGATGTCATCATGCTCAGCAATCACAACGACGCGGCCCATACGCATTTCCTCTGGAGCCCATGGCCTATCATATTGAGCGCGCACGCGCGCGCCAACGGCCTGAACCAGCAAACGCATTGGTTTGCCTTTTACGGCCGCATAGCCTTTCACACGCAATATATTTTGCGTCTCAGCTAAGGTTTCAATGCGCTTGATCAGGCTTTCCGGACTTTCAAGTTCGTCAAGTCCGATAACGACGCTGTCAAAATCTTCATGATCATGCTCGGGCACACCATCATGATGAGACGGGCGCGCGTGCAGATCATCTTCGGCCGCAGCCTCCAGCCCCAATACGATGCGCGGATCGATTTGCCCATCGGCCACTTCGATCACGGGCAAATTGCGCGGCGCTTCTGCGGCGATAACCGCTTTGGCTTTGGCAATCCCCGCCGCACCGGCCAAATCGGGCTTTGTGAGCAAAATCAAATCGGCGCAGGAAATCTGATCCCCAAAAACTTCCGATAAGGGAGTTTCGTGATCTAAGCTTTCATCGGCGTCTCGTTGCGCGGCAACGGCGGCCAGATCGGGCGCAAATTGACCCGCAGCCACAGCTTCTGCATCGGCCAAAGCAATTACCCCGTCGACCGTGATTTTCGAGCGAATATCGGGCCAGTCAAACGCTTTTAAAAGGGGTTTTGGCAGCGCCAGGCCGGAGGTTTCAATTAAAATATGTTCCGGGCGCGGCTCAAGCTTCATCAGCTGTTCCAAGGTCGGGATGAAATCATCCGCGACGGTGCAGCAGATGCATCCATTGGCCAACTCAAGAATATTCTCCTCTGGACAATTGGGGATCGCGCAGGATTTAAGAATTTCACCATCGACGCCCACATCGCCAAATTCGTTGACGATAATGGCCAACCTTTTGCCACCCGGATTTTGCATCAAATGGCGGATTAACGTGGTTTTTCCAGAACCAAGAAATCCGGTAACAACGGTGACGGGAATTTTTGTTAGATCGTTCATGAAGCAGCCTCAATTGGGGGAATACGCGCGATGCAGTTTTTTCGGAAATGTTCGGGCCTTTCGCGCCAAGGAACGCGTCCATCAGCGGCATCCAGATATCGAGATGCGCCATCCAATATGGTTTCAACATGCTGCCTAGGATCGAGGTTGCCATAGACATAGGTCCAACGGTTTTTGCCGCGCAAAACGATCGAGCAGCCATGATCGCAATTTGCCAAACAGGCAACGGCTGTCAGTTTTACATTTTCGGGCAGCGTTTCTTGCTTGATCGCCTCAAAAAGTAGAGTGCCTTGGCGCTTTTCATCTTCTGGATCCGCGCGCCCAGCGCGACAAGACGTACACACCAACAACTCAATTGGAACCGTTTTTGACATTATCTTCCTCTGGCAGCGCGTCGGAACGCAAGAAAACCAGACAGAGGCCAGCAGGGCATGAAAGAACATGCTCCGCCTCCGACACACCCCTTCCGGATCCGGTTGTTTTTATGTTGGCAGGTCTCCCGGCTTACAGCTTCGAAGGCGGTGCCTTCACAGATGCGTATCCTTCCCAGCATTTGCCAGTGGCATATACGCGTCTTCGCTGCTCACGGTCGCGGGGGCGGCTGCGTTTCAACCTTCCAACACGATCTGTCGAAAAACTGAGTGCATTCCCTCTTCGCCTGTCCTAGAACAAGAACCAACATCCATCTGCAATGGGCCATGCAACGTGGCGTGTCAAGAAAAAGGAATTTCTATGGTCGATGAAAATCAACGCCACAATCAAAAGATGCGCAAAATCAAAGAGGCACGTGATAAGATGATGCAGAGCAAAACGGATGAAAAAGGCCTGATTATTGTTCATACAGGGGCGGGTAAAGGAAAATCTTCATCTGGCTTTGGAATGATAATGCGCTGTATCGCGCATGAAATGCCCTGCGCTGTGGTACAGTTTATTAAAGGCACTTGGGTGACCGGCGAGCGCAAGTTTTTAACTGAAAATTTTTCCAGGCAATGCAAATTTGTGGTTTCAGGCGAAGGGTTCACCTGGGAAACGCAAGACCGTGAACGCGACATTGCTGCGGCCCAAGCCGGCTGGCAGCGGGCAAAAGAGCTTATCCGTGATCCCAAAATTCAATTCGTTTTGCTCGATGAAATCAATATCGCGCTGCGCTATGATTATATTGATATCGATGACGTGATTTCATTTTTGAAAACAGAAAAGCCAGAGATGACACATGTGTGTTTGACCGGGCGCAACGCAAAGGATGGATTGATCGATCTTGCGGATTTGGTTACCGAGATGGCGCAAGTCAAACATCCATTTAAACAGGGTATAAAAGCACAATTGGGCGTTGAGTTCTAACATGCCGGCCTTAATGGTTCAGGGGACCGGTTCAAATGTTGGCAAATCTCTGCTGGTGGCCGGATTGTGCCGGGCGGCAAAACGGCGAGGGCTGAGCGTTGCGCCCTTCAAGCCACAAAATATGTCAAATAATGCCGCGGTGACGTCAGATGGCGGCGAAATAGGTCGCGCGCAGGCTCTACAAGCCTTGGCCGCGGGCTGTGCTGCGATCTGCGACATGAACCCGGTTTTGTTAAAGCCAGAAAGTGAAACAGGTTCGCAAATCATCGTTCAGGGTAAACGCTATGCAACGGCGCGTGCGCAAGATTATGCAGCGTTAAAGCCAAAGCTGATGCCGTTCGTTTTGGAAAGTTTTCAACGCCTGAAATCCGCATTTGATTTGGTAATAGTGGAAGGGGCTGGCAGCCCCGCAGAGGTGAATTTACGGCCCGGCGATATCGCCAATATGGGCTTTGCCTGCGCGGCGGATGTGCCGGTTCTTTTGGTTGGAGATATTGATCGCGGCGGCGTTATCGCGCAAATGGTGGGCACGAATAACGTTTTAGATCCAGAAGATAATAAAAAAATAATTGGATTTATAATCAATAAGTTTCGAGGTGATCCTAATTTATTTTCTGCGGGATATGAAATGATTTGTGCGAAAACCAATTGGCGCGGCCTTGGAATTGCGCCTTATTTTGATCAAGCGTGGAAGCTACCTGCCGAAGATGCGCTGGACATCGCAACCCCGCAGCGGCCCGGTAAGCCGCATATTGTGTGTTTGGGATTGTCACGTATCGCAAATTTTGATGATCTGGATCCGCTCAGCAATGATCCAGAGTTACAAGTAACGGTTCTACGTCCTGGCCAAGCCATCCCCGCTGATGCGCGTTTGGTGATCGTGCCTGGCAGCAAATCGACATCGGCTGATTTGACCTATCTGCGCGCGCAAGGCTGGGATATCGACCTTAAAGCGCATCGCCGGCGCGGTGGGCATGTTTTGGGGATTTGTGGTGGGTATCAAATGCTGGGAAACGTCATCGATGATCCTGAGGGGATTGAGGGCGTATTCGGCAAAACAGAAGGCCTTGGCTTGTTGAAGGTAAACACAATCATGTATCCCAAAAAGCAATTGGGCCAAGTAAATGCAATACACCCGCCAACACAGCAAGAGTTTAGCGGATATGAAATTCATATCGGCCAAACGCAGGGCCCAGATACGCTGCGCCCTTTTGCTCAGCTTAATGGGCGCAACGAAGGCGCCATAAGCGCGGATGGTCTGGTCATGGGCAGCTATTTACACGGTATGTTCTCGAGCGATGGGTTTCGCCATGCGTTTTTAAAGGGTTTGCATATTCAAAGCAGTGCGCAGGCCTATTCGCAAACTGTCGATCAAACGTTAAACGCTTTGGCCGATCATCTTGAAAAGCATTTGGATGTTTCCGCTTTACTTGCCTCTGCACGCTAAACTCAACGGTATTTACAGCGTGGCATAGGCCGCGTTCAGCATATCTTCATGCAGCGGATGATTGCTGCCCATGAATTGGGTCATAATCACACCCGTAATCTGTCGTTGCGGGTCTACCCAAAAATAGCTTTGTGCGGCGCCAGACCAGCCAAACTCGCCTAGGGCTGTTGGCACAACGGCCTGACCCAGATCGGTCATAACCCGGCCGAACAGGTTCCAGCCATAGCCGGGAAAAGCTTGTCCAGAAATGCTGAGGGGCAGGTCAGAAAGCGGCAGGCGGTTGGCGCGCATAAGGCCAATCATATTATTGGAAATCAGTTTTTCGCCCGTATCTGACTTACCCGTCAGTAAAAATTTTGCAAAAGCGCTGTAATCCTGCGCTGTTGCATACAGACCAATACCGCCGCGGCGGAACTCAGAGGATTGTTCTGGATACATGCGGGCAACGTTATTTTCCTCGAGCACATGTTCAATTTTCTTAAAAGGCGCAATGGCTTCCAATTTGTAGCGCCCGTAATTTGTCATTAACCGGGGCAATTGCGCATTGGACAAACAAAACCCAGTATCGCGCATATCTAGGGGATCAAAGATATACTCTTGCAGCAAAGTATCAATCCGTCTGCCGGTTACGCATTCGACAAGATGTGCCAGCACATCGATCGACATACTGTAAAGCCATCGCTCTTTTGGATGAAATGCCAATGGCAGTTGCGCGAGGGCACGTATCATTTCGTTAAGGTCTCGCGCGCCATCAGCAAGAATCTCTGCTTCCCGATAATAAGGAGCTATATGGCAACCAAGGTTAAACTCATAACTGAAACCAGCCCGATGCATGAGTAAATCTTCAAGCGTTATCAGTCTACACGCAGGCTCTAGTGATCCATTAGGCGTCAAAACGCGCATCTTTGAAAACCGTGAATCGTATTTAGCGATTGGATCAGAAAGCCGCATCAGCCTTTTTTGAACCAGCAGCACGGTAAGAGCCGCAATGATCGGCTTAGTCATGGAATATATGCGGTAGATAGCGCGATCGGGAATGGGCGTTTTACGAGCATGATTTGCATAGCCCGAACGCCCTTCTAAACGCAGCTCGCCCGCTTGCTCAATTCGCCACTCAATACCGCTAAACAATTGTTTTTCAACATAATATTTTGCACATTTCTCAACTTCATTCGACATAATTCTGCCCTTGGCTTCGCCGCTTAAACAACACGGGCAAAACCTACCATTCTTAAAGACTATTCATTTAAACTCTTAGAGGCAATCATCTTCGAAACTGCAAAAAACGGCTT